>WGLV01000059.1 GCA_016125385.1 bacterium
AATCCCATGGAGACTCTCCTTTGCGGTCTAGTCACATAACTAGACTCTATAATAAAAGAAAAAGGAGCGAATTTCCAGCGAAAATTACACTCCCAGCAATTTTTATCTCTTTTTATCTAGTCAAAGGCCAAAGTCGAGAGAGGGGCGGCGCAGGCCGCCCCTCGGTGTTTCCAACGGATTCACGCGTTGAAATCGGTCACGTCTTTCGCCCGCATGCGGCGGAGTTCAACTTCCGCGTACTGGCGCATCGTCATCGGCATCAGCGTTCCACCGAGAATGCCCCCTAACGCGCCACAATACAGAAATGCCCAGCCGGTGATGGCATAGGTTGAAGCGCTGAGCAAAAACACGATCCCAAGAATCAGACAGACGATGCTGCAAATAATCATCCCAATATATAATCCCATCACCAGCCTCTTACACTTACCGCGCGGAGTGCAATATCCGCCAACGCAGCCGATCGCCGCGCCCCAAAAGCCATAAAGCGTTCCGAGTATCCCCCCCACCGCGCCGGGATGAAGCCAGCCACTGGGTTTGAACAAATTAACCTGCTGTTTTTCTTTCGAAAGTTCCATGCTCATGAATTTGACCGTACCAGGCCCATCCATCCCAACTCCGATCGTAACCCGTGTGGGGCGCTCTCCTGCTTTGAGAAAAAAGGGAATCTGTTGAAAAGCCCCGTTTGATTGAGATAACGGGCGATCGAGCCCTCGAGAAAAATAAGTTTTCCCGTCGGGAAACGTACAAAGCATTTCAAGGTAGGCTCTCTTCGGCGTTTTATATACCATCCAGTCCGCTTTATACCAGATAGCGGTATTTTCATATCCAGGGTCATCGAACGCTACCAGAGGGATTGAAACTGTTCCTTCACCGGAGTGCTCAATGTGAATAAAGCCTTTCCACTTGAAGTCGATTCCATCGCCGGTCATCCCGCTTTGTACCCGGCCTTCATCCCACAGGAACACTTCAACGCCATCTGGCAGGCCTTCGCTGAATCCAGGCAGAGGTTGAGAAAGCGGAGTCTCCCGATCTTGATGCAAATCGAATAATGACTTGAACGTCTGGGTGGGGACGGGTGTTTGCGCCGCGGCGTTCAACACCCCCAAAATAGTGCACAAAAACAAAATCCCTCTCATGACGCTTCTCCTTCGACTGGAGCGGATTCGAGTCCCGCGAGTTTTTTCAATACGGATTGCACGTCGGTCTGTTTTTGTTTCACTACGTCGCGATGCGCTTGCAATAGCCGCCGGGCCGTCTCCGTCGGCAACGAGCCGTCGGCGATCATCAACTGGACGGCGCGGTGAAAGTCGTCCTCATACCCGCTGTGATCGGCCGCTTTGATTTTCTCGATCAAGCGGTCCAGCCGGGTGCGCACGGTGGGGTAGGAGATGCCGTATTCCTCCGCGAGCGCTTTGAGCGAGCCGGACGCAAGTACGAAACGCTTGAGGAACTGAATATCCTCGTCGGATAATGATTTGAGCCAGACTGGAATGGTGTTCATAACGCCTCGGCATTAACTTTATTTATTTTTATTTTAATTATATTAAAGAAATTGTCAACAAAATTAAGAATTATTTTTGATATAATAAAAAAACCACGCTAACCCTTCAATTCAGAAAGCGTTTAAGCGGTGAAATATCAACGAATTAAGAAGAAGATCGAAAAAGGAGAGAGAATCGGGGAGTTACATCTTCAGTTTGCCCTGAATCTTTAACAGGACATAGACCACGCCAGTCAGCATGGTTAAGCCAATGAGTCTCAGCAGATTAAAAAAGCCTCGCGGGTTGTGTTTCATCGTCTGGTTCCTCGCATGCCAGTATAGATGTATACCCCCGCGCCATACAACACTCATCACCGGATTCAGCATGCCATTTTGGCTCAATTGTTCAGTAAGTGCTTGGATAATCATCAAACCTCATTTCCCGAAACGATATCATAATCATTTATAAATCAACGCATTACAAGTTAAATAAAAAAAACAATTCATTTTTGTACGCTCTTTGCAATCAGATAAGAACAATAAAAAAAGATTGCTGGTTCCCGGCACGGATACCGTCCCGGGTTGGAGGTGAAGCATGGACTTCAACCGTTTCACACAAAAATCACGTGAAGCCGTCATGAGCGCGCAGAATCTCGCCATCGAGAAAAGCCACATGGAAATCGATGTGGAGCATCTCGCGCTGGCATTGCTGCGTCAGGAAGACGGCCTGATTCCCCGGCTGTTGCGCAAGATCGGCGCGCCGTTGGAAAGCCTCGATCAACATCTGAGCGATGAGTTGAATCGGCGTCCCAAGGTGAGCGGCCCTGGACGCGATTCAGGCTCGGTTTACGCATCCAATCGGCTGAACCGTACACTGACCCAGGCTGAAAAAGAAGCGAAATCGCTGAAAGATGAATTTATCAGCGTTGAACACCTGATGCTGGCGATGCTGTCCGGCTCGGTTTCCTCACCCGCCGTTGATTATTTCAAACAGGCTGGCGTAACGCGGGACGCGTTTCTGAAAGCGCTGATGGAAGTGCGCGGTAATCAGCGCGTCACCAGCGAATCGCCGGAAGCGACCTATGACGCGCTCTCCCGCTTCGGTCGTGAACTGGTGGCGGACGCGGCTGCGGGAAAACTCGATCCCGTCATCGGCCGCGATGGCGAGATTCGCCGCGTGATCCGCATCCTGTCGCGCAAAACGAAAAACAATCCAGTGTTGATCGGCGAGCCGGGCGTGGGCAAAACCGCCATCGTTGAGGGTCTCGCCCACCGCATCGTTCGCGGCGACGTGCCCGAAGGATTGAAGAACAAAAAAATATTCGCCCTCGATATGGGAGCGCTGGTGGCCGGCGCCAAATATCGCGGCGAGTTTGAAGAACGTCTCAAAGCGGTATTGACCGAAATCAAAAACAGCGATGGAGAGATTCTTCTCTTTATCGACGAACTCCACACCATCGTGGGCGCGGGACGAGCCGAAGGCGCCATGGACGCGGGCAACATGCTTAAACCCATGCTGGCGCGCGGCGAGCTGCACTGCATCGGCGCCACCACACTCAATGAATACCGGCTGCATATCGAAAAAGACGCCGCGCTCGAACGCCGCTTCCAGCCGGTGCTGGTCGAACAGCCCAGCGTCGAAGACGCCATCTCGATTCTGCGCGGTCTGAAAGAGCGCTACGAGGTGCATCACGGCGTCAAGATTCAGGACAACGCGCTGGTCGCCGCCGCCACGCTCTCGAATCGATATATCACCGAACGATTTCTGCCTGACAAGGCGATCGACCTCGTTGACGAGGCCTGCGCCAAAATCCGCACGGAAATCGACTCGATGCCGACCGAGCTCGACGAAGTCTCGCGCAAGATCATGCGGCTTGAGATCGAAGAACAGGCGCTGGGTAAGGAAAAAGACGCCGCCAGCAAAGACCGCCTCGCCACGTTGCGCCGTGAACTGGCCGATCTGCGCGACCAGGCCAACAGCATGAAGGCGCAGTGGGAATCGGAAAAAAGTGCGATTCAGGGCATTCGCGATCTGCGTGAACAGATTGACGGGGTCAAACGCGAGATCGAACAGGCCGAACGCGATTACAACCTGTCGCGCGCGGCGGAATTGCGCCACGGCCGGCTGCCTGACTTGCAGCATCAGCTGGCGGATCGGGAAAAAGCGATGCTCGATCCCGTGAACGGCCAGCGTTTTCTCCGCGAAGAAGTCACCGAGGAGGAAATCGCCGAGATCATCTCCCGCTGGACCGGCATCCCCATGACGCGGCTGATGGAGGGCGAACGTGAAAAACTGTTACGCCTCGCCGACTTGCTGCATGAACGCGTGATCGGGCAGGATGAAGCGGTCGACGCCGTCGCCGACGCGGTGGTCCGCGCCCGCGCGGGCATCAAAGACCCGCGCCGCCCAATCGGCTCCTTCATTTTCCTTGGCCCTACCGGCGTGGGAAAAACCGAACTGGCCCGTACGCTGGCGCACGCCCTGTTCGATTCGGAAGAGAATATGATCCGCATCGATATGTCGGAATACATGGAGAAGCACAGCGTTTCCCGATTGATTGGCGCGCCTCCGGGTTACGTGGGCTTTGAAGAAGGTGGACAATTGACCGAAGCCGTTCGCCGGAAGCCGTATTCAGTAATACTCTTCGACGAGTTTGAAAAAGCGCATCACGACGTGTTTAACATCCTGTTGCAGATTCTCGACGATGGCCGGCTCACCGATTCGCAGGGCCGCACCATCGATTTTAAAAACACGGTCGTCATCATGACCTCCAACATCGGCTCCGAACATCTGCTCGACGTTTCGATGCAGCGCGGCGAGATCAACCAGGAGGCGAGAGACCGGGTCATGAACGAACTACGGCTGCATTGCCGGCCGGAATTTCTCAACCGCGTCGACGACATCGTCATGTTCAAGACCCTGCGGCTGGAAGAGATCGAGCGCATCGTCGAACTGATGCTGAATGAACTGCGCTCCCGGCTTGAATCGCGGCGTCTCACCTTGACGGTTACGCCCGCCGCGATGGAACATCTCGCCGTATCGGGTTACGACCCGGTGTACGGTGCGCGCCCCCTGCGCCGGTTGATCCAGAAAGAACTGGAAAACCGCCTCGCGCGCGAGTTGATCAAAGGCGAGATTCTCGATGGCGCGGAGATCGAAGTAGACGTAAAAGAAGGCGAAATGACGATATCCCACCGAAATCCGGCGCTGGAAATCGGCGCGCAACAACCTGTGGTTGCGTAATTGATACGAATCTGACGGGGCGGAGTTTTCCGCCCCGTTTTTTTTCAGACGGCGCGCTTCATCCCTTAAAATCAACCTCCACGGCGCCGATAGTTACTATGATGACTGTCTGTTGATTTACAACTCGGCGCGAAGCCCCGTTTTGGAGCATGATTTCCTCATGATCGTCACCGATCGATTCATCTACCTGCATCTGCAAAAAACCGGCGGCACTCACCTGCGCGTGTTATTCAGAAAATATTTCCCCGAATTGCTGGAAGAACAGTTTCACCCCCGGCTCCCCAATGGCTATCTGCCGAAAAACAAAATCGTGCTGGGATCGATCAGAAATCCATGGGACTGGTATATCTCCCTCTGGGCCTACTCCTGCGAATCCGCCAGCGGTTTCCGAAACAAAGTCTACGCGGAGGATGACGACATCCCTGGCAAACCGATCGAACAATGGCGGGAATGTTTCGCCGATCCGATGGACTCCCAATGTTTTAAGATGTTTCTTCGCATGTTGTACGATCCGGAGCGGCGGCATGATTACCAGGAAAACTACGGAGTGAGTTCGGTATGGAACATCGTGGGCTATTACACGTATATGTATCTGCGCATGTACTGGATGGTCATCAATCCGTTGTATCCTCCCAACCTGATTCAGAATTACAACCAGCTCAAATACGTCGACTCAAGCAACAACCTGATCAAGCACATCATTCGCTGTGAAACGCTTGAAGAGGATTTCGTCCGTTTCATGGCCGGACTCAATATTCCTCTCACCCAGCATGACGTCGATGAATTGATGGCCATGCCCAAATCGAATTCATCCCGCCATCGGCCCGCGATCGAATATTACGATGATGAGTCCATCCAGTGGGTGGCTGAAAAAGAAAAACTGATTATCGAAAAGTACGGTTATTCTCCCCCACAATCCGCTTGAAGCCGGCTTATTCAGAATCGGGCGGGTTTCCCTTACAATAGAAGGCGAACCTCAAAACTGGAGGATTGCCTATGAACGATTACAAGCCGCTACCCTGCTTCAAGGCTTACGACGTGCGCGGAAAAGTGCCCGACGAACTCAATCCGGACCTCGCCCGCAATATTGGACGAGCCATGGTGCAATTTCTTGGAGCCAAAACCATCGTCGTCGGCCGCGATGTGCGTGAATCGGGAGAAGAACTGAACGACGCATTGATCGAAGGCCTGACTCGCGCCGGCGCCAACGTAACCGACATCGGTCTTTGTGGAACCGAGATGGTTTACTTCGCCACGTCTCATCTGAACGCCGACGGCGGAATCATGATCACCGCCAGCCATAACCCACCCGAATACAATGGAATGAAATTCGTCAGAGCCAACTCGCGCCCCATCAGCAGCGAGACCGGACTGAAAGATATCGAACGTCTGGCTTCCATCGGAGAATTTCAGGACGCTCCCTCGAAAGGGCGAGTCTCGACGCTCGACGTGATGAAGCCATATATCGAAAAAGTTCTTCATACGGTCGATATTCATACCCTCAAACCCTACAAACTCGTCGTGAACGCGGGCAATGGCTGCGCGGGGCCCGCTGTGGATCAACTGGAACCGCAACTCCCCTTTGAACTGATCAAGGTCCATCATCAGCCCGATTCCAGCTTCCCCAATGGCGTTCCCAACCCCCTGCTGATGGAAAACCGGGAAGCGACGGCTTCGGTCGTTCGCCAGCAGGGCGCGGACGCGGGCATCGCTTGGGACGGCGATTACGACCGGTGTTTCTTTTTTGATGAAAACGGCGATTTTATCGAGGGGTATTACATCGTTGGATTCCTCGCGGAAGCCATGCTTCGCAAAGAGCCCGGCGCTCATATCGTGTATGATCCTCGCCTGATCTGGAACACGATCGATGTGTGCGAGGAATTCAGCGGCGAAGGGGTTCAGTGCCGTTCAGGGCACGCCTTCATCAAGGAAAAGATGCGCGAGGTCGAAGCGATCTACGGAGGCGAGATGTCGGCGCATCATTATTTCCGCGACTTCACCTATTGCGACAGCGGGATGATTCCGTGGTTACTGGTCATGGAAGTCATGAGCAAAACCGGAAAGAAACTTTCTGAACTGGTCGCGGATCGTATCGCCAAATACCCCTGCAGCGGTGAGATCAACCGCCGCCTGAAGGACCCCGACGCCGCGATTGACGCCGCATTGACCTATTTCAAGCCTCAGGCCAAATCGCTGGACGAAACCGACGGAGTCAGCCTCGAATTTGGAACGTGGCGATTCAACCTGCGCAAGTCGAACACAGAGCCGATTCTCCGGTTGAACGTCGAGTCGCGCGGGGACCGGAAATTACTGGACGAGAAAACAGCCGAACTTCTTAAAATAATTGATTCTGCATAAAATACACCATCCCAGTTCACATCAAATCGATGAAAATTCTTACCATCAAGAGGCCGCTTTCAACATGAAAGCGGCTTCTTCACTTTCTAGCACTCTCGGGAAAGGTACAGGTAAAAAACGATCATTTTTTCTGAAAATACTATTTTTCTATAGTTTAAGATTAAAAATTCTGGTACAATAACAAAAGAATATTGCATATATGGTATTATTTGTCAAAATAAATACGGGATGAACTTCAAGCAAATCAGCGAAAATCAATAGAAAAACACTGGTTAACTCCTGTTCTATCCGAGATCTTATTTTGACGGCAAATTGAATTGGTTTATAAAAAAATTGCATGAATTCAACCTGTATCGCCAAAATATCATTCGACGACCTGTTTGACGAAACCGATCCGTCAAAGTTTGAGGAGCGTCTGTCAGGTTTTCTGAAAAACATCGTCGATTCCAGCTCACAGACCCACGGCGTGAGCTCGGACGCTCTGGTACGGATCGTCCACAATGGTGAGATTCTGTGGATGACGCAACAGCAAGCCGACCAGTTTCTCCAGCAACATCGGGGAACATCGCAGGAATCGAGTCTTCGCGCAGCCGTCGAACGCGCCCTGAAAGGTGAAAGCCAGAACACGCGCCACGAACTGCTCGCCCTGCTGGGTACCGCGAAACTCTCCATTGAACATCTGAAAGACAACCCCGGCGTCTCCAAACTTGAACTTCACGAGCTGAAGCCGTTTCTGCAACGGACTCAAAGCGAAATCGACGACATTCTGAAAGAAGTCGCTTCGATGGAGACACACGTGGCGAACGTTCGGCAAGACCAGCCCGCCATCCGTGAATATGAAGCGAAAGTCGGTGAAATGCTTGAGAAAAAGAAAGCCGATGACTGGGACGGCGCCCGCCGGATCGCCATGGAACTCCAGCAGAAAAAGAACTTTTACCTGTTGTGTTGCCGGTCGATTGAACCTGAAATTCGCGCCCTGTACCATCGCCGTCTCGATCTGCAGAAAATAAAAAAACGCCTGCTTAACGTCCACCGCAACCTGTGCGCGCACAAGGCTGGACGGCTCGAACTGGAAATCGGTGAAATTCGGGATCGAGTTCAAAGCCTCCAGCAGGGCGCCGCGGTGTCAAACAGCGCCAACACCGCCCGCGAAGTTGAAGAACTGTCAAAGAAGCTGGAAAAAAATCGCAAAGAAGCCGAAGCGTTGAATCGACAGAACCGATACTTTGTACAGGAAGAAAACAGGACGCAGGCGGTGATCTCCGAAATCGCCTGTAACGTACTCAAACAACCCGAATTAGATATTTCACAACAGGTGGCTCATCTGCACTCTCGTCAAAAACTGGCTCCCACCCATTTCAGGACGTCCACCCAATCACGTTCCCGCATGGTGACGATGGAAAGACGAAAAGCGAATTGACATTCGCTTCCAAGTCTGGAAAATGGGCTTTCGGAATCCATGCAGGAGTGAATGGCGTCTATTTATTTCCATGATGAAAAATCCGCTTCTTCAACGTTCGATTCGAGGGAACAATTCATTATTGGGCCGGTTGAATCTCCGGCTGGAATCGTGTGAATCGCTGATACAGCGCCTCCAGCAATCAGGCGTTCTCGATGCGGTGACCATGTTCGAGAGCTATAACGAACTCTCGGATATCGCCTCGGTCGCGGAAAATTGCGTTCAGCCTCTGATTGATCTGGAGCAGCAAATACTGGAAAAGAAGGAGGCGATTCCCGGTTACGATGAATTGTCGGACGCTCAGGACCGCATTCGCTTTCATCGGGATCGCGGCGAACATGACATCGCCGATACGCTGGAAAGCGAATGGGGCGAGCGGATCGAATCGTTTCAGACGATTCGTGCTGAGATCGACGCGCTGTTGCATCAGGCCCGGTTGTTCCGCTTTGATTTTCTTCGTCAACAGAGCCGCCTGACCGTTCTTGAGTACAAGTTGCTTACCCGGCTGGTCGCATCGGACGCACGCCGCCTGCTTGAGCGGATTCAATCCGGCGACAACGGCGAATGGTCTGAATACAAGGCGCTTCTACAAACCTGGTCCGAACCGCCGGACGTCCAGCCTCGCACCATTCACCCATCCGATTCCATCGAACGAAAAATCGCTCTGCTGGAAAATGAAATCATCTCAATCGAAGACGATATCAAAAACCGCCTGATGAAAAACAAAGCGGTGATCGATCGAATCAAAAACCTCATTCTGCAGCGCGCCTGAACTTGAAGATTCACTCTCTCGTTTCACTGATTTGATTCACTCCGATTTCGCGATGAAACAACACTCGATTTCATTCCGCTTCAATCTCTACAGCCCCTTTTATTAAGCCTGAATTCAGGCGGATTTCATAAAAAAAATGTTGACGTGAAGGAGCCGGGCGAGTAGAGTATTGGTTGAAGGGACAAAGCGGCTGATTCCAGAGCGAACTCAGCCAAGGTTCCTACCGGGAGGGCGACAGGAATCGCCCAGTGAAGCACGGCGCCCCATCTATTTCGCCTGTTTCACCAAATAACCCCATCGCTAGAATGGGGACCACGGAAAGGGTTGGCGTTCTATGAATGGAGAAACGCCGCCGGATGAATGAAGAAGGAGCCATCCGAAATCGTTCCGATGGCTCCTTCTGGCGTTGAGGGCCCATTTTAGTTGTTTTTTTGCCTTGATTTAAACCACTCATTCAATTTCGATTTCATGCTGCAAATTCAGCCCCTTCACCAATCCTCATTTTTCGCGGTTTTCCCATTCCGAATGGCCGGTAAAATACGTATAATTCTGCGGAGTATTTTCGATCCGCTTGTAATAGCAGGTTGTATACGAATCGAAAATCAAACCCGATCGGAATCAGACGGCTCAGTCTGACAGGGATTAGCAAGAAGGACATCAACTGAATGAAGTGGCCAACCATAATTCAAGGCGGAATGGGCGTAGGGGTTTCAAACTGGAACCTCGCCAAAACGGTATCCCGGCTGGGACATCTGGGCGTTGTTTCAGGAACGGCGCTTGATTCCGTCTTTGCTCGCCGTCTCCAGAACGGCGACCCGGGCGGACACCTGCGCCGTGCGTTAAATCATTTCCCCGTATCGGACATCGCGCACCGCGTTTACGAGAAATATTTCATCCCCTGCGGCAAAGCGATCGATCAGGCGTTCAAACGCATCCCCATGTATACGCTGACGCCCAGCCGTCATCTGTTCGAAGTGACGCTGTGCGCTAATTTCGCGGAGGTCTTTCTGGCGAAAGAAGGACATTCAGGATGCGTGGGAATCAACTACCTCGAAAAAATTCAAATGCCCAACCTGGCTTCGATCTACGGAGCCATGCTCGCGGGCGTGGATTATATTCTGATGGGCGCGGGCATCCCGCGTGAAATTCCCGGCATTCTCGATCTGTTTTCCAATCATGAAGACGCCACGCTGCGGGTTCGAGTCGATAACGACGACGAAGCCTACCCGATGACGTTCTCTCCCAGAGACATCGTCGGCGAACTTCCCCACCCGCTGCATCGTCCCAATTTTCTCGCCATCATTTCATCCGCCACGCTCGCGGTCACGCTGGCCCGCAAGTCATCCGGACAGGTCAATGGATTCGTCGTCGAAGGGTATGACGCGGGCGGGCACAACGCGCCTCCCCGTGGACACATGCTGCTCGACGAAAACGGCGAACCGGTTTACGGCGAGAAAGACGATATCGATCTCGCGAAAATCCGGGACTTGGGCCTGCCTTTCTGGCTGGCGGGTTCGTATGGCGATCCCTATCGCGTTCAGGAAGCGCTCGATCAGGGCGCGGCCGGCGTACAACTGGGGACCCCGTTCGCATTCTGCCGCGAATCGGGTCTGGAAGATCATGTCAAGCAGCAGGTTCTCGACCAGATTAAATCCGGTGAAGTATATGTAAAAACCGACGCCAAGGCGTCACCCACCGGTTTCCCCTTCAAAGTCGTTCAGCTGGATGAAACTCTTTCGGAATTTGAAATGTATCAGCAACGCCCCCGCGTCTGCGACCTTGGCTATCTGAGAACGCCGTTTAAAGATGAAGAAGGCCGCATCGGCTATCGTTGTCCATCCGAACCAGTTGAAGAATACCAGCGGAAGGGCGGCGATCCCGAAGCGACTCGGGGCCGAAAGTGCCTTTGCAACGGTTTGTTCGCCAACATCGGTCTCCCTCAATTACAGCGCTCGGGTTATACCGAAAAGCCGTTGTTAACTTCCGGCAAAGAGATTTCTCTGATTCGACGTTTCATGCAGAACGGAGAGACGTCGTATTCCGCCGAAGACGTGATTCACGCGCTCTGCCCTCAACATCAGGTTGAGCCCGCCGTTGCATGATTGGCTGGAATCTACGAACGAGTCCAACAGCCGCTTCATCGAAGCGGCTGTTTTTTTAATCGAGAATCCGCCGGATTTTCCGGAGGAGCACCCCCGCGGTGAATGGCTTCTGAAGAAATTGCAACCCGGTATCAAGCACGCCATGATGAACGATCGCGTTTTCCGTATAACCTGAAATGTACAAGACCTTCATATCCGGTAAGATTTTCAACGCCTGATTGGCGAGTTCGCGCCCGCTGATTCCAGGCATGACGACGTCGGTCAGCAGCAGGTGAATGTCGCCTTTTTGTTTATTGATTGCCTGAAGCGCTTCATCTCCCCGTGAGGCGCTCAACACCCGATAACCATGTTGTTCGAGTGTTTGAACGATCAGTTCACGCACCAGCGTTTCATCCTCGACCACCAGCACGGTTTCATTTCCATTCAATTCCAGAATTTCAGGACGAGGCGTGTTTAAATCTTCCTCCTCGCCCTCAACCAGCGGCAGATAAATCTTGACCGAGGTTCCCTGCCCCGGCTCGCTGTAAATCCAGATGTTGCCGCCGCTCTGTTTGACGATGCCGTAAACCATCGATAATCCGAGCCCGGTTCCCTTGCCTTTTTCCTTGGTTGTGAAGAAGGGTTCGAACACGCGCTCGAGCGTATTCCGATCCATGCCCACGCCGTCGTCGCTGACGGCGAGCATAACGTGAGGCCCCAAATGGGCTTCAGGATGACGCTTCACGTAGGCTTCATCCAGTTCGACGTTACTCGTTTCAATCGTCAGCGAGCCCCCATCCGGCATGGCGTCGCGGGAATTGATCGCGAGATTCACGAGCACCTGCTCGATCTGCCCCGCATCCGCGACGATCGAGCCCAAATTGGGATCGGGGATGGTTTTCAGTTCGATATTTTCGCCGATAAGCCGCCGCAACATGCCATCCATCTCAATGATGAGATCATTCAGATCGATCACACGAGGCTGCATCACCTGTTTACGGCTGAACGCGAGCAGCTGCCGTGTCAGCGCCTCCGCCCGTTCTCCCGCTTTTTTGACTTCAAGTATATGTTTGCGCACGGGCGAGGCGGCATCGAGCATGGTGACCGCCATGTCGCTGTAGCCCAGAATGGCGACCAGCAGATTGTTAAAGTCATGCGCGATGCCGCCGGCCAGCCGGCCCACCGCGTCGATCTTCTGCGTTTGCCTCAACTGATCTTCGAGCTTTCGTTTTTCTTCTTCCGCCTGTTTTTGTTCGCTGACGTCGATCACGGCGAAAATGTTGATCTGCTGAGTCTCGATCGGGATGCAACTCAAGTTGATGGTGCGCTGGTCCTGATTTTGATTGGCGATCTGCAATCCATCCCATTTCATTCGCGCTGGATCGCCGCTGACGATATCGTCGTATATCCGCTTCATCCAGTATTCACGCAGTACGGGGTCTGGAAACAGGTAGTGATAAAATGCGTTTCGGTCTTTCAGCACTTCGCGCGGCCATCCATGTATTTCGACGTACCGGTCGTTGATATAAAGCGCTTCTCCATTCAGGCGCTGATTGACGGCGATTCCGATCGGAAGGTTATTCAGAATCGTCTCGATAAAATCATTTCGTTCCGCGAGTTCATGCTCAAACAACTTGCGATCCGTGATATCGAGTTGCGACCCGGATGCTCGCACCGGTTTGCCTGATTCGTCCCGTTCAACCACCTTGCCGCGATCGAGCACCCATTTCCACTCGCCCGTTTTCGTCATGAGGCGGTATTCCATCTCGAACATGGGAGTTCGGCCACGCAAATGATCGTACCAGGCCCGTAAGATGGCGCGCTTGTCATCCGGATGGATCAGACTCAACCACATTTCAATGGATTGGGTGAACTCCGGCATGGAATACCCCAGCAGGTTCTCCCATTGTTCATTGACGTACGCCAGACCGGTTTGTGGATACCAGTCCCATATCCCCAGATTCGCGCCCTGCAAAGCCAGCTCAAGCCGCAGCTGGCTTTCCTGCAGCGCCATCTCGGCGTTTTTCCGGTCCGTGATGTCGCGCCCGACTGACTGGTATTCGAGAACTTTGCCGGTTTCATCGAAAATGGCGCGATCGATCCAGTGTTGCCAAACAATCTCACCATGCCGCCAGGCGCGGTGTTCATCCTCACGCGTTGGATGATCTTTGGTAAGCGAGCGAATTTTTTCGACGACCGATTCCCGATCCGCGTCCGGAATCAGATCGAGAAAATTGACGCCGATCACCTGCTTTCGAGTTAATCCGAAATACTGGCAATAAGCCTGATTCGCAAATTGGATCGTGAAGTCCCTGTTCCAGCGCACGACGAAATCCGTTTGATCTTCCACAATCGAACGGTACCGGGCTTCGCTATCACGCAACGCTCTTTCGGCGCGTTTCCGTTCCGTGACGTCCTCTCCTGAGCTCAGCGTACCGACAACGGCGCCGGATGAATCGTACAAAATCCTGTTGCGCCACAAAATCTCCCGGATTTCCCCGGACTGGGTCACAACGCCGTTTTCAAACCACTCGTATTTTTCCGTCTCGTTTTCAAGCAGTGTTTGAAATGCCTTGCTGAGTGTTTTTCGATCAGAGGGGGCGATGAACTTTTCAAACCATGGAAATCCTATAATTTCTTCTTCCGGATAACCGAGCGTCTGACATCCCATGCGGTTGATCAGCGTAACGACCCCGTTTCGGTCGAGAACGACAATAATCACCCCGGCGATATCCAGGTATTGCTGGGCTCGATCGCGTTCGTCCCGCAGGGCTGATTCCGTCATCTTCCATTCGGTGATGTCCTGAAGGATTCCGAGGCATCCGATGACGACGCCCTGTTCGTCACGGATCTGAACCGCCGCGTTTGCGATCCACTTTTCTTCGCCGCGTGTGGTTTCGATCCGGTAGTCGGCCCGCCAGTTGAGGCCTTCCTCGCTGCGAGCTCTTCTGACCGCTTCTTTTGGCTGCATTCCGGCGAATGGACCAACCATGATGATTTCCCGCACCAGCGATTGCCAGGTCGCGGGGTTGAATTCTTCGGGCTTATACCCCGTAAGCGCTTCAACTTCCTCGCCGAAAAAGTCATAGGTGTTCGTCAGATAATTCTGATAATACGGAACCGCGTTGGCTAACTCGATCGCATCCCGGTACGCGTGCTCCCGGTATTCCAGCGTCTGACGTGAATGAGATGGATCCGCTGAGGTCGATTGGAGGGGGCTTGCTTGATCGAAACGTTCTCTGATTGCGCGCCAATAATACCCGGCGATCAATCCTATTCCGGCCGCCGCGATCGTCAGAAACCAATCGCCGCCGGAAAGCCCAAGGCATGCTGGCGAAGGAGAAACAATCATTGATCGGGAGAACAGATCGGCTCTCAACAATTCATAAACATCGTTCAAAAAGACATAAGATGCAAACATCCGGCGGTTCCAATCAGGGCTATATCAGGCTTCACACAGTCCCGTTAGATGATTCAATTCGATATCGTTCAAACGACTCAAGAAGCAAAGCGATTTCACGATACGCATCATCCAGCAAGCCTCGAATTTCATCCATTTTTCCATTTTTCGCGGCAAGTTCCACCTGTACGAATGCGTCCGCGGCGCGGGCCGCATTAAACTGAACGGCGGCGCCTTTCATGCGATGAGCTTCATACGCAAGTGCATCCAGGTCTCCCCTCGCCAGAGCGTCATCCAGGCTGGTTCGCCATTCGCGGACGTTGTTCTGAAACACGTCGACCATTTCAATGAGCATACCACGATCGCCGCTCAGCCGGATCAGAACGGCGGAGGGATCGAACACTTGCTCTTTGTCGTCTTTCCCGTCCTCGATGAGGCCGGATTCGACGTCGAACTCCCCCATCTCGATGAAATGGGCGAGTTCATCATACAATTGGCTCGGATCGACCGGCTTGGCGAGAAAAGCATCCATTCCAGCGGCGTAACATCGATCGCGGTCTTCTTTCATTGCGCTCGCCGTCATGGCGATGATAGGGGTCTTCCGTGTTGCTCCGTCCTCCAGTTGACGAATACGCCTCGTGGTTTCGAGTCCGTCCATTTCCGGCATCTGAACGTCCATCAGGATCAGGTCGGCCTGATTGTCGCGCCAATATTGAAAGGCTTCGACTCCATTCGAGGCGATGACGTACCGGCGCCCCCATTTTTGCAGAAGACGCGCGGCGTAGATCTGATTCACCTGGTTATCTTCGGCGATCAGGATCACGGGATCGCGCATTTTGATTAATGGCGTCTCATCACGAACTCCACGATCGACGAAATTCGGCATTCCAGCTGTGGCGGTGGGATGCTCGTCGTGGCAATTGACAAAGGTGAGAGTGAAAAGAAAATCGCTGCCGAATCCACCCTCGCCTTCTGAAAATTCCGATGGACTCTGTACTCGAAGGCTCCCCCCCATCATCCGCACGATTTGAGACGCGATGGAAAGCCCCAGTCCCGTCCCGGAATGCCGGCGAACCGAGGAGGCGTCGACCTGTTCAAACGCCCTGAATATCGATTGCTGTTGATCGTCCGGAATCCCGCATCCCGTATCGGACACTCGGAACTGGACGGTCGTGTTATCTCGATCCATCCGTTCACATTCCGCGTTGATCGTAATCCGGCCGCGATCGGTGAATTTGAGCGCGTTGGAGGCCAGATTGTCGATCACCTGACGAAGCCGGACCAGATCGCCCATCATTTTTTCCGGTATTTGCGGATCGATCTCAACCACGAACTCAAGGCCCGCGTTGTGTGCGCGAATACGCCAACACTCAAACGAGGCATGCAGATCGTCATGAAGGGAGAAAGGAGCCGGTCGTAATTCCAACTTGCCCGCTTCGATTTTTGAAAAATCAAGAATGTCATTTATGATTGACAAGAGCGAGGACGCGGAATTTCGGCTTAAGGTCAGGTATTCATTGCGCTCTCCCGCGTCCCGGCTATCAAGCGCCAGTTCCGTCATGCCGATGATGCCATGCAGAGGGGTTCGTATCTCATGGCTGACATTGGCGAGAAATTCGCTTTTCACCCGATTGGCCACCTCGGCGGCTTCTTTCGCGATAAGCAGTTCCATCGTGCGTTCACGGACACGGCTTTCCAGATCGAGCTTCGCACGGCGCAGTACCCAGTGACTCCGAATAATGCTGTATAGAGCCCAGATCAATGCGGCAACGACTCCCAGCATCAATAACTGAAATTCTTTTTGTCTCCATAATGGCGGCAAGACTCGAAATGAAACCGTGGCGGGAGTCAAATCCACGTTTCGATCATGGTCTTCCGCTCGGACCTCAAACCGGTAATCGCCAGGCGGCAGCAATGGCGCCAGGATCGTGGATTCGCGCCGGAACGGCCCCCATGAGACCATTGGGGAGTTGACCTTTTGAGGGAGTATGCGCCATGAATAGTACAATTTATCTTCAATCGTCGAACGCCACGGATCGCGCCCGGAAAAGATAAACACGCTGCGTTCTCCCGGTGCGATCGAACCCGGCGCTTCGTCGATGAAGGTTTCAGGAGCATCCGAATCGGCCTTGTACCAGGCGAGTCCTGTGTCTTCAATCAACGCCCAGATGACGCCTGCGGGATGTTCTCCCAATTTGATGACCTCACGGTTCGACAACCCATCCGCCATGGTATACGCGCGCCAGTGACCGTCCCGGAACGATGAGATGCCTAAAGCGGGAGATCCGGCCCATAACGCGCCGTCCTGACTCTCGAACAACGCCGTCACTCGATTGCTGAGCAGGCCGTCTTTAGACTTGAGCCGCACGAATGATGAGCCATCGTAACGCAACACGCCTTCGCCCGACGTGGCGAACCATAAATACCCGCTTTCGCCTTGGATAATCGATTCAATAAAATCTTTTTCTGAGAAAAACGGATCGATCCCGTGCAGTTCAAATTTCTGAACGCGCGCCGCCGTCCAGCGTTCGATATAACCTCTTGAACCAGCCCAGAGCACTCCATCCGCGTCTTCACCCATCGCGCTGATTTCACGATTGATGATTTCACCGCCAAAATCGCACTGTAGCCATTCTTCGCCAACCAGCCGGAAAACGCCCTTGAGACCATAGCAATAAACCTGTCCGGCCCGGCTGACGAACAACTTGAGAGGCATGGCTGAAAATGGTACGGAAAGGTCTTGAATAACAGAGCCGTCGCTAAGAGAAAACTGGACAAGCGAGGTCCAGAATAACACCCACGCCTTGCCGTCGATGGGAGCGCTCAATCCAATCGGCGCCCGTTGCTTTGATGGGAGTTTTGCAATCGCTTCCCACGTGTTGTCTTTTAGCTGGAGATACCTTCCTTTTAAATCAACCGCGTAGCAATCCTCCCCGGGGACAGCGTGCATTACACCGCCGTCAATCGTCTTTCCATCCGCGGTGGCTCGAACGATGTTCCAGCGGGGTTTCGCCAATCGATAGGCGCCATAGCGAGTTCCAACCCATATATCGCCTCGTGGGAGGCGCGAAATCGACTCTATAAAAGGATAGGGCAACGCCTCGGTAAACGGAACTCGCCTCCAGGCGTTGTTTTCGAAAACGAGGATCCCTTGTCTCGTTCCGACGAAAAGCTCTCCGTTGTGCCCGATTTCAACCGCGAAGACATCCCGTCCAGCACGGGGAACACGCAGCCACTGGTAATTGGTGAGTTGAAAAAGATTAAATACGCCGGCGGCCCAGACGACGCCGCCTGGATCCTGAACCAATGACTGAACATTATTTGGATCCTGAGGGGTCAGCCAAGGATAATCCCATCGTTGCCCATCAAACCGGGCCACTCCCTTACCATCAACGGCGGCCAGAACATCCCCCGATTGGAGCTGGATGATATCCCTGACGTGATGTTTCTCTGTAAAATCCTGCCCCAGAACCAGAGACCAGTTTCCTTTCAGACCACTCTCGCCGCTTAGAGGCTCAAATCGAATCAGCCACCCGTCTTCGAGCCCGAACCAGATTCGCCCGTCGATCTCACGAATACAAAAAACCGACACCACCGTGCCGGGAGGCAGACATTCGGGTTGAACGAGCGACCATGATTCCCCATCGAAAAACAGAATGCCCTCAGTTGTGCCAACCCATAGATTCCCATTGGAATCAAACAATAATTTACGGATATCATTCCGGGGCAATGGATCGGGTTCGGTAAACGTTCGCCAATTGACGCCGTCGAAACGAGCGACGCCTCCTCCCCAGGTAGCGAACCAGATCGAGCCATCGGGCGCCTGCTGGATGTCACGGACGATTTCGTAGGGGAGACCGTCTTCCGGACCGAAACGGCGGATCGTATAGGATTCAGCGGAGGGCGTAACGACCCCAAACAGGCTGAAGATAAGTGTAAGAATGGTCAGTCTGATCGCCATGAGCCGTTTTCGCCGCTGTGGATTTTGAATCGCACAAAAGGCCATGTATTACAGAAACGAAACTCAACCCAACAAGTAATACCAAATCAATTGGCAGCGCATTTTTTCAAATATTATCGATAGTATAACCAATTTTAAACCAAAAAGCCTTCCCGCTCCCCAATTTCTCTTAAATTAGGGAATTAGTTTATTGGTTATGGAAACTTGTTGATTGATGAAGGAATCCAATAGAAGGGAAACGTGTTACATACCGTCAATATTACAGAGGAGCCAGATCATCTCCATCATCCGGATCATCAGATTGAAGCGAAGAAGATGAGGCGCGTAACAGCGGGTTTTTCATGATTGTTTCAAGAACGCTATTGAAATACTGGGTTCGCGATTTCTGGGCGCCCTCATCCTTGCCCGCCAAATCGACGTTTTTATCAGGTGGACATTGAATCCTTGGGTAGGATCGGAACATCTCTTTGTCGAGATGAGCGCATTCTTCCATCATCAATTCATCGATATTGAGATTGATCAGCCACCCATAGTGATTAGCGAATTCTTCGTCGATCTCGCGCTCGAACAAACTGAAATCTTTCTGCTGTTCAATCAGTTCGGGTATGTAATCGCGCCGGTAATGAACTTTCTCGTCCCGATCGGCGTTCCGCTCAAAATCGGTCCGGTTTTTCATCTTCGCCCAATAGCGCCTCGCGTCCTGAATTTTAACTTCTTCAACCGCCAGCATGGCGGGCGGCAGAAAACCGCGTCCCAACAACGACGAAATCGAATTGATAAACGTGGCGAGATGCCGTGAATATTCCGTAATCGCATAGTGCCGGGCGTCGTTTGAAGCGCCATAGAATATCAGGTTTTTGGGGAACTGGGTGAATCCGGTTCGTAATGATTCATAGAACGGATTGATTTTTGTAAACACTTGAAATCTAAACAGGGGAGAAAGATTCTCGTTGAGCAAAAACTCACGAATACGCCGGTTATCGGTTCGGTTAAACTCCACGGAGTCAGAGAACTGCCAGTTGTAAAAATACATAACCAGTCGTTCGATCTGATCGCTGCCGACCATGAAACCTGCCTTGCTCATCGAAGCCTCCAGCTCGCTCGCAAAAGCGGAGGATTCATGCAGGTCTTCAATCGATTCTTGAAGAATGCCGTCCAGCGTTCTTTTGACGATATAATTCAACGCTTTTTTCTGCTCGGCGGTTCCGGATGGCTTCTGTTTTTTGATCTCATCCTGGCAGGCGAACAACCAGTGTTTCCAACCATCCAGCCCTTTCAGGGTATACATGGTCTCACCCTTATCGTTCTGAATAGGGAAGCCCGGCGTCTGAAGGCCGAGAATCGCCTTGCCCGAGTTGGTTATCAGCTGACGCAGCCGTAATACGCCTAACTGACCGATCGGATTTGATTTACCAACGCGCACGCCCCATTGTTTCAGATATTTTTCCGCGTTCGGTTGTGTGGAATTGAGAACTTCAAACATTATTTTCTTGATAATCGGCGTCGCACAGTTGGTAACTTGACCTCGCCGTTCAATGATCTTTACAACCTGCTCGCGAACCGCGTTCGGATCGATCTTATCTCCCTTGGCGGATCGATTACACAGGTCTTCAAAATATTTCAAATCATCAGCCGCGAGCCAGACGTTGTTTTTTTCAAACGCATTTTTAACAATCCGCTCCGCCCAGACCCGTTCGTTCACGTTTTTGCGCCACCCCCATTTATAAAATGGCGCTTCAGCTTCTTTAGACCATCCTTTCGCCAGCCCGAGATCGACCAATACCCGCTGCGAGACGCTTTTTTTCTGACTGCGCCTCACCATCAATACTGAAAGCAAAATCAATAAGAGAAGAATGATCAGAAAAGCCCAGATCATGGAACTGTTATCTCTCGAAACTTTGATCAACTGGCGGAATGAGCGGTTTTAACGATGAAGGAGGGCGGCGAAACGAATCGCCGCCCAGCTGGAAAATACAAAGAAAAGGATACAAACCCAAACCGCATGCTTCAAGCTGGCAAGTGAAAAGTATATCTCACCTCGGTGGATTTCCAGACTGGAGCGAAGAGTTTTTTACAGACTCCAGGGCTTCCGGTAATCGTAATGAAGCAATCGATTGGCGTCGTCATTTCCGATCACCCGCTCCGCTGCCGGATCCCATTCCAGGCGGGATTTTACGGCGAGTGAAATATTCGCCAGATGGCTGAAGGTCGTCGATCGATGCCCGGTTTCCAGATCGCAGTGGCAGGTTTCCCGTGACTTAACGCAATCGACGAAGTTACGGGCATGTTGTTCGGTTAGGTCGCCTTCATCCGAGGTCACAGACTCTTCCTTCAGCGGCGATCTCGTATCCTGAAACTGCCCTGGCTTCGAAGGCTGAATCCGGTACGATCTCTCATTGGAATAGAGATTACCCAACACGCCGCGAAGTTCGATCTCGCCATACGCCAACGCCTCGCCCCCGCTGGCTTCATATTGACCGAACGCCAGCAACATACCGGACGGCAACTCAAACGTCACTTCCATCGTATCGGGAATAGTTCGGTCGTCATGCAGCGCATATCGTCCGCCCATCGCACAGACCGAAACAGGCGCTTCATCGCCCGTCATCCAGCGAATCGCGTCAAAATAATGGACGCCCCAGTTCCCGACCTGCGATGAATACGAATTCCACCAGCGGAACTTATACAGTGACATATCGTCGCGATACTCGCGTTCGCCGCGCGGCCCCAGCCAGAGGTCCCAGTTCATGCCTTCGGGCGGATTACGCGGGTCGAATGAACCGATCCCGTCAGGATACATGTTACTGATGCGATACGCCCGCGCCATCGTAACCTTACCGATACCGCCCTCCTGTACTTTCGCGGCGAGTTGGTGATACATCTTCGACGAACGGCGATGCAGCCCGACCTGCGTCACGCGGCCCGTCTTGCGCGCGGTATCGATCATCTTGCGGCCTTCTTCCACCGTGACGGAAAGCGGTTTCTCAACGTAGACGTCCTTGCCCGCCTGACAGGCGGCGATGGTCTGAATGGCGTGCCAGTGATCGGGCGTGGCGATCACCACCGCGTCGATATCGTTGCGGTCAAGCACGCGGCGAAAATCCTCATAACGCGGCACGTCATAGTCAAACGTCTCGTTCAGAGCGGGAACGCGCGAACCCAGCGTCTCCAGCAGGTGGCCGTCCACCGAGCCGCGATCGCGTTCGCGGTACGGTTTATACACGTCGCAAAGCGCTGCGACGCGGACGTCATCCTGCTTCATAAACGCTTCAAGCAACTGTGACCCCCGATTGCCCACTCCAATGAATCCAATAGAAACGCGATCGTTCGCGCCCAGCGCCTTTTGAATGGAAGAACCGGCGCCGGCGGCGGCGAGCGAAGTTTTCAGAAAGGCGCGGCGGCCTGTGGAAGAATTCGCCTGATTCATAATTGGCTCCTGTGAATTTGATATGAGGCGGCTGCGGCATCCATGTTCAGGTGAAGATGAATTCAACCATTGAATAATCGTCATCCAGTTCATCCTGACCGCGTTCCTGCAATATCCGCTGTTTGATGCGATCCAGATCGGCCGCGGCGGACCGGCCCGATGGAGAGGCGATGGTAACGAATTCATTGAACGTCATCATTTCACCGCCCGGTTTGAAGATTTCATACACGCCGTCGCTGAACAGCAGCAAGCGGCTCGACGGCGGAATAACGCGCGATTCAAGACCAAACTCCGACCGGGGCAACACCCCCACGATCACGCCGGTCGAGGTAAGCCGGTCGGGGACGGGAGAGCCATCCGTGTACAGCAACGCGGGCGGATGCCCGCCGCTGGCGTATCGCAACTCGCGCGTCTCACGATGTAATACGCCATACCAGATGGTGAAAATCAAGCCGTTCTGTTGATCCATGGGAAAGGTGAGATTCAATTTTTTCAGCACATCCGAGGGCTGGCGCAGATCGGTATCGGGAAGCGCGCCGGACCGCAACGCGTTCATGATCGACACCGACAACAGCGCGGCGCCCACGCCGTGACCGACGACATCAAGCAGGTACATGGCGAAATGGTTCTCGTCCAGCCAATGATAGCCAAACGAATCGCCGCCCAGTTCTGTGGAGGGGATGAAACGCCAGTCGGCGCGGATGGGACCGTCCAGCAGCGGTTCGGGCAACAGCGATCGGACGTACGACGCCGCGTCGGACAGTTCACGCGCCAGGGCGTCGTAGGCTTCATTACGCTGGAGCATGTGGATATAAGCTTTTGAATGCGAGCGGATTCGCGCGGCGAGTTCAAGCGCGTCCGGCAACTTGACCAGATAATCGTTGGCGCCCAGCGAAAACGCTTCCGCCTTGACGGCTGGCTCCTCCTTGGTGGAAAGCACGATGATCGGAATTTCTTTCGTCTTATCATTCGCGCGGAAAAATTTCACCAGCGTCAACCCATCGATTTCAGGCATGACGAGGTCCTGCAGAATAATCGACGGATGAATCCGTTCCGCGGCGGGAATCGCGTTAGCGGGGTCCTGACAATAATGCAATTCAATGTCGTCAAAACTCGACAACATCCGCCGAACGGCTTCTCCGACCATCGCCTGGTCATCCACGAGAAGAACGGCGATTTTCGGTACGGAACCGCTCGGATGTTTCTGCGTCGTCATTCAGAATCTCCTACACCAGACGTGCGTTGGCGATCGATTTTCGCAGGGCGGCGCCGATTTCATCCACCGGCAGTGAAAGGCCGGAGCCCCCCAGTTCAACCGCCGCCTTCGGCATGCCATACACCACGCTGGTTTCAGCGTCCTGCGTGATAGTCTTCCAGCCGGCTTGCTTCAGCGCGAGCAATCCTTTCGCGCCGTCTTTCCCCATGCCGCTCAGCAGGGCGGCGGCGCCCGGCGAGGGCCAGCGCTGTGCCGCGCTGTAAAAGAAAATATCGACCGAGGGGCGATACGGCGCGTCTACCGGCTCTCTCTGATAGTGCAACCGAAGATCGGGTCCGATGACAAGATGCTCGCTTCGCGCGGCCAGATAGGCGCACCCCGGCTCAATGACCTGATCTTCAATAGCGCATCGCACCATCATTGCGCTTTGATTGCCGAGCCAGTCCGCCAAACCTCCAGCGAATTGGGGATCCACATGTTGAACCATCACCACCGCCGCGGGCGTATCGCCCGTCAGAGCGGAAAGCACGCTGGCCAGCGCGCGCGGACCTCCCGTCGAGGCGCCCAAAACGATCAGAGGCGTCGTCGGAGTATGGGCGGAAGAATGAGAGGGTTCATCGTTGATGACCTTTTTCGCGGAAGCGCCGCCGATCAGTTTTTCGAGGCGATCGAGTTTTTTGAGTAATTCGGCGCCCCCCTCCAGCGAACCATCGTCGCCCAGCGTCGGCGTACGCACCGCGTCGAGCGCGCCGTTACCCATCGCTTCAAATACTTTGGAAACGCTGCCTTCAACCGAAGCCGTAACGATCAGAATCGCACAGGGCGATTCGCTCATGATGCGGCGCGTCGCCTCCGCGCCGTCCATCACCGGCATCTGCAGATCCATCAGCACCACGTCGGGATGATTCTCACGGCATCGCATCACCGCCTCTTCGCCGGTCGAAGCCGTCCAGACGATTTCATGGCGAGGCGTCGATTCGATCAGCCGCCGCATGGCCTCTAACGCGATCCGTAAATCATTGACGACGCCCAGTTTCATTCGAGTGAGTCTCCAATCAGATCGATCACCGCCCCTAGCAGGCTTTCGTCATGAAAACTGCTTTTAGTCAGATAATAATTCGCCCCGGCGTCGAGCCCCGCGCGCCGGTCTTCTTCACGGTCTTTGTATGAGACGATCATGACGGGCGTGTCGCGCAGGTTGGGGTCGGCCTTGATTGTTCTCACCAGTTCGATTCCATCCATGCGCGGCATGTCGATGTCGGTCACCACTAAATCAAAATGGGAGGATCGCAAAGCGTTCCACCCATCGGCGCCATCGACGGCGGTCTGCACCTCGTAACCGTGATTGACAAGCAACTGGCGCTCGACTTCACGCACCGTGAGCGAATCGTCAACCACCAGTACCCGTTTGCGAACCGCCGCGCGCATTTGCACGCCATTCATCGCGGTCTTTTCGAGGGCGTCTTCTCCGAGCATTTTTTCAAACGTGCGCAACAGATCGTCCACGTCCAGTATCAGGACCGGGCTGCCATCATCAAACAGCGAAACCGCGCTGAGGTTTTTTACCTTGCCCAGCCGGGGATCGAGCGGACGCACCACCAGACGCCGTTCACCGATGAAGCGATCGACCACCAGGCCGTAAACGTGGATGCGATCGGATATCACCACCACCGGCCTTTCGGTTTCACTCCGGTCGGGGCCTGATAACTCAAGCGCCTGGCGGGCGGAGATCAAACCGATATGGCGTCCCCCGTGCGTGAAATACTCACGATCTTCCATCAATGAAACTTCGGCGGGAGACAGTTTGAGCAGACGCTCAATGCGCGCCAATGGAATCGCATAAGGTTCGCCAGCGATTTCAACGGCCAGCGCGCGCATGATCGAAAGCGTGATCGGCAATTGCATCTCGATGGTTAAACCACTGCCTGGCCGCGAGAACGCTCGCGTCATTCCGCCGATTTCACGCGCCACGTTATGAACGACATCAAGTCCAAATCCGCGTCCGGAAAGTTCCGTCACCGCGCCGGACGTCGTAAATCCGGGCAAAAACAGGAACTCGATCAGTTCCGCTTCCGTCAACCGTTCGGCGACTCCTGGCGGAGCGAGTTTTTTTATCAGCACCTTTTCACGGATTTTCTCGTAGTCCACGCCGCGGCCGTCGTCTTCAACCGTGACGCTCAACACGCCAGAACGGTGGCGGGCCTCCAGCCGGATCAGCCCCTCTTCTTTCTTGCCCGCCGCGAGCCGGGTCTCCGGCGATTCGATTCCATGATCGATGGCGTTGCGCAATAAATGATTCAACGGCGCTTCGATGCGTTCGAGAATATCACGGTCGACCTGCGTGTCGTGACCGGAAATTTTGAAACGCGCTTTTTTACCGAGCGAGCGAGCCAGGTCGCGCATCATGCGGGGGAACGCGCGGACGCCGTCGGCGAATGGCCGCATCTTGCTCTCGATCACGCCTCGATACAGTTGATTGGCGAGCCGCGCGCTGCGGCGGGCGTGCATCTCGAAATCGTTGTACAGCTCGATCGTGCCACGGTGCAACAGGTCGATCTGCTTTCTGATCTCCGCCGCTTCCGGTTCCGCCGTCTCTTCCAATCCGGCTGAATGCAACAACTGATTCAATCGCCCCATCGCTTCTTCGATTCGCGCATTACGCTTTCGCAGCGACAGCAGCGACTTTGAAAATGGCCGCAGCCAGCGCGTTTCAACCAGCGTTTCACCTGCGACGCTCATCAGCCGCGCCAGATGTTCTTCCGACACTCTTACAAAGCGGCCAGCCGCTTTCCTTTCTTCCGGTTCGCTCTCATCCGGCGCCGCTACCAGCGCCGTTCCCTGCTCTTTTTTGATTTCAGCGGGGGAATTCGTTTCAGTACGGGGCCGGGCATCGATGGGCGAGCCGCTTGACGCGGAGCGGATGTTCTCGACGAGCCTTTGCAGTTCCGCGTCATGATTTTGAAGCCATGTTTCAATGGAATCGGCCGAAGCCGCGATCTGGTTGAGACAATCGACGCCGCGCAGCAGCAGATCGCAAATCTCACCGGTCAGCTTCAATCCCGATTCGAGCGCCGCGCTGAAACAATCCTCCATCGCGTGCGCGAGTTCGACGGCGGGTTCAATCCGGACGATACGCGCGGCGCCCTTGATGGAATGCGCGGACCGCATCAGCGAGCGTAACAAATCCGCGTCACTGGAATCGCGCTCGGCCACGACCAGGCCTTCGCTCAGAGCCGAAGCGTGCGATTCCGTCTCCATGCGAAAAAGATCGAGCATAGAAAAACCGCTCAAGTCGCCGCTCAATACACGCTCCTTTTCAGCGAATCGAACAACACCGACTCATTAATCAGGCCGATGCGATCGTCGTGGCATTGAAAAACTCCTTTGATGAACGGGCTCGCTGACTTTTCGATGGTCGAGGGCGGATCGGCGATTTCCGCCGGGTCAATGCGGTGAACGCCGTACATTTCGTCGGCATGAAAAGCCCATTGCTTCTCCCCCGCCCCGATCAACGCCACGCGTGGGTATGCCGTCTTGCCTTGGTGTGCATTACCCTCTTCCGCAAGAGCGACTCCCATCAGCCGCGCCAGTGAAACGTACAGGTGCAACTCGCCCGCCAGGTTAATCAGCCCAAGCAGAACCGGACTCTTCATGTGCGGGATGCGGCGCCAGGGTTGAGGTTCATAGACCTGATTGAACGCGTTCGCAGTCATCGCGAATCGTTCTCGGCCAAGGCGGAACAGTGTGACCGCAAAAGTCTTTTTTCGTGAAGACGCCTTGGGCGCGGCCGCCAGAGCAGTCCATTCGCGCCCGTATTCAGGCGAGCGGGGGCGTTCCAGCAAACGCCGCCCCGCGTCCGTATAGGCCGGGCAGTTCCGGCAATGCACATGCTCCGCCAGCAACGGGCAGCTCAGATCGCCAGCCACGCCGGCGACGTTCCAGCAATCATATGGAACGATTGAACTCATCTCGTTCATGACGGTTCACCTTGCGTTTGCGGCGTACGAGTCAACCGTTTTCGCAATCTTGCCGCGCCCGGGCCATCGCCGCCGCGCTCTCGCAATAAAGCCAGTTGCGCCAGTGCGCCTTCATGCGCGGGGTCAAGAAACAGTGTTTTCCGGTACGATTCTTCCGCGAGACGAGGATGGTCGAGCGCCTGCTCGATGACGCCCCTCAAGTAAAAAGCAGCCGCGCGGGGCCTCGGCTCTACGGTGATAAGCCGCGAAACAATTTCAAGCGCTTCTCCAAGATTGCCTTCATTCGCCAGCCGTTGTGCTTGAATCAGCGTATCCGTTTGTACGTCCATTGAACCGGTGAGTTGGGATTCACCCCGAGTCGGTTCAATATATCGAAAATTTGAATTACGGGTCTTCGCTGATTCCGTCCGTGTATTCAATAAAGAGTGGGGTGGAGGGGCCGATGGCGAGGGCGCTGCGGCTTTTGACGCTTCTACACTCCGGGTGCGGCGATACGCCGATGGCCAATTCGACCCAACCGGTTCAAATCGATCCGTGATTGACGACAATAATTCCACGGCGCCCATCAATAATAACCCATCGGGCTTGATCCAGCGTTCAAGCCGATCGATCGCACGGCGGCGAGCGTTTTCATTCAGATAGATCATCAGATTCCGGCAAAAGATGACATCGTACCAACCGGACTTAACCGGTTCGGGATCGCCGAACAGATTGGCCTGCCGGAAATCGACCCATGACTTCAATTCATGATCGATCTCAAATTCATGAGAACGCGGATGAAGATACCGTTCTCGATGATGGAAATCTTCACGAATGGAATTTGATCGATACACGCCCCGACGCGCTTTTTCGATGGAGCGCTCGCTGATATCGATTCCATGAATCTCAACCTGGCCGCGTTTCCATCCCGCCTCTTTCAAGGCGATCGCGATGGAATACGCTTCTTCACCACTTGAACAGGGCAGACTCAATACCCGAAATCGTTCTATATGCTCCCATCGAGACAGCGCCCACTCCGTCAGCGCCGCGAACGCACCGCGTTCTCTGAAAAACCACGTCTCGGGTACGATAACCGATTCGATCAACGCCTGCCGCTCATCCGAGCCGGCTTGCAGCGTTGAGTAATATGCTTCGGGAGAGAGACCGGTTTCGTGAAGGCGGCGATTGATGGCGCGGTCAATCGCGTCCTCGCCCAGCGCGCATGGATCGACGCCGATCCGCTCGCGAAGCCATTGCCGTATGCGATCATTCGCCATGCTCGTTCACCAGACGCCGGTACAACGATTCCCTCACCGCCGGCGTCAACAACGATTCGATCTCAACGCGCTGAATCAGCCCCGCGCCATCTTTCAATACGCCCGCGAGATAGGGGGCGTCCGCACAGGAAACGCCCGATGGCTGTTCGGCGCCCTCGTCAAACCGCGCCGTATCGTTGACCTGTTCGGCTTCCATCGCGAGAAATCCCGCGTTTTCCAGCCGGAGAACGATTGTCCGGCTGTTGTACCAGTCGCGCCGGGGACGGCCCGTCAACATCACACACAGATCGACCACGGGCGCCGTTTCACCACGATAATCAATAATGCCGATCACGCCTTGCGGTGCATGCGGGATCGGCCGCGCTTCGAGCAGCGGCAGAATCTCCACAACGCGGCGTGCTTCAATCGCATAGCGTTGGCTTCCCGCTGAAAACAGCAGCATCAACGGCATGACTGTCAATGCTCCTTCATTTTGAAACGGGAAAATTCATGCTGCAAACGTTGCGACGCCTCATTCAATTGGGCTGTAGCGTTGTTGAATTCCTTCAGCGAATTGGCGATTTGTTCGGCCCCTTCTGATAATTGAACCATCGCCTGCGTAATCTGCTGGGCTCCCTGCGACTGCAGGTTCATCCCTTCGAGCACGTTAGTGAAACGGGGACGGATTTCTTCCACGGTCTGGATGATCTCGCTCAATTGTCCACTGATCTCGCTGACCTCACCCACTCCATGCGTCACTTCTTTCGAAAACTTATCCATCTCCATGACACCGGCGGAGACAGCGGAGAGCATCTCACGCACCATTTTTTCGATATCGAGAGTCGCCACCGCGGCCTGATCGGCCAGACGGCGGATCTCACGCGCCACCACCGAAAACCCCTGTCCATATTCACCTGCTTTTTCCGCTTCGATGGCGGCGTTCAACGAAAGCAGGTTGGTCTGGTCGGCCACTTTGGTGATCGTGGTGATGATACTGTTTATATTGTTCGCCTTGTCGTTAATCGCCGACAACTTCGCTGAAAATGAACCGGTCGCCTTCACCAGGCGGTGCATGGTTTCATCGATGCCGTTCAAGCCATGCCGGCCGGTTTCAGCGAGTTGCACGTTCCGGTTTCCCAGTTCGCCGACTTCGTTCATGGTGTTGACCAGTTCACGCGACGTGGCCGAAATTTCTTTGGCGGTGGCCACGACTTCATTGGTCGACGATGCCTGTTCGGCGACGGTGGTTTCGAGTTGCCGCGCCGAAGCCGCGATCTGCGTCGTCGAGGTCGTCACCTGAACCCCCACGCGCTGAACCTGCGTCACCATGTTGGTGAGGTTATCCATCAGGCGGTTAAAATGACTGGCGAAAGCGCCCATCTCGCCCGAACAGCGTTCGGGAATCCGGCGGCTGAGATCGGCTTCACCGGAGGCGAGGTCGGCCAGCTCGCGCGTGACCAGTTGAATGGAAAAAGAAATCGCGCGAATGATCGGCCAGCCAAGCACGAACACGATCAGCAGAACCAGCCCGAGATTGATCAGGATGCCTCGACCGATCTGGTTGGCGAGACGAAACGCCTCGTTCTGATTCATCACCGCGAGAATGTACCAATCGAGCCCGGGAACATCCAGCGGCGAATACGCGCCGATCTGCGCTTCGCCGCGCTCATCGCGAAACACCGCGACGCCCGAGGTTCCCGAAACCGACGACTGGGCGATGTCTTTCGCCAGCAGCGGCGTCAACACGGAAGTATTCGTCCGGTCGATCATCTCGATCTGGCTGACCGGCGCGCCCGCGCGCCGCAACAGATCGAGATAACGGTCTTTGTTTTCGACCAGCCCGCGCACGTCGTTGCGCAGCGTACCGTCATGAGACACGATGTAAACCTGCCCGGTACGGCCCAGACCGGCTTCTTCCCATTGCCCCATGATGGTCATCATCTCGTTGATTTTTTCGATGGAAAGTTGAAACGCGAGTACGCCCGCCAGGCGCTCGCCGTCATAAATGGGCGAGGCGATAAACGCGGCGGGAATATTGCCCGACGGCCCGTAGCGTTCAAAATCGATAAACACCACATCGTCGGGCGAAGGCAATGCACAGGCCCGTTCAAACGCGCGCGCCAGCGGCCCATCGCTGAATGCTCCGGTTTTGAGATCGGCGCCGAAGTCGCATTCCTTCGCGGTCGAATATACCACGACGCCCGAGTCGGCTTCGATCAGAAACAGATCGTAATAATCGAATCGTTTTGCGTAATCGGCGAATTGGGGATGAAAACGCAGATGATGGTGGTTATACAATACGTCGTACGGGGCCTCCTTCATCGCCGCGCGATCGGCCTGATCGGGATTCTCGACAATATACATATATTGCAGAATTCTCGACGCCGGGCTGGACGGCATCCATTGCAGATAAGAGTCCAGCGATACGCCGGGCGTTTTCTCAACCAGATTTTTATAATGTCCGGCCAGCGCCTGATCCCATTCCTCTTTATTCTGGCGGTATTCCGGAGGCGGCAGATTTTCCAGCTGATGATATCCCTGTGAAAACGCCATCATGGCTTCCAGCGTCATCAGGTCTTTGGAAAGCGTAATGATCTGCTGTTCGATGCGTGTGAAATAATCTTCGACCTGCGCCTTCTTGGTTTCACGCAAGATGGTAAGTTGATTGGTCGCCGCGTCTTCCAGCGTTGTTTTCGCCCGCCAGTAAGCCGCCGTCCCCATCACCGCGATCGGCGTCATGCCGATAAATAAAAGCAGAAAAATCAGTTTGGCGCGGATCGTCGTTTTATCCCACGAATGCAACGAGTTGGAAGGCGGCATGATTGGTTCTCCCAAACCAGTTCTTTTTTTCAGCACAACAAAGCCGGTTCTGCACCGATTTTCCGTATTATACCGAAAAAAATATTCATACCGGGCGGGCGCGGTCTTTTTTTCACAATCCGCCGATCTTTTTCATTCACTATAGACAAGCCCTTATCCGGTTTGTCATACTGGCGGAATGTTGAATGGGAGGGAAAGAAAAATGAGATGGGTAACCGCTTTTTGTTTTTCCGCGCTCGCCCTGGCGCTTACGTTGTTAAAGGGCGTGGCCGCGTTCGCCGCTGAACTGCCCAACGTACTCATCATCATGTCCGACGATCACGCCGCCTATGTCAGCGGAGCTTATGGCAATCCCAAAGCGAGAACCCCCAACATCGACCGTCTGGCTCGCAACGGCGTCCGCTTCACCAACGCCTTCGTCAACTGCCCCATGTGTACTCCCTCCCGCCAGTCGCTCATCACGGGACGCCTGCCTCACTCGGTGGGCGTGACGCATCTCACCACGGCGTTGGGAGATGACCCCGTCACGCTGGCCGAAGTGTTCAAACAAAATGGCTACACCACCGCCGCGTATGGAAAAATGCACTTCAATAGCGCGCGCAAACACGGATTCGATGAACTGCTCGACCTGAAAGATCACAACCAGTATCTGAAAAATCATCCCGCGAAGGCGCTGCCCATCGATCTCGAAGTTCTGCCCGTATGGAAACCGTTCCGCGACCCGGCCCGCGTGTGGCTGAACGGCATGTACGTACCGTATGGCGCCTATGACCGCGACATGGCTGGCACCTGGTTCACCGAACAGGCCGATGAATTCATGGAACGGCATCAGGACGACCCTTTTTTTCTTATCGTCAGTTTTTATGAGCCGCATTCGCCATTTCGCTTTCCGGTCGAATACCGCGGATCATTCGATCCGGATTCATTCACGGTTCCCGAAGTCGGTCCCCAGGACGACTGGCAGATTCCCGCGATCTTCCGCGATCTGTCGAAAGAGGATTTTCAGCGGATCACCGCCTCCTATTACACCTCGACGGAATACATGGACCATAATGTGGGCCGCGTACTCGATTCGCTGGACCGTCGCGGGCTCAGCGACGACACGTTGGTCATCTATCTGGGAGACCACGGCTACAACCTTGGTCATCACGGCCGCGCTGAAAAACACGTCCACTATGAAGAATGCGTCCGCGCGCCGCTGATCGTCCGCGACCCACGAATGGACCGAAGCGGCGTTACGGTGGATGGGCTGGTCGAGTTCATCGATATCTTCCCCACCGTGACCGACTATTGCGGTTTCGATAATCCGCCTGATGTGGAAGGCCGCAGCCTGATGCCGCTTTTGGAAGGAACAACGGAAGATGGACGTGATTTCGTCTTCAGTGAGTATTATGACAATGAAGAAGCGATGGTGCGCAACGCCCGGTATAAACTCATATACAGCACCGGCAAGCGCGAGCGGCAGGACGGCTACGCCACCGGACGTCCATTAACCGGGCGCTATCGTCTTTTTTACGACGTAGCGCACGATCCGCATGAAACCGTCAATCTGGCCGATATGCCTCAAATGCAACCGATGATAAATGACTTCGAAGTTGAAATGCTGCGGCGATTTGAAGCGAGTCATCCCGCCGCGATTTCAATACCCGCCGGCCTGAGCCGCGAAGAGCAGCTCGATTATTTTCTGACATGGCGCGAAGAAGGTCCTGAATCGAACCCCTGATGAACGGGAGAAACGCATGAAACGTCCGGCATGGCTCATACTGAGCGTGTTCTGTTCCATTGCCGTCAACGCCAGCGTCTTTGGCGGCGATGGCATTTTCGTCCCCGCACTGGATGGCGATCCGTGGGTCGTCGCCGGCAATCCCGATTTGGGTCCATTGACCGGTGAAAAGCAACAACCGGTTGACTTTGGCGTGTGGCAAGCCTCCGATGGAAGCTGGCAGCTATGGTCCTGCATTCGTTCTACAAAAGAAACCGGCAACACACGGCTTTTCTACCGGTGGCAGGGTGACCAACTGGACCGCGATCATTGGACCCCCATGGGAGTCGCCATGCGCGCCGACGCCGCGTTGGGTGAAACGCCTGGCGGGCTTCAGGCGCCGCACGTCATACGCATCCGCGGCGAGTATTTTATGTTCTATGGCGACTGGGTGAATATTCGCATTGCGCGCGGCTGGGACGGCAAGACTTTCGCCCGCTGGCTTACGTCATTCAACCGCGATGGATTGTTCAACGAAGGAGCTGAATCGAACGCGCGCGATCCAATGGTGATCGACATTGATGGACTCTATCATTGCTATTACACCGCTCATCCCCAGAGAAAGGGCGCGGTTTATTGCCGAACCAGCATCGACCTGATCGAATGGAGTCCAGCAAAAATCGTAGCGTCGGGCGGGCAGGCCGGCACGGAATTCTACAGCGCGGAGTGTCCTCACGTGGTACGGCGCGGCGAGGATTTCTATCTATTGCGAACGCAACGGTATGGCGAAAACGCGATCACTCGCGTTTATCGCTCGACCGATCCGATGGAATTCGGCGTGAATGACGACCGCTGTCTGATTGGCTCGCTCCCCGTCGCCGCGCCTGAAATCATCCAATACGATGGACGGTGGTTTATCGCGTATCTGAAAAACGATCTGCACGGAATCCAGATCGCCCGGTTAAAGTGGGATGATGCCGCCCGATAGCCGATCGAGGGGCTCGCTTATTACTCAAATTGAAAACGCGTAACGCAATTGCGGCCGCGGTCTTTTGACTGATATAAGGCTTGATCGGCTTCGAGAACGAGCCGCTCCAATGAATAATGAACGGGGTGCTGGTTGTCTGCCACGCCAATACTGATCGTCACGTTGATCGGATATTCACCCGCATTAAGCGGTTCGTCTTCAAAGCGCTTCCGGATACGCTCTCCCAGCGTCGCGGCGACATCCAGAGTGGCGCCCGGCGCGATAATCAGAAATTCTTCTCCACCGTACCGGCCCACGAAATCGTAGGCGCGCAGCGATAACGCCATTCTCTCAGCCGCCTGCCGCAGAACCTGATCGCCGGCGATGTGACCGTACGTATCGTTCACGTTTTTAAAATAATCCAGATCGATTAACAGGGCGCTGACGGGTTCTTTCATGCGCTCGGCGCGCGCCATGGCCTTCTGCGTGGTTTCCAGAATGGCGCTTCGATTATAAAGCCCGGTCAGCATATCGTGAGTCGCCGCGTGATGAAGCTGCTTGTGCAGATCGAGAATCCGGCGGCCAACCATCATGCGCGCATGAAGAACGTCCTGATCGAAAGGTTTGATGACAAAGTCATCCGCTCCGGCTTCAAGACCGGTAACGATGTCTTCTTTTTTGTTTTTCCCCGTCAGGATAATGATATAGGTATAAGGCCGGTACGATTGTTCGGCCCGGATCTTCCGGCAGAGTTCGATTCCATCCAGTCCCGGCATCATCCAGTCGAGGATGGCTAGATGAGGGGGATCGGGAACGCTTAAAACCTCCCAGGCCATCTCTCCATTGTTGGTTTCGATTACCTGGTAATTCCATTTCGCCAGCGTATTATGCAGGACATGCCTTGAAACAGCCTCATCTTCGGCGATCAATACTTTCATACTTTCCAATCACCTTTCCTGTAATACGCTCCGGGCGAATCAATCTGAAACCGGGAGGCCCTTTAATCTCCATCGCCATTCTGTTGAGGATGACGCCCATACAACTCCGTCAGTTCTCGCAATCGAGAAGCCAGCTCGGAGTCGAATTGCTCCGCGTCCATACGCCACAGCCAGTTATCCGTCGCGCGGCCCGGCTGATTCATCCGCGCTTCCGTGCCCAATCCCAGAACGTCCTGCATGGGGAAGACGGCGATATTGGCCACCGAAGCGGTGACGGCGCGGATAAAATCCCATTGCTCCTCATCGCCATTGGCTTTGACGTAACGCCGGGCGAACTCGATTTCGCGGTTTGCTTCTTCCACGGATCGGGTACTGTCATCGCGGCCCGCGCCGTTCAGCCACCCCACGATGGTGTCGTTGTCGTGCGTCCCGGTATACGCCGCCAGATTCCTGACGTAGTGATGAGGCAGCGAGGTGTTGGTAGCATCGGAGCCAAAGGCGAACTGGATGATCGCCATGCCCGGCAGTTCAAAATGATTTCGCAACGCCTCAACTTCATCCGTTATGACGCCCAGGTTTTCAGCAATGATGGGCAGGTCTCCCAGTTCGCCGCCGAGGTGATCGAAAAACGCCGCGCCCGGCCCGGGGACCCAACGCCCATTAATTGCGGTCTCCTCTGAAGCGGGCACTTCCCAATACGACTCAAATCCACGGAAATGATCGATCCGGACGATGTCGACGTCTTTCAGCGTCTCCCGCACGCGCGCCGTCCACCATTGAAATACGCGGTCGCGCTGTTCTTCCCACCGATACAGCGGGTTCCCCCACAATTGGCCGGTTTCACTGAAATAATCGGGAGGAACGCCCGCGACCACCGTCGAATCTCCAGCCTCGTCGAGAAAAAAGAGAGGCCGGTTCGCCCAGACGTCGGCGCTGTCATGAGCGACGTAGATGGGGATGTCGCCCACGATCTGGATTCCATTCTGATTGGCGTACTGTTTCAGATGACGCCATTGACGGGCGAACATAAACTGCTTGAATTTCGCCGCCTGCATCCGGTCTGAGAGCCGCTCGCGCCATGATGACAGAGCCTGCGGCTCGCGCAGCGCGACGCCCTGTTCCCATTTCGTCCAGACGGCGCCTTCGTGAGCCTCTTTTAACGAGATGAACAGCGCATAGTCTTCAAGCCACCAACCGTTCTGCGAGCAGAAGTTTGAAAAACTCTCTCGCCATTCATCGGACGCCTGGTTTGAAAATCGCCGGGCCGCGCGCGAAAGCAAATCGTGCTTCCACGGAATCAGCTGACCAAAATCCACTTTCGTCTTGGGGAACACGGGAGCGGATGCCAAGTCGTCATCGGTAAGAAAATTCCACTCGGCCAGTTGTTCGAGATTGATCAGGAGCGGATTCCCCGCGAACGCCGAAAAGGATTGATAGGGAGAGTCGCCAAACCCGGTATGGCCCAGCGGCAAAACCTGCCAAAGGCTCTGCCTCGCCTCACAGAGAAAATCAACGAATTGATAGGCTGAACTCCCGATATCGCCGATACCGAAGCGTCCGGGCAACGAGGTGGGATGAAGCAAGATGCCGCTTGTACGTTTAAATTCCATACTCACTCTTTCGCGCAAATGAAAAGATTTGCATTCGTATTGTTCGTGAAAAATCGATGTAAAAAACCGCTTTAACAGGGCAATATTACAGCGCCATTGACCACAATTAAATAAGTTTAAATAAGTATTATATCATCGGAATCTTCGAATCAATCACCCCGATGAACTCCAATCACACGGATGGCGCTCGCGTCACTTCCAGCCATTTATCACGATATGTTACGATCCAAAAATCCCGGTCTTGATTAAAACCCGTTCAACACGAAAGAGGTCTCTATGATGAATGCTCGGATTCTCACAAGATTTTCAATATGGTTCGCGGTCATCCTGATCGCGTCGAGCGCGTTCGCCGACGTTCAACTGCAAGTCACGCCCGATCATGAAGATTGGGTATACGACATCGCCGAACCGGTCACTTTCAAGATTTCGTTAACGTCTGACGGTCAGCCGGTCAAATCAGCCAAAATCAGTTATCAGATCGGCCCCGAACAGATGCCCCTGTTTCAGGAAGGCTCGCTCGATATCGAAAATGGCTCGAGCGAGCTGAATTCTTACGGCCTCGACCGGCCGGGCTTTCTCCGCTGCACGGTATACGCCGAGCTGGATGGAAAGAGATATCGTGGATTGGCCACCGCCGCGTATCAGCCGGATCGGATCCAGCCCGCTTCTCCCATGCCGGACGATTTTGATTCGTATTGGAAAGGCGAGTTGGAAAAACTTGAAAAAGTTCCTCTGGAACCCGTGCTCACGCCTCTGCCCGAATACAGCAATGACAAGGTCGACGCGTATCACGTCAGCTACGTGGCGGATGAGGGCGGCTGGAGGGGTTCATCGCGCTTTTATGGCATGCTCGCCGTCCCGAAAGGCGACGGTCCCTTCCCCGCCTTGTTGCAGGTGCCCGGCGCGGGAGTACGCGCGTACCGGCCGCAGACTTACTGGGCCGAACGCGGCGTCATCCATCTGACGGTGGGTATTCACGGCATCCCGGTGAATCTGCCCGACGAATTGTACAACAGCCTGGGCAACGGCGCGCTGAAGAACTACTTCTTCGCCAACCTCGACGACCGCGATCAATACTATTATCACCGCGTGTTTCTGGGGTGCGCCCGCGCGGTTGATTTCATCTTCCAGCTCGACAAGTTCGATGGAAAAACGCTGGGAATTCACGGCGGCAGCCAGGGAGGCGCGCTCTCCATCACCACCGCCGCGCTTGAGCCGCGCATCCGTTTTGTCGCCTCAACCTACCCCGCGATGTGCGATCATTATGGCTATCTTGAAGGACGGGCGGGCGGATGGCCTCACCTGTTCAAGTCGCGCGATTCGTTCAATTTCAAGGAAGACAAATTCAAAACGGCGCTCTATTACGATGTAGTCAATTTCGCGCGGCGCCTGACCGTTCCCGTGCTGATGGGATTCGGATACAACGATGAAACCTGCCCGCCGACCTCGATGTACGCGGCTTACAACTCCATCCCCAGCGATAAAGAGCTTCAGATCGTTCAGCGCATGGGTCACGGTATGACCGACGAGCACGCCCGATACGCCGACCAGTGGCTCGTGAAACATTTGAAAGGCGAATAATCATGCGTTGCGCTCTCCGTCTTATCTGCGTCATCCCGATGCTCGCACTACTGGCGCTTCAGGCCCTCGCCCAGCCTCGGGGCGGCGCGCTGGATGGAGAGCGCTATCGCGTCATCGTCAGCTCGGACATTGGCGGCGGCGATGAAGACGACGACCAGTCGATGGTGCATTTTCTGTTGTATTCCGATCTGTTCGACGTCGAAGGCTTGGTCTCGTCTCCTCCCAAACAGGGCCGGCTCAGCGATATTCTCGAAGTAATCGATGTATACGAAAAAGATTACCCCGCGCTGAAAACGCATTCCAAACTCTACCCCTCTCCGGATGCGTTGCGTGCGATCTCCAGACAGGGCGCTGAAGAAGCCAACCCGGCGCCGGGCTATAGCTCATCGACCGAAGGCTCAAGCTGGATCGTGCAATGCGCCCGCAAAAATGATCCGCGCCCGCTGTACGTACTGGTGTGGGGCGGAATCAGCGACGTGGCGCAGGCGTTGCACGACGCGCCAGACATCAAGCCCAAACTGCGCGTCTATTACATCGCCAGTTGGAACCGGAGAAACGATCAGGCCTCGTTCGATTATATCGACCGTGAACATCCCGATTTATGGATCATCCAGTGCGAGACGACGTTTCGCGGCTGGTACGTTGGCGGAGCCGCTCCGGAAGATTTCGGCAATCGGGAATTCGTAAAGCGCTATGTGAAAGAGATGGGCGCGCTGGGAGAGTATTTTTATCCCCTCAAAAACAGACAAATCAAAATGGGCGACACCCCGTCGGTCGCCTACCTGTTGCGCGGTGAACCGGAAGACCCGGAGTCTCCCAGTTGGGGTGGACGTTTTCAGCACAAGGAAGGCCGTCCAGACTGGTATGTCGATCTGGACGGCCCTGAGTTTCAGGAGGGTGAATTTCCCGGCGCCAAAACCGTCAACCGGTGGCGCGAAGACTATCTGCGTGACTTTCAACGCCGGTTTGAACGCGTCCACCCGGCGGAAAAGTAAACCTTACTCGCCCAGCTGCGCGGGATAGTAATACCCCATCGTCTGCGCCGCAACGCCTAACCGGTACTGATGATCCTGTAACAGGCACGGCCGGCGCGAATCCGCTTCGATGCGGGTGGTATAGATGCGCAATTCGCCGTCGCGCGAGGTGATGATTTCTTCCCGCCAGTCGCCCAGGCAATCCATCACCGCGACCAGTTTGCCTTCCAGCTTCTGCATGTCGTCCTGATCCCAATCACGGACGGCGCCGTTCGTCACCACTTCTTTCCGCGGATCGGCGTCCCACCAGACCGGGCGTGGAGACAGCGTACCTCCCTCGCGTTTTTCAATCAGTTCGCCGCTCGCGCTGTAAAACCAGCGCTCGTCCGAATCGCGCTCTCCGCTGTACGTTTCCATACCGGGATACTCAGCCAGCACGTCGCCGATCATGCCCTGATTGTGGATATGTTTGGTCGGTTGTTTATGCGTCCATAATTTCCGTCCGGTCTTGGCGTCGACCAGACAGACGCCGTCGGTATCCTGCCGCGTCTCAAAGCCGTAATAGATTTCCAGACCCGGATTCGATGGATCGATATCGGCCACATAACATACGTCGGGGTGTCCCATGCCGAGGGTCCACATCTCTTTCCCGTTATCATCGATCGTTTCCGAACCGATCACCAGCTCATCGCGCCCGTCAGCGTCGATGTCGGCGGTAATCAGGCCGTGCGATCCGCCGCCCCGGTATTTGGGCATGTCTTCCGTCGCTTCCCAAGTCCAGATCGGATTGAATTTCGAATCGAGCGCCGCCGTGCGGATCAGCTTATACGTACCGCGCTGCATGATGAGCGAAGGGTTTTTTCCATCCAGATACGCGATCGTTAAAAAATTCCGGCAGGAGCGGTTATAATCGACGTAGCCTTCACGAGTGATCCAGTCGGTTTTCGCGACGGCTTTTCCGGTTTCGCCATCGAGTTTCACCAGGTATTCCGGTCCGGAATGCACCAGCCCTTTTTCATCGCGTGGATCGCCCTCGCCCGCTTTGCAGTACACCTCGGCTTTTCCATCGCCGTCCACGTCATACACTACCCAGGGCGAATACCAGATCCCCGCCTCAATGGCCCAGCCCATGTCGTAGCGCCACAGCATTTCACCGTCGAGCGAATAGGCTTCGATTTTGTAGGTCGTCGGGCTTTTTTTCCAGTATCCGGGCTGTTGATAGGGATCGGTGTTGAAGTCGGGCTGCTTGATGAGAAACTCCAGCCGGCCGTCTCCATTCAGATCGCCAACGCCGATCTTCTGAAAATCGTAATCGCCGCCCAGTGGAATTTTCACATAGGGATCTTCGACTCCGTCCACTTCCAGCGCCGCTGTAGCGAGAACTTTATCGTCCCCCTCGCGCATCAGCCGCCAGGCATAGCGTTTGCCTTTTTCCACGTTCCGGTCGACCGCGTTCGTCGTGCGCTGATCGAATTCCACGGGCTGAGCGTCGCCGCCTTCCTCGATGCGAACAAGTTGAAAACGCGCCCCGGGTGCATCGTCTTTCAGCATACGCCAACCGATGTACGCCGAGCCGTCGCCGCGCTCTAGCGCGATCATTCCCCGGTCGAGCTTTTCTTCTGATAGAGCGGGCAGCGCGATCAACATGACTAAACCAGCGAGTTGGATCAATCGATTTCGTAACATGATTCCCCCCGAATCATTAGAATTTATTCTTCACCGGGTTTTGTGGCGTCGCGCTTTTCAGCGTCAGGCGCGTTGATTTCCGGCATCCAGCGTGACAGGTCGCGCCGAACAGGCTCGAATCGCGCGTCGCTCGCCAGATTCGTCCATTCGAGCGGATCGGCGTCATGATCGTAGAGTTCTTCCGAGCCGTCTTCATATCGAATATATCTCCAACGTTCGGATCGAACGCTGTGATTGTTGCGGCCATACGTCGTGACGGCGGGCCGGTTCCATTCGCGCCGGGGGTCGTGAAGCAATGGCGTCAGGCTCACTCCCTCCAGCGCGGGGTTGGTTTTCAATCCGCACAATTCGACCAGCGTTGGATACACATCCAGAAGAGTTACGGTCCGATCGCATCGCGCTCCGTTTTGAGCGGAACCGGGAACCGACACGATGAATGGCATGCGGGTGGCTTCTTCCCACAAAGCGAATTTTCGCCAATGCAGTTTCTCGCCGAGATGCCAGCCATGATCCCCCCACAACACGATGATCGTATTATCCGCGTATTGGCTCTGTTCAAGCGCATCCAGCAGGCGCCCCAGCATGGCGTCGGTAAAGTGGATGCAGGCCAGGTACGACGCTACCGCTTTGCGCCAGTTGTGCGTTTCCGTAACTCTGCGATGATCGCCATCCGGCTTCGCCATTTTCACTCCCGCGGGCGGAACATCGTCGAGATCATTCTCATTCACGTTGGGCAACGTGATTGTCTCCGGGGGAAATTCATCGAAGTATTTCTTCGGGGCGTACCAGGGCAGATGCGGCCTGAATAATCCACACGCCAGAAAGAACGGCTGATCGTGTTTTTGATTGAGAAAATCCGCGCCCCACTCAACCACTTTAAAATCGTCCATATCGTCATCGGCGGCGTCGACGGGACCCCAGTCGAAATGCGCCGTATTTTTAATTCCGTTCAGCGGCTTCACCGGCGGTTCGGGGTTGCTTCCCTGTTTTACGTATTCATCCCACGCGGGTGGATCGTATGAATATCCGCCATGAAACAGTTTTCCACGGCCGGCCGTGGAATATCCGTTTTGCTTGAACCACATCGGCAACGTGACCGCGTCCGGCATGGCGGGACGCCACGGCTGGCTGTTGAGATACACGCCCGAAGATGAGGGGCGGATTCCAGTCAGAAGGCTGGCCCGCGATGGATTGCAGGCCGGCGCCGAACAATAACAGCGGGTGAATAACACGCCGCGATTCGCCAGACGGTCGAGATTGGGGGTTTTCGTATCGGGATGCCCTCCCAGACATCCGATCCAATCGTTGAGATCGTCGACCGCGATGAACAACACGTTCGGCCGATCCGCGCTTCGCGCCAATCCCATGGAAACCTGATGGATGATTGGCAGGGCGGCGCCCTGAAACGAACGCTGGATGAACTCTCGCCGGTTCAAGGAGTCCCGTGACATACCCGACACGTCCTTCTAGTTGATTTTGAGTCAGATCAAGAGATACCATACTCACACTTGCTTTGCAATTCATTAAAGTAGTTATTCATGGCTCACCCGGATTATTCATGTTAAAAACCATCTGTAACGCATATACCAACCTTTTCGTGGTATGGGTCGTCCTGTTCGGCGCCATCGCGTACTTTCTTCCCGAACCGTTTCTGGCGATGAAACCCGGCATGAACTGGTTTTTCGCCATCACCATGTTCGGCATCGGCGTAGTGCTTGAACCGGATGATTTCATCCGCATCGGCCGCCATCCCGTCATCATCCTGACCGGCGTCATCTCGCAATACACGCTGATGCCGCTGGGCGCTTACGCCATTTCCACCGCGATGGGGCTGCCCAGAGAGATCGCCGCCGGGCTGATTCTGACCGGCGCGGCGCCGGGCGCCATGTCGAGCAATGTCCTCAGTTATGTGGCGAAAGCCGATACCGCCTATTCCGTCTCGCTGACCACCGCGTCCACGCTGCTCTGCCCGCTTTTGACGCCCGGGCTGACCCTGCTGTTGGCGGGAGCGAAAATGGATGTGGAATTCACGAAAATGATGATCGATATTTTATGGATGGTCATCGTTCCCCTGCTGGCGGGCTTTGGCGTGCGCCGCCTGGCGCCGGAACGAATCGGGCGCATTCTGTACATCTTCCCCGCCCTGTCAACCACCTTCATCGTGTTCGTTTGCAGCGTCGTAATCGCCAGCAACCGCGGCGCGCTGATTCACATTACCGGCGCGATCCTCCTCGCCGCGCTGGTTCTCAACGCCTACGGCATGGCGGCGGGTTATGGTGTAGGATGGCTGACTCGTATGAACGTCAGCCGGCGGCGAACGCTCTCCATCGAGATCGGCATGCAGAACGCCGGGCTGGGCGCGGTGCTCGCGCTGAAATACTTCGGCGATCGGGCGGCGTCGCCCGCCGCGCTGTTTGTTTTCGTCTGCATCATCACCGCCAGCGCCATGGCGTCATACTGGCGCAACCGTCCCATCGATGAAACCATCGCGGAAGGAGCCTCAGCATGATCAAGCCATTCGCCTTCATCTTCTTTCTCGTCTTCGCCGCCGTTTCTTCATACGCCGCCGACGGACCGATCCGCCTGCTAGTCCGCGCCGACGATATTGGCGCCACGCATGACGTCAACACCGCCTGCATCCAAGCCTATACCGACGGCGTCGCGCGGTCCATCGAAGCGCTGGTTCCCGCGCCGTGGTTCAACCTCGCCGCCAAAATGCTGAACGAACATCCCGAGATCGACGTGGGCGTTCATCTCTGCCTCACCAGCGAATGGGAAAACCTGAAATGGCGGCCTGTCACGCCCGCAACCACGTTCGTTGATGCGATGGGTAATTTTCTGCCCATGACCAGCCAGCGGCCCGACTTTCCTCCCAACACAGGATTCATACAGGCCAATCCGGATCCAGACGAGGTTGAACGCGAGCTGCGCGCTCAGATCGAGATCGCGAAAAAAGCAATTCACAACGTCACTCACCTGTCCGCGCACATGGGGACGGCGACCTGTATGCCCGAACTGAAAGAGATCACCGGCCGGCTCGCCGAGGAATACGATCTTCCTATCGAACTGCCCGTGCAACTTTCCCGCTTCCCCAGCTGGAGCGGGGCGGACAAAACGCCCGGCGAGAAAACCGCCGCTCTGGTGAACGCGCTTGAAACCATCGGCCCCGGCACATACCTGATCGTCGAGCACCCCGGCCTCGATACGCCTGAAATGCAGGATATCGGCCATAAGGGGTATGAAAACGTCGCGGCAGACCGGGCGGGCGTACTGTTCGCCTACTGCAGCCCGGAGGTTAAAAGCGTGATCGAGCGCCGCGGCATCCAACTGGTCAGCTACGCGGATCTGTTGCGCAAGGATTAAACAATGGCCGATCTCGTCACGTTGGGCGAGGTCATGATCGGCCTCTCGCCGCCGAACCGCCAGCGGCTTGAACAGGCGAGGTCGCTTCAAATCCGGCTTGCGGGAGGCGAGTACAACGTCGCGGCGGGCTTCTCGCGGCTGGGCGGTTCAAGCATCTTCGTTTCGCGGCTGCCGCAAAACCCTCTGGGGCGTATGACCGCTCTGAAGTGCCGCGAACACGGCGTTGACGCCTCGCGAATCGTGAGCTCACCCGATGAGCGCATGGGACTGTTCTTTATAGAGCACGGCGCCGCGCCGCGCGCGACCTCGGTGTTGTACGACCGCAGGTCGTCGGCCTTCAGCCGGGCTCGTCCCGGTGATTTCGACTGGCCCGCGATTTTTCATGGCGCGCGCTGGTTTCACCTGACGGGCATTACTCCCGCGCTGTCTGAATCCGCGAAACAATGCGCCTGGGCCGCGCTGAACGCGGCGCGCGAAGCGGGCGTTTCGATCAGCATCGACATTAACTACCGCGCCGCGTTGTGGAGCAAAGTAGACGCCCGGCGCTGCATGACGCCGATGATCGAGGGAGCGGAGCTGTTTTTCACCAGCCTCGACGAAACGAGATCGATCCTCCGCATCGACGGCGATGAAGAAGAGGCGGCAGAGCGCCTGATGGACAGCCTCAGCGTCGGGATGGTGCTTTTCACGCGGCGTGAAACCCATTCCAGTCAGCGCCACATCTGGTCGGCATGCGCGTATACTCGTGAGGGCGTACATCGTTCGCGAGAGTACGATCTCGAAGTCGTCGACCGTATCGGCGGTGGAGACGCCTTCATCGCGGGCTTCCTCTTCGGGCAGCTCAACTATGACGCACCCCGCGCCCTGGATCTGGGCGCCGCCTTCTGCGCGCTCAAACATACCACGCCCGGCGATCTGAACTGGGCGACGCTCGAAGAGACGCAACGCCTGGCGTTCGAAAGTGGTTCATTACGCATCGATCGCTAATCGGCATCATCCTGTACGGCCGCCACAATCTTTATTAACGGGAGTTGACGATGAAAACGGATTCAGGATTGCAGAACCCCATCCAGCGCCGGCGCGTGATCGCCGGACTTTTCGGCGCGGGCGCCCTTGCCTTATCTCCTCCCGCCCGCGCTCAATCGGATGGCGCTCCGGTTGCGCCCAAAGACAACATCAAGATCACTCGGCTCGAAACGTTTCTGGTCAAACCGCGCTGGCTTTTCTTAAAAATCCACACCGACGCGGGCATCGTCGGGCTTGGCGAACCCATCGTCGAAGGCCGCGCAAGGACCTGCGCCGAAGCGGTCGCCGAAATCGAACCCTACCTGATTGGCAAAGATCCTCGCCGCGTCGTTCATCACTGGCAGGCGATATACCGTCACGCTTTTTACCGCGGAGGCCCGGTGTTAACCAGTGCGCTGAGCGGCATCGACCAGGCGCTGTGGGATATCAAGGGCAAGGCGCTTGGCGTCCCCGTTTATGAATTGCTGGGCGGACCCACCCGTGATCGCATCCGGGTTTACGCGCGCGGCGACTCGCCCGAGCGCCTGATCGAAAATAAAAAGGCGGGTTTCACCACGTTCAAAACCGGCGTCGCAAAAGAACGTCCCGCCCGAATCGTCGAAACGCCAGCCTTCGTCGCTCACGCCGCCGAAGCCTTCGCCCGGCTGCGTGAAGCCGCCGGTCCTGAATGCGATATCGGCATCGACTTTCACGGCGCCATCTCTCCACAAACCGCGAAACTCCTCATCAAAGCGCTTGAGCCATATCAGCCCATGTTTATCGAAGAGCCGGTGAACTGCCAGGAAGCTGACGTCATGGCTGAAATCGCGCGCGGCACCTACCTGCCCATCGCCACGGGCGAACGCATCTTCACCAAGTGGGGTTTTCGTGAAATTCTCGAAAAACAGGCGGCTTCGATCCTTCAGCCCGATCTCTGTCACGCCGGCGGCATCACCGAAGTACGCCTCATCGCGGGCATGGCTGAAGCCTTCTACGCCGCCGTCGCGCCGCATAATCCGCTGGGGCCGATCTCGCTGGCGGCAGGCCTTCAGATCGCGGCGTCGATCCCCAATTTCCTCTGTCAGGAACAGGCCAGTCTGGGCGAGGGCTATCTCAAGAAACCGTTCGAAATCAAAAACGGATACGTCGATCTTCCCACCGGGCCCGGACTGGGCATTGAACTCGACGAAGACCAGCTTGCTGGAAAAATCGATCACGACTGGCGCAATCCCGAAACCTACGACGCCGATGACGGCTCCGTCGTCGATTGGTAAAACAAACATACAATCGCTGCGATTCAAACTCTGCGATAAAACGGCCGCGAGTCTTGGTCCTGAGAGAAAAATATGGTGGGATAGGTTACTGGATAAACCAAAATGGGGTAGGAAATATGACCAAATTAACGATTAACCGCAGACGGTGGTTACAAGGCGCCGCCGCGCTTGCCGCGCCCGCCATCGTTCCATTCAAGGTATTTGGCGCCGATGCCCCCAGTGAAAAGACTACCATCGCATTCATCGGCGTAGGAAACAACGGCAGCAACTACCTTGGTCCTTTTTTGCAGGATGACCGCGTCCGAGTCGTCGCCGTATGCGACGTCAACAAGGAAGGCCCCGGATATTGGGACGGATCCATTCGGGGACGCGAACCCGCCCGCCGCCGGGTGAATGACTTTTACGGCGGCGAAGGCTGTGACGGGTATGAAGACTTTCGCGACGTGCTGGCCCGCAAAGATATCGATTGCGTTTACATCGCCGTACCCGATCACTGGCACGCGCCGATCGCGATCGCCGCCGCACGCGCGAAAAAAGATATCTATTGCCAGAAACCGCTCTCTCTTACCATCCATGAAGGGCGGCGCATGGTGGAAGAAGTTACGCAGGCGGGCGTCGTTTGGCAGACCGGTAGTCAGCAGCGCTCCGATTCCAATTTCCGTATCGTGTGCGAGTTGGTACGGAACGGGCGTATCGGAAAACTGCATACGGTTCGTTGCGGCTTACCGGGTGGAATCCCCGATTACGGCAAAACGGCTGACCAGACCGATCCCGTTCCGGTTCCCGACGGATTCAATTATGACCGCTGGCTGGGCCCCGCTCCGGAAGCGTATTACTGTCCCGCGCGCGTCGGCGTCAACTTCCGCTGGAATTATGACTACTCAGGCGGTCAGGTCACGGACTGGGGCGGACATCATCCCGATATCGCTCAGTGGGGTATGGGTACGGAACTCACAGGCCCCATCGCGATCAAAAAACCGAAAGCGAAATTCGCCGAACATCCGGTCTACAACACCGCCGTCGACTATCATTTTGAATGCGTTTATGAAAATGGAGTCACCCTGATTATTTCAAATAAAGAACGTGGCGGCGTGACCTTTGAAGGGGAAAATGGAACGCTCTGGGCCAACCGGGGTCAACACGACGCCGATCCGAAATCGCTGCTTGATGACCCGATTCCTGAAAATGGAATCCACTTGTACAAGAGCGACGATCACGTTAAAAACTTCGTCGACTGCGTATTCTCGCGCCAACCGACGGTCGCGCCCATCGAAGTAGCTCACCGTTCGATCACGCTCGCGCATCTCGGCAACATCGCCATGCGAACCGGCCGGGAGTTAACGTGGGATCCGGTCAAAGAACAGATCGTGGGTGACTCCGGAGCGAACGACATGCTTGACCGTCCCCATCGCGCGCCCTGGACGGTATAATAAGTACACCACTGAATATGGTTCGGGATGAGGCGTCTCGCCTCGTTCCGGGCCATTCATCCGTGCAATACGCCAAGAGAGCCGTCATGTCTGATCAAAACACCGAAAGTTTGACTCAACACGATTTGCTGGAGATGTGGCGTTGTCCGCAGCTGGGCGGCCCCGTCACGTTTAACTACTGCCGCCGCATGAACGGCGGCCTTCCCTGTTATACGCTCCATCGATGCTGGGATGCCCGCATCAACGTGGATCGGTACCTGCAGGAAAATTTTTCAGAGGAAGAGATCGCACAGGCCATGCGGAAACCGGAGAACATGCGGTTGCAAAGCATTTTCGACGTCATCGCTTCAGTGAAGAAACGGCAATCCGGCGAGTAAGCCAGCCCTCGCTCTGAAAACAAACGCCTTCCGGAGCAGTTTCACGCCGCGCTTCAGCCATCGCATCGGGCAGTGATATTTCACCCGCCATCCGCTTCACCGCGTCCCAGAAGGGGAGGCTGGTTCCCCGACAGGTCTTCGTTTCATCAGCCTTGCTTTTATCGCTGGCGATCCAGTACTCGCCGTGCGCTATTCGCGCCAATTCATCCAGCAAATCCGGCGCGAAACAGACATCGACATAAGCCAGTACTGCTTTCTGTACGAAAATATCTGACAACTCATCCCCGATGAACGGCCCGTCATTCAGCATCAGGCAGGCTCTCCGCCCTTCCCGTTCAAACAGCTGACTGCCGTGCCCGGTGATGTAGATCACTACGCCATCCGCTCCGCTTTTCTCAATCCGATCAATCGCCGCTCTCGCTTCGCCTAGATTCGCCATCTCGTAGTCCATACCGGCGGTGATAATGGTATCAATCCCATTTGCGCGCAACGCGCTTTCAGCGTGAATCATATTCTCGACGTGACGCGGAGAGGGGTCGTTATTGATCAGCAGCGCCGCCCATCGCGGTCTGGAATCAGGCCGCGTCAAAGCGAACAACGCCGCCGTTCCCGCAAAAGCGAGTACGGCGGCGAGTATAAGCACGGACGCTCGTTTTTTCATCGCGTCAGTGACAGCGTATAGACCAGTTCGGAATGAGGCGCGTTCGCGTCAACGAGCCCGGAATCAACCACCACTTGCGACGGCTGAACCACGAAACGCTTGTAACTGTCATTGCTGGGCCAGAATGAATCCATCACCGTTACCGCCTTAAACTCGGTCGCCATGTAATATTGCTGGATCGAGCAGCAGGTTTCGGCTTCAGGATGATCGCTCATCGGTTCGGTGAACGCATCGGGATCGGCGTACGCCGTCGGGTTGGATGAACTGATCGCATCATAAAGCGGCATGATGCGCGACTGACCGCGTATGCCTCGCAGCGACGTGTGCCAGGTGCTCGACATCCAGTTTTCACCTGGCAGCCATTGACTGAACCCACCGCCGGAAGGCTGAAAACGTAATCCATGAACGAAATTCAAATCGGCTTGATTCATGCCGTGATCGATCTGGTTATCGACGTACCCCGTATTGATCGCCGCGGCGACGAATATCGTTCCCACATTTCCACGCGTGCCAGGGACGCCAATGTTCCACCGATAGGGATAAAGCGTGAGTTCGGGAATTCCATCCGAGCCGGATTTCACCACGCCATTCACAATTTTGTAATTATCCGGTCCCTGCCCGCCATCAATCGCGGCCGCCCAGGCGCCGTCATACGCCGCGAATGGCAGCATGGGCAGCGTCTCGCCCGCTCCAAGCGAAAACCCCACGATCCGGTCTTCCAGCGTCGCTGTCGAGCGAGCCTGCACAGAGACCTGCTGCGCGCCGGAAAAATTTCCCAGAAGCATGTTTACCGGTCCATTGATCGAAGAAGAAAGCTCCAGTTTCACTTCAACGGAATTATATTGTCCCGCGCCGGTATTCAGCGTATCGCTCAGACTCAATGGATCATCGATATATCCAACAACCACGCCGCCTCCCGCCGCGTTTCCATCGTTGCGGTCGATGGCAAGCGCCTTTTTCGATGCCTTGTTGTAGCCCGCGAATTGCTCGGCGTAATTACGCGCTTCGCTGATATCGTCCGACATATTGTTCGAATTGGTTAAGATATCTTCGTCGGCCAGTTGCGCCGCCGCCGCCAGCGACGCCGAATCCGCCGCGTTTTGCAACTCGGTTTTCGCCGAGACCATCAAACCGATATCCAACGCGAACGACAGCATGATAAAAAACAACGTCATACATACCGCGATCATCACCAGGGCCGCGCCCCGCTCACTCCGCCGGCGTTTGTTCATGATTCTTCCTCCTGCTTCGGCTTCAAGCCTTTTTTCAATTCTTCAAAATATCGCCCGGCGATTCGATCAACGCGGTTGGAATCAATTGCAACAGGTTCACGATTAAATCGGCACTCATCCGCGATCAGGTCGGTCAGATCACGGGGGTCGCAGGCGCGCAGCATGCGGCCCGTCTTCAGATAAAACCGTTCGACGAACGATTCAAAATCAAAATCGCCGATCGGAATGTTCTTTTTTTCGCATTCCTGATAAAAAATCGACCGGTAAGCCTCCGCCGAAGGCGCGCCAATAAAAACCTTGTACCGGATCCGGCGCAGGAAGGCATCGTCGGCCAGGTCGGATGGATCGAGGTTGGTTGCGAACACTACGAACTGCTCGAATGGAATCGAAAATTTCTTGCCGGTGTGCAGCGTCAGAAAATCGATTCGATCCTCCAGCGGGATGATCCAGCGATTGAGCAGGTCCTTGGGTTTCACCATCTGCCGCCCGAAGTCGTCGATGGTGAAAACGCCGCCGTTCGCCTTCATCTGCAGCGGCGCTTCATAAAAACGCGTGGTCGCGTTGTAGCGCAGATCGAGCATGTCGAGCGTCAACTCGCCGCCCACCGTCACCGCCGGACGCCGGCACATCACCCAGCGGCGGTCGCCGCTTCCCGCGTTTTTGAATATCGAATCGGAGGGTTCGCTGTTTTCATCACGTAAGGGATGATGATGAACTGGATCAAAAACACGGATGATGCTTCCCCCCACCAGCACGGCGTGAGGAATGCCGACCTGACCGCCGCTTTCATCGAGAAAACGCGCGATCATCTTGGCGATGGTGCTTTTTCCCGTCCCCGGAGGTCCATACAGAAAACATGATTTGCCAGAGCGGATCGCAGGCCCCACCTGATGGAATAATGAATCGTCAAGAACGAAGTTTCGCCATGAGGCGCGTAACAATTCTTCCGTGATTTCAATCGTCCCCAACCCATGCTCTCTGACATAAGATTCATATTGCGTCAGAGGAACCGGGGCGGGGCCGGTGTAGGTATCGGATTCCAGCAACTGAAGGGCGAAACCTCGCCCTCGTTCGGTCAGACTGAAGCGGTCGGAAGCGTTACCCATACCCCGCCCGCCTCGTTTTTCCGCCTTGGTCGATTGCAGAAGGTCGTCAAGCAGATCGTCAATCAACAGAAACGGAAGACGCAGCTTCTCCGCGATCTCCAACCCGGTCAACACGCCAAAGCGTAACAGGTGTTTCACGATCAGATCGCTGATGTACGAATCGGATAGTCCAGTGTCTTCCCGAGAAGTGGGCGCGGGGAGTTCGTTCCGGCGCAATCCGAAATCATGTAGATCCGAACCGTTTACGCCTCGATGGATTCCGTTGGCGACGGCGGGCGCTTCCATGATACGCCCTCAGCTTCCCGCTTGTTCCGTATCCACGGATTGAAGCAAAAACGTCCCGGGAGATTTCTTCTTGTCCTTGTTACGCGCTTTCTCCAGCGCACGGACTCCGTCATCTCCGCTCATACCTTCACCCTGTGGAAACGATTTAATAATTACCGCGCGATTCTGTGCGCGGCCCGCGTCGCTGAAGTTCGATGCCGAGGCTCGCGTTTCTCCAAATGATTTCACCACCATGCGTTCTTCCCACACCCCGGCGCTTCGCAGATAATCGGCGGCGGCGAGCGCGCGCTGATATCCCAGGCGCAGGTTGAATTCGTCGGTATTGTTATGGTCGGCGTGCCCTTCGATAACCACGGGACCGCTGAGCTGACTCAACCGCTCGGCGATGCCGTCGAGGTCGCGGCGTGCGTCGTCCGTCAGCGCGGCGCTGTCGTATTCAAAATACACGCTTCCGGCGACCGGTTCGTACTTCGGCGCCTGAGCGATCATCGCCTCGAACGGGGCGTTTACCGAACGGCGTAACGCCTTCGAACCGGTATCGTTCCAATCAGTCACTTTTACTTCCTGACATCCCAACGCGAGACACATCAGAAATATGGCTGGTATCAAAGTCCGCATCATTCGCCTCCATCGGCTTCTTTATTTCATGAAGGTATCCATGATCTTGATCGCCGCCGGTCCGCCCAGCACCACGAAAATCGCGGGAAAAATAAACAGCACCAGCGGAAAGATCAGTTTCACGGTGGTTTTGGCGGCCATCTCTTCCGCCCGTTGTTTGCGCCGGGTGCGCATGTCGTCGGAATGGACGCGTAACGCCTGCGCGAGGCTCGAACCGAACCGGTCGGCCTGAATCAACACGCAGGTCAGCGATTTCAGGTCGCTGACCCCGGTACGGTCGCCCAGCTCGCGAAGCGCGATTTCACGCTCGTGACCGAGCCGGATCATCGCGCAGGTGATCTGAAACTCGCGGCTCAAAACCGGAGAACTCATGTGGAATTCGTCGCTGACCTTCTGCATGGCCGCGTCGAGCCCCAGGCCCGCCTCGATACACACCACCAGCAGATCGAGCGCGTCGGGCAGCGCGCAAAAAATCGCCTCATGCCGCTTTCGCTTGATCCACCACAAGACGACGTCCGGCACGAACATCCCAACGCCCGCCACAAACGCCATCGGCAGGACGCCCTGAATCATCGGCTTGTCGAGAAACAGGTAGATTCCAATCACCAGCAGCGGGGGAAATGTCATCAGCAGAATGCGTACTCCCCAATAGATGTAATACGCCGTTTCGGTATAAAACCCCGCGTACATCAGGCGGCGTTTGACGTCGTCGCGTTGTTTTTCTTCTTTCGGCGCCACGCGCTGCCCCAGCGTAGCGAAAACGCCATACTGACTCGCCGCCGTCATCGATTCTTCACGCCCCAGGCTCACGCCGCGGCGGTTCAACCGGTCGATGCGGTCATCAATCGGATGACGCAAGACGCCCGTGATCGCCGCCAGCGATAACACGGCGAAAAACGCCGCGCCGAAACTCAAGGTCAAAATGAATAGTTCGTTCATATTCTGATATTCACGATCTTTCGGATGAGCAACATGCCGACCACCTGCATGCCGGCGGCGAAATACATCATCTTGCGTCCCAGTTCGGTCGTGATCAGCACCTTGATGTAATCAGGGTTCATCAGCAGGATCACGAAAAAGACGAATACCGGCAGCGCGCTCAAAACCCATCCCGAGAGCCGGCCTTCAGCGGTCAGCGCCTTGACCTGCCCCTGAATCTTGAAGCGGTCGCGAATCACGCCCGCCAGACCATCCAGCACTTCGGCCAGGTCTCCGCCTGTCTGCTGGTGAATCATTACGGTCAGAATAAAGAAACGCACGTCGAGAATCGGCACGCGCGCCGCCAGAGCGGCGAGCGAATCTTCAAGCGGAAGCCCCATCTGCACTTCATGAAAAATTTGCCCGAATTCCGTCGAAACCGGCGCGGGCGTTTCCGTCGAAACCATGTACAGTCCCATCGAAAACGGGTGACCAGCGCGTAACGAACGGCTGACGATTTCCAGCGACTGGGCGAAATTTTCTTCAAACCGTTTCAGCCGTTTGCTTCGGCGCATCAAAATGCCCATATACCGAAGCGCCGCCATGAAAAGCATCCCACCCAGGGCGTACAACAGATTGTGCGTGATAAACCATACGGCGGCGCCGCCGATCAGCGTCCAGAATACCGTCCCGATAAACCAGGGTTGAACGCCATTCGGCAATCCCGCCTGTTCAAACAACAGAGGAAGGTTCATTAGCGGCGGAAACCGCGAAAAAATCGGATATTTCTCTGAATCCTTCTGCTGTTTTAACAACTCCAGCGCCTGCTTTTGAAACGCGGCCGATTTCGCCGCCTTGTCCAGCTTATCCAGGCGCCGCTCCACCAGCCGCGATTCGGATTTCGCGAACCCCATCAGCGCCATGAACAGGCAGAAGATGAAGGCGGTGGTGGCGAAAAAAACAATCACGACGGCGGCGGCGGGACTCATCCATCCCCTCCCACTCGCATCTTGTCGCCCGCGAGAAACAGGCTGGGCGAAAGCCGGAGCCCGGCTGCTTCGAAGCGTTTCATGCAGCGCGGCCGCACGCCGGTCGATTTAAACGCGCCATGCACGCCGCCGTTTTCATCGACGCCCCTCTGCTCGAATTCAAAGATGTCCTGCATGGTGATGACTTCGCCTTCCATACCAACCACTTCCGAAATCTTCATCACCCGGCGGCGCCCGTCCGTCAGCCGCGAAGCCTGAATGATCAGATCGACCGCCGAACTGATCTGCTGACGAACCACGCGAACGGGGATGTCGAGTCCGCTCATCGAAACCATCATTTCGATCCGGCTGAGACCGTCGCGCGGCGTATTGGCGTGAATGGTGGTCAGCGAGCCCTCGTGACCGGTGTTCATCGCCTGCAACATGTCGAGCGCCTCGGCGCCGCGAACCTCGCCCACGATGATGCGGTCGGGCCGCATGCGAAGCGTGTTGAACAACAGGTCGCGCTGAGTGATCGCGCCGTGGTTTTCAATATTGGGAGGGCGCGTCTCAAGCCTTACCACGTGAGGCTGCTGAAGAATCAGTTCCGCTGAATCTTCGATGGTGATGATGCGCTCATCCGGCGGGATGAATGAAGTCAATATGTTCAACAGCGTGGTTTTACCGGATCCGGTTCCACCGGAGATGATCATATTGAGTTTGGCGCGTACGGCGCCTTCGAGAAATTCAACCATTTCGGGCGTAATCGACTGGTTCTCAATCAAACTGTCCAGCGTCAGCGGATTCACGCCAAAACGGCGGATCGACAACGCCGGGCCATTGAGCGCCAACGGTGGAATGATCGCGTTAACGCGCGACCCGTCGGGCAGGCGCGCGTCGACCATCGGCGACGCTTCGTCGACCCGGCGGCCGATGCGGGATACGATGCGGTCAATGATCTGCAGCAGATGGCGGTCGTCTCGAAACGACACTTCCACCTTGCTGAGTTTGCCCTTGCGCTCGATAAAAATTTCATCGAAACGATTCACAAGAATATCGGAGATATCAGGGTCTTTCAGCAATTGCTCCAGCGGACCGAATCCAAAAACTTCATCCAGCACTTCATCGGTCAACTGACGGCGCTCGGCGCCATTGAGCGGCGCGGGATTCGTCGCGATCAGATCGCTGAGCACCGGCTTGACCTGGCGTTTGATCGCTTCCTTATTCTGTTCGGTGACCCGTTCCAGATCGAGCCGTTCGATCAACTGGCGGTGAACCGCCTGTTTCAGTTCCTGATAGACGGCGCGGCGGTCGCGGCCATTGGAACCGGGGTCGAGATTTTTTGCGAGCGCCTGATTCATGATTGATTACCCCAGGTTCTCCAACAGTTTGATGTTTCCCGCTGGATTAAGCGCGGGCAGTTCATTCGAAGCCAGCGGCGCCGGTTTCACGTCATCGGCTTTACGCAACTGATCGGCCAGTTTGTCTATATCGCGCCCCGCCTTGCTCCAGCGGGAAACCGAGCGCAACGGCACGCCCCGGTCGATCGCCATCCGGGCGCGTTTTTCGTCTTCGCGGATGAAGTACGCCTTCCTCCGATTGATAGCGCGTTGAATGCGATCCTTCGAAAGCGGACATCGCGATGAGTAGCCATTCACCGCGACGGTCAGTTGTTGCATGTCGAAGCCGATCTCGCCCAGCCAGTTCAGTTTTCGGCTGGCGAGAAAAACGCCGGGCAGATCGGGTTTCACCGTCAGAACCAGGTGGCGCAGATACGGCGCGGCCAGCGTGACGATTTCTTCATCGTGGCCCAGATCGATCACCACGTAGGGATACATCTGCTGCAATTCATAAATAAGATGGCAGAGTTCATCGTTGCTCAATTGCGGCGGATATTGATCGAACGGTTGAAGCAATAAACTCAGTCCGCTGTCGTGGCGAGTGGTAATGCTGTCGATTAACGTCCGGTCGAGCCGGTCGGCGGTCTCGCTGAGATCCATCAGGGAATAGCTGGGCTGCAAGTCGAAATAGACGCTCATGTCGCCCTGGGCGAAATGAAAATCGACCAGCATCACCGGCCCGTGCTTGAGTAGCGAATGAGCGAGGTTGCAGGCCAGCGTAGTGGTTCCGCTTCCGCCGCGCGCGCCCCATACGCCAATCACCCGCCCCTGGTTGGACGGAGCGCTCTGACGAGACGCCCGGCGTTCGCGCAGGCGGTCGATGGAGGGGATGAAATCCTCGATCTTCAGCGGAAGAGTGAGAAACTCATCCGCGCCCGCCCGGAAACAATGCAGAATCAGATCGGGGTCGGGCGACGCGCCCAGCATGACCACGTGAATATCAACCGAAAGCGCCTTGATGCTTTTGATGAAATTTTCCGTGGTGACGTTCTGCTCCTGAACGGTAATGAAGACGAAATCGGGCCGCTCGCGCTCAACCAGCGACGAAGCGAGAAAACGTGACGTGGTTTCACCCGTGACGTCGACCAGCCGCGACTGAGTCAACGTCTGCACGATCTTGCTCAAGTCGTGATGGTGAGGATCGACCACCACCGCGCTGAGCGCGTTCGACTTTCCATCCTGCTTTGAGCCGATCCCTGTCAGGTTCATGATTCGCTCCCGGGCGCCTTCCATTTCCATCTTCCAACCGTTTACCGATGAGGACGCTTGCGGATTGGCCGTTCACGATCCTCTTCGGCTTTCACGACATTACGTTCCGCCGACCGAATGTCTTCGGAACGTATCGGTTTCGCCAGTTGCGGCAGTTCTGAACTGGCGATCTCAACCCGTGGGGACGCCGTCATCGAGGGCGATGTCATAGAAACATCGCCCGCACCCGCGTTGGCGTTCTTCGTTCGAGGCGCGGCGGCTTGCGGAGGCAGTTCACTGCTTTCGATTTCAGGGGAGTTCAGCGCCTTGCGCAGTTGTTGATCGATCGCCTTATATTCATCTTCGGTCATGGCGTCGTATTCGATCTCGGACGGCATGGGCGCGCCTTCCGCCTGATCGAGCGGAGCGATCAGGTGAGGCGTAACCATGATGAGCAATTCGGTTTCTTTATCTTCCAGCTGCTTCGCTTTAAACAGACCGCCCAGCAGTGGAATATCGCCCACTCCGGGAATCTTCTGGCGCGTAAGCTGTTTCTGTTTGCTGATCAGGCCCGCCACCGCGAAAGTCTGACCATCGCCCAGTTTGACGATGGTGTGAGCGCGGCGAGTGACGATGCTCGGAATCACGAAACCCGCCAGTTGCAGGCCGTGCGAAAAATCGAGATCGCTGACTTCAGAGGTCAGATCGAGCTGAATCTGATCCACATCGGTAACCAGCGGGCTGAAATCGAGTTTTACCCCGAATTCCTTGTATTCGATTGTGATCGAGTTGTTCGCTCCCGCCTGAACCACCGGGATGGGAAACTCGCCTCCAGCCAGAAAACTCGCCTTCTCGCCGCTGCGGGCGATCAGGTTCGGCTCGGCGAGAATCTGCAATAATCCCTTCTCCTGCATGGCGCGGACGAAGGCGTCGATGTTGCTGTTAGGAAAACCGAAAAACAACGTAACCGCGTCGCTGATATCAAGGCCGTCTCCGGTCAAGTTGCCCGACATGAGATTCCCCATCGTCGAACCACCGTACGCCGTATTGTCGAGATAGCGGAAATTGATTCCCTTCTCGTCACGGAACGAGCGCGCCACTTCGGCGACCTTCACCTTCAGTAATACCTGGTGATTGCCCGGCGTTTCGAGCAGGTTGAGTACGCTGGGCGCGTAAGCGGCGGCGATATCCATCGCCTTTTCGACGCGGTCGATGCTATGCACCGCGCCGTTCAGCGCCACGCCGTTTTCCGTCGAGAGCACCTCGATCCCGTCGTCCGGCATCAGTTCATTGATGCGGTTCTGAATCTGCTCCGTATTCCACTCGACGCTCACGTCGATAGGCCGGGTCTTATCGTCTTCCGTCCAGACCAGCAGCGTCGTCTCACCCACCTGTTTCGCCGTAACCAGAATCTGTTGAGGATCGATAATCTGCACGTCGGCGATCTCGGGGGCGACGACGGAAACGCGCGTCGCGGGTTCGTTGAGTTTGATCAACTGGGATTTATTGACGGTCAACTTGAGAGTTTCGTTGTTGGGAAGCAGCTGTTTGATGGTAGGCAGCGCGTACCCCGGTCCACTCAGCGCCGCGACGATCGCCAGAATCGCGATCAACGCCGGATATCTTCGTTTGCAGTCGCCCATGTCTAACCTCGCTCATGCCCTGGATTCGAACAACGCGTTTCATGTCATTCGATCGTCTCGCTAGCGCATGAAAATTTTTTGTCTCAACCACGCAACACATAAAATCAATCAGAACGCGACTTCGGAACGCTCCGCGCCGCGATACACTTCAACCACGCGAACCGGACGCTTCGGAGCCTCTTCTTTGGGCTCCTCAATCACCTGAACCGGTTCGGGCAGACGTTCTTCTTTTTTGGTTTGAGGAATCAGGCTGGTCAGCGAGACGCCTTCGGTGGTCTGCTGATCGCGGTCGTTTATACCGCGCAATACCAGCCGGATCACGCCGGCGTTCGCCGCCAGCGTCAACCGCTCCGCCTGATCGAGCGTAACCAGTACGGTTACGGTCGGCGTCAATTGGGGTTTGCTCTCATCGTCTTCCAGTTCCTGCCCGGTGGCGATGACTTCCACGTTTTGCAGAATCGTTTTGGTTATGGTCTCGCGGGTTTCCGCCTCGACGTCAACAGTGGTCAAAATGTCAACACGGTGCCCAGGCCGGACGAATCCCGCCACGCTGACCGCGTCATCAACTCGAAGCGTAATGGCGCGATACCCTTCAGGAATCAGGGTGGGCAGTCCACCCGCCGCGCCCGGCGCGGTCAAGCGGTCACTGACGATCGCCTCACCAGGAAAAATAGAGGAACGGGCGTAGCGCCCGGTCACATCATCCATCGTTGAAAACATGCCCGGATTCAGCGACTCCGCCGGCATATCCACGGTTTTCACCTGTTCGGCGCGGACCTCGGTTCCGGCGGGGATCTTCTCCACCGCCACCACCACGCTTGACATCTGGGGGCCTTCGACCGCGACGGTCTGTTGTTGTTTGATGTATTTCATCACCGTCGCGCTGGCCAGCAGGCCCGATAAAATCGCGACGATCAGAACGATGAATGCGCCGGCTTTCGACATGATCGTCTCCCTTGGGTCCGGTTTCGTCCGCTCAAACGCAAATCAGACGAAACCTTCTTTTCTCATCACCACTTCGCCTTGAATCTGCCGTCCCGCCAGACCGGGCACGATGCCGCCAACCCAGGCGATCGACTCATAAGTAACCCGAACTCGTACGGTGATGGGGTCGTTTCGATTCGCCGACGACACGTCGGCGGGTGATATTTCAATGACTTCCGACGAGATTCCCGCTCCAGTCAGCACTTCGGCGATTTTCGCGTTGACCTGCCCCGTACTGGCTCCGGGCAACACCGCGACTCTCGCCCCTTCGCGCGCCGCGGTGTTCAATAGATGCTGAACGCTCATCACGCGGCCGAACTCGACAATGCCAAATAACAAAAGAAGGATGATGGGCGCAACGACCGCGAATTCGACCGTCGCGCTTCCTGTCTCGCGATTCCATAAAGAGGCGAGCGCGGGTTTAATCATCCCAAGAGGCTCCCGATCAGAAAGTAAGCGTAAAACCCGAATGCGATGGGTACCCCGTAAGGCAACAGAATTCGCTCCGGCGCGTTTTCGACGCCGTCCTGCATGGGCCGCAGCGTCATCAGATTGACGCCAGCCGCCTGAGCCACGGCGGCGCGCTCGCGCCACTGGCCGCTGCGGTAGATGGAATACGCGCCCATCGCCCCGCCGATCATCGCGATCCACACGAAGCCTTGCAGCGTAGCGGTGGCTCCGATCCAGGCGCCGGTCGCCGCCATCAGTTTGACGTCGCCCGCGCCCATACCGCCCAGCGCGTATAAAACGATCAGCGTCGCCAGCCCCGCGAAGGCGCCCAGCAGGCTGAATCCCAATCCCGCCACGCCGCCGGTCATCACGTGAAACGCCAGGCCGCAGAGCAGCGCGGAATAGGTCAGCCAGTTCGGTACGCGGTGTTCTTTCCAGTCGATATACGCCGCGACGGTCAACAGTATGATCGCGGCCGTGGTTTCAAGATTCATCATGTCAACTCCCGTTTGCATCGCCCGTGATTTACGCTCTACGCGTTATGACGTCCTGAGAGAATTGGGCTGGAAGGAAGGAGGCCGGCGGTTTCGGCTTAATCAAAGCCGTGATCTCCAGCGCGTCCTTCCTTCCACCAAAAACATCAATCCACACATTCCCGGGGAGGAATTTTTGATTCGCGGCCAATCAAACGCCTGGCCGATCGAAATCAAACTCAGCTGGTGGGCAGACCGGTGATGGTGCCGGCGGTGCCGTTGAACCAACCCTGAAGCGCGCCGCTGAACGCGGTAATCGCCGCGATGCAGCTGATGATGATCAGAGCCACCACCACCGCGTACTCCACAGCCGTCGGACCATCTTCACTCGTAACGAAATGTTTGAAAGACTGGTAGAACTTGTTCATGGTACTGCTCCCTTCTCTTTACAGGCTGGTTAAATTCCTTACATAAACAAGTAAGGATAATGGATAAAAAAATTGGGGTGCTCCAGGAATCCGCAAAGAATTGATTCCCAATGAATTAGATGGGGATTATTTCTTATTCGCCTTATCAACCCTGGCAAAGAGAGACCTCGAAAGGTCAACGCATTCATTAAAACAATTTCACAAATCATCAATCAACATTACAAAAGCAAGTAAAACACAATCGAATGCTTTCGTCAATACGTTTTTTCATTCCAGGTCATTTTTTCTTCAGAAATACTATAAAAATTTGTTACATATCATCCTTTCTCATATTGAGCCTGAATCGTAACTGAAGGCCAGCCAACAGGTTGAATCAAGACATCCAGATGAAGCCCGAAATCCAAATGCGGAACTGAATCCACAAAAAAAGGGCGTCCATCTCTGGACGCCCATGAAAAAAACGGTAAGCAGCAATGCTTTTGAATTCGTGATCCTGTTGAAAACCGCTTAATAGGCCCGCCAATCGGAGACCGCCGTCACCGCGTCGCGTGTTTTCAGATCGACCTGGCCATCCACGATGGAGTTCAGTAAGTCGATCAAAGCCTGCACGTCATCCGGAGCATCGGCGCCCTGCTCGACGCGGACGGTTTCGCTTCGTGACAGCGACACTGTGAACATGTATCCATCCGGATAGGGCTGTTCGTTCCGGTATTCCGTGCTCAGTCCAGAGAAATCGATCGCGTTGACGAGTTCATTGATGCGATCCAGAAGGGCGTCCGGCGCCACGCCGTTGCCCTTGGCGTCGATTACGCCTTCACTCCAGTAATTGGCGTTTCCAGACCGATCGAGCGTAAGGTGGACGATGGAACCGGAGTATCCACCTTGGCGGTCAAACGTGATCCCGCTGAATCCCGGCTCGGCTTCGCCGGATATCAGTGCGATACGCCCATCCACAATCTGCTCGAGCAGATCGATCAACCCGCCCAGCGCCTTGGGAACCTCGGCGCCCTGCTCGGCCATTACGGTTTCACTGCGTGACAACGAAATGGTGTAGGTATAGCCGTCCGCGATGGGTGGGTCGCTTTTGTATGACGGTTCCAGTTCGTCAAAGTTGATTTCATTCAGCAGGTCCAATACCTGGATCAGCGTCTCTTTGGGGACGATGCCGCTCTCGTCGCTATCGATCGCACCGTTGCCGGTAATTCTAGCCGAGCCGTCATCGTTCAGCGTTAACTGACGAGTCCAGCCGGCGAAACCGCCGCTACGGATAAAGGTGATCGTGCGATAGGTCTCTGGATCGGGGTTCGGCTCGGGTTCGATCAATGCGATACGCCCGTCCGCGATTTGCTCGAGAACGCCGATTAATCCACCCAGCGCTTTGGGAACCTCGGCGCCCTGCTCGACCATCACGGTTTCGCTGCGTGACAACGAGACGGTATAGTGATAGCCGTCCGCGACAGGCGGATCGGTTTTGTACGACGGTTCCAGCTCGTCAAAGTTGATTTCGTTCAGCAGGTCCAATACCTGAACCAGCGTCTCTTTGGGGATGATGCCGCTCACATCGCTGTCCATCGCGCCGCGAACCGTGATCCGCGCCGAACCGTCATCATTCAGCGTCAACTGATGGGTCCAGCCAATCAGACCACCGCTGCGAACAAACGTAATCGAGCGATGCGCCACGGGATCGACGCTATCTCCAACGGCGACGTAACCTTCATAAAACGGGACGCCATTGACGCTTCCCCGGATGGGATGCCGTCCTTCGGGAAGCGCCGCCTCGCCGATTTCAGCGGTAAACGGCGTTAATACGTCCAGCACGGGGCCTTCCGTTTTTTTCACCGTCATCGAAACGATCAGTTGGGCGGGAATCGACTTGGTCATCGCCAGACTGCTTTCGGTGATTTCATATCCCGTCGTGGGGAAGACGCCCTTTACGAAAACCTTGAAAGTCTCGCCCGGCGCTGGGTTGGCCGGTTCGGTATAGAGTTTCATGTCAAACGCAACCGGGTCCGGCTTGGGTTCTTCTTTCCCCGCGACGTAAACGACTTCTTTCGCGAAGGGCGCGCCGTTAATCAATCCCCATACCAGGTGCTCGCCCTCGCTCAGTCTCGCCTTTCCCGCAATGACGCGGAACGGAGTAATGACCTCGGCGTGTGGCTCGGTAGGCTCCGTTACCATCAGCGATACCGCCAATTGCTCGGGAATCGATTCCATGACTTCGAGTCTGGCGCTATCGATCGTCCAACCCGCCGAGGGGAACTCACCCACCACGTAAAACGTCACTTCGTCTTCCACCGTGGGCCGCGCCGGATCAATCACCAGCTTGGCGGGAACTGGACTGGGATCGGGCAAAATCGGCTTATCCGCGCCGACCTCGAACTTGGTGTACGCGAGTTGAAGCCCATTGACCTTGAGGATCACGGCGTAGTAGCCCTTTTCCAGCGTACCCAGCGGATAAGCGCTTTTGGTTTCGGTTAACACATCGGCGCCGGCTTCGCTGGTCTGTTTCATTTCATAATTGAGGGTGATTTCCGCCCCGCCTTGATCCATCTTTACAATGTCGGGCGCCTGCGGCGGGATGAGCGAATAAGCGGCGTTCGGCAGCAGACCATATACGATGGCGCTGACCTCATCGCCCGGCTGAGGCGACTCGGGCACGACGTGAACCTCGGCCCGGTAAAATGGCGCCTGGGTCAGGTCTCCGTCACCTGCGTACGCAAACTGAAACAACAAAGCAGCGGCGATCGCAATCATTAAAATAATCCAGCGCACTACCATTGAAACTCTCCTTCGATCGTTCAAAAAAATAACGTGCTTCTTTGGGTATATATCCCGCCGCCGGGCCAATCTTTCAGGATTGTTGAAAATTTCCCCTCATTCCCGTCACATCAGCAGCCAATTGAAGCCCCATACACAAAAAAAGGCCCGGAGCCGTAGCCCCGGGCCTCTCGATCTCTTGGAAGAAACCGAACTTAATACAGCATCCAGCCTTTGACACCCACCGAAGTGCCTTCAAATACCGGATTCTTGAAGATACCTTGCGAAAGCGAACCGTCTTCGTGCGATGTGACCGCGATACCGACGTAGATCGGATCGGTCATCACGACGTTGTGTTCGAACTGGTAATGCTCTTCCCCTTCGTACACAAACCACTGAATGAACGCATCGCCTTCACGGGACAGAATGATCGTTCCACCCGGCGTATAAACGTCGAGACCGGGTTTATTCACGCCGGCCGCGGCCGGATTGTACTGATCGTTCCAGTCAATCGGCTGCAGGATGGATGAGGCTTCATCCCAATTGGCGCCGGCGCCGGCTGAATCACGCCACTGCAGCATGTAAGCCTGGTCGGAAGCACGCAGGCAAACATACGCATAAGCGGAATTCGCATCCAGGCTCTGGCGAGCCATGATGCCCATCTTCTGCCAGTCGTTGCTGCTGGGCGTATCGCCAAAAGAGCCGACATACGGAGCGTCGATGCTCATTTTGAAATCGCCTTCCGCACGCAGCCACAGGAAATGGAAATGGTCGGCGGCATCCCAGATGTCGCTTCCACTGCCGATTACGCGCCACGATTCGCCGTCAAATCCAATGTTGCCCGGCGCCAGCGGACCGCCGATATCCTGGTGGCCCTGGAAGATGCCGAGGTCGGTGGTGGCGTCGATCGTAATGGTATACTTGCCCGACGGGCCGCTCGTTCCATCCGCCGCGGTGTACGTGCCGGTCAGATCGAAAAAGCCCGTTTCAGCGTCCTGCGGAACAACCACGCTGTAGGTCAGCGTCTGAGACGCCGTCGCGTTGCTCAACGGCCAGCTGATGGTGCCATTGCCGTCATCCACAGGCGTACCCGATGTCGCACTCAATCCGGAGATTGAGTAGCCAGCGGGATACTTTTCAGTCAACGTAAGCGAGGCCGACTGACCCGAACGCGGGTTGACTTTAATCGTTACCTTGACCGCGTCGCCGGGGATAGCCAACTGAGCTGAAACTGATTTTAGAACCTGGTACGGATTCAAAGTCAGCTTGACGTTGGTGAACTCACCAACCGCCAACAGACCGTCATCGTGCGAAGTACAAACCATGCCCACATACACCGGGTCGTCGATATGCAGAACGGTGGAGCCATCCTGTACCCACTCACCCGTGTCGGGATTCTGGTATGACGTAATCACGTTATACCCGACGCGCGTCACGCGAATATTTTCCGGACCGGCGGGAACAAGGGCGTTATTACCTGAAGATGTATCCTGAGCGGTGCGCCACTGCGAATCGAACTGAAGGTCGCTGCCACGAAGAATCGCCATCATGTGAGACGAACCCGCGGTCAGGTTATCGCGGATCATAAAGCCCGCTTTCGACCATTCATTCGTGCCGGTGTCGTTATACGCGTAGACCGTGCCTTCGATGCTGAAGTCGCCGGTTAATTTCTTGTACACAAAATGGAATTCGTCCGCGTTGCCCCAGATGTCGGCGCCGCTGCCAACCACGGTGTACGTGCCGCCAGCGAATTCAGCGCTTCCAGGAGCGCCCACGCCGCCCACGTCGAGGTGATTGTCAAAGTCGCCAAGCGGTTCGGGTTCGGAAATGGAAGACGCGCCCAATACGTTGGAGCCGCCCGCCGTGCCTGAAAAAGTACCAACGCCGGTCGCGCCCGCGTTCGGGGTGACGGTATACGACACCGTCGCCGCGCCGGTCAGGTTCCAGGTGATCTTGCCGCCGCTGGCGGTTCCGCCGTTGGAGATGCCGCTGATCGCCCATCCCGCCGGAGGAGTCTCGGTCAGGGTGATGGCGCCGTCAGAGCCGCCCACCGTAATCGAAACAGGAATCGCTACGCCCGGAGTGTAAACAGGGTCTTCCAGCGTGATGCTGCGGAACCCTTTGACAGGAGCCGCGGTGATCTGAACATCCGACACATTAGCCGCCGCGAGCAACGCGTCGTCATTATGGTTGGTGATCGTCAGACCGTACGCGACGGAGGTTCCCATCGGAATGTTGACGTAATTTCCCATTTTCCAGGTCGTGCCGTCCGTCGACCATTCCGAGTAATAGTAGTTGATGTCGGCCAGACGGGTCACGCGAAGGTATAAACCCGTCCCCGGATCGGGAACCAGCGCGCCGGCTGAATCGCGGAAGTCATAACCCAACGAAGCCGCATCCGCTTCTGGACGCCACTGCGCGCCGCTCTGGTCGCCCATCGCCGCGCCGCGCAACATCGCCCAGTAATGAGCTGAACCCGGATCGTCTCCCGCGTCGCGGATCATGACGCCGACCTTGGCCCAATCCTGCGCCGTGGTATCGACCCATTTCACCTTACCGGAGATGCTCCAGCTGCCTTCTTTTTCCGTGTACAGGAAAAAGCCTTCATCCGCATTGCCCCAGACGTCGTTTCCGTTGCCCTTCATGGCATAAACGCCATTGGCGAACGACGCGGAACCAGCGGCCTTCGCATTTCCGATTTGAGGCCAGTCGGCCGTCTTGTCGAAGATGCCTTGTGAATACGCCGATGAGTAGATCCCCATCAGTAAAGCGAGGGATAAAAGTACAGTGTTTCTTCTCATATTATTCCCCAATCAGTAGTAGTGTGAATGCGCCACGGCTGTGGCGTTTCTATCCGCAAGGTCAAACATCCATCTGAAAAAGACGATCAGGATTGGTATGAGTTCCGTCCACCACCTCCCTTCCAAAAACCTGTATTGGCGCACGTATCCGCATGCGCCGGGGTTATCAATGCAAAAAATTGTTCAGGGAAAAAGAAATTTGGTTGACAAATCGTTCATAAAATTCCCCAATCAAGTCCAATATCCGCAGGTTCAATCAGACAACAAAAATAACTAATTCCAGTAATTTCAACAAAATAACTCAATAGATCCAACACAAAAACACATCGCCCATCCATAACGCCATCCTAACAAATCCGTCTATAGACCGCAAGAGGGATTGTATCCATTCTGTAGAATTTCAATCAGTTGAATCCACACCATCATTCACAAGACCGATCCGATAAACCGCTGGTTGACTGAGGCGTTTGTATCTATAGTATGCGCCAGATCATTCACCACCGTACAAGCATCCGCCGTCTGAATCGAATACAACCTCGCCAGTTCGCCGTAAAAAAACAACCTGTTTTGAGAACGGCGTAAAAAAATGAAATATCAACTCAATCGCGGGATAAATCAGAGTAAACGCACATTGGTTTTGAGAGACTCATGCGCGACTGGCTTCTCACCGCTGAAAGGTTTTACGCTGTGACTGCGATGGGAACCGAGCGCGAACGCGAAATCGCACAGGGATTCCAACGGGGAGAGTCGTGGGCGTTTGAAGCCGCCGCCCGCGAGTATTTTCAGAACATGGTTCACTTCGTCACTCACCTCATCCATGACCGTGAACGAGCCGTCGACCTGACTCAGGAGGCGTTTTACCTCGCCTGCCGGGCTCACTATCAGGTCGACCCCGCCCGATCGATGGCTCCCTGGCTGTTCCAGATCGCCCGCAACATCGCGTATAAAGATCACAACCGGCGCAAAAAACGCGCTGAAGTCTCTATTGAACCGGAAAAAGACGGCGATTCTCCCATGGAATTCGCCGATCTGACCGCCGATCCGAGAAATCAAACCACCGAAAACGAGGCGCTGAATCGAATTCATGCGCTGATCGACCGGTTAAAGCCCAAATATAAAGACGTCCTGATCCTTCGTGTGATCGAAGGCCTCTCCGGTGAAGAAACGTCCAAATTGCTTCGCATCCCCGTCGCGACGGTCAACACCCGCTCGCATCGCGCTCTTCAGGAGCTTCGCCGGCTGGCGCGGCTTGAGGGGTTGCGGGAAGATGAGTTGTTTTCATGAATAAAGATCGTCTCTTGCGTGAATTGACCGAATGGAAACTTGACCACCCCGGCGCCGATCCGCCTCCTCATCTCCGCGAGGCGATGAAAGGCGATTCCAGCATGGAAGCCGACTGGAAGAGCACTCAGGCCTGGATCGCAAAACTCCACCAGCCCGATGAGTGGAAGCCCGACGACGCCTTCTTTGAGCGTCTCACCCAGAACGCCGTCCGCGAAAAACGCCGCGCGGCGCTCTCTGACTCGACCCGCCGCGAGTTATCTCTTGAACGCACGGTTTGGGGAATCCCCGTCTGGCTGCTGGGCTGGAAGCCCGTCCTGACCGCCGCCGTCTTCCTCTTCGTCATTGCGCCCGCCTCGGCCTGGTTTTATAACGCATACGAAACCATCGGAAGCGTGCAATTCGCCAACGGGTACGTCATGACCGAAAGCGCGTCGTCGCCCGCCGTCAATCGAGACGCCCCCATCCGCCGGGGACAAACCATCCAGACCGCCAGCGCCGCACAGAGCGTAATATCACTCGAAAGCGGCGTTCATATCAGCCTCGATTCACGCAGCCGCATCACGTTTAACAACGCCGGAGAAATCGCCCTCCACATGGGGCGCGTGTATTTCGACGTCCCGGCTGGCGCTTCGGGATTCAAGGTCAACCTGCCCCAGGGCGACGTCCGCGTCATCGGAACCTCGTTTTCCATCGAAGTGACCCGCGACGGTGACTCGATTCTGGTTACTCGGGGCGTTGTTCAGGTCGCGAACTCCATCGATTCCAAACTGGTCCGCCAGGGCAATCTGTCCACCCTCCAGAAAAACGCGGCCCCCTCGGTTACGCCGGCTCCAGATGTCGCTGCGAAGGTCGCCTGGGTCAGAAAGCTGAACGACGAGTGGGATAAAGAAGACATGAAGCGCTATTTCCCCTCTCTCGCGGCTCCGGAAAAGAGTGAATAAACCGATGATGCCGACTCGAAAAAAAATGAACATCAAGCGTCAAGTAAATGGCTTTACACTGATTGAATTACTTGTCGTCGTCGCGATCATCGGGATCCTCTCCGCCATCGCGATTCCCAATTACCGCAACGCCACCGTCAAAAGCAACATCGTCAAAGCCAAAATGGATCTGCGAACGCTCGGAATGGCGTTGCAGAGTTATCAGATCGATCACAATTTCTTCCCCCGCAAAGACAGCGACGTTCTGTTTTTTTCCTACTACGTGCTTCCCGACCTGACCACGCCGGTGTCCTACGTTAACAACGCGAACGTCTTCGACCCATTCGGGCCGGCTGAAGAATACGAAGAACCGGATCGAGGAGGAGTTCCTGGAGATAGCTTGGTTGCTGAAAAAGCACGATTCGTAAAAAACTCTTATACATACACGCCTTACGTCAGCTTCGCTCGAATTCATGGAAACAAAGGATTACTGCGTGAAGGTTTCAGCGTCTCCAGCGTAGGGCCTGACCGGCAGGATTCTTTTCTGGTCGATTACCCGTTTCCCCGGTTTTACCGTTTTCCCGGAGATTCCGTGCGCGATTCGGTATACAACCCCAGCAATGGGCTGGATAGTTTCGGGGATATCGGATACTTCGGCGGCGATCTGAACCAGCAAGGTATAATCGGTGGATAAAATTGATTATATATAAGTTAAACAAATCAATCTAAAGTCGTTTCAAAGAAATTCCTTTGACCTCCATCATCTGGTCTCCCGTCATTTTCAACGCTTTAATCGAAAGGTTGAGCCGGCCCTCTTTTAAGTGGAGACGCCCTACAGATATTTCCTTCCATACTTTTTCATACACTTCGGTACGGGGCACGCGATCAGGACTGGGAAGATGATCGGGATCATGCGCCTCCTCTATCACTCCCTTGATCGAATCGCCGCCCGCCTCCACCCGGAACTCACTGCCAATGCAAGACTTGGGCGCTGCATAGTACAGCCGCACTGAATAATCGCCTTCTCTCACCACATTGACATCCCAGTAGGGATACGCTTCTCGGTCCGTCCAGTTTGTTATCCAGTCGTTCGCCCAGCCCTGTTTGAGCATATAACTGATTCCTTCTTCTCGCTCGTTATGAATCAGAAAGGCTTCATGTCCCGGCAGATGAACTTCATCATGCTCCGGATGACCGGCGTCAATGGGATCGGGCGATAAATCCCTTGCTGTAACATCAGCGAACCAGGCATGATAAGCCATGCTTAATTCGCCGAGTACCTCTGGATATTCATCGGAAACATCCTCTCTCTGTCCCGGATCGGCGATCATGTCGTGTAATCGCCACCCCTTCGCATCGTGAACAGCTCTCCATCGTTGCGTGCGAACGGCGCCCCGGCCAGCCCAGTACTGGAAAATCTTCCGATCGGGAAGTTCATTCGCATCGCCGCGTAGTACAGGAGACAGATTTTCTCCGTCCAACACCGAGGAACCGTTTGAGATAATACCGCATAAGTCAAGAATAGTAGGATAAATATCAATGTGAGAGGCAATTGGATGAACAACTCGGCCCGGCTCAATCACGCCCGGCCACCGGACGAATAACGGAACCCGCATTCCGCCTTCATCCACGCTGCCTTTGCGGCCTCTCATCCCTCCGTTGTACCGGTCGCTGTTGGGGCCATTGTCGGTCAGAAACAGGACGATCGTGTTTTTACTGAAATTCAGTTCTTCCAGCCGCGTCAGAATACGGCCGATGTTGTCATCCAGATTTTCGCACATGGCGTAGGCGCAGGCCGTTGTATCATCAAGTCCTTTTGCTTTATATTTATTAAAATAAGCATCCGGCGCCTGCCAGGGGGCGTGCGGCGCGTTGTAAGGGACATAACAGAAGAATGGCTGAGACTGATTGGTTTCTATAAACTCGATAGCGTAGTCTGTCAGAACATCGCTGATAAAGCCTTTTTGCTTGACAAGTTCTCCATTCCGCTCCAGTACGGGATCGAAGTAATTATTGAAATGCCCCGTACAAAATCCGATGAATTGATCGAACCCCTGTCCGTTGGGATGTTGGGGAAAATGCGCGCCGTTATGCCATTTTCCAAAACAACCGGTCGCATACCCCTCCTTCCTCAACGCCTCCGCCAACGTGGTTTCCGAGGAATCCATGGTTTCGCGATTGCGCGTAACGCCGGTAACCCCGGTTCGGAGATAATATCGCCCGCTTAACAGGCTGGCGCGCGTAGGAGCGCACACCGGGCTGACGAAAAATCGATCGAATCGCGCCCCCTGTTCGGCGAGCCGATCCATCACCGGCGTATCGATCAGTGGATTCCCGTGACTGTGGACGTCTCCCCACCCCTGATCGTCGGTCATGATTAACAGAACATTGGGATTCATGCGGGTGGCGGCGTGCGGTTGAATGGAAGCGGCGGCGCTCATCAAAGCCGTTCCCAGAAAAGCGCGCCGTGAAACGTGGTTATCGATCATGAGAAAATCTCCCCGGCGTTGATCTTCTCAACTCTTCCACTCGACATCAAGCCGCATAAAAAAGGCCGGCTGACGCCGGCCAGAGATCGTACAATCTCGAAACGAATCCAGTTGGATCTCATTTCGAGGAAATCCGTCTAAATCACGCGATGCTTCAGCTGGTGGGAAGCCCGGCCACCGTAGGCGCCGCGCCGGTAAACCAGCCAGCCACCGCCCCGCCGAACGCGGTGATCGCGGCGATGCAACTGATAATGATCAGCGCAACCACCACCGCATATTCGACCGCCGTCGGGCCGTCTTCACTGACTGCGAAATCCCGTAGAGAAGTCATCAGCTTCGTCATAATCGTGTCCCTGCCTTTTCGATGATTCGTGATCGCCCTCGGGGCGTCCAACCAGACGCCCCACCTTGATCTCCCCGGGAATCATCGTAAAGCGAAGATCGCTTTACTAAAAAAAGTAAAGCAATAATCCCAAAGGATGTCAATTGTTATTTTGCATTTTCTTATTTTTGTAACAATCCGTTTCTTCCATTCTTTTTCTATTCTTTCCAAACCTCGACGTAATTCATCCCCGACGCCTGCTTCCCATAGCGGAGCCATGCTTCAAGCCGCCCCTGACCTTTGGGCAAGTCCACGTTTTTCAGCGTCAATTCAGTCTGCCCTTTTTGGATGGGAGTCTCTTTCAGCACGGTACGCAACTTGAAGATGGCATATCCATCATCGGGGGCCTCATCGAAGATGAGCTTCGCCGAATAATTTCCCTCTCGCATAACCTCGACTTCCCAGTACCCGACATCGTCCCTGGACCACCCGGCGTCGGGACCGCGCCAGTCTTGCGGCGTTAACCGAGCCACTTTTTCGCGAGGGTCGCCCAGATGGATCAACGGCGGCTCATAACCACGCTCGCCTGAAACGTCACGGAACCAGTCAAGATAGGCTTTTCTCATCTCCGCGACGATATCCGGATGTTTCGCGGCGATATCAGTGCTCTCGGCCGGATCGTCTTTCAGATCGTAGAGTTCTTTTCCGTTTACCAGTTTATAACGCGGTCCGCGAACGGCGCAGTCGCGGAAACGCTCGGGCTTGTCGCCGCGATGCCACTGAAAGAACAGATACCGGTCGGGCCAATCCGGCGAGGATTCCTCGATCAGAGGCAGCAGATTGCGTCCGTCGAAATGAACCGAGTCCGGCTTCTCGATTCCGCACGCCGCAAGCAGCGTTGGCGCCACGTCGATATGCGCCGCCGGCGTGGCGACCGATTCGCCCGCCTGCAATCGCTGTGGCCAGCGGATATAAAACGGCACGCGGATGCCGCCTTCGTACACCGTCCCTTTGCGGCCCCGCATCCCCGCGTTATATCGCTGCTGCTGGGGACCGTTATCCGTCATGAAGATCACGATGGTGTTATCGGAAATACCCAGATCCTCGAGCGTTTTCATCAGCATGCCGAAGTTTTCAT
>WGLV01000017.1 GCA_016125385.1 bacterium
ATCAGCATCATTTTGAATTAAGGAGCCAACCAATACGATACGAGTTCCATCGGGAGAATATTTCAAAAAGCGGAAATCTTCGATTAACATTTGATGCCGAAGGAGTTCATGCGTTTCCGCACTAAGAACAAACAGCCCACGGTTGGTCAGCACGGCGATTTCATCACCGCCCGGCGAGTAAGCCGCGTCGTAGACGTAGCCGGTTCCGAATTGTTTATGCCCATCCTCGGCGGTGAAAAACAGGGGGTCGCCCGCCTGCGCGAGCAGCGCCGTCCCGATGAATGCGATCCAGCAAACCATTGCTCTGACAAACACGATATCCGTCTCCCTGCCGGACGCGTGAACGCGCCCTCAATTCGATGAGATCACTGAACCAACGCCAATTATCGACAGGAATACATAATCATACGCACAGGGAAATGACAAGCGGAAATTTCTCAGACGGCGGCGCCTGCGCCCCCACTCAGACGCTCGTACATTTGTATTTGCTGAAAGAACCTTTATCCTGCAATGACTGATTTTTATTGATCTGAACTGACGAAGCGATAAAAGCCCATGCCAAGTTCCATCAGCCATGAGCCGAATTCACGAGATTCTCTGGGGCGTATCGTACTCATTTTACTCATCGCGGGAATCGTGCTCCGTGCGGTAAGCCTGTTTCTCCACCCGCTGGTTCCCGGTATTAATGGAGCCTATTACCTCGTTCAGGCCCGCTCCATCCTGCGCGGCGGCGGCCTTGGCATTCCTGACTTTCCCTTGCTCTTTTACATTCAGGCGGGCGCCGGCGCGCTGTTCTCTTTATTCACCTCGCTGGAAAACGCCCTGCTGTTCACGGTAAAACTCAGCGATTCCATTTTCCCCGCCCTGATCCTGATTCCGGTTTATCTCTTCCTGTTGACGTTTCAGCCGCGCATTCAGACTTCGTCTTCATGGCGGGGCGTCATGCTCTGGGCGGGGCTGTCGGTGATCGCGTCGACCAGCCTGCTTCGCATGATGGGCGATTTTCAGAAAAACTCCTTCGCGCTGGTTCTATTTTTCTTCTATTCGTTTTTTCTGTATCGATCCGTGCTCATCCACCAGCGCAAATCGTATTGGCTGACCCTGTTGTTCTTCACCCTGATCTGCCTCACTCATCTGGGCGCCACCAGCATGGCGCTTGTGTATACGGCTCTGTTTTTTCTGCTCTACTTTTATTTCAGCCCCCGCCGCAAGCAGGTATTGATTCTGCTGATCGCGTTGCCGTTTCTGCTCATTCTCGCCCTCGCGCTGGTCGATCGGTTCGATCCGGTGCGGATTGAGAAAATGCTGTACACCCTCAAAGATCCGCTCCGGCTTTTCGGCCGGCCGGCGTTGTTCGGTGTTCTGGCGGGCATGGGTAGACCTGGTGAAGCCACCGGGTACGTGGTGGGTAACATCGCAGGCGTAGCGGGCCTGGTTATCGCGCGGCGCGAATGGGACCGGTTCGATCCCCCCACCCGCGTCCTGCTGATTACATGCAGCCTGTGCGCTCTTTTTCTGGCGTCTCCGCTGATTCACGGCGACCTGTCGAGCCGCCTCGTCCTGATGGCGTTCGTCCCAGCGTCGATTCCGCTGATCTTCTGGATGCTGACATCGAAGCGGGGGTATAACCTCGGCAGGATCGTAGTTCTATTGGCGGTAATTCAGGCGCCGTTTCTGCTCTTCTTCATGCCTGCTTCAATATCTCTCGCAGCCTATCAGGAGATGAAAAGTTGCAAGCCGCGGTTGCCCGAAAGCGACGTGTTGATCGTTGCGTCGCACGGGTATGAATGGTGGGCCGCATGGACGATGGAGACCAAAATCGCCCAGAGCATGGTCATCGCCCTGAAAATATGGGATCAATACGACGCGGTCTATCAGCTGGAGGTCAAACGACCCATGTTTCCGGTTCCTCCCGGTCCCGGACCGGGGATGGACGGGCCGGGCGGATCAGGCAGGCCTTTTCCCCCGCCGCCAGGGATGTCTCACCCCGGCGGCCCCGCCGATCATGGTCAACCGGGGGGAGGCGAATCGTATTTCCCCCAATCGAAACGGCATGAGCCGCTGGAGAACGAAGCGCTTCCTGACAGCATCGAAAGAGACGGAGTATTTTATGAGAGCGAAGATATCCGCATCACGCGGCTGAAGCGAGTCAGGGAGTAAGTGGTCAAAAACAAAGCGCGCCGAACCACTTTTCGGAATACGCCTTGCCTTTTTTATTCATAAAAGAATTTTTTTCTATTCGTCTGATTCCATTTCTCTCATTCCAATAATTTGCGCAAATTTTAAGAAACTTTTCCTGTCGATGCGTCCAAGCATTTGCGTCGTACGCACGCGCCATTCCGGTGGACCGTTGAATGTCCCTGTTTCATCAAACCATTGAGTGAATATCTTTTACAATTAAACGTCCGTATCTATTTCGTTGAGCGTCCTGGACAGCAAAACATTATGCCAAGCCGCATGAGCAGAGCATAAAAGGAGCAGATTTTATGTAAAATTTTTCTTGAAATGGCTCTGTACTTCTGTTAGCGTCGATTTAGAAAGATCGGATACCGCAAGAATGCCGCCGTAAAAAGAAAACGATTCCGGAGGAACAATGGATTATCTAAAATCATTATTTATCAGTATATTATGTCTGTTTTGTACTATTTCCGCTTATTCACAAGTAACGGTTACAGTGAACGGGGCCGCCGGTGAAGATTTTGATTCGAGGCCGGGCGAAGATACCGGGCTTCCAGAAGACGATCGGATATATGAGACGCTAGGTGCGGCTGTTTCAGACCTGGAGCAACATTTTAATGGTGGAAAAATCATCCTCGATTCTCCATCCAAAATTGATCCTTTTTTATATGACAGTATTCATTCTAACATCCAAATTGTTGGAATCACCGGGCGCAACAGGTTGGATTCGAACGGTATCATTGGAATCGAGGGAGGCGAAATCGATATTGATAACGTCATTTTAGATGAATCAAGAATTTATGTGTATGCCAATTCTAAAGTCAAGTTAGAGAACTGTTTTTTAACTGGGCTAGTGGACAATCAGGGTGGAATTCGAATTAAGGATAATAATACCCACATTGAGGTCAATAACACCATTTTTGAGAAATGCCGTCTTGCTGTTGAAGTGGCCGAATTTAGCGCTGATACCGTCATACATAATTCAACTTTCACCAATTGCACAAGTCACGCCATTGTCGACAAGCATTCGCAAGGAACATCAGAATTCGATTCATTATTCATTCAAGGCGGCGGAACAGGAATACAAATATCCAGCGGAGCTAAAACCGCAACAAATATCTTAAGTTCTACTATCGTTAATATGAATACGAATGGAATCGAATTAGTGGCCGCGGCCAATGTCAAAATCTCCAATTGCAACATCCAGAACGCCAGCAACCAGGGCGTCTATTTTGACCAGGTTTCAGACGCGACTTTGGAGCACTGTAAAATATCTCAATGCGGAGACAATTTACAAAATCTGCCTTTTGCGCTTCCCACTGCAGGAGGAATCGGCGGGAAGCGGATCGAGAATTTTTTATCTATAAAAAATTGCACTGTTTCCAACAATCCAGGGTCAGGTATTCACTTTCAATTCTCTAATCAGATCGTTATTCAAGATTGTATTGTAAACAGCAATAAAAAAAGCGGTATCCGTATCGAAGATGTTACCAGCGCACAGTTAATTAACGATGTTGCGCGAGAAAATATTACTGGTCCGAATAATTTGCATGGAGGAGGGATTTGCCTTTTACGCGTCCACAACTCGCTCATTGAAAAAGCGACAATAGAACTCAACACAGCCAGCGTGGGGCATGGAGGGGGCGTCTATGCCAGCGAGACAAATGCAACATTCATAGACAATCAAATAATGCAAAATAAATCTCAAAACAATGGAGGCGGGTGCGCGTTAGAGAACCAGTGCGAATCCTCCTTTGAAAGCAATACATTCAGAGAAAATCAAGCGGGCCTAAATGGCGGGGGCTTATTCAATAATGGAGGAATCATCCAGATAAAATCTTCCATTTTTACCCAAAACCATTGTGATAATAATGGAGGTGGAATTTGTTTGATTGACATGCATACGGCTCGCACGGACATAATCGACAGCCAATATATTTCAAATACTTCCTTTCAAAATGGAGGCGGTATTTATGTCGGTGGGCAAAGTTCGAATGGCATTGTCATCGGTTCGAAAACCAACAATTTGATAAAACAAAATAAAGCAAAGCGGAATGGCGGAGGCATCTGTTTTGAAAATGTTGAATCATCTAATGTCGGCGTTTTCATTAGCGCCGGCGACAAAAAGACTGCAAGTCCTTTAAATTTTATCGGCAATGAAGCCGAAGGCGGAAGCGGAGGAGGCGTTTTTATCAATAAATGCAAATCAATTGATCTCGATGGCGGCAATAATTTCTATAAAAACAAAGCCAATGGCGATAGTCCTCTTATGGATAAATCAATCGCCCGTGCAGGGAATGGAGGTGGACTCGCGGTTGAAAATTCGACAGATATTATCATAGGGAATTCTACTTTTGGCAACGATGACCAAAATCAAGGGAATGGCAATATCGCGAAAAATAACGGCGGAGGTTTTTATGTTTATCGCTCTACTATATTCTTTGGTGGCGGAGCGACTGGAGTGGGAGGGCCGGTTTGTGGAAATGAAGCAATGCTTGGTAATGGAGGAGGCATCGCGATTGTGGAATCCAGCGAGGCTCCTCTCGTCAACAATCAATTGGGATTGGTTTCAATTACGCTGCATGTCATCAAACAAAATAAAGCGACTGCTCCAATACCTCAAGGAATTCAAGCCTACCAATCTCATGTCGGCAATGGCGGGGGCATATCTATAACGGTAAATTCGAGCAACGTTGTTTTAGATGGCGGCCGTAACTTTCAACTAATTATTGGCAGCGATCTTAGAGGAGGGAAAAATATCAATCTTGATGAAGGAAACCAGGCTTCCGCAAATGGCGGAGGAATATTCGTGGAAAGTTCAAATCCCGTTATTAAAAATGCTTTTATATTCGCCAATATAAGCAAAAATGGATGCGGCGGCGGAATCGCATTCATGGGGAAAGTTCCATTTGATCTTCTTATTCCTGATTATCCAAACGCCATTTTAAAAGACAGCATAATACAAGCGAATAAAGCGATAGCTGTGCGTCCCGCTGTCCCTGACACGCTTAGAACAGACTCTCTTGTTGGAAACGGGGGAGGAATAGCTTGTTTATTGAACGCCAATGATGTCATTATTGCAGGATGTTTAATCGGTCCCGCAACAGATGAAAAGGAGGATATCCAACCAATAAAGGGCAACATGGCTGAAAATAATGGAGGAGGTATTTATACATTTTCGTCTTTGCCAACATTGTCGGCTTCTATTTCTACAAAAACAACCGCTTTGGTTGTTCACCACAACAATGCGAAAGGTTCAGGCGGGGGCGTCGCAATCCGGGATGAAAGCAAAGACGCTGTTTTGCCATTAATTATAAAAGGAACAATAATCACAAAAAATAGCGCTGAAGAATCTGGCGGGGGAGTCGCAATATTAGATGAAGCCAACGATGCAAATGTTGAAGAAGCGAATATAGAATCGAATATCGCTCAGAAAGATGGAGGTGGAATTTATATACGACGATCTAACCCTGATTTAGGAAATTCTCAAAATTCTTTAAATTTTTTTCTACATGATACGAAATTGGCTATACAGCAAAATCACTCAATCAATGGGGACGGGGGTGGGATTGCGATAGAAAATGACAGCGAAGATGACGAATCTTTTCTGGAAATACAAGGGGCTGTAATAAAGAACAATATTGCAGAAAATGGAAATGGAGGGGGCCTCGCCTTTCTTAATGGCAGTCACAATGTAAAACTGGAATATTGTCTCATCGGAATTGATGAGAACGGGAATAAAGCAGGAAATGAAGCGATGAAAGGCGCTGGCGGAGGAATATATATAAACAATTCATTGCCTTTCATCGGAGGAGAAAGAATCCCGCTACCTCCACTAGGGCGATTCCCCCGCATGTCCGTTAATACTATTTCTTTCAATTCCGCCCGAAATGGCGGCGGAATTGGTTTATCAAATGCCTTGGCTGGACGTATATTAGGCAATGATATAACAAAAAATCGAGCACTAAATATGGGAGGCGGCGTATATTGTTCCGCGGCATCTTCAATGATTGGTCCAGTGAATCCACCCCCTCTTCCTTTTTCGGATTTTCTTCAGGGCGGTAATTTTATATCTGAAAATTCGGCCCAAATTGGCGGAGGCATTGCTTTGACGGATAGAGCAACTCCTCAAATTCGCTGGAATGTAATCAATAATAACACTGTAACCGGTGGGGCTGGAGCCACTGGAGGCATTTATACTACGGGTGAAGGCACAAATCCCGAAATCACAAATTGCGACATTCTCTCAAATGAGGATGATGGAATTCGATCAATCAACGGCAGCAAACCATTAATACAAAATAATATTATAGATTCAAACGGGGGATATGGTTTAACAGCATCTCTGCTCGATGTATTAAAGAATGGAGGAGATTTTGCCGGCAATTGCCTTCACAAAAATGGGAAAGGCGCATTTGGTCCTGATACAAAAAATATGCTCATGCCATTTAGCCAGGAGAAAGCGAATTTTGGGCAAGATCCTGTTTTTTTAAATCGGCCCCTTCAAGATTATCGATTAACAGAAAACTCCCCCTGTTCACCGGGGAATTCTCCTCCCGGAACAAAATTAATCGGCGCATGGCCGGGACCAATTGTCCAGATGCCAACTCAAGAATTAGCAATTAACGCTCAATACCACGATGCGGATTTTGGAGATATCAATGGAGATGGATTAATCGATTTGGCCGTATCAACCACCGGCAAAGATTTCATTCTTTTGAATTCAGGATTGAATAATTTTGAGGAAAGCATCCTCATTCAAATAACTCCCGACGCAGTCGATCACAGCCGAGCCATCGAACTGGGAGATATTGATGGAGACGGCGATCTTGATGTTGTAATCGCTGATGCCGTCAAGGATATACTGGCCATCAATTCCGGAGATGAATTTATTGATGCTTCAGATTCTCTTGCATCTTCTGGATCATCAAATAATGTGAAAATGGCGGATATGAATAATTCAGGAGCATTGGATATTCTTTTCGCGAAAACGACCGAGAATGTACTGTATATTGGAGATGGAAAAGGTAATTTTACTTTGGCGTCCAGTAATCTTGGAAATGAATCCAGAAATACTAATGACATAGGCATAGGAGATCTCGATGCGGATGGAGATTTAGATCTCTATATAGCCAATACCGGTCAAGATTCTGTTTTACTCAATGATGGCAATGGTTTTTTCACTGCTGGCCCAACTCCGCCTTACGCTTTGGAGAGCGAGTGCGTTACATTAGGAGATGTAGACGAAGATGGCGATCTAGACGTATTTGTGGCTGGTTCTATAGAAAAAGCGCTGCTCATCAATCAGGGCAATGCGACTTTCACGGACTTTTCCACGAACTTGCCCCAATTTCAAACGGAAATTATCGACGCTGATTTCGCTGATTTAAACAATGATGGCAAATTGGATATTCTGATCGCATTGAGCCACGAAAGAGCTGTTTTTATAAACAACGGAGAGTTATCTTTTTCAGAAGATATTTCAAAATCCACATCCAGCGAGATGTACGTACAGTCTGATGCTGCTGATATTGATGGAGACGGAATTTTAAACTCTGTTTATGTTCATGAGACCGGACTTCAGTTTGTGGATTACTATTACTTGAGCCAAACGCATGAATTTCCTGTTATATTCACAGCACCTTACCAAGTTCCCTCGAGTGGTTTAATCAGTCTGACGAAAACAGGATATTTTCCGAGTATCCGTAATTCAGATATTAGAATAGATGATCGTAACATAAAGAATTTTTTAGTAAACATTTCTCAATTGTCCGCAAAAATTCCGGACGGCTTCAGAAATGGAGAATATGTCATGGAATTATTTAAAAATAATAAACGAACAGACTCTACAACAATCAGAGTAGGAGATCTGATTGTCAATGTCGATCAATGGTGGAAATACTGAATCATATTATTCCGGTTTCATGCAAAAATTTTCTGATCCAGTTGAAGTGAGAGTTCCAGCGTTGTTTTTATGCTTATGAATCGTGTGAATAAACGATTACGCTCGTTTCTTCAAACATTTGAGGATACGCCCAAGGGTAGTCCAAGGAGCTCATTGAATCACCTTGAACGATCCAGGAAGGTAGAATTTATATCTCGATAGAACTCGTCTCTGCTTAAGAATTCGCTTTTCATCTGTGTACAATTTTGTGTACACCCCAATTCCGCAAATCAGCTGACTCCAGACAAAACAAAGCGCGCCGAACAGGATTCGAACCTGTAACCTCCTGATCCGTAGTCAGGTGCTCTATCCAATTGAGCCATCGGCGCGTGTGTTTCCGTCTATGTACAGGATGAGAATTATATCCACCTGCCGCCCGCTCTCCAAGTGCCTCGCGCGTTTCCAGCCGGGTTTTTCAGGTTGAAATCATGCGCATGGCTCTTTGGTTCAGCCAGGCCCAAGAAACTACTCATTTCATCCTCTAGTCGCTCGACTTAAATTATTTCGGAGCATACTCGTTCATTCGCCCGATGGTAAACACGATCGGCTCGCCCGAATCACGCGCCGTCACCACGCTCAGAGCGTAATCCACCTTGTCGCTCAGCGGACCGGGATACCGCAACACTCCCGCGTCCACCGCCGGCAGGTCGAAACTTCGCCATGCGGAAAACGGCTCCGTATCCCCGGGCAAAAGATCGTTCCATACATACTCCTGATCGTATTGGCGAAGGGTCAGCGACATTGAGCGAACCTCGTTCCAGTTCGAGCATTTCATCGTCAATGTCAATACGAAATCGCTTACAACGATCAGATCCTTGCCATCCATCCGCGTCTGAATGACCGCCGATTGTGGATCGCCAGAAGGCTGGATGGCGAACTCCAGTGTTTTTTCATCGGCTATCGCGGGCGCGGACGCCAGATTCGCGCGTAGCGTCCAACCGCCGGGTTCGAAATACGGATCGCCCTGAACGAAAGCCGCGGGCGCCGCATCGGTGATATAGACAGGGAGCGAGCGATCGCCCGCCGACAGCGGCGTCAGGCGCTGACCGATCACCGCCTCCAGACTGGGCGCGTCCACAGGCGCCGCATCCGTCAATCGCACCCGCTGCGGCCGTTTGCGCAGCCAGGTTAACGCGGCGTATCCCGTGGGACCATGAGCGTAGCGCTGAAAGTAGACGTTGTGGTTAATGAACGGCTCCAGTTCATCCATCAATTGAAGCCGCGTCAGACGATCAAGCTGATGGACGGCGCGTTCCTGCTCAGCCGCCCGATCATCAATGCGGTGATACCCCATGACCAGAGCCACCAGCAACGCGGCCGCCAGCGCGGGGGTAAAGAGCACCCGCAACGCAACCCGCCAGCGGAATCGCATCGAACGCCACGCGGCCCATCCCGGCAATACGAGACGTCCCGCCATCGCGCCAAGCACCCACGCCAGCGCCAGTTCACACGCGAGGGGATTCCCCTCGCCCAATAACGCCGCTTTCCCCAGCGAAAACAGCATCCACGTCAACGGAACCGCCAGCGTCCGCCGCCAGGGCGAAACCCAAAGCAGTTGAATATACGCCGCCAACGCCAGCGAATACGCGTCCAGCACGGGGATCTCGTAATAACGGCTGGCGTGATAGATCCCCGTCATGGCGACGACGCCCACCGCGATGGCGAGATAACCTGCCACGCGAGCACGAGTCAACGCGAGGGTCACGATCACGACGCCAATGCCCAAAAGCAAGCGGTGTCCAAACAGCAACCCCGCCGCATGGGCGAAATCATGCAACAGAGCCTGTTGTGAAAGATAATCCGGATCGCCCGGCGTCAACGCCGCCGGGAGCCAACTGACAGGCGGCTGAAAGGCATCGCTCACGCCAAGAATCACGCCGATCAACACCAGACCGAAAAGAAAGTGAGCAACCCGGCTGAACGCAGAGCCTTCGCGGACGGAAAACGCTTCGGCCAGGTAGACGAATGGAAGCACGAACAACGTTTTCCAGTCGGCGTAAGCAACCGCCGCGATCATCAGAAAAAACATGAACGAATTGCATAGCGAGTTCCGCTCAATCGCCTTGCGCAGGGTATAAAACGACGCCAGCGCGAAGAATACCGGACAGAGGAGGTTCAAAGCAGCCGGCTCGAGAAATACGCCCCGGCTGACCGGCAAGGCCATCAGCGCCAGAATCGCCAGCGCTCCGCCCGGGGCGGTTCCATCCCGCCGGTTCCATGCGAAGACGATCGCGGCGCAGGCGGCGAACCATAACGCCAGCGCCAGCCGGTGCATATACGGATCGAGTCCGATGAGGCGATACTCGGCCCATGCCGCGAACCGCGTGGTCTGCATCAGTGAAACCTGATTGAATTTGCTCATGCAGACTGTGGGGAGATCGACGAAGGTTTTCCAGGGCTGGTTATATGACTCCTGCGCTTCCCACAGGCGGTCCATCTCCCACCCGCTTAATTCGAAATGGAAGGTGCGCCCGGCGAACAGCATCACGCAAAACAGCGCGACGCCAAGCCAGACGGCGTGCGAGGCGCGCCAGGGCGGCGTTTTGGGCTTGGGGGCGTATTCTTCGGAAAGCTGGCTCATTGAGGGCGGAGGCAGGGCGTCATTATTCATGATTCGCGGGTTCCCCATCGCGCGGTCGGCGCGTCGATACCGTCAGCCGGCGATCAGTTGGCGCAACGCCTCTCCAAGGCCGAGATACGCGTAGACGTGCATGAGAGCGAGGGCGTACACGCTGGCGATCAGATCGTCGAGCATGATGCCGATTCCGCCGTGCAGCTCTTGCAGCGCATTGGCGGGCGGTGGTTTGAGAATATCGAAAAATCGCGCCAAAAGAAAGGCGGGGATGGAATACTCCAGACCGGCGGGAACAAACAGAACCGCCAGCGCATACCCGGCGACTTCATCCACCGTGATGCGCGAGTCGTCTTTCACCCCAGTCATCCGTTCGATGATTTCAGAACAACCGGTTCCGATCAGAATGATGACGGCGACGGTCAGCGCGGCCAGCGGCGCGTTTTGCCATGTAAACCAGTGTGGCAGAAAAAACGCGTGAACCGCCCACGCGACCAGCGCGCCCCACGTGCCCGACGCGGGCAGCGATCCGGTATAAAAGGTGGATGCGATGAAATACGAAACGCGTTGCAACGGGCTAGCGCCCGTCAGATCGGGAGGAGATTTCCAGTAGCGGGATTTCATGCCAGCGCTGAACCGTATTCTTTATTGACGTAACCGTACAGATTGTCTTCATCCGCTTCGCCAATGCGAACCGGCGCGAACTGGCCGACTTGAAGGCCCTGTCCACGGACGAACACCTGTCCGTCGACCTCGGGCGCCTGTCCGTAATAGCGTCCCCAATACCCCTCACCGTCTCCATTGCGCGCATCGATCAACACCGGCGTCACTTCGCCGATCAGCCGGGCGTTTTTATCACGCTGGCGCTGGCAGGCGAATTCGACGACGGTCTCATAGCGTTTTTCCTTGACGCGGTTTGAGACCTGCCCGTCGAGTTCGGCGGCGGGGGTTCCATCTTCGTTGGAGTATTTGAACACGCCGATCCGGTCGAAGTCGCATTCTTCAAGCATGCCCATCAGGTAATCGAAATGATGTTTTTTCTCACCAGGGAACCCGACGATTACGGTGGTGCGCGCCACCAGGTCGGACCGCACCTCGCGCAGACCCTGCATCGCCTTGCGGATATGCGTATCGGTCGAGCCGCGCTTCATGCGTTCGAGCATTTCGGGGTGCGCGTGCTGTATCGGCATATCGATATAGGGGACCAGTTTTTCGCTGTTGGCGAAGAAGCTGATCAGGCGGCGGTCGACCAGATGCGGATACAGGTACATCAGGCGAATCCATTCGACGCCTTCGATTTTTTCCAATTCGGTCAGTAAATCGGTGATGGCGGGGCGCTTATACAGATCGATGCCATACGAGGTCGTATCCTGCGAAATCAATACAAGTTCTTTCGCGCCGCCCGCCGCCAGCGCACGCGCTTCGGCGACGTTCGCCTCGATCGTCCGAGAGCGTAACGTACCACGCATTTTAGGGATGGCGCAAAAACTGCATGTATGAAAACAGCCGTCTGAGATGCGCAGATACGCCATGTGAGGCGGCGTGGTGAGCAGTCGCGGTTTAAACGGAAAATGAGGCGGAAGGTTGTTTTCTGGACGCCGCCCCAGCGCGTTCCACGCCAGCCGGGTGAAGGTCTCGCGGTCCTGCACGCCGACGAAGGCGTCGACCTCGGGCAGCTCGGTCTGCATCTCGTTCCGGTAGCGCTCAACCATACAGCCCACCACCATGATGCGCTGCCACGGATTGCGCTTTTTGCTCTCGATCAGATCGAGAATGACGTCGACCCCTTCTTCTTTGGCGGGGTTGATGAAACCGCAGGTGTTGACGATGAGCAGGTCGGCTTCATCCATGTCATAGACCATCACCATGCCCGAGATCGCCAGCTCGGCCATCATTTCTTCGCTCTCAACCAGATTTTTGGGGCATCCGAGCGACGTCATGTGATACTTCAACACCCGGTCGGTGGAAGAATTGGCGGCGGGCGATGAAGGTTCAGAACGAAAAGAGACCATAAATAAACAAAATCGCTTTCACAATAAGGTTCGGCGGAGCCACAGCATCGCCGGGGTGGAATTATAGCAGCCGCGGGGAATGATTCCAGAGAATTTCCCGCCGCCCTGTCGCGCCGTTGAAATTCAGGCTTATATTTGTATTGTATAAAGTCGAGTCAAGCGCTCAGGTTCCGGCGTTTTGCGGAACCAGTTCAAATGAAAAGAGTTTTACGGCGATGCACGTCGTTGATGTTAAAATAAGAGAACACCGGTATATCGCCCGTTTTCGCGGCGAAGATATTCCCGAACTGCAACCACGGACCCTCTGTCTGGTTGAATCGGAAGGCGACCTCGAGCTCGCCAAGATCAAGACCAGGCCCTACGAGTGGAACGACGAGTTGCCGCCCGAAGAGACGGTTTATTATCACGGTCCGGTATCGGACGAAGACCTGAACGTCTATCGCGAGAACCACAAACTCGAGAAAGAGGCGTTTCAGTTCGCCTTGAACCGGGTGCGCGATCGTCAGCTCGATATGGCGCTGGCGGCGGTGGAGCGTTCGTTCGACTGTAAAAAACTGCGCTTTTTCTTCACCGCCGAACAGCGCATCGATTTTCGCGATCTGGTTAAAGACCTCGCATCCGAATATAAAACCCGGATCGAGATGCGCCAGATCGGCGTGCGCGACCGCTCCAAGAAGATCGGCGGATACGGCATCTGCGGGCAGGAACTCTGCTGTTCGCGTTTTTTACGCAAGTTCGAGCCGATTACCATTCGCATGGCCAAAGAGCAGAACCTCGCCCTTAACCCGAGTAAAATATCAGGGTTATGTGGACGCCTGATGTGTTGTCTGTCTTATGAGGTAAGCGATTACGCCAAAGCGCGCCGCGAGGCTCTGCCCTTAGGCGCGCGCGTTTCGACTCCCTTCGGCGAGGGCGTCACCACTGATTTCAATTATGTCCGAAACACGATGAACGTCCATCTTGATGACTCCAAGACGCTGCCGTTCCGGATCGACGAGCTTGTACTTCTCTCCGACCCGCGCAAGAAGAAAAAAGAAAAAGAATCTTGACCATGCGCGACATAAGCCATACTCCATCAATTGTTCGAGTCGATCTCGTTCCACTATATCTACGTTCACAAAAATCGATTGTCCGTTACCCTGAATCCGGTTTATCCGATAGAGGTGCGTTCATGCCGCGCCGGGACAAAATCGCAGGAATTCCGGCGAATTTTACCCTCTCGGCTTGAATAGTTCCTTACGTTCTAATAAATTACTGTATTATTTCCATTTATTTTGTTGCGATCCGATTTGGAGATAAAGGAGAACGCCGCAGAATGGTGATTCAAGCTTCTTCCTCCACCGGCCTTTCGCCGAGAGGTTCTAATCGCGCCCAAACGGTGCAATCGGCGATTGAGGCTTCCCATCAATATTTTGAAGATATTCAAAAAAGCGCGGGATACTGGTGCTTCCCGCTGGAAGCGGATTCATCACTGGTTGCGGATTACGTCATGTTCGCCCACTACATCGGGCGAGTCGACGAAAAACTCCAGAAAAAAGCGGCCCGTTGGATACTCGACACCCAGTTGGAAGACGGCGGCTGGAATATCTATCACGGCGGCCCCAGCGAACTGAACATCACGGTCAAATGCGCTTTCGCGCTGCAACTCGCCGGCGTCGATCATTCACATGAGGCCCTTGTGAAGGCGGAAGAATGCCTGATCCGTCTAGGCGGTCTGTACAAGGTCAACAGTTACACGCGGTTTTATCTCGGCCTGTTCGGTCTGTATCCGTGGAACCAACTGGTGTCCATGCCGCCCGAGCTGATGTTTCTGCCCACGTCGTTCTACTTTAACATTTATGAAATCTCTTCCTGGTCGCGCGCGATCGTCGTACCCATGAGCATCATCTGGGCGCGCCAGCCGATTAAATCCGCGCCCGCTTGCGTCGATATCTCCCGCTGGTGGATCAAGGAAACGCCCAGCGCGTTTTCGTTGCGCGAGCGTTTTTCATGGAAGACCTTTTTCTTCACCATCGACGCGATCTACAAACGCTCTGACCGCTTCATCGCGCCCTTCACCCGCCGCGAGGCGTTGCGCCGGGCCGAAAACTGGATGCTCGAACACATGAGCCGGGGCGGCGGCCTCGCCGCGATCTACCCCGCCATGCTGAACGCGGTGATCGCGCTGGACTGTCTGGGTTACGACCACGATCACCCCACCTTTCAGGCGGCGTATAACGAATTCATGGGCCTGATGGTTGAAGAAGAAGACCGCCTCTGGTTTCAGCCCTGCTTCTCACCGGTGTGGGACACGGCCATCGCCGCCGCCGCGCTGGAACGCTCCGGCATGCCCGCCGATCATCCGGTGGTATCGAAGGCGGCGGAGTGGCTCATTAACCAGGAAATCACCATCCGCGGCGACTGGCAGATCAAAAACCCTTACGGCCCCGTCGGCGGTTGGGCGTTTGAATACAACAACGATTATTACCCCGACACCGATGACAGCGCGATGGTTTTGATGGCGCTGTTCGACGCGCGCATCCCTTACGATCAGCGCCGTGAAGCCTGCGTCAAACGCGGGCTGGAGTGGGTTCTCTCGATGCAGAGCTCCGACGGCGGATGGGGCGCGTTCGATGTCGATAACAACAAAGAAGTTCTCAACTTGATTCCCTTCGCCGATCACAACGCCCTGCTCGACCCCAGTTGCGCCGACGTCACCGGCCGCATTCTGGAGATGATGGGCTGTTTTGGTTATGACCTGACCTTCTCGCCCGCCGCGCGCGCTTTGAAGTATCTGCGCAAACAGCAGGAGCCCGACGGCGCGTGGTATGGCCGCTGGGGAGTCAATTACATCTATGGAACCTGGCAGGCGATCACCGGAATGACCAAAATCGGCGTTCCGGTCGACGACCCCGCCATTCAGCGCGGTGTACAGTGGCTTTTGAAATATCAGCATGACGACGGCGGCTGGGGCGAAACCTGCCGCACCTACGACGAACCCGCCCTGCGCGGACAGGGGCCCTCGACCCCCGAGCAGACCGCTTGGGCGGTGATGGGCCTGATCAACGGCGGCCTGATCGATCATGAAGCCGTCGAACTGGGCATCGACTATCTGCTCGAACATCAAAGAGAAACAGGCGACTGGGACGAAGTCGAGTTCACCGGAACCGGCTTTCCCAAGGTCTTTTATCTGCGCTACACCGGATACCGCAATTTCTTTCCCCTGATGGCGCTGGGGCTCTACCGCGAAGTGAAGGGCTACTGAAACCCTCCGCTTCGGGTTCGCCCGAGACACCGCGCGATCGACCGGAGAAAAAACCACCCCGGAAGCCGACTGGCGCCGTGATTCCGCATGAAAGCGTCTGGGAGCTGGCGTCACACGAACACGGGCGCCGGCTCAAGCCGATTCGGAAGCGTCCGCGCCGTCGAGTTGCCGTTGCGCGAACCCGCCTGACGAGTTTCAATGCGTAAGTTTACAGCATTGGTCGAGTACCCTACCCCAAGCCGGACCGCCGCGCGTCTTCAACCAGCGGTCCCGATTTCCATGGAGGACGTAGCGTGAGATTTCCGTTGGTGTTGTTGACGTCGATGACGAAGTACCTGATTCAACAGAAACTGAAAGGGAAAAAACATTTTCCCATCGTATTGATGCTCGAACCCACTCTGCGCTGTAACCTGGATTGCGTCGGTTGCGGCCGCATTGAAGAATATCACCGCGAAAAACCCAAAGACCTGACGGTGGAAGAATGTCTGAAAGCCGTCGATGACTCCGGCGCGCCCATCGTGTCGGTCTGTGGCGGCGAGCCGCTGGTCTATAAAAAAGTCGATGAGTTGATTCAGGAACTCATTAAACGTAAAAAGTACGTCTACCTCTGCACCAACGGCATGTTCATGGATCGCTTCTGGGACCGCATTCCCCCCAACAAGCGTCTCGCGCTCAACATACACCTCGACGGCCTCGAAGAAACCCACGACTGGGCGGTCGATCAACCGGGCGTCTTCAAGAAAGTCTCTCAGATCATCGACGAAGCCAAGGCGCGCGGGTATCGCGTCAACACCAACACCACCGTCTTCAGTGGAACCAACCCCGACGAGATCATCGAAATGATGCAGTACCTTCACCAGAAGGGCGTCGACGGCATGCTGATTTCGGGAGCGTACCCGCAGGAAGGCGAAAAGGGCAAGGCCGGCATGCGCCGCCAGCAGATGGAGGAAGTGTTCCGCACCATCTTCTCCGACCCCCAGCGCGTCAGCAAATACAAATTCAACAACACGCCGGTCTACACCGAATTTCTGCAGGGCAAGCGCGACCTGCCCTGCTCGCCCTGGGCGACGCCCAACATGACGGTGAAGGGATGGCAGGGCCCCTGCTACGTCCTGCGTGAAAAATATTACGAAACCTTCGACGAACTGATCGAGAAAACCGACTGGGAAAACCTCGGCCCCGGCAAAGACCCGCGTTGCACCGACTGTAAGATGCACTCCGGCTTCGAGCCGTCTGTTTCGTTGGGCCGCAACATCACCATGCTTGACAACATGCGTGTATTTTCGTGGAGTTTTTTCGGCTGATCGAATTGGAACCAACACACAGTAAACGAAAACGGGAAGCCGATCGGCTTCCCGTTTCTTTTTGCTCTATATTTGTGGCCAAAGTTACTTTCAGATTAACCGTGCCGAAAATCACGTTTCCTTGTGATTTTCAGCGATTGTGCCAAGGCCCGATACGAACGTAATTCTGACAACCGCTATAAGACAAAAACCGATCACGCGGTGAGCGGCACCACATTGGCTCGCGAACCCTGCTCAAAGCGGAACTCGGCGTGACCGTTGGCGGGCTTTCCGGTGACGTCTTTCCAGAAGCCGGCGAAGATGCGATCCTCCGCGAAACGCTCGGCGGCGTAGCGAGCCGCTTTGCGGCTCATGTCACGGCGGCGTTGTTCGTTCACGATCAGTTTTTCAACCTCGGCGATGAACTGGCGCTCGCTGACCGCCACTACGCCGGTCCCCCCCGGCTCAACCAGTTCCTGCGGGCCGCCCTCGTTCATCACCACGCAGGGGAGCCCCGAAGCCTGCGCCTCAATCACCACGTTTCCGAACGTGTCGAGCAGACCGGGATGAACGAACAGGTCCGCCGAAGCGTACGCCTTGCGCAATTCTTCGCCGAAGCGCGCCCCCGCCATGTGAAAACGCGCGAAGCCCGCCGTCTTCCGCCGCATCTTGTCGTAGTAAGGGCCGTCGCCCACCACGTTAATGACGAAGTTGGGGTGTTTGGCTTCAAGTTCCTGATAGAGCTGAATCAGCAGATCGAGATTTTTGTCTTCGGAGATACGGCCCACAAAAAGAAGTTTGCATTTATCCGGCTCGCCCCAGTAGTGTTCATCGCGGTGCGAGGGATTAAAATCATCCGCGTCGACCCACCGTTCGAGGATTCGGGTACAGCCCGATTCGATCCCCAGGTTTTCGAGATCGTCAAGATACCAGCGTGAAGGTGAAAATACGCCGTCCACGTTGCGGTAAAACGCCTTGGTGAGCGAAAGAGCCGCTTCGCCGAACATCGGATCGCCCGAGACGCGCATGGCGATACGCGGCAGGTCGGTATGGTAAATACCATGCACCGGAATCTTCATCAGTTTTCCGCACAGCATGCCGATCAGCCCCATGGGGCCGGGCGTGCTGACCACGATCGAGTCGAAGTCTTCGTCTTCGATGTATTTCAGCACTTTCAAGAACGAGGGCATGTAGAGCGTGACTTTTTCATAACCGGGCAGCGAAAACGGCCGCAACGGCTGGAAGTTTTTGACCTTGCCATCCACTTCAAGATCTTCAGGCGCGCAGGCCACCAGCGTCAGGTCTTTGCCCCGCGCCGCCGCCGCGCCCGCGAACATGCGGCAGGTTTTCGACACGCCGTCCATGTTGACGATCGAGTCGGTGAACCAGGCCACCTTGGGTTCGCGTTCTTCGCCCAGCCACGCCTCGGCGGTCTCGATCAGGTCTTTTTCGTTGTGCAGATTTTTGATGCACATGATGTACGAAGTCGTGACGACCGGCGCGAGAAAGAGAAAATAGGGGATCAGGTTGGGCTTGCGGCAGACGCGATCGATCATCTCATCGAGGATGTCGGACGACAGCGAGAAGACATTATGGTTAAACTCCTCGCGCGTCATGATGCCTTCTTCAAACAACGACTTGAACGACGTGTTGTTGATAATCACCTCGCGGATCTCTTCGATGAGGTGAATGCCCGTGCCTTTGGGCTTGCGGAAAAAACCGAGCACCTTGCGCACGGTTTTGCTGAACGTCCCGCCCGATGACACGGCGACGGGCTTACGCTCGAAGATGCGCCCCAACACCTGCAACAGTTCCTGCGAACTGGGGCCGATCTTGCTGCGGTAAAACCGGTAAGCGATGCTGTTGACCTGGTGAGAGAGCGTCAGACAGCCGCCGCTCATCCCGCACGGGCGGGTATTCCCGCGCCGAATGCCTTCCAGCACGCCCTCGACGGTGGCTTCTTCCACTTCAATTTCGGTATAGACCGTTCCGACGAATAAACCGCTGTGATCGTCGGTGCCCGAGGTGAAATACTTGATCCACGGTTTGTCGCCCCTCGGTTCGATGCCATGTTTTTTCGACAGTTCTTCGATGATTTCGGGGGTCAGGCTCATCAGCACGCGCTCGACCGCCTTGTTAAGGCGATACAACCGCGTGCCGTTCAGCGACTCGAAGCGCTTGAAGAGCAGGATCAGTTTTTCAAAATGCTCCCACGTCAGTTTACCGTTCACCTTGTGCAGCGGGTGAGCGCAAACGTGGACGATGTTGTTTTCGTTCAGATAATCGACGAATTCATAGATGTCGCCGCGCACTTCGTTGATTTTGTCATGCTGCTCTGGAGTCAGCCCCAGGCACAGGACGTGAATCTTCACGTCGTTGGGGAAATAGGTGGTGACCTCATTGCCGACGATGACGTTGTCGTAATGCGCGATCTCAAGCGCGCCCGAGATGGTGTTGTGGTCGGTCAGGGTGACGAAATCCATGCCGCGGTGCATGGCGACTTCACGGACGCTTTCAGGCGATACGAAACTTTCGGGGCAACCCAGGCGCTGCATCAGCCACAGCGAGGGGCGGTCTGACGCCCATGAGTGGCAGTGCAGATCGACGCGAACAACGGTCGGGTTTTCTCTCATTCCACCGGTTCCGTTTCTGGAAGTTATAGGTTCTATCATTGGATTGAATTTAATTCCAATTTCGTAAGGGTATTGTTAAGATCAAATAAGAATCTGATTCAGCCTTGCAGCGTGGATACACCGCATGGTTCGTCTCACTCAGGCGCAAACCGCCTTCAATCTGATACGATTCGGTTTCACAAATCATTCATCACATCGTCCGGCGTGAAAGCGATCAGATGAAATGGCGCTTGATGTAGAGGCAGGCTTGTTCGAGGCCGGGTAATATTTTGGTGGAAAACCGCACCATCCACGGGCTGCAATCCTGGTAGGAGTAGGGCGAAAAGGACACGACGAATTTACCGAGATCGTGCGCGGCGTAAAACACCTCCATCGCCGTACCGATGCTCGGTTTGTTGTAATTGACGAGAATGATGTCTGAATCGCGGATATCCTGAAGGTCGAATTCAACGATTTCATTCGCGCTGTCGACCTCGTTGTCTTTAAAGCTGCGCCGCATGGGATCGAGCAGATCGAATTGATCCTGCAGGCGGATCACCGCTTCCTGACGCCACTGCACGGCCTCTCCGCCGACTTCGCCCATGATGGGGCCGGAGAGGTAGATGGTTTTGCGAGGTTTGGTTTCGTCCATAACGGAATTACGCCGCTTTCAACGACAGGGTAACGCGCGGCGGAGCGGAAAATGAAAAACCGCGCCACGCGCGTGCTTCGCGCTCTGGTACGCGGGCTTACTTATAATAAAATCAGGATACCGATTTCGTAAGCGCCTCACGGCGCCCGCGAACACGATCGCCAAAAATCCAGACGGCGCGCAACACCACGGCGCCGCACGAAACGGTCGGCTATCCGTATGAACCTTCCCGTATTGAATGAATCCGTCTGCAACCGCTGCGTCGGCCTCTGCTGTCAGTACGTCACCATCGAGATCGAAAAGCCGCGCGGAAAGCGGGCCAAAGACGACGCGCGCTGGTATGTGCTTCATGAGGGCGTCACCCTCATCATCGAAGAAGACCGCTGGCACGTCAAACTGCCTTCGCGCTGCACCAAGCTCAACGATGACAACACCTGCTCGATCTATCACGAGCGTCCCCAGACCTGCCGCGACTACTCGAACGATAATTGCGATTATTTCAGCGAATATGAGGGATGGGACCGGAACTACGTGGAGATCGAAACCCCGGAAGAGCTCGACAAATACTTCCTCTCGAAAAAACGCAAACCCGCGAAAAAATCAAAAACCGCCGCGAAGAAGAAAAAATAGCGGCTTTATATTCCTGTTATTTCATCAGAATCCAAGCAATTGCATGGAATTTTGATAATCGGTTTGAGAAACTTGTTGAAAAAACTTTCGATCCGCGGTAATCAATTTGGATTGATTTTCGATCGCCGTAGCGAGATACAGGCAATCATAAACAGGATGGTTTATTTCAGCGGCGATTTTCGTGGCACGATCGACAAGACCCACCAGAGGGTAAAAACGGTCGATCCCGCGCCGGATCAAAGTCAACACTCGCAAAGCCTCATCCCCACCAATATCTCCCCGCCTCATTTTTACCCAGCATACGTTCGCGCATTCAAGCATGAGAAAATCAGGGGCGCCCAGCAGATGGCCTTCCTCCAATATTCGCCGCGCCTCATTATGCAGCGGCTCTACAAACACCCATTTTATCGCTACGCTGGCATCAATAACGAAGTGTTGCATCGATCTCTCAATCGAAATTAACCATCAGCGCGCTTACGATCTCGCCGATTCAGCCAATCGCGGTTTTCACGAATCAATTGCGTTGAGTCTTCATGAGAGGCTTTTTGGGAGCTCTGTTTAAACCGATCCATTTCAGCCAGCAACTCCACTTTGGCAGCCGCATTCTGTTCCAGCAATGTCTTGTGAAGAATATTTTTCACTTCATCGGCGGGACTAACCCCGCTTTTCGCGGCGGCGTCCGTCAATCTCTGGTACATGCCATCATCCAGTTCAAGCATCAGATGAGTCATAATTCTGTTCCTCTATAAAGGAATCACTTCCCCTATTTTAGCACCGATTTAAGACACAATAACAAAACGCCTCGCGGGATGAATCAATCCGGCGAGGCGTTTGAGTTTTTCACAATAAAACGTCAATCAGTGTTCAGTTCCTGTTTCGGCCTCGCTGTGGATCTCCTGAGCCTGGGCTTCATACCACGGCTCGCTCAGATAGGGCTTGACCGATTCGGTGATCTGTTGCGCCGTGGGCTCGATCGTCTTGAGAATGGGCTGCGGGTACATGCCGATGATGAAGCAAGCGATCGCGATCGGCAGCAGAATGCTGAACTCGCGTTTATCGAGATCGCTCAGCCCTCTGTTTTCTTCCACGGTAATGGGGCCGAACATCATTCGCTTATAGAGACGAAGGAGATAGGCCGCGCCGAGTATCACGCCGGTGGCGGCCAGAACAGTCGCCGTGATATTGCTGCCCATCAGGCCGGCGAGAATGAGAAACTCGCCGACGAAACCGTTCAGCCCGGGCAGACCGATCGACGACAGCGCGAAGATCATGAAGAATGCGGCGTATACCGGCATCACTTTGGCGATCCCGCCGAATTGTTCCACGTCGCGGGTGTGGCGGCGGTCATAGATCATGCCGACGACCAGGAAAAGTCCGCCGGTCGACAACCCGTGATTGATCATCTGCAAAATGCCGCCCGACAGGCCCTGCACGTTCCACGCCAACAGCCCCGCCAATAACACGCCCATGTGGCTGACGGATGAATAGGCGACCAGCTTTTTGACGTCCTGCTGAACCATGGCCACCATCGCGCCGTAAATCACGCCAATCAGCGCCAGCGCCATCAGCCACGGGGTGAAATAAACCACCGCTTCAGGGAAGATCGGCACGGCGAAACGCAGGAAACCGTACACGCCCGTTTTAAGCAGCACGCCCGCCAGAATCACCGAACCCGCCGTGGGCGCTTCGGTATGGGCGTAAGGCAGCCAGGTATGGAACGGAAACAGCGGCATCTTGATCAGAAACGCCAGCACGAAGCCCACGAACAGCCAGCGCTGCACGGAAGCGTCCAGACCGAGATTAACGAAGTTCACATAGTTAAACGAAGGCGCGCCGCCATACAGCCGCCACGCCTGAAAGTACAGATAAAACATCACCAGCAGCAGCAACACCGAACCGAAGGCGGTGTACAGGAAAAACTTGATGCTGGCGTAAACGCGCTCTTTGCCGCCCCAGACGCCGATGATGAAGTACATCGGAACCAGCAGCAGCTCGAAGAAGAGATAAAACAGAAAGAGGTCCAGCGCCATGAACGAGCCCAGCATGCCCGTCTCAAGCACCAGCATGAAGAAGTAATACTCTTTCTGCATTTTTTCGATGGAACGGAACGACGCCGCGATGGAGAGCGTCGTCAGCAGCGTGGTCAGCACGATCAGGATCAGACTCATGCCGTCGATTCCAAGGCGGAAATCGACGCCCAGCGCGGGAATCCACGGGACCAGCACGCCCATCTGAAAATCGCTCTGGCCGTATTGAAACGCCATCAGCATCGGAACGCACAACGCCAGCGGGATCAGCGAGACGAACAGCGCGACGTGCTTGTGCGTCCCTTCGAAGGCGCGGGGAACCAGCAGCAGCAACAGCGCCCCGATCAGCGGCGTAAACAGAATCAGCGTCAGTAGCATAATAAGAACACCACCACGAGAAAGACCATGCCCGCCAGCGTACCCAGCGCGTAATGCGGCGCCAGCCCCGTCTGAATCCGGCGCAGACGATCCGCCAGCCCGCGAACGGTGTTCGCCAGTCCGTTCAGCCCGGCGATAATCACCCGGTTGTCGAACCAGTTGGCGGCGCCGCAGCCGTTGAAATAGGTCTGAATAAAGCCGGCATGGTACATTTCGTCGACGTAATATTTATTGAACAGAATGGTATGAATGCTGGAGAAGGCCTCCCGCATCCGTTCAGGCATATTGGGAAACCAGACGTAAAACACGCGGGCGAATAAAATCGCGACCACGGCGACCACAACGGAAATACCCGCGAAGATCCATTCCAGCATGTGTTCAGACAAGAATGAAGACGCGAGAAACGCATTCTCCTCCACGGCTTCCGCGCCATGCGCGGCGCCGTGAGCAAAGACCGGGTGCAGAAAATCATGAAACCCGGTGTATCCCAGCAGCGGCATGTTGACGCAGCCGATGCAGATCGAAAACGCCGCCAGAACCGCCAGTGGAAGCCACATCACCGCGGGCGATTCATGAAGATGATGGCGCTGGTCCTCCGTCCCGCGAAATTCGCCGGAGAAGAGCAGGTTGTACAGGCGGAACATATAAAACGCCGTGCAGAACGCGGCGAGAATTCCAAGGAACCACAAAAACACCCGGCCCGCCGCGAAAGCCTCCCACAGGATTTCATCTTTCGACCAGAACCCCGCCAGAGGGGGAATGCCCGATATGGCGATGGTCGCGATCAGAAACGTGGCGCGCGTGTACGGCATGTACTTGCGAAGGCCGCCCGCTTCAAACACGTCGACGTCGGTATCGCGGTGAAAGGCGTGCAACACCGAACCCGCACCGAGGAAGAGGCAGGCTTTAAAGAAGGCGTGGGTCATCAGGTGAAAGATGGCGGCGATGTACGCGCCGCTGCCCAGCGCCAGAAACATGTAGCCCAACTGGCTGACGGTTGAATACGCGAGAATCTTTTTCGAGTCGCGCTGAACCAGCGCGATGCTGGCGGCGAACAGCGCGGTGAGTCCGCCGATGGTTCCCACCACCAGCAGGGTGACCGGCGCCATGCTGAACAGCGGATTAAGGCGCGCGATCATGTAGATGCCCGCCGTAACCATGGTGGCGGCGTGAATCAGCGCGCTGACCGGCGTGGGGCCGGCCATCGCGTCGGGAAGCCAGACATATAGCGGCAACTGCGCCGATTTGCCTGTGGCGCCGACGAACAACAGCAGGGTGATGACCGTGATCACGGCTCCACCCGCCGTAAAGACGCCCGGCGCCGCTTCAAACAGTCCGGTGAACTTCAGCGAGCCGGTATACCAGAACAACAACAGCATACCCAGCAGAAAACCGAAGTCGCCGATACGGTTGACGATAAACGCCTTCATGCCGGCGGCGGCGGCGTAGTCGCGGTCGTAGAAGTAGCCGATCAGCAGGTACGAGCACAGGCCCACGCCTTCCCACCCCACGAAAAGCAGCGGCAGCGAGTTGCCCATCACCAGCAGAAACATGAAGAAGGTGAAGAGCGGCAGATAGGTGAAAAAGCGCACGTAGCCCGGGTCGCCGTGCATATAGCCCGTGGCGTAGATGAAGATGACCGAGCCGACGAACGACACCACCATCATCATCACCAGCGACAGCTGGTCGACATAGACGCCGAAGGGAATGTTCAATCCGCCCACGCCGATCCAGGTGAAGTAATCGATGTCAATGGGTTGAAACGCATGCCCCGCGGTCAGCGCGGCGAACAGCGCCATCGACGAGATCGCCAGCGAGCCGAGCATGGCCAGCACGGCCAGATGGCCCGCCATGCGCCCGGTCGCTTTCGGCGCGAGTCCGTTCAACGCGGCCGCCAGTCCGGGAAGGATGGGGATCAGCCAGAAATACGCGTTCATACCGCCCCCGTGCAGAGTCTGATCGTACTCCAGAGCAGGTTGGGGAAGACGCCCAGCCCGACCAAGCCCACAGCGCAAACCGTCAGCGCCAGCCCGTTGGAGAATGAATAGCGATTAAACAACAGCCGGTCGTCCGGCTCGTGTACGTACATATAAACGATCACCCGCAGGTAGTAATAAAACGACAGCAGCGTGGTTAACACGCCAATCAGCGCGAGGCTGTAATACTGAGCCTGAACCGCCGCGCCAAAGAGCCATAACTTGCCGACGAAGCCCGCCGTACCCGGCATGCCAGCCAGCGACAGCATAAAGATCGACATGGCGAACGCCAGCCAGGGACGCTGGCGGGCGAGGCCGGAGAGATCGGCGATTTTTTCGCATTCCTGCCCGCTTCGGCTGGCCGCGATGGCGACGCCGAACGCGCCCACCGTCATCAGCAGATACGCCGCCATATAAAACAGCGTCGCCTCGGCGCCGATGCGCGTGCCGGATGTAAACGCCATCGCGAGGTAACCGCCGTGAGCGATCGACGAATACGCCAGCATGCGTTTGAGGTCGCTCTGCATCAGGGCGCCCGCGTTGCCAATAATCATGGTGATCAACGCCAGCCACCAGATTCCCGGCGTCCAGTAATCCGACAACGCGGCGAACGAAACGTCGGGCAGGGTGAAGACGCGCATCAGCGCGACAAAGCCCGCGATCTTCGAGCCGGTGGCGATCCAGGCGGTGGCCGGCGTGGGCGCGCCCTGGTAAACGTCAGGCGCCCACATGTGAAACGGCGCCAGCGAAATCTTGAAGCCCAGCCCGACCAGCAACAACGCAAAGCCCAACACCAGCAGCGGCGTGGCTTCGGCGTGGGCGGCGAGCGACTGACCGATCACGGTCAAGTTGGTGGTGCGGGTCACGCCAAAGATGAAGGCGATTCCATACACCAGAAAGCCGGTCGAAAACGCGCCCAGCAGAAAATACTTGAGAGAGGCTTCGCCCGAGGCGAGGCGGTCTTTGTCGGAGCCCGCCAGCACGAACAGAGGCAGCGAGAGCAGCTCGATCCCCACGAACAGCGGGATCAGATCGGCGCTCATCGCGATGACCATCATGCCGATGGTGGCGAACAGCACCAGCGCGGTGAACTCGGGGAACTGCCGCGGGTTGCGGCGCGCGTATTCATGGCCGATCCACGTCACCAGCATCGCCCCGGCCAGAAAGATCTGGTCGAGCAGGATGCTGAGCGAATCGCGAACCACCATGCCCGCGAAGATCGGCGTGGCCGAGGCTTCAAGCGACCGCGCGGTAAAGAACGCGATCAACAACCCCAGCGTCGCGGTCAGCGTAACGTTGACCCGCTGAACCGATTTCACGAACAGGTCGCTCGCCAGAACGCCCACCGCGGTCGCCAGAACGATCAGTTCCGGCAAGACCTGCCATAACGAAATTTCAGGTACCTGGATCTGCATGCTCAATGCGCTCAGCCTTTCAGAGCGTTGGCTTCTTCAATGTTTACCGATTTCTTCTGCCGGTACAGGTTGATGACGATCGCCAGACCAACGCCGACCTCGGCCGCCGCCACCGTCATCACCAGAAAGACCAGCGTCATGCCGTTGGTCATGGCGGCGTAGTCCTGCGCGTTGACGATTCCGCCGTCGCCGAACATTGGATACCGGACGAAGGCGACCACCGCCAGATTGGCCGCGTTGAGCATCAGCTCAACCGCCATCAGCACCACCAGCGCGTTGCGTCTCAGCAGAACGCCCAGAACGCCCAGGCTGAACAGTACGCCGCTCAGTATAAGAAAATGATAGAGTCCGATCATGCGCCCGGTTCGCGCTCCTCGTTTTGTTCGGGCTTTCGCGCCACCACCACGGCGCCGATTACCGCCGCCGTCAGCAACACGCCCGCCAGTTGAACCACGATCATGTACCGCGTGAACAGGTCGATCGCAACGGTCTGCACCGAGCCCCAGTCGTCCGGAACGGGCGGTTTGGCCGGATGTCCCGCGCCGATCAGCGGATCGGCGTAGAGATAGACCAGAAAAGCCGCGATGAACATCGTCAGCGCCGCCATACCCCACCGCCGCGCGGCGGTGTAATCGATGGGTTCGTCTTTATCGAGATTCAACAGCGAGATCACGAAGACGATCAACACCATCACCGCGCCGGTGTAAACGATCACAAGGATCCACGCCAGAAACTCGGCGTGAAGCGCGAGAAACAACCCGGCGATGGAAATCAACACCGCCACCAGGCTGATCGCGCTGTGCATGGGATTGCGCGACGCGACCACGCCCACCCCGGCGAAAAACGCCGTAAAGGCGAATATCCAGAAGAAAAAGGCGCCTACCATGATTTCATATTACGCCGCCCCCTCGGCGGACGTCCTCAAAACGATCCGGCGGCGATCAGACCGGCCGCCGCCAGTAGAATGTTGACCAGAGCCAGGGGAAGCAGAACCTTCCACCCGAAGTGCATCAGCTGATCGTAGCGGAAACGGGGCAAGGTCGCCCGGATCCAGATAAAGACGAACACCAGCGAAAACACCTTCGCCAGAAACCAGATCACGCCCGGCACGGAAGTGAACGGCGCGAAGGGCAGCGGCGAATGCCACGCGCCCAGAAATAACGTGGTCGCGATCGAACACACCGTAATGATATTGACGTATTCAGCCATGAAGAACATCGCGAACTTCATGCTGCTGTATTCCGTGTTATACCCCGAGACCAGCTCGGTCTCCGCTTCGGGCAGGTCGAACGGCAGGCGGTTGGTTTCGGCGAACGCCGAGATCAGATACAGAAAGAAACCGATCAGCCCGGGGATGAAATACCACTGCGTGCTGAATATCCACCAGTTCCAGAAGCCGTCGCCCTGCGACTCGGCGATCTGACTCATACGGAGCGAACCGCACGCCATCAGGATCACGATGACCGAAAGCCCCAGCGTGAGTTCATAGCTGATCATCTGGGCCGATGAGCGCAACCCGCCGATCAGCGAATATTTATTGCCCGAACTCCAACCCGCCAGAAAGATGCCGTATACGCCCAGCGAGGTGATTCCAAAAATATAAAGCAGCCCGACGTTCACGTCGGCGATCTGCAGATAGCCGAAGTCGATGCCGAACAGCTCGAATCGCGGTCCGAACGGAATCACCGCCATCGCCAGCAGCGCAGTGATCATCGAGATCAGCGGCGCGGCGATAAACAGCACGCGGTCGGCCTTGGTGGGGATGATGTCTTCTTTGAGAAACAGTTTTAATCCATCAGCGATGGGCTGCAACAAGCCCCAGGGGCCGACGCGGGTAGGGCCGACGCGCTGTTGAAAACGGCCCAGTAACTTTCGTTCAACCAGAACCAGATAGGCGACGACGCCGAGCAAAACGTGAAAAATCACCACCATTTTCAGCAGCGACGGGACCAGAACATTAAATAAATGGCTATCGGTCATCGTTGAATATTCACCCAGGGAGTCTCCTCGGCCGCCAGAGCGTTCAAGGGAACGCCGTCATAATGGCCAAGCACCGTCACGCAGCCCGGCCGCGTATTGGAACTGATTTTCACCGTCAGAGGCGCGGAACCCTTCTCGCCCCGAATCGTAATCGAATCGCCGTCGCTGAGCCCCAACTCTTTCGCGTCGCCAGGATGAATCTCAGCGGCGCAGGGCTCGCTGCGGTCGACCAGCGGCGGCGCGAATCGTTTCTCGCCCGCGCGGTCGAACAGGCGGCGGCCTCGAACCAGCCGGTAAGGGTAATCTCCCCCGGGCGATCCGTTAAGGGACGCCAGCGGCGCATCCGGCGCTGGCGCGGCGCCCGAAAACGCTTCATCAGGCGGAGCGGGAACGGTCACCCCCTGCCCGCCGAGCGTATCCCACGACAGGCCGGCGTACTGTTTCACCGCCTGCGCGATAAACTCAAAAATACGCGGCGTGCGGATCTGACGCCAGCCCGCGCCCCATCGCTCGCCCAGCGCCAGCAGCAGCTGATAGGCCGCCAGCGTACCGTCGAGCTGAGGCAGCGCCCGTTGCGCCCGCTGAACGCGCCCGCCGAAATTGGTATAAGTTCCATCTTCCTCGCTGTACGCCGACAACGGAAGGAAGACGTGAGCCATATCGCCGGTTTCATACTTGAAGGCGTCCGCCACAATCAGCGTGGGCACGGCCTGAAGCGCCTTTTGCGCGAATTCGCGATCGGGGTATTCTTCCAGCAGATTCGTATTGAACAATACCAGCGCCTGAATTGAGCCGTCGATGCAGCCCCGAAGAATTTCCGTCGTATTTCTGCCCGGAGCCCCGACCGGCTCGTACCCGGGGCCGCGATGAGGATAGCACCCCACGTCGGCCGCGCCGCGCGCGTTAACCGGGGTGGGCAGCAGGCTGAGCGCCAGCGCGCCGTCATGGCGCGCGCCCAGCGTATCGAGAATCGCGGCGGCCAGCCTCACCGCTTCCACGCCCCGGGGTCCGGCGAACGCGTCTTCACCCAGCATCAGCACGGGCCGTTCAGCGGCTACAAGCGCCTGGGCGAACCCGGCGGCTTTGGCTTCGTCGATTTGAGCGATTTTGAGCGCGTCATCGCGGCCGGCCTGACCGAGCAGCGCGTTGACATCATCGCTCGCCCCGCCCTTCTCTTTCACGACGGCATGCAGCACGGCCGCCAGAAAGGCGGCGTCGCCGCCGGGATGATAGCGGAATACGCCGCATTCTTTATCCATGCGGGTCGGGCGGTTATACGCGAGAAGAATCTTCTTGCCCGCGCGGCTGTGTTCGCGCATCTGCAGGCGCAGAATGGGCAATTCGTTGGGCAGGTCGCTGCCCACCAGCGCGATGACGTCGGCGCGGCGCGCTTCTTCAAGCGGGCGATTGACCGCCCCCAGCGCCAGCGAAGTCAAAAAGCCGTCATCATTGGCCTTGATCTCGTGTTCGGTGCGGTGATCGATGTTCTGCGTCCCGACGATTTCGCGCATGAACTGCTGAAACAGAAACAGCGCTTCATTGCTCTGGCGGGGGCCGATCAGGCCCGCCGCAGCCGCGCCGCCGTGCGATTCACGCACCGCTTTGAGACGTTTGACCACCTCGCCGATCGCCTCGGCCCAGCCGGTTTCACGCCATTCGCCGTTCTCCCTGATTTCGGGGGCGCGGCGGCGTTCGGCGCTGTTGAACTGGTCGAATCCAAAGCGGCCCATGTCGCACAACCAGCGATGGTTGACGTCACTATTAAGCCGGGGGGTGATGCGAAGAATTTCATGCGTGCGGTTGCGATGCTGCAAGTTCACGTTGCAACCCACCGAACACATCGTGCAGACCGAAGGCGCGTCTTTCAGCTCCCACACACGCACGCGAAAGCGCGTCACCTTGCTGGTCAGCGCGCCGACCGGGCAGAGATCGGTGATATTGCCGGTGAAATCGCCGCGCAGGGGCTTCTCCTGAAACGTGCCGATAAACGACCGGTTGCCGCGATTGATGACCGCGAGTTCGGCGTTTCCACCCTTTTCATCGAGAAAACGCACGCACCGGCTGCACAAAATGCAGCGATTGCGTTCAAGGTCGATAAAGGGGCCGATATCCGGTTTGGCGAAGGTGCGGCGCTTGAATCGGAAACGAGTATCGTCGTACCCGTGATTGCGGCTGTATTCCTGCAACTTGCACTCGCCGCCCTGATCGCAGACCGGGCAGTCAAGCGGGTGTTGAACCAGCAGAAACTCCATCTGCATCTTGCGGGCGTCGAGCACTTTTTCGCTCTGGGTGAAAACCACCTGGCCATCGGCCGCCGGCGTCGAGCAGGAGGGTTGCAGCTTGGGCACCTTTTCGATCTCGACCAGGCACAAACGGCAGCTGGCGACGATCGACAGGTCGGGGTCATAGCAATAATGGGGAACGAAAACGCCGCCCTGACGCGCCGCTTCGATCAGCGTCGTGCCTTTAGGGACGGTGACTTCTTTACCGTCAATGGTCAGCGTTACCGTTTGAACGTCGGTTTGAGACATGGTTTCCTCAACGCGCGGCCGCGCGATCAGCCCGCCATCGCCATCGCGGCCGGTTGGTCTTTCTTTCCGTATTTTCCGTTGCGGATCTTTTCTTCAAATTCTTCGCGGAACTTGGTGACGAACGCACGCACCGGCCACACCGCCGCCACCCACAACGGACAGATCGAAGTAAATTCAGACCGGCAGATATCCAACAGCAGATCGCAATCGCCGGGATGCCCCTCGCCTTTCAGAATGGCGTCGACCACCTGAACAAACCAGCGGGTTCCCTCACGGCAGGGAGTGCATTGCCCGCACGACTCATGTTCATAAAAATGAGCCAACAACAGGCACATCTCCACCATATCGACGGTCTCATCCATCACGATGATGGCGCCCGAGCCCAATGACGAACCCGCCGCGTGAATGTCTTCATACGTCAGCTTGACGTCGAGGTCTTCATCGCGCATCACCGGCATCGACGATCCGCCGGGAATCACGCCCTTGATCTTGCGTCCGCCGGGAATGCCGCCGCCGAAATCCATAATGAATTCGCGCAACGTCATCTGCCCCAACACGACCTCGTATACGCCGGGTTTGTTGACATGCCCCGAAAGGCAGAGCAGCTTGGTGCCGGTGCTCTTTTCAGAGCCCATCGATTTAAACCAGTCGCCGCCCCGTTCGATAATCGAGGGCACGGCGGCCAGGGTTTCTACGTTATTGATAATCGTGGGAGAGTTATACAAACCGGAGATGGCGGGAAACGGCGGCTTGTTGCGCGGATAGCCTTTCTGCCCCTCCAGCGAGGTCAGCAGTCCGGTTTCTTCACCACAGATATACGCCCCCGCGCCGCGATAGACTTCGAGTTCGCAATCGAAGCCGCTGCCGAGGATGTTTTTGCCGATCAGACCTTCGCGCCGGGCCTCTTCAATGGCCATCATCAAAATCTGCGCGCCGCGGTGAAACTCGCCGCGGATATAAATGTAACCCATGTGCGAACCGATGGCGAAACACGAGATCAGCATGCCTTCGATCAACAGATGGGGGTTTTCATCGATAATGACGCGGTCTTTGCAGGTGCCGGGTTCGCTTTCATCGGCGTTGCAGCACAGATAGACCGGTTTGGGTGAATTTTTGGGAATGAACGACCATTTCATCCCGGTGGGGAAAGCCGCGCCGCCACGCCCCTGCAGACTCGACTTTTTCACTTCTTCGATGATCCGCTCGGGGGTCATTTCTTTCAGCGCTTTTTCAAGCGACTGATAACCGCCCGCGGCACGGTAACCTTTGACCGTCAGCAGATCGGGCGTACCCAGTTTTTCGAGCAAGACGCGGGTTTCTTGAGCCATATTCTCCGCTCGGTTCTCGATGAATTAGATAAATTTTCTACTAATAGTTCAATTGGAATTTTAACTAACTTAGGAGATCACGCAAGGAAAATCCAGACCCGCCGTTCGCTTTCAGTCGAGCGAATTCAGCAACTCATCCACATTTTCCGCCGTAACCTTCTGATATTCCTTGCCATTCACATGAAGACAGGGCGCCCACGCGCAGGCGGCGAGACACTCCACCGACTGTAATGAAAAGCGGCCGTCTTCGGTACGCTCGCCGCTTTTGATTCCCAACCGGTTTTCGAGGTGGCTCATCAGCGGTTGCGCGCCGACCAGGTGGCACGAAATATTGGTGCAGACTTCGATGTGGTGTTTGCCCAGCGGCTTGAGAGGGAACATGGTGTAGAAACTGGCGATGCCTTCCACGTCCGCGGGGGACGTGCCCAAAATCTCGGCAATCTCCTCCATGGCCTCCGGCGAAACGTAACCGTAGACCTCCCACGCCAGATACAGGAGGGGGATGGAGGCGGATTTGCGCTGCGGGAAACGCCGCAGGATGTCTTCCACCTTTTCAGGACAGGTTTCTCTCATACTCGGCATAACGGTACTCCGCCGCGAATTTGACAGAAAAACATCTTACTCATGTTCAGGCTTTCGGGAAGGGCAAGACGACGCGCCCTCCCCGTTCGCGTGTTTATACACAGGAAACAAACGGGGCGGAAAGCCCGCCCCGTCTTCGCTCCCGCCTTCCTGCAACGGATCAGTTAAACGATTCCTGCTTTTTCAGCCAGGGGCTGTAAGCCTGATCGCTTTTCAACACATGATTGACCAGCCAGTCTTTCAGAAACTGGACGACCGCCAGAGACAACACGTCCTGACCCGACCGGAAGCGCCCCTGATAATCGAGCGCTTCAGAGGTGAATTTTTCATGAATCGCCTTGTGCTGGTCGAAATCGGGGTATTCAGCCTCCTGCATACGGCGTTCTTCCAATGAAAAGTGATCGGCGGCGTATTGAACCAGGCCTTCAAAGATTTTTCCCATCACATCCTTCGACCGGCGCTGTTGAATCGCGTCCTGCAGCTCGTTAATCATGTGGAACAGTTTCTGATGCTGGCCATCGATCTCCGTGTCATGCACGCTGTATTCCGGTTTCCAGATCAGGCGGCCCGGCGGGGTGGTTGCTTTCACCGCCGAAGCCGTCTTTTTGACATTCGCCGGAACCGGTTTCGCGGGCTTCATTCGAGACTCCAGAACCGGATGGCCGTGAAGAGGAGACGCGGGCCTGGAGGTCCCCGGCACGGAACGGAACTCATTGCTCAACCTTGTTCCGTTTGTTGAAGAAGCCAACCTGAATTGCGAGGTCATTTCCTGCAGTTGTTGCGCCTGCGCGGCCAGTTCTTCACTGGCGGAGGCTGACTCTTCGCTGGTCGCCGAGTTTTGTTGCGTCACCTGATCGAGCTGTTCGATGGCGGTCCGGATCTGATTGGCGCCGTTCGCCTGTTCTTCACACGACGCCGCGATTTCGTTCACCAGTTCAGCCGCATCGCGCACCGCCGGCACGACTTCGAGAATGAGCTTACCCGCGCCTTCCGCCTGATCGACGCTGTGCTGAGCCAGTTGACTGATCTCTTTGGCGGCGGATTGACTGCGCTCAGCCAGTTTGCGTACTTCAACCGCGACGACGGCGAAGCCCTTGCCCATCTCGCCCGCGCGCGCCGCCTCAATGGCCGCGTTCAACGCAAGCAGATTGGTCTGATCGGCGATCTCATCAATGATATTAATCTGTTCGGCGATCCGTTTCATCGCCTCCACCGTCGCCACCACCGCCTTGCCGCCCCGATCGGCCTGGGTGGCGGCGTTACTCGCTTTTTCGCGCGTCTTCCGGGCGTTATCGGCGCTGGCGTCAATCGATGCGCTCAGTTCTTCAATCGACGCGGAGGTTTCTTCCAGGCTGGAGGCCTGTTCGGTGGCGCTGTTCGCCAGACTCTGGGCGGAAGCGGAGAGTTCTTCCGAACTGGCCGAAACCTGCTCGGCGGACTGTTGAATCGTCCCCATGACGTTGTTCAACTTTGCCCGCATCTCATTCAGCGCATTCGCCAACACGCCGATTTCATCGGCGCGCGACACCTCGACCGAGCGCGACAGGTCGCCGTCCGCGATGGCTTTCGCGAAGCGCACTCCCTCCGCCAGTGGATCGGAGATGCTGCTCGCGATGAACAGCGCGGCGACCGCCACCGCGATCGCGATCAGGATCGCCACCAGCAGCGTCCAGCCCAATAATCCCAATCCGCCGCTGTAGGTATCCACGATCGCCAGCGGAGCAAAAACTTCAGCATTATCGATCTCAGCGAGAATCGCCCAGTTCAACCCGTCGACTTCAATGGGCGCATAGGCTGAAAGAACCGGGTTGCCATTGTAATCGATGATGATCTTTTCACCGGCTTCACCTTTGAGCGCCGCCAGTGAGCCCTCGGTTTCAACCTTGCCTTTTTCGGGATTCCCGAAAGACGCCAAGACGCTGTGATTGGTTGGGTCGAGGAATGAATCGGACCGCATCAGGCGATCGGGGCCAACCAGATAGGTCTCGCCGCTCTGGCCCATACCGCTGCGCTCCTGCATGATGGCGTTGATCGCTTCGAGCGAAATCTGCAGGCCGGCGATCAGCATCACCTTTCCCTCATGCACAACCGGAGCGGCGATAAAACAGGCGGGGTCGCCGTTGCTGGGCGCATACGGTTCAAAATCAACGATGCCAGGTTTTTGAGTATCGATCACCTGACGAATCAGCCGCCCCATGTTGCTGTCTTTATACTCTCCTGTTATGAAATTCGACTGATAGTCGGCCTCTTTGGCCACCGTGTAAAACGCCTCTCCGTCCGGCTCGATCAAAAAGAGGTCGTAGTAGCCATAATCTTCGATGTAATGAGCGAAATAATCTTTATCACCCTCCCCTCCCTGATTCACAAGCATTTCATTGACTGAAACGGTTGTAACCAGCGCCCACTCGAGCCCGGCGGCCTTCACTGGGGTGTAGGCTTCGTATTCATAAGCCCCGGAATCTCCCCGCCGGCCATCAATCCCGGTTTCGCCAGCCATCGCCAGATCAACGCCGGGGCTGGCTATCGTATCGCCGGCTTTGCCCTGCTTGACCACGCGGTTGCTACGATAACTCGTCTCGCCGTTTGATCGGCCGGCCAGGTAACTTTCGCCTGATTCACCCAGAGCGACGCGGTTCGCGATGGTCTGTTGGATGCGATCAGTGGAGACCCTCAGTGCGACGACCCCCATCGCTTGACCGTTCATCAGAATGGGCGCGGCGAGAAAAGCACAATATTCCCCGTTTAATGGAGCGTAGGCTTCAAAATCCTGAACGACGGGGCCGCCGGTTTCTTTCGCCCGTTGGACGGCTTTGCCCAATCCGCTGGATTTGTACGGTCCAGACAGCAAGTTGGTGTTGTAATCGGCTCCCTGCCTGGCGGAGTAAACGCACAACCCGTTTGAGTCGATTACGTAATAATCCTTGTATTCGGTGGATTGGATGAAACCATCGATTATGGAGGCGTAGCGCAGGTATTCAGGCGATTTTTCACCGGTGTCCAGATAATTCTGATACGTTTCCATCCCTTTCGTACAGATGCTGCGGTCCTGTTGAGTGGATATGTCAAAAAGCCACTGTTCGATCAGCGACTGAACCGCCGCCGCCTTCTCGGCTTGAACCACGCCGAGTTTTTCACGGACTTTATCGTCAAGCGATTCGACGGTTCGGGCCAAGACGGAAATGTCGCCCATACGTTCGGCGAAAAAATTTTCGATCTGGTGCTTTTTGATTTCACGCGCCGCCTGCAACTGATTAAACGACTGGCGATCTATGGTTCGGCTTGAATTCTGAAAACCGAGCCAGGAAGATAATCCGATTGAAATAACCCCAACGCAAAAGAACAATCCGACAAGTTTAGGCTTCATCCTGATATCGTTCAGACTTTTCATGATCCATCTCCCAAAAACAAATTGTTAACAGACCTTGAAAGCCGAATGCAACCTTTATGCCATATAAAGTAGATCAAATTAAAGCATATACTTAACTGCAATTACCTGAATCGGTTCCAGACTTTGAAATTAAAATCATTATTTTTATTCACAAACCAGCGTTTCCATGATGTAACCAGGCTGATTACTAACGTGTAAAAAACCAGTTACACATGCTCCGCCTGAGAGCATGAAAAAAGGCGGCTATCAGCCGCCTTTTCGGGTTTGCGGGAATCAACGATCAGCCTTGTGGATTCATGGGAGGTTGGGGAGGCGGCCCGACTTGCGGCCCACCAGTGCGGAATAGCTGGTTGGTTTCTTCATTCAACATCGCCCACAGAGCGTATACGCCAATCAACGTCCCGATTGGGAAATTGATCAGCCCCAGCACCGACAGTACGATTACCAGAATCCGCGCCCAGTTGGCGTATTTGAGTAATCCAACCCCCGCCACGACCGACGGCAGCGAGGTCAGAATCAGAAACCAGGTCAGAAAAAAGCCGACGATGGCGATGATCGGGACCGCGATATCAGCGTCACCCTGTCTCGCCACGCTGACGATGGAGGCGGCTCCGCCGAACACCACCATCAGCAGCAACCCCGCCAATAAACCCAGCGCGCCAAAAACAATGTAGATAATCGCGATGATCTTCACGTGCGTGTCCATGGTTTCTCCTGTCATTTCAATGAAATTCAGCGTTCAGTCTCTCATGCTATACGATGAATCAGCTCTATTCTTTCACAGAGCCAATCATTATCGAAGCACATTCAGGCCGATCGAGAAAATAAAGTCCGGCGGTTATTATCACCACACCTTATCAAAAAAATGGGGTTAATCGTCTGTTTTCTGCTATAGTGCATTAATTACGTATATTTAGGAAATCATTATATGAATCGGAAACGCGCTTTTACCCTGATTGAATTGCTGATCGTCGTGGCCATCATTGGAATTCTCGCCGCCATCGCCGTCCCCAACTTTCTCAACGCACAGATCCGGGCCAAGCTGGCCCGCGTACAGGGCGACTTCAAGGCGTATGGAACCGCGATCGAGACTTACACTCTGGATTCAGGCGCGGCGCCGTGGGACAACCCCTCGCCCGCCGGCGACCACGGCTGGGCCGCTTCGCTTTCACGCCTGACAACCCCGGTATCCTACATGAGTTCGCTGATTCCCGACGTGTTTCAGGCGAAGGACGTGATCGACGCGCTGACGCCGACGCACTTCGTGGGGAGCAAACTCTCCTACGATTACACCACCATTTATTTTAACGGCGGCGTGAACACCCCCAGCGCGATCTGGAAGCGGCTGTTCGGCCATTCGCTGTGGCGGCTCGCCAGCGCGGGGCCGGATAACGCGCTCATCAACGTCCCCGGACGCGAATGGCTGGCGCCGCCGTTCGACGCCTCCAACGGGTTGAACTCAGCGGGCGACATCGCGTATTCGCAACAAAGTTTTCTCAACAAATAAACGCCTTCCCTGCACCACGCGCCACCGGGCCGCGTCGCGAAATGCGGTCCGTCTTACCGCGCCGCCTTTTCACTACCTGTTCTGAAAGCGACCGTTCGTTTCCAAACGAACTGAAACCGCTTTCGATGCGATGAAAATGGGTTACAATGGCTGGAATTTTGGAACGGCCGCCTCACCGGCCCTGTGGAAAGGAACCTCGCCGGACATGCCGAACGCGTTGATCACCGGAATCACCGGACAGGACGGATCGTACCTCGCGGAATTTCTGCTCGAAAAAGGCTATACCGTACATGGCCTGATCCGGCGCAGCAGCTCCGTCCGCATGGAACGCATCGAGCATCTTTGCGGCGAGCCGCAATCCGCCGATTCAAAACTGGTTCTGCATTACGGCGACCTCTGCGACGGCAACTCGCTCACCCGCGTCGTTCACGAAATACAGCCCGATGAGATTTACAATCTCGCGGCGCAGTCGCACGTGCGCGTTTCGTTCGATGAACCGGTTCATACCGTCGACGTCACCGGCCTGGGAACGGTCAGGCTGCTGGAGGCGATGCGCCAGTACGCGGAGAGTTCGGGCAAGACGCCCCGGTTTTATCAGGCGTCGTCCAGCGAGATGTTCGGCCAGGTTCAGGAATCGCCGCAAAACGAAACCACTCCGTTTCACCCGCGTTCGCCCTACGGCTGCGCGAAACTCTTCTCTCACTGGCAGACGGTCAATTACCGCGAGGCTTACGGCTATTTCGCATGCAGCGGCATTCTCTTCAATCATGAATCGCCCCGACGAGGCGAGGCCTTCGTCACCCGCAAGATCACCCTCGCCGCCGCCCGCATCAAACTCGGCCTGCAAAACAAACTCTACCTGGGCAACCTCGACGCCCGCCGCGACTGGGGTTTCGCCGGCGATTACGTCGAAGCCATGTGGAAGATGATGCAACATGAAACGCCCGGCGATTACGTCATCGCCACCGGCGAAACCCACAGCGTACGCGAATTTCTCGAACACGCCTTCGGTTTTCACGGCCTCGACTACAACGACTTCGTCGAGATCGATCCCCGTTTCATGCGCCCCTCTGAAGTTCACCTGCTGCAAGGCGACTGCACCCGCGCCCGCACCGTACTGGGCTGGAAGCCGCGAGTCGACTTCGCCGGACTGGTCAGACTGATGAGCGAAGCCGACCTCGATCGGGCCCAGCGCGAAAAAGCCTCTGGCGGCCGCGACTAATTCAATTCAACCAATCTGAAAACCAAAAGGGGAGGGTTTTGAACCCGCCCCTGCGATCGGCTAATTCTCTGAATTCATAATGCCGGCTCGCATCGCCCAAAGACTCGGCGGCGAGCGCCGCCCGCTATTTGGGAACGACCATTTCCGGCGTGATCTTGCCCTCGGCTTCCAGCTTGTCGCGCAGGTCGCGCACGTTCTGTTGCAGCGCGTGCTGCGAGATGTTGTAGGCGCAGAATTTCGGTCCGCACATCGAGCAGAAGGCGGCTTCTTTGTAGCCTTCGTCGGGCAGCGTCTCATCGTGATAGGCGCGGGCGGTCTCGGGGTCGAGCGAGAGTTCGAACTGTTTCTCCCAGTCGAAGGCGTAGCGGGCGCGGGAGAGCGCGTCGTCCCAGTCGCGCGCGCCGGGGCGCTTGCGCGCCACGTCGGCGGCGTGAGCGGCGATCTTGTAGGCGATGCAGCCCTGCTTCACGTCTTCCATGTTGGGCAGGCCGAGGTGTTCTTTCGGCGTGACGTAACACAGCATGGCGACGCCCGCCTGCCCCGCCATCGCCGCGCCGATGGCGGAGGTGATGTGGTCGTATCCGGGGGCGACGTCGGTCACCAGCGGGCCCAACACGTAAAACGGCGCTTCGTTGCAGATTTCCATCTGCTTCTGGACGTTCATCTCGATCTGGTCCATGGGCACGTGCCCCGGTCCTTCGACCATGACCTGCACGTCGTGTTCCCACGCGCGGCGGGTGAGTTCGCCCAGCGTTTCGAGCTCGGCGAACTGGGCTTCGTCGCTGGCGTCGGCGAGGCACCCCGGCCTCAGTCCGTCGCCCAGGCTGAACGCCACGTCGTAGCGTTTGAAGATTTCGCAGATGTCGTCAAAGATGGTGTACCACGGGTTTTCGCGGTGGTGGTGCATCATCCAGCGCGCCATGATCGAGCCGCCGCGGCTGACGATGCCGGTGACGCGGTTGAGCGTTTTGGGTATATGGCGCAGCAGCAGCCCGGCGTGAATGGTCATGTAGCCGACGCCCTGTCTGGCCTGCTCTTCAACCGTTTCCAGCAGGATGTCCTCCGTCAGATCTTCGATGCGGCGAACCTTGCCGAGCGCCTCATACGTGGGCACGGTGCCGATCGGCACGGGGCTGTTATCGATGATCGCCTGCCGGATGGCCGGGATGTCGCCTCCGGTGGAGAGGTCCATCACCGTGTCGGCGCCGTGCTTCACCGCCCACTGCATCTTTTTGACTTCTTCCTCCAGATTGGATGTCACCGCCGAGTTGCCGATATTCGCGTTGATCTTGCAACTAGCCGCAATGCCGATGGCCATCGGTTCGAGACGCTTGTGATTGACGTTGGCGGGGACGATCATGCGCCCGCGCGCGACTTCATCGCGGATCAACTCGGGTTCAAGGCGCTCACGCAGCGCCACATAGCGCATTTCGTCGGTAATGACGCCCTGGCGGGCGAAGTGCATCTGGGTGACGTTGCCGCCGGGAGCCGCGGGCTGGCGGTTGAACGTCATCGGCTGGGGTTGGGGGTGATACTGAATCATGAAACGTCTCCTTCGCGCGCGGCGAAACGGATTCGCCGGAACGCGGGACTGGAATGGTTTCGGAGGTGGATTGGATCGCGGCGCTCGGAAGGGCGGGAAAACTCGACAGGCTGACCGTGCGGCGAACATCCATCGCATTCCCTCCGCCGGGATCAACCGGATCAGGTTCGAGGGGTATTATCTCAGGGCGCGCCGCGCCCACCCCCTGCGATGTCACTTCACTATATTTTCAACCCCGCCGCTTTGTCAATCGCGGATGGAGAAAATCCGTTCACGCGCTCGGGAAACATCACATCATGGTTATTTCATGGATGAAATCGTCAAACGGCGCTCGGCTTCTTCCAAACTTCCAAAATAGAGGACGTATGGATCGACGTCCGCGCCGGTCGGCCAGCAGAGGGTTCCTCCATCAATAAACATACGCTCGAACAGATTTGGATCATTTTTGATCGGCTCGAACACCTCTCCTTTCATAAAAGGAGTCAGGTCGATCTCTTTCTCCAGACCGTCATTAAACTTTACGCGAACGCAATATCTCCCCGTCACGATGGCTTCATGGATTTTTATTCGCATTCGTCTATTCATCCCGCACTTTGAAATAGTTCCAGATTTGTTCGGAGGCGCCGTCGGCCGTATGAACGCGCACCCGGTACGCGAGGCACTCGTTCAACACGCGCGGCGCGAGCGTCCAGGCGAAGCCCTGATTCGCGCCGTCCTCAAAACGGTACGGTTCGGGCAACGGTTCAAACGCGCTCCACAAGCCGGTCTGAATTTCCGCACGGATCGACGCGACCTCGAACGAGGCGGGCAGCGAAGCGTAAATCGTTACCGGCTTCTTCGCTAAAGGCCGCAAGGGGACGTGCGAAACCGAAAACGTTGAAAACAGATCGTCGCGCCTGACCTGAGCGGGCGTCCAGCCCATCGCCTCTTTCTGATCGCCATCGATCCATGTGGCCTGAATCGAGTCGACATACTGCGCCAGCCCCATCACCGAATCGTCGATCGGCTCGGGATGAGGCAGGCCGATGGCGTGACCGATGCCCTCGTGATACACCACGCAATCGGTTCCTTTGATCGGCACGCGCCAGCCGTCGGCGGTCACCAGCCCGAGGCCGATATGCTTTTCGGCCCAGTAGACCGAGCGCGCGCCACCGCAACGCGTACCGGGACGGTCTTCTCCGCTCGCGGTGACGTGACCGGCGCACTCGGCGTGCGGCGGCTCGAGAAAGCAGCGTTCCGGGTCGCACACTCGCGTCCAGTCGTTATACCCCGGCGAGAAGTTGCAGTCGGCGAACACCAGCAGAATCGGAAAGCGGCTCTCATCCCAGATCGCCGCGTCTGAATGCCAGACTTCATTCATGATTTTCCAGTAAAAGTTGTTCACGTCGTCACGAGGGAAATCATCCTGAACGTCTTTCGAGATAAACGGCTCGGCGTGGATGGTATAACTCAGGTCCGACCGACCGGCCAGTTCACGCTGATGAAACTCGCGGGCGCGTTCGAGGTGATATTCAAGGCGTTCACGCCAGTCAGGCAGCGGCGCCGCGCCTTTGGGCAGGTAATACACGGCACGCACGCCGATCCTGTCGATGGGGTCGTCTCCGCCGAAGGCGTGCATTTGCGCCTCGGCCCGCGCCGAGATGAACAGACAACAGGCGAACAGCAGCGTAACCAGTCGAGAGGCGTGATTCATGATGACGGGAGACCTTCTTTTTTGAGTTGTTCTTTATAGATTCGCCGGATGGCTTCAAAATCGTCGCGGTGGTTGTAATAGTCGGGGTAGGTCCAGGGAAGCGTGGTGAAGTCGCCGTTTTCGTAGCGCATGGTGACTTCGGCGTAGATTCCCCGCCCGATGTAGACGCGGTGGCTGAAGTCTTTGGTACTGGCCAGCGCCAGATGCGAGCCACGAACGTATCCGGGATCGAGATTCAGGCGGCGGCGGCCGTCTTCGGCGAACTGGGTTTCCCACAGATTCGAAAGATGTTTCATGTGAATCAGCGCGTCGGGTTGCGCCAGGCGTTGCAGCGAAAAAAATCGGCGGGTCAGCCCCTCGCCCATTTCTTCATCATAGTAATCGCTCTCAACGAAGGGATGTTCGGGGCTGAAGTAGTCGGCGGGGCCGAAATGCGTTTCGATCAGTTGAACGGCTTTTGCCAGCAAGGCGCGATCGTGATACAGCGCGCCGAAGATCGGTTTGACGGGTTTGGGAAGCGTCGGTTCACCCACGATGGTTGTTCCTCACGTACAGTCTGTTATACGGCCTATTGAGTCTACCTAAACCCGGTTTAAAACGGGAACCCCGGAGCGCTTCCGCCCGGAGAAAGCCCTGCCATGCCGCATTTCATTGAACGCCAGTGGATTGATGATCGGCGGGCGCATGATTTACAATCATTTCATGCAACCTCAGGATTCGAACCGCCGTCTTGATTTACTGATCCTCGCGCAATTCACCATCGGGCTCGCCATCCTGTTCTACTGGGGATCCATGCGCGACGCCGTGCTGCGTTTCGCGCCCGACGACGCGTTTTTTTATATCCGCATCGCACTCAACTGGGCGGCGGGTCATCCCTCCACGTTTGATGGGCTGACCCTGACGAATGGATACCATCCGCTCTGGCAATGGCTGTTGATTCCCCTGGCCTGGGCGTGGCCCTCGCCTCACACGCTTTCACGCGTGGCGGTGATATTGGGGCTGCTTTTTTACGCCGCCGCCGCGCTCATCGTGCGCGCCCGCCTCATCAAACTCGGCAACCCGTATGCCTGGTTCGCGATCGTATGGACGGTCTCCGCGCTTTTGTTTTCGCCAGTGTATGGAATGGAGGGGCCGCTGTGCGTGCTGATTTTTACACTGCTGTTGAGTTGGACTTCAAACGGCGTCACGCCCGGCGCGGCGAACGCTCTGTTCGGCGGGCTGTTAACCGCCGCGCTGGGTCTGGCGCGGCTCGATCATGTCGCCTGGGTCGCCGCGCTCGACGTCTGGCTCGTCATGCGCGCGCGCCGCGAACGATGGCCGATTCGTTTTATGGCGATATTCGCCCTGACGCAGGCTTTGCCGCTGTTTGCGTATTTTCTGTCGAACTATCTGATCTGGGGACATTGGGAACCGATCAGCGCGGCGCTTAAACTGGCGCGCGGCGGATTTTTCAGTTTCAACATTCCATACAGTTTTCTGTATGCAATTTCATTGGCTTCGATTCCGCTCAGTCTGTGGGCCGGGTTCCGTAAAGATGAACTCGCGTGGATTGGCGGCGGCAACCTTCTGTACATGGCGTCGATTCTGGCGCGGGGCGGGCTTGAAACGTGGGACTGGTATTTCGCCCTGCCCGCGTTTTCGCTCGCGCTGCTGGCGCCGCGTTTCATTCATGAATCGCGCTCGATCGTCGCGCGATGGCGCGAACCGGTGCTGGCGGTTCTTTCGATTCTGGCGATTTCGATGACCGCGGGCGAAATAGTCAACAACCGCAGCGAGTTCGTCTCATCGTATGACAAGGCGCTGCTGCTGGCCGAGTATCCCGAAGGCGAGTTCACCTTCGCCGCCTCCGACTGCGGCATCCTGGGATGTTTCTCTCGTCAGCACTGGCTCGACCTCGACGGTCTGACGCTCGATTACGATTTTCAGGATGCGCTGCGCGAAAAACGGCTGCCCGAATGGTTGCAGAAAAAAGGGATGAACGCGTACGTCGACTTTTCCGAGCCACCCCTGTTGAAAGAAGCGATCCTGCGGGGATGGATCGGCATCGGTGGACATCACGACGAGGCGCGCGTTACGCTGGAGGCGTGGAAGCCGCTCGGCGACAGCCACATGATCATGCGCGTCACCGGGATCGATCATCCGGATGAGGCGGAGTAGAGACCTTCGGCATCACCGGGATGCGAACATTGAATCAATTTAAACACAAGAGAGAGAAATCGCCATGAAATTACGCCACCTCTGCATCATCCTCGCCGCACTTCTCCTATCATGGGTCTCCGTCACCGCTGACGAGTATCCGCTTCGCGACGCGCGGGAATGCTCAGTCCGCGACGGGTTACCGAATTTCTTCCAGAAATTAACCGAAGGAAAAGCAGTTCGGATCGCCTATCTGGGGGGAAGCATCACGGCGCAGGCGGGTTGGCGTCCTCAGACCCTGCAATGGTTTCAGGATCAGTACCCTCAAGCCAAGGTATCGGAAATTAACGCCGCGATCGGCGGCACGGGCTCGGACCTCGGCGTTTTTCGATTGAAGCACGATGTTCTCGACCATGACCCGGACCTGCTGTTCGTCGAATTCGCCGTAAATGACGGCGGCGCGCCGCCACATCGCATCCATCAGGCGATGGAGGGAATCGTTCGCCAGGCGTATCGGAGCAACCCGATGATCGAAATCTGTTTCGTTTATACGCTGGTCGGCGATTGGACGCGGACATTGCGGGAGGGCAAGTTTCCTCAGGCGGCGTCGGCGATGGAAGCGGTCGCCGATCATTACGGCATTCCTTCGATTCACATGGGGATGGAAGCAGCGCGCCTGGAAGGCGAAGGGAAACTGATCTTCAAAGCGCAAAAACCAAAAACGCCTGAAGAAGAAAAAGAACTTGGCGACAAGATTCTTTTCTCGCCCGACAACGTTCACCCCTACCCCGACACGGGTCACAAGTTGTACACCGAAGCCGTTGTGAGAGGGATGGAGAAGATTCGCGCGATCACGGCGGCCCGCTCGCACATCCTCCCGCCGCCCCTGGTGGAAGACCACTGGGAAGCCGCGAAAATGATCCCGATCGGCCAGGCGGAACTGAGCCCGGAATGGAAAGCGCTCGATCCCGAAAAAAACGATCTCGCCAAGCGCTTTCAGAATCGAACGGGAGTTTTGTATCACGCCAGCCAGGCAGGCGCTACGATCCGATTTGCATTTAAAGGGACGGACCTGAGGATGTACGATCTACTCGGGCCGGATTGTGGACAGGTGGGCGTCACGCTGGATGACGAACCCGCGAAGACCGTCGCCCGTTTCGATTCGTATTGCACCTATCACCGTCTTGGCTCTTTCACGGTGGGGGCCGGGCTGCCCAATGTTGTACATCAGGTCAAACTGGAGTTGCTCGCCGATCCGATGGACAAAGCGGAAATTTTAAGCCAACGGAACAATACGATCGACGATCCTGAACGCTACGCCGATCTGGCGTGGTATGTTGGCGCGATTCTGGTGGTGGGAGACATCGTCCCGCTCAACGAATAGATATCCCGCTCGCCAGTCGCTAATGAATTGTGCTGTTTTAACGCGCTCACGCGGGACGATCGAAAAAAATTTTCTCCCGTTACGCCAGTCGCGCACCGTTGGGGACTCCGCGCTCAGGCTGCGACAGCACCACTTCGCCATCGTCGAGCACGAACCCAGTCACCAGTACTTCTGAACGGAATCCCGCGACGCGCCTGGGTTCGAAATTAACCACACAGATTACCTGGCGGCCCAGCAGTTCGTCTTTGGAATACAGCCGGGTGATCTGTGCGCTCGACTGTTTGATTCCAATCTCCGGCCCCAGATCGACGCGCAGTTTATACGCTGGTTTGCGCGCCTCGGGGAAGTCATTCACTTCCACGATCGTCCCCGCCCGCAGATCGACCTTGAGAAAGTCATCCCAGGTGATGGTTTCGTTCATCTTTCCATTCGCTTTCAAAAATGTCTTGCATAAAAAAGGGCCGCGTGGCGGCCCTTTTTTGCTCTCGAGAATAACCGGCTCGGTCGCGGCAGCAACCAACGGGAGCGATAAGCGCGAACAATGCAAAAGACTCGCCCCAGGCGCCGTCCGCCGGCACTGTCCGCTAGCGGCCCACCACACCGGGCGCCAGCGCCTTGAAGCGGATGATGTAATACGGCGGCTTGGCCACCATCTCGCCGGTGTGCATGCGGGGCGTCAGGTGAAGCTGATTGGCGACGATATACATATAGCCGTCGGGGCCGTAGCTCATGCCGTCGGGCCAGCGCACGATGTTGTCATCTTTGAACAACAGGTGAAACTCGCGATTGGGCGTGATGACGCCCACCGCGTTTTCGCTGACGCTGGTGAGATAGATGTTGCCGGCGTAATCGGTCCCCATGCCGTCGCTGATGGGCTTTTCGCTGTATCGCTCGACCTTCTTCGACAGCGCGCCGCTGCTGAGCGACTCGTCGAGCAGGTCGGCGACGCGTACGCGGTACATACTGTGTCCACTGAAGGGGCCGTAATACAGCCACTCATTTTTAGCGTCGAGCGCGAGCCCGTTCACCGGAACGCGCGGATACACCGCGTTGCCGTTTTCATCGATGCTGGCGCAACGGTAGCCGTCGATCACCAGATCGATATCTTCGGCCAGCATGCTTTTATGCCCTTCCAGCAGGCGGCGCGTCATGCCGGTGCGAATATCGACCACCAGCAGCGCGGCGCGTCCGGCGGCGGTGTCTGAGATAAAGATCTTGCCGTGAGTGGCGTCGACCGAAAGGTCGTTCAGAAACGAATCTTCATTGATGAGCGGCGGGCAGATATAGATGATCTTGTGCAGCCGGTTGTTGCGGGTATCCCAGCCGATCAGTTTGGGCATGGTCTTGCCGCGCTGGGCGTTGTCGAGAATCCACACGATCCCCACCGGGTCGGACTGGATGCCGAGCGCGGTGTCGATGGAGAGAAAGTCTTTGGGGCCGCCGAGGCTCCACGCCTCATTGGGAAACGGAACCACTTTGCCGTCTTTCAGCTCGCCGGCGCGCAATTCGGTTTCAAAGAACTGCATGGTGCTGAACAACACGCGGCCGTCGGGCGTGACGGTGATGTTGCCGGGGGGTACGTCGAGCGAGGCGACGATTTCATACGGATACTTCCCCGGCTCAAACGGCGGCGGCGAGGTTTGGGGCCGCGCGGGCGTGGCTGCTTCCACCGCGGCGGGCGCGCTCTGTTCGGGCGTGGCGTTTTCCTGCGCGAACACGGCGATTGTGGACAGAAAGATCAAAGTAAGTCGAATTAGCGGTTTCATCATGGCTTCTCCCATTCGGCGCATTAGCTCGCTGTAACGGATTGCTGACTGACGGCGTGAGATCCCAGACCCATGCGTTGTTTGACGCCGTCGACGGTTTCGCGGGCGATGGGACGGCAGCGTTTCGCGCCCTCCTGAAACGCCTCGTGAACCTCGGCGGGTTTGTTCTGCAATTCAGTATAACGGTCGCGGAACGGCGCGATGAACGGCTCGACGTGAGTCAGCAGCATCTTCTTGCAGTCGACGCAGCCGATGCCCGCCGTGCGGCATTCGCGGTTGACCGTCTCGACTTCCTCCGCGCTGGAGAAGATGTTGTGCAGCGCGAAGATGTTGCAGATATCGGGGTTTCCCGGGTCGCTGCGGCGCTTGCGGTTTTCGTCGGTGACGGCGGTGAGCACTTTCTTCTGAAGCACGTCGGGCTGTTCGAACAGCGAGATGTGGTTGCCCAGCGACTTGCTCATCTTGCTCTTGCCGTCGAGGCCCATCAGACGCGGCGTCTTCGACAAAATCGGCTCGGGGTCAGGGAAAAACTCGCCGTACTGATTATTGAACTTGCGCGTCAGATCGCGGGTCAGTTCGAGATGTTGAACCTGATCGTCGCCCACCGGCACCGCCTGCGCGCGGTAGACGATAATATCAGAGGCCATCAGCGCGGGGTATGACAGCAGGCCGAGGTTAATGTTTTCCGGCGACTGCTGCGATTTTTCCTTGAACTGCGTCATGCGTTCCATCTGGCCCAGCGGCGCGATGCACGAAAGCACCCACGCCAGCTCGGTATGCTCGGGAACGTCCGATTGCAGCATCAGCGAACAGTTTTCTGGCGAGAGCCCGATCGCGAGCAGCGACGCCATGCTGTTAAAGATGGTCAGGGGCATCTCTTTCGGATCAAACGGCGTGGTAATGGCGTGATAATCGACCACGCTGTAGATGCACTCATAATTTTCAACCAGATCGACCCACGTGCGCAACGCGCCGAAGTAGTTGCCCAGGTGAAATTCGCCGGTGGGGCGAATGCCGGAAAATACCCGTTTTTTCGTCATCAACCCGTTCCATCCATCCTTCAAAAATTGAGATAGCGCATGTCGTTTTCATTCTCGGTTCCACTGCAGGGACGGGTTCGAAACCCGCCCCTGCAACCGATCGTGTCTCTCTTAACAATACGCCGGATGATGCAAACAAATCTCCTTTACTCAAAATCCGGCGGTGTAATGATATTAGTTTACCTCGGCAACCAGCAGGCGCGCTTGATTCGCATAATCCAAAAGACCGGGTGAGCGCCACGCACAGCCATCGCGATTTATCGGACACCCCCCTCCTTGAATGACCGGGCGTATGACGGACTGATCGCACCATAGGGGGCAGGTTTCAAACCTGCCCCTACATCCCGCTCGCTTCAGTGACCAGCGGGAGCGCTAAACGCGCATAGCCCAAAGACTAGGCAGCCAACACTTTCGGCCTCCCCCAAACTTTGGGGGAGGAAACGTTGGTCGATCCCGCTCACCTCAGTGACCAGCGGGAGCGCTAAACGCGCATAGCCCAAAGACTCGGCAGCCAACACTTTCGGCCTCCCCCAAACTTTGGGGGAGGAAACGTTGGTCGATCCCGCTCACCTCAGTGACCAGCGGGAGCGCTAAACACGCATAGCCCAAAGACTCGGCAGCCGGCACTGCCGGCCAGCGGGAGCGCTTGATTCGCATAACCCAAATACTCGCCCCAGGCGCTGCCTGCTATTGTATTGGAACGGGGGCGCGGGTCACGGGCCGTGAGCGCGCGATCAATCGAAACCGGTGCGCTTGAACAGACGGCGCAGGTCGCCGTCGCCCACGTATAACACCGCCGGGCGGCCATGCGGGCAGACGTTACGGCGCGGGATCGACTCCAGCCCGCGCACGATGCCGGTCATTTCTTCGGGGGTGAGGCGGTCGCCGAACTTCACCGCCGCGCGGCAGGCCATGGTGTGCAGCGCGCGTTCCTGTTTTTCGGCGGCGCTGCCCTCGTGGCGAATTTCGCCCAACAGGTCTTTGATGAAGGTCTCGGCCTGCCCGGCGTCGACATGAGCGGGCATGGCGCGCAACACAAAAGTCTGCGGGCCGAACGGCTCGATCTCGAAGCCCAGCCGGTTTAACACCTCCTGCTGTTCTTCGAGCAGCACCGCTTCATCGGTGGTGACATCGAGCGTCAGCGGAAACAACATCGCCTGGCTGGCCAGTGAGGCTTTTTGCGACTGCACCAGAAATTTTTCGAACATCAGGCGTTCGTGAGCGGCGTGCTGGTCGATGATATAGAGGCCTTTTTTCGATTCAGCGAGAATGTAACAGTCGAGCAGCTGCCCCACCACAATCAGCGGTTCGACGCCTTCAAGCGATTCCGCCGAGAATAGATCGTCCAGTTTTTTGGTAACGCGCCCCAGATCGCTGAAGCCGTCGCCTTGCGGCGCAGCGGACGGCGCGGGGCTTACGCCGGGCGCGCCCAACGGCTGGCGGTTGAGGCGCTCGATCTCGCCTCTAGTGGCTTCGGGCGATTCGTTGAGCGTGGGCGCGCCGTCCGGCGTTTCATGCGTGGGAGGCGCGTTTACTGGCCGCTTTGCGTAAGGCGGTTCGGCGGCCGGCGCGGACGGTTGCACGGCTTCACGCGGCGCCGTCTCGCTCTCATCGGGCGGAGCCGAAACGCCGGGCTGCGGAGTATACGCGCCATGCGCTTCCGAGGGCGCGTTGGTTTGTTGCGGCGGCTGAACCGGCGGCGCGGCGGGACGCGCGTTTTGGGCGGGCGGGCTGGCCTGCCCACCCAGTTCGCTGAAGATGCCATCGACCTCGCGGCGCGCTTCTTCGCGCTTGTCCCACGCCTGACGGATGGCGCCGTACACGGCGGAAAACACCGCGTCCTCGCGTGAAAATTTGATCTCCTGCTTGGTGGGGTGAACGTTGACGTCGATCTCATCCGGCGGAATCTCCAGAAAGAGGAAGACGACCGGATAACGCCCGTGCGGGATGAGGTTGCGGTATCCGTTCATCACAGCGCGATGCAGCAGGCGGTCTTTGATGAAGCGGTCGTTGACGAAAAAGAACAGATGCTGCGCGCCGTTGCGGTTGAGCGTGGGCCGCGAGACCAGCCCCGAGATCGACAGGATCGGCGAATCGAACTGCACCGGGATCAGCTCGTCGAGAATGTCGGCGTTGAAAATCTGTTGAATGCGCGCGGGCCGGTTGGGCGCGGCGGGCAGATCGATCGAACGGCTCTGGTTGTTGGTGAAGGTGAAATGGATGTTCTCATGCGCGAGGGCGTGGTAATTCACCTGCGCGATCAGGTGACCGAGTTCGGTGGCGGGCTTTTTGAGAAATTTCCGCCGCGCCGGTGTGTTGAAAAACAGGTCGGCCACCGTCACCGTGGTCCCCACCGGAGCGCCCGTCATGCCGGGTTCCTGTTCGAGGCCGCCCTCCACCGTCATGCGCGCGGCCAGATCGTCATCGGCGCGGCGCGAGACCACTTCAAAGCGCGAGACCGAGGCGATCGCCGCCAGCGCCTCGCCGCGAAACCCCTTGGTGGCGATGGCGTCGAGATCGTGTGGCGTGCGGATCTTGCTGGTCGCATGGCGTTTGACGCACAACCGCACGTCTTCGGGCGCCATGCCGCAGCCGTTATCGGCGACGCGGATCAGTTTCAGCCCGCCGTCGCGCACCTCCACATCGACGCGCGTGGCGCCGGCGTCGATGGCGTTATCGATCAGCTCACGGACCACCGAAGCGGGGCGCTCGACCACCTCGCCCGCCGCGATGCGGTTGGCGAGTTCGGGAGGGAGAATCTGGATGCCGCCGCGGGTGGAAATCGGCCGGGTTTCACTGGAAGCGCTCATAGCCTGAATTATGACGGAAAGCCCCACCCTGTCTACCCGGCATTTGACGGGAGAGCGGGCGATATCCAGCCGGACATCGAAATAATCGCGTCTGGGGTTCGTATTGTTGTAATGAATCGGTATCGTTTCATCAGGGCGGCGGGAGAACGAAGTATTCGGGGGGGATCAAACCATGCGAGACGATATGGAACGGCTGACGCGGGAGGAATACCGCGCGATCGTACGTCAGCGGATGCTGCGTTACGGCTTCACGGTGAGCCTGATCGGCCTCCCGATCGGGATTTTAATGAACCAGCCAGTGGTCTGGGGCCTGGCCCTCGCCGGCATCCTCGTCGGCGGAGCGAAATTGATGTGGGGGTAGGAGGTGAGTTATAACGAAGCAACTTTGCTTTCAGGATTTAATCTACAGCAAATAGACAGGTTTCATTTACCGTCATAGTCACTATTACTTCTCTCCGGCAATTCATCCCAAAAAGAAAGCAAGGCTTTGACATATTCTTGAAGTGTATTCTCATCTATTTGAAGAGTTTCTTTCAATAAAGTTGTTTTATAGCTTGTCATGTAATCGACGTTGTTATTAACAATAAAAAGAGAAGGATTCAATTCGCGCAGATTTTTTGCAGAATTTCCATCCCCATGTTTGATAACATTGCAAAGCGTTTTTAACTCCTCTATTTTTCCCCAGCAAGGAAAGAGCGAAACCTTAACGTTGTGGGTACAAAACACCTTCTTTATATTTCTTAAATTCGTGCAAAATTCTGGAAACTTAATCGAACAAGATCCGTTCATCTCTGTGTATAAAAATTTTCGCAATTGCTGTTCAAAAAGTTCATAAAGAGTTGCATGCCATGCGGCAGTTAATGTATATTTTCCAAGCCTCAATGTTTGAAAGAGAGCATCGCCACGCCCGATTGCATTCTCCGCAATTTCATCTGCGCAGTAAAAATCTTCAGTATTTGTACTGCGCATCTTGGAATTATAGTGATTATTTGCCTCATCTTCTGCTTCTTTTTCTATTTCTTCAAAAACAGGCCGCAGTTTTTTTCTATAAATTAAAACGAAGTCGCTGATTTGATTTTTGTAGCGATCACGTTCTGTTGGTGGTAAATATAGTTGACTCATAATGCTTTTCTCAAAGTGTTGCAATTCGCTTTCTCTCTGCACACTTCGTATAATTGAAATTTGGATCATCATATTTCACCCCATAAATCCCGTTGTGTCAATTCCGAATTTCAAAACCCGCTTGACGGGCTATCGCATTTTTGCGATAAAAACAAAAAGCGTTATCCTCACGCGGATTCATCAGGATATGAGTTATGAAGCAGGTTAGGAAAATGGACGCGCTTTCGACTATCCGGCGGAAATTCGGAAATTACCCCGGCTTTGAAGAAGGAGTCGATCAGGCCAGGACGGATTTAGTCATCGGCCAGTTGATTTACGACGCGCGGATGGAGGCGGGGCTGTCGCAGGCCGAGCTCGCCAAGCGCGTGGGGACGACTCAGTCCGTCATCTCGCGGCTGGAAGAGGCCGACTATGAAGGCCATTCGCTCAGCATGCTGCAGCGGGTGGCGGCGGCGCTGAACAAGCGGGTGCGCATCGAGTTCGAACCCGCCGAGCCTTCCTCGGGAGGTTGATTTCCGCGTTACGAATGATTCAGGCTTTCTCCTACCCCTCCCCGCCGCGTGACGCGCGCATGGGCGGATCGTTAATCATGGTGTCACAAATGGAACAAAACGGTCGCGAATGCGCGACGCACTTCAAAGAGGCGCGAGTTTCTTTTCCGCACTCAGTCCGTCCGGGGGAAGACGGTGGAATCGCGTAAAACGCCCGCGCGGCGGGCGCGATCGGCGGCGCGGTCCGGTTTTGTACAGTTTATCAAGCAGAATAATTGTTAACGAGAATCGAACAAATTATCTCGCATGATACTTGCAACGTTTTATTTCGAAACGAAATTTCAGGGTTTCATCGAGACAAAAAAGTATTATGATTTTTTTGTTGAAAAGCGTTACGGTTTGCATGATAATCTACAAAGATTTACAAAAAGGCTTAAGTAATCACGTAGAAGGCCGAAGAATAACGTTACTCATAAACAAGCTCGGCAAGCGCACGACGCACCCGGCCATCCCCGCCGCTCGCGCCGCTTTCACCCGAACCGGTTTCTGAAAACCCGACGCAACGCTTCGGCCAACCATCTTACAAAGCGCAATCATGAGGTTTTTGGAGAGGTTCTTCTTCAGCCGTACCTGCTTTGTTATGTGAAGCTCTGAAGGAGACAAGGAATAATGAATCGCACACGAATCACGGCATCATCCATACTCGCGTTACTCATTATCGCGGCTTGCGCGTCAACCTGGGCTGAAGAGGTCTACATCAACCCCGACGCCCTCGACATCGACAAGATCCGCGACGAAGAACAACTGAGCGACAACGTCAAACTCAACCGCGTCTATATGTTTCTCGCCGTGCTGACCGGCGAAGGCTATGAAACCTACGCCGCCGACGGCGAAAAAGACAACGACGGCGATGGAACCAAAGCCATCGAAGAACCCAACGATGTGAGTGAATACACCGAGGTCGGCTCGTTCGACCAGGTGCTCAACATCGCCAATTCCATTCATATCTGCTATATCTCATCGCTGCCCCAATACAACGAACTGTTTCCCAATCAGCAGGACCCCGTTGAAAAAGAGGGCGGCATGGTCGAGGTGGTCACCGAAGAGTCAGACGATCAGGGCGACTCAACCCGTCACCTGATCGGAACCAAGACGCTGCCCATCATCAATGAATACGGCGATCATATCGGCATCGAGCGTTTCATCGCGTTTTATAACGCGGGCGATGACAATAAGGTGAAGTCATACGGCTTTATCGGGCTTCATTTTGAAGAAGAAAAATAATCGGCAATAATCGGCGCCCAGACTGAATTCCGGCTGCCATTCAACGCCCGCTCGTGATAGCATGGCTTTCTTCACACTGAGGAGGAAAGCCATGTTTTGCGTTTGGTCCATCGCTCTGGCGCTCTTCATCGCCGCGCCCGTTTTCGCCCAGCCCGGTTTTTCGCTTGAATCGCTCGCGCAACCCGCCGATTACCAGACCGGCCGCGTCTCCAGCTTCGATCGAAGCGGCGGCAACAACGACCGAATCTCCATCCAGCCCGGTGAAACCGTCACCCTCGCCGAAATCGAAGGCCCCGGCGCCATCACCCACATCTGGAACACCATCTCCGCCGAAAAATACTACCCGCGCATGCTCATTCTGCGTATTTACTGGGACGGGCAGGACGTCCCGTCGGTCGAGGCGCCGCTGGGCGATTTTTTCGGCGTGGGCCACGGGCTTGAGCGCCCCTTTCAAAGCGCGGTGGAGGCGGTTTCATCCGAAGGCCGCGCGCGTAACTGTTACTGGTACATGCCCTTCGCCAGGTCGGCGCGCGTGACGCTCACTCACGAGGGTTTTGACGAGGTCCGGGCGTTTTATTACGCGATCGAATACCGCCAGTTCGCTCAGCCCCAGCCCGGCGCGCTGTATTTTCACGCCCAATACCGCCAGGCCGCGCCCAACTCCGGCGCCGGTCTCGGCGAAACCAACCTCGACGGCGCGAACAACTACCTGATTCTCGATACGAAGGGACGTGGTCAATACGTGGGGACGGTGCTCTCCGCACAAGCGAATCAGGACGGCTGGTTCGGCGAGGGAGACGATATGTTTTATATCGACGGCTCCAAATCGCCCACCATGACCGGCACCGGCACGGAAGACTATTTCAACGACGCATGGGGCTTTCGCGAATTCTGTTACCCGTTTTACGGCGTCACCCTGTGGGAAGGCTCTCACAAGGGCGATCGGACCACCGCCTACCGCTGGCATATCGCCGATCCGGTTTCGTTTCACGATTCGCTTCGCGTCAGCATCGAACACGGCCACGCCAACGACCGTCAAGACGATTTTTGCAGCGTCGCCTTCTGGTATCAGACGCTGCCCAGCCCGGCGCCGCCCGTGATGGCGAACGTGATGGACCGCCTGCCCGATGAGGGAATTCTGTACGCCAAACGCCGCTTTCTGCAGAAGCAGATCGCCGTCCACCGCAATCAGGGGCGGCTCGAAGCCGCGCTTGAAGCCGCCGAACAGTTCAATCAAGACAACCCCGGCGCGGATGAATACGGATATCTCTCGTTGCGGCGAGGTCTGCTCGAGCAGGAGATGGGCGAGCGCGACAAGGCGATCGGCTTTCTGCAAACCGCCGCCAGCCTCGCCGACAAGCCCGATCCGCACGGCGAGCAGGACGCCCAGCTGATTAAAAAAACCGCCGAGCGCGAACTGCAAACCCTGAGAGAGGGCCGCCCCGCCTGGGCCTATATCGCGGGGGCTGACTCATTCGAACTCTACTGGAACGGCGAAAAAATCGGCGAAGGAAACTCGTGGGTCAACCTCGACGGCGTCGAAGTGAAAAACCCGCGCGGCGGCGATGTCGTGATCGGCTTGCGCTGTAAACTCTCACCCGACCGCCCCGGCGTCGCGTTTCACATGGGGTATCAGACCGGCGTCATCAGCGCAGGCGAAGACTGGAAATTCTCTTACCAGGAGCAGGAAGGCTGGGCGTCGCCAAAGTTTGACGACTCGCGTTGGGCTAACGCTTCCATCGTGGGCCAGTTGGGCGAGGGCGCGTGGTCTTCCATCCGGCCCGTCTATTCATTTATGTCTCCGATTTTAACAGGGAAGGTCATGGGGCCTCCCGAACCCGCGCAACAATCCGTGTGGGCGTATTTTCGTGGAAAATTCCGCCTGCGATGACGAAAGATGCTTTCCTTTCGTTAAGTTAAATAATCCTAGTTAATTAAAATCTGAAAATTTTTCTGGCTATCCCCCTTTTTTATCTTCCATTACTATTATTAATGTGATAGTGTGGTCTATTGGACATTTGATTCTTTTGATTTTTTAAGGGAGGTGATGCCACGAAAAACCACGAAATACCCCTGCCTTTTACTCGATTTTCCGAATGATCTTTTTTGGTTTTCAATCACATTACAGTGGGAGGTCTTATCTAAGATGAAAAAAACTATTCTCGTACTTGCAATGCTGGCAATTGCTCCATTGGCGTTTTCGCAAGTAGGCGTCTTTACCGGCGAAGCAACCGTCGGTGACGATGGCGGCGCCGGTCAGGCTTCGTTCAGCGGCGGCGTTTACACGATCGACGGCAGCGGAAACGACATCTGGAACCAAAGCGACGGTTTTTACTGGGTATACAAAGAGGTTACCGGCTCGTTTTCGGCGACGGTTTCTCTGGCCTGGAACGAAGCGGGCGCGATTCGCGGCGCGGCGGTGAACGACTGGCGCAAAATGGGCTTCATGGTTCGCCCGGAGCCCGACAACATCGCCGGTATGCACGTGGCCGCGATTTTGAACAACGCATTGAACGCCGACCTCGCCTGGCGAGACGCGAATAACACCAATGCCGCTGACGCGGGTGAAAACGGCAAAACCGCCAACGACACCGACACTATTCGTCTGGTTCGCGTTTTTAACAATTTCTCCCTGCTGCGCAAGCAGACCGACGGCTCGTTCCGCACCATCGCCAGCCATACGGTGGATATGCCTGATAAAGTCCTGCTCGGCCTCGCGGTGACCGCGCACGACGTCTCCAACATCGAGTCGGCCAAGTTCTCCGGCCTGCAGATCGACCCGATCGCCACAGCGGTTGAAGCCACCCGCACGGTTCCCCAACCGACCTACACCGGCGGCTCGCTGATCAGCGGATTCGTCATCGACGTAACGGTTGAAACCGGCAAAACCGCCGACCTCACCATCAGCGAAGTTCTTCCCGAAGGATGGACGCTGGCCAGTTCGACGCCCACCGGCACGGTCGCCAATGGCGTCGTGACATGGACTCTGGCGGGCGCTTCGGGCAAAAAGCAGATCAAATACAATCTGAAGGCCGCATCGGGCATGGGTCTTGAAGGCGTTCTGTTCTCCGGCTCGGTTGTCGCGGCGGGTACTACCTTCGGCATCGGCGGAAACGCCGGAATGGATCTGGAAGGCGCGGATCGCGCGTACGCTCCGTTCCTGTCGGGCAAGTCGACCACGCTGGACGGTGAACTGAAAGCCGGTGAATACGACGGCTCTTATGTCTTCACCTTCGATCGCACGAACGATCGCGCCCCCGGCGTCCTGCTCGCGGGCGCATCGTTTGCTCACGATAAGTCAAACCTGACGGTTCATGTCTTCCATAACGCCGGCTTCATCAACGTTGGTCTCGATATGATCGACCCCAGCGTCAGCTTCTCGTCACACGCCACCGACGCATGGCAGAACGACTCGTGCGAGTTGTATATGGACGGCGACAACAGCCGCAAAGCCACCAAAGACGGCAACCAGTTCGGCTTCCAGGCGACGGTCACCGGTAACGGCTCGCTGATCGGTGGCAACGACGCTCCCGGCACCGCCGTCGATACGGCGAATGGCGGCCGCGCCTCGACCGATGGCTTGTACTGGAACTGGGGCGCCAAACCCAAAGCGGATGGAAGCGGTTTCGTTATTGAGTATCAGGTTGAAAAGGCCATGATTCTCGAACCCCTCGACGTCGACCATATCGGCTTTGATATCGGCGTAAACGACGTCAACCAGGGCGACACCGGCCGTACCGGCAAGTGGGCGTGGTGGCACTTTGACGCCGACACCGGCAAACGCAAGGACGCGTGGGACGACGAACGCGGCTGGGGCATTCTTGAGCTGCTCAAGACCGCTCAGCTTCCCGGCGTTCCCGACTGGGCTCTGTATTAATCAGAATCATTGCCATTCAATCACCCTGACATGCGAAGGGGGCGGAAATTTTCCGCCCCCTTTTTTATCGCCTCGGCATGTGGATTAACATTTCAATCCCGCGATCTTCAGGGCAACAGAGCCGTTCGTTCTTTCACGTATGGCTCGACCGCCGCGCGGCTGAGCGGCGCGGGGTGGGTCTCGCCGCTTTGCCACATCGACAGCGTCGCGGTGTAGTAAGGGCTGGCGGTATGTTCCGTATCGCCGACAGGCAACAGCGACCGCGCCGAGTCGACTTCGTCCAACGGAACCCACTGGGTGTACGATTGCGACATCTGAGAAAAGATGGTTCCGCCGTCGAGGTCGCGCAACGCGGGCACGGGCAGGTTGCGCCCGCGATCGAGCGACCCGAATCCATCGAGCGTATCCATATACTCCAGCGAGCGTTTTTGAACTTGCGCGGCGGCGGCCTGATTCCATTGAGCGGGGTCTTCCCCATACTGCGCCACCGTCCGCCGCCAGGCGTTCGACACAACCTGATCGATGTATTCAGCGACCTCGCCGCCCAGGTCGGCCTTGGGGTCGCTCGCGATCTTCTTTTCCATCGATTTCAGAAAATGCGTCAGGCCGGTCTCGCCGCCGCCGTATTGAGCGGCCAGCGTGGTCTGCAGAATACGGAACATGGTGTTGATGTTTTCAGCCAGCGCCGCGCCGGGACAATCCCACTCAGACCGCGCGCCCGCCTTCAGCCAGTCGCTGAGCTCGCCCAGCGCGAAAATCGAATCGTCTGACAAGCGGGCGGGGCTGACCGACAGCAGGTGAACCCCCACTTCGGCCAGCGCCTTGCGCGCGGGATTAACCGTGTCGTAATGAATCTCTCTAACCTTCTCCGGCGTCAGCAGGCCCGCGTCTTCGATGCGCTGGCGCAACCGCCAGGACCGCGTCGTATCGCCGCCCGAGCCCGTACCCAGCCCCATCGGCGCGGGGTAAAACGACGCAATGGGCCGGTGGTTGCCGCTGAAGGCGTATCCGCGATCCGGATCGAGAACGTGAGGCAGCAGGTTGAACGGCACATAGCCGCGCCAGTCGTATTTTGATTCGGTTCCGTCATGCGCGGCGGCGCCGCCGTCGATGGCGAGCGGCGAGCGCAGCGGCACGGCGCAGGCCACGCTGTAGCCCACCTTACCCGCCGAATCGGCGAATACCACGTTCGCGCTGGGAAAACGCCACCCCGACAGCGCGTCGTAGAACGACTCGATATCATGGCTGCGCATCATCGCCAGCGCGGCGGGAAACGTCTCGCGCTCGGGCTCGCACGCCGGCACGCGTTTGAGCGCGAAGTGATCGCCGGGTTCGAGGCCGTTGGCGATCGCGTCGACCACGGGACCAAAGCGCGTTTCGCGCAGCGTGATGGTTATGTCGCGCCCCCCGCGCACCTTGATGGTTTCGTTCCACACCGTCATATCGTGCCATTCACCGTCGAACCAGTATTGATCGGGATGATCGTCGTCCATCTTCAGTTTGAACTGATCGGCCTGATCGGCGCCCAGCGCGGTCATGCCCCAGGCGACGTGTTCGTTCCAGCCGATGAGAATCACGGGCGAACCGGGCACGCCCACGCCGCGCGCGTTGAAGGTCGCGCCCTTGACATGAAACTCGTACAGCAGCGACGGAACGCGCACCGGGGTCTGTGGATCGCTCACCAGCGCGGCGGTTCCCTCGCTCATCTTTTTCTTCCCCACCGCCCAGGCGTGGCTGAATTTGGGCGTTTCTTCCTCTTCCACAGCGTCTTCGGCGAAGCCGTGTTCGGCGAGAAAATCATGCACCTGTTCAATCCATTCATCGCTCACGTCGCCGCGTTGCACCACCGCCGCCGAGTCGTCGACGACGCGGCCCGCCTTTTCGGCGCGTTCAAGAAGGGCCTTCATCTGTTCGGCGGAGAGGCCGCCCCGCCCGCGCGCGGCGGGTTGAAGCCGGTCTCTGTTTTTTCGCTGGTTATACACCATCGAGTCATGCAGCCCCTCGCCGGCGAAAAAGCGCGCGAGGTTCCACCACGAGGCGATGCAGTCGGCGGGCGTCCACGGCTCGGGGTCGAGTTCATATTGTTCGAACAGGTCGAGCAACTCGCCGCGGTGGGCCTTGATGTAATCGTTCACGCCCCGGCTGTAGGCCTTGAGCAGGGCGAGGTCGTCCTCACTGAGATTTTCGGCGGCTTTTTGCGCGGCGCGGTAAAAGCCCATGATGCGCATCTTTTCATCGAACTCAGGCGCGGAATATTTGCGCGAGCCCTCATCGCCAAGCAGCTCGGCCAGGCGGCCCTGAATGGTGCGCAGGTTGAAGTACATCTGAAATGCGCGATCCTCGGCGCAGGCCCAGCCGAGGCCGTACATCGCGGCTTCGTCGGTCTCCGCGAAGACGTGCGGCACGCCCCACTGGTCGCGCAGCAGATCGGCGCGGCCGGCTGATGAGCCATCCCCGGCGGCGAACACGCCCAGAGTGAAAATCAACAATGCGAAACAGGCGGTGAAAATGCGTGACATCATTCATCCTCCGGTGGCGGAAAAATGGGTGGAATCATCCATCATAATGCGAGTAAACCAATACCCCTGTCTAGCCCCGTTTTTTTGATCCAGTTGAAGTGAGAGTTTTTGCGTTGTTCTTATGCTTGTGAATCCTGTGAGGAAACGAGCGCGCTCGTTTCCTCAAGCGGCTGTGGACAAACCGGAGGCTTGTCCAAGGGACTCGTG
>WGLV01000014.1 GCA_016125385.1 bacterium
ATTCAGAAAACTATATTCGCGTTCACGCAATCCGGCAGGTCCTCCGGGCACTCAATTCATGAAAACAGGTTCTTAACAATCCCATCCAAATCAAGTTTTTCAAGAAATATTTTTATCTTGATTTTACAAACGCGCCCGTTTATATGGCGCTCTGAGTCAAATCATCAATCCACCATTGCGATAGTCGGACGTTCCATTGTTTGGGTTCCATCTCGGTGATAATCTTTTTTATGAGGTTTGTATGACGGCGTCGAACTGACGCCTCAACTCGTACCAATACCTTGCGGGAGGCGGTTATGAAGTTGGATCTGGCGTATGGGAAAACCGGTTTGAGCGTGGAAATTCCCGACAAGCATCTCGCCGGCGTGATTCACATGCGGGAGGCTGAACCCGTTCAGGACGCGGATGCGGCGGTGCGTGGAGCGCTGACCTCGCCAATCGAGAGTCAGCCGCTGGTTGAAATCGCGCGCGGGCGTGAATCCGCGGTTATCGTCATATCCGACATTACCAGGCCGGTTCCCAACAAGGTCATCCTGCCGCCGATTCTCGAAACGATCGAAGCGGCGGGTGTTCCTCGCGAGAAGATCACAATTTTGATCGCGACCGGCATCCACCGTCCCAATCTGGGCGATGAACTGGTGGAGCTCGTAGGAGAAGAGATCGCCTCCCGTTACCGCGTTGAAAATCACTATTCCGAAGATCCTGAAGCCAACCAGTATATAGGAACCGTTAATGGCGACATCCCGGTTTATATCGATAAACATTATCTGAACGCCGACCTGAAAATTCTGACCGGCCTGGTTGAACTACATCTCATGGCCGGGTACTCAGGAGGGCGCAAAGCCGTTTTGCCGGGCATCGCGTCGCTGGAAACCATGAAACACATGCATGGCTACCGCATGCTGCAACGCGATGAAACCTGCAACGGCCGCCTGCACGGCAATCCGTTTCACGAGGCGGCGGTGAAAGTGGCGCGGCAGGCTGGAGCCGACTTCATCCTTAACGTGACTCTCAATGAAAAGCGAGAGATCACGGGCGTGTTCGCCGGCGATCTGGAAGCCGCCCATGAACGGGCTTGCGAGCACGCCGCGTCTAACACGCTTGTCGAAATTCCTGAACCGGTGGATATCGTTGTCACGACCAGCGGCGGATACCCTCTCGACAAAACGCTGTACCAGGCGATCAAAGGATTCGTGGGCGCGCTGGAAGCGGTCAAGCCGGGAGGGACCGTGGTACTGGCGGCGCGTAACGACGAGGGTTGCGGCAGCGCCGAGTTTGAAGGCCTGCTCAGACGCTTGAAAAATCCGGCGGACTTTTACGATATCGTGGCGGGGCCGAATTACGTCGCCAAGGACCAGTGGATGATTCAGGAACTGGTGAACGGACTGCACCGCTGTGAACTGTTGTACTACACCGACGGGATTTCCGATGACGATCTGCGCGACTTTCTGGTGAAACCTATCGCCTCCATGCAGGAAGGCATCGACGCCGCGCTGGCGCGCCGCGGGCCGGACGCTACCGTTCTTGCGATTCCCGAAGGGCCGTATGTGGTCCCCAAACTGACGCACGAGGTGACCGGCCTGTATTCGTGGCGAGCGGCGGACGCATCCGCTTAGCGGATTCAGCGGGGATCGTGATACAATCGCGTCCGTGATGGATTTTCATCGCGGACGTTTTCATTTTAAGGGAAAAACATGGGCCGATCCATCTTGCGTTTCATATTATTCATCCCGCTTGCGCTGATTTCATGCTTTCACGCTCAGGCGGAGAGAGAAATCGGCTGGTCGTTGAGTCTGGCGAGCGGGAGCGACTGGGAGCAACTCTCGAAAACGGGAACGCTTGAACACGATGGCGACAACGGCGTAATTTTTACTCTGCCGCCCAACTCCCGCGCGGCGTGGAAACTGAATACACAGCCGATCTGGCTCGACATGTTTCAGGATATTCAAGTGCGTTTTCGTTGCGAGGGGGTGCGCGGCGATCTCAATTTTCCTGTAATCACGTTTTATGGACAGCCATTCGGCTCGGTTCACCGCAAGACGCAACGCCTCACACTCAATCCGCCCGCGAAACCGATTCAATCGGGGGAGAATAAACTGGTTCAACATACCGGCGGCAAGAACGACGACGGCGTGAAATGGGACGACGCCGCCGACTGCCTGACGTTCGAACTCTGGAGCGGGCCTGAAGCCCTGCGCTTCGAATTGCGTGAACTGACCGTCGATATCGACGAAGCGGCCCCGCTCTTCAAGACGTTTCCATTCAACGCGGCGCAAGGAGAGGACGATTCGGAAATCGAGTTCCTGCATCCATCCGCCGCCACGATTCCATTGGGCGATATTTGCGGCGTGACGGCGCCTTCGACTCGATTACGCGGTCCGTGGAGCAGCGACTCGCCCCTGTTCGAGTTGAGCGATGACGGCGTATGCGCCACGCCGCTGGCGGCGACGGGCGAAATCGTTATTGATGCAAACAGCCAGGGAAGCGAGGCGTACCTGCTGATGGGCGTCTGGCTCGCTGGAAGCAACGGATCGTTTACACATTCTTATCGTAACGAGCTGTCTCAGCCGGAAGAAATCATCATCCGAAAAGAATACGAAGATGGAAGCGTGGAGAAATCGTTCCCGTGGTCAATCAGGCGATATGCGTACTCGATGGAATCAGGCCAATGGGACGTGTTTGCGGTCCCGCTCGATCCGGACAAGACGCTGCGGCGGCTGGTGGTGGAAGATCGGGTCGTCTATGGACGCTTGTTCGTCGCGGCGGCCTCGTTGAACAGGGGAGCGTTGCGCTCATCCGATTTCAAGCAACCTTTTATGGGACGCCGGGAATACAACGCACGGATCGACGGCGTCACGCCAAGCATCTCGACGAGTGGCCGCGATGAGTTCACCCTGAGCGATTCAACCTTCGACCTGACGCTTTCAACCCGCGATGGGCTGACGGCGTCTTCTCTCGTTCACAAACTCAGTGGGGATCAACTGTTAAACGCCCCGGCGCTATTGTTCAGCGTGATCGCCAACGGCTCGATGCTTGGCGCGAGAGATTGGCGGATTCGCGAATGCGAGGTCAACGAAGGAAGACTGCATGTCTCGCTCGACTCGCGAGGCGGCGAAATGCTGGCCGCGCGGCTGAGTCTCAGCGCCGCCACTCCCGATGCGGTTGAGATGACGCTCACCCTGACCAACCAGGGCGCGGCGCCCGTCAACGTGCGCGTGATGGCGCCCGCGCTGCAATCGCTCCGATGTGGAACGGCGTGGGTATATCCCACCGAACGCATGGCGTGGGGCGAGGGATCGATCGAGATCGCCGAGCCGTACTCGGGGAGGGCGCCATTGCAGTTTCTCGACGTCTATTCCAGCGGAAAAGGATACGGGGTCGCGCTCCACGCGCGCGATCCGCTCGGAACGTCGAAACGCCTGCGGTTGAAGGTCGATGACAGCGGAGCCCGGCTGGGCGTGGAATATGGCTACGAAGAACCGCTGTTACTCAAGCCGGGCGAGTCGTTCGAGACGCCGCCGTCATTGATTGAGATTCACGATGGAGACTGGTTCGCGGCGTTCAAACGCTACCGCGAATGGCTCAACTCACTTGATGGAGAACGCGAGCCGAACGCCTCGTTGAAGGACGTGTTTATCGCCCGTCGCGACTACCCCGTCACAGGAACAGGCTATCTCTATAACCCCTTCGCGAAACAATATGACTTCGAACGCCTGATCGAAACCACGCGCGCTGAATTCGGCGGGCTCGACTGGATCGAACTGGCTGGTTGGGGGTATCCGCCCGAATCGCCTGATAAGATTGCTTATGGGGGAAGTGAGAGCCTCGCCGGCAATATACAAGAGGCGAATGAGAACGGCGTAGGAGTCGGGTTGTATTTCGATCCTCACATCCCTATGCGCCGATATGGCGATGCCATATTCGATTCGCCGCCTCATGGCGAAGATGGAATCAGTACGACTGAAATCGAGCGTAAATCTCTGACGTGGGCGCCTTGGCGTTCATTCGTGATTGATACCACCCTGGCGTTATGCGGCGCGCTCAAGCCGAACGGGGCGTATTTCGATTATCTTGGTATGTACACTCCCGGCGAAAACGCCGCCGAGACCTCGTTTCTCAATGAGTTGCGAGCGCAAGCCGATGAGGATCACGGGGCATTCTATGCGGAACGCGCACCCGGCGACATCGCCGCTCTCTCTCTGGACGGGGCGTTGTCGTACGCTCTGCTGGGCGGTTCCAGTCCGACGCCGCTTCCGGTGAACCTGTTGCGATTCGCCTTGCCGAGGTTGAAAATCATGGAGCGGGTTCATCCGGGCTGGACCACGTTTCTGGTGCATGAAAGCGCCGTGAAATTGAGTCTGTTTCATGGCGAGGCGATTCATCTCAAGGGCCGGGCGCATTCATGGTACAGCGATTCGTTCAGGCGATCCGCCGCACATGCGTATGCGGTGTTTCATCGGCACGAAGACGCATTCACTTCGCTGGATGTCGAGCCGCTCATCCCAACTCAGCAAGGCGGCGTGTACGCCAACCGCTTTTCATCGGATACAGAGACGGTCGTTACGCTCTACAACGCTTCGATGCAGACCATCGCAGGCGATCTGGCGACGATCGAAACCGGTTACGGGGCCGCCGGGGAAGAGTGGGGAATGGTGGATTTTAATGCGGCGCGCCATGATAACGCGTGGACGATACGCGGCCGGCTCCATCCCCACGATATCGCCTGCGTCGTGTTTCATGACTGAGCGGTGACTATGGTGATCGCGATCACTGCCAAGGTGAAACAGGCCCCTGATACCAGCGTTGATGAGAAGTTGACTAAATAGATAACCAGGCACTTTCTATTCATGAACCGGTTTTCTATACTTTGAAGAAGAGGCTTGGGGCGGCTTTTATTCATTCAAAAGCCGAATCTCTGTTCAACACCTTACCGAACGCGGCGATGCAGCCACTCCGGATCGACAGCCAGAAAGGATCGCGCGATGCCACACACGATTCAATATCCCATCTGGGATGTTCCCATCATTGGCGGAGGCATGGTGATCGCCATTATCGCCATCGTTCACGTCACCTTCGCTCATTTTACCGTCGGCGCCGGGTTGTTCACCGCCTGGGCCGAGTGGAAGGCTAACCGCAAGGGCGACACGCTCATGCTGAAGTTCCTCAAGGATTTCAGCCGCTACATCATCCTGTTGCCCTTCATTTTTGGCGCGTTGACCGGCGTGGGCATCTGGTTTTCCATCGCGCTGGTCAGCCCCGACGCCACCTCCGCCCTGATTCACCAGTACGTGTGGGGCTGGGCGACGGAATGGGTGTTTTTTATCGTTGAGATCATTTCCGGATACATTTATTACTATACGTGGGGCAAGCTCACGCCCGGGCGTCACAACGTTATTGGATGGATCTATGCGTTCGCCGCGTATATGAGCCTCGTCATTATTAACGGCATTCTGACCTTTATGCTGTCGCCGGGCGGGTGGGTCGTCAATCAGGAATTCTGGACCGGCTTCTTCAACCCCACTTACTGGCCTTCGTTGTTGCTGCGCACCATCAGCGCCATGTCGCTGGCGGGCATTTTTATCGCCGTCGCGGCGAACACGCTCTACGATTATACCCGCGAAGAACGTCACCATATCATCACGGAAGGCGGCAAGTTTCTGATCCCTCTGATTCTGATGATTCCCGCGTCGATCTGGTTTCTGGCCAATATTCCCGAAGCGTCGGCGCGGATGGTGAAAGGCGGCGCCATCGCGATGACGCTGTTTTTCATGTTCGGCCTGGCGGCTTCAACACTGGTCGGTCTGTACGCCTATTTCGGTTTGATTCTGAAGCGTCGCTATATCAATCTTGAAACCGCGCTGTTACTGGGTGCGATCGCCTTCATCGCCACCGGCGCGATGGAATTCGTCCGCGAGGGCGTTCGTAAACCTTATGTGATATACGACTACATGTATTCAAACGGTATATTGGTTAAAGACGCCGACCGTCTCAATCAGGAAGGCGTGCTGACCTTCGCCCCGTGGACGGTGGCGCGACTGGGGGCGAATTCTCCCGATCAACTGACGCATGAGCAGCTGGGGCAGGCGGTCTACGCGGCGCAATGCAGCCGCTGCCATACGATCGACGGCGTCAATGGAATCAAGCCGCTGATCTGGGGGTGGCCGGAGGATTCAATCAAGCACAATCTCGATACGCTTCATACCGAACAGCCCTATATGCCTCCCTTTATCGGAACCAGCGCTGAAAAACAGGCGCTAGCCGATTATCTGAAAGGTCTGCAGGATCAGTATGAATCAGCCAAAGCGAACTCAACCCGCGAGTCGACTCGCTCGTAACCCATAAAGGAGACGCATCCGTGAACGGCCTGATCCCTACCCCCGACCCACTGGGCGCGCCCTCGCCGACGATCATCTTTCAGCTGCTGGGCTGGCTGACGCTGGTTCTGCATTTCGCCTTCATGAACTTCATATTGGGCGGAACACTGATCGTCACGATTCAGGAATGGCTGTTCGGTCATCGTCCCGTCATCGCGCGGGCGAACAGCCTGATGCTTAAAACCATGCCGGTGGCGCTATCGATGGCGATCACCATGGGCGTGGCCCCCCTGCTGTTCGTTCAGGTGTTACACGGCCAGTTTTTTTACAGCGCCAACATCATGATGGGATGGTACTGGATGGCCATTCTGGGGCTGGTGACGGTGGCGTTTTACCTGATCTACGTCCTGATTTCATTGCGCCCCCTTGATGGGCGCGCGACGCTGCTGTCACGCCTGATCGTGCTCGTCAACGCAGCGATCTTCATCACCGTATCGCTGATCTTCACCAATAACGCGACGCTGGTCGAACACCCCGAGTTATGGGCGAAGATTCACGCGGGTGAACTCTCTCCGCTGGTGATGGACACGAAATTCTGGATGCGCTGGTCGCACACGGTCTTCGGCGCTCTGGCGGTGGCGGGGCTCTGGTGCTCGGGCATCGGCCTTTTTCAGAAGCGATATCACGCTGCCAACAGGGAAGCCGGCGAATGGATGTACCGCAACGGTCTGTATTGGGCCAAAAGCGGCGTATTTCTCGCCATGATTGTTGGATTCATTTACCTGTTCACGCTGGGCGGCGACACCCTGAAGAACTTCATGGGTAATGGCTTTATGTTCGTGGGGTGGGCGGTATCGGTCTGCACCGCGTTCGTGGGGCTGGCATTGATGGTGATGGCGACCATCAAGAAGGATCAACCCAAATACTACTGGGCGGCCGTGGCAGTGGTATTCATTACCCTGTTCGGTATGGTTATGGGCCGCGACCTGTTGCGTTATATCGCACTGGAGCCTTACTACACGCTGAGTGATCTGACAGTCAGACCTCACGTGTCGAGCCTGGCGCTTTTCCTGGGCACATTCGTGATCGGCTTGCTGATTCTCGCGTATATGATCCGTTTGTTGTGGACCGTCCCGGGCGATCCTCCCACGGACGGCGCGCCACAAGAGACTCCGGCGGCGGCTGGCGAGTCAATCGCCGCTCCGGTAGAAGAAGCCGCGGCGGCTGTGCCTGATGAGCCCGCTGATGAAGCATCGAAGGTTTCGGATCAATCGGACGATTCCGTTCAAAAGGAACCGGATGAAGGAGAAGAGCCAAAACCTGACGCGCCTCAAGCGTAACGCTGTAGCGTCGAATCAGAGAATAAAACTACGAGGCGGCCGATCGACCGCCTCGTTTCTGTTTGAAATTCTGGAACTGCAATCCGTTATCGGGCTCTCCTCAGATGTAAACCAAGGCGAATCTCCACGGAAAAAATGGAAGGTGGGTCTTTAAAGATCGGTTTCCACAGCATTTAAATCTGTTTCTATTAAAAGTGAACAAATGTATAAATTTCCTCTTTCCTTTTAAAACTGAATTCGATACAATGACGTCGAATCGCACCATCGCCTGTTCCATCAATCTTCAAGATTCCGTGTAAGGAAACCACGCCATGGACTTGAAACAACTATTGATCGATGAAATCGAAGATGCGTACAACATCTCCGAGCGGTTGATCCGTCTCGCGGAGAAATATCCTCTCGACTGGAAACCAACGACCGGGTCGAACTGGTTGACCAATGGCCAACTGATTCACCATGTGACGAACGCCTGCGGCGCGCCGATCAAAGGATTTGTCACCGGAGACTGGGGCATGCCCGCCGATTTTGATCCCAGTCAGATGAAACCGGAGGACATGCTTCCTCCCGCGGAGAAATTTCCTTCTGTCTCCAGCATCGCTGAAGCGCTTGAGCTGCTCGCCAGCGACAAACAGGTCGCGCTCGACATGGTTACGCAATGCAGTGTGGACGACCTGAGTAACAAGCCTTCGCCCGCGTTCTGGGATCCGACTCCCTTGCCGCTTGGCCGCCGGTTGTTGCAGATGGTCAATCATCTCAATACGCACAAGTTTCAGCTGTTCACGTACCTCAAACTTCAGGGCGAGCCGGTGAACACGAATACGTTGTATGGTCAGTAAGGAATTTGCATACGGCGTTCATGACGCTCAATATATGGAAGGCCGCGCGGCCCGGTGATGCGCCGCGCGGCCTGATTCACGTGCGATCAGGATTGATGGCCGAAGTGGAATCCCGTTTCCGCCTCAATCCATCGAACCCAGCGCACGTAGGTCCACTCGCTGTGGGTTCGCCACCAGCCTGCTTCGCGAATCGAGTCCACTTCGGCGGGATTGGCCAGGTAATAGCGAATGCTTTCGGTGAGATCGGCTTCGCTTTCAAATCGCGCCCACTCTACACCGGGGGTAAGGAATTCGTCGAAAGCTCCATCGCTCAGTTGGAACCCACCCATGCCGCAGACGTTGAAGAAGCGCATGTTGGGGCCGGTGACATGACCGGTTGAGTGGATGTTGATGAAGATTTTCCCGCGTTCGAATAGTTCGCGTTCGCGTTGTATAGGCCAAGGGCCTTGCAGGCACGAGCGTAAGGGAGAATCCGGCGTCACGCTATGCTCCCAGTTGCCGAAGACGTGCGGTTTCAACGGCGCGATCGATTCCAGCAGGCGCACTCTCCGCGCCGCGGTTGATTCGCACAGCAGATAGCGAAACACGGCGTATTCCTCTTCCGGCGAATCGAGGGAAGGGAAGCGCGCGCTCTCCATCACATCGTACAGATTGCGTCCGGAATCGAACGATGACAGGAGAGCCTCCGCTTCATCTATTTGCTCGAGCAGGCCGGGGCGCCGCGCCCATTCACGGCGCAACGCCTCTCGTTCACGCGGATTCAGCCCCAGTGAATTTCCAACGAAGACAATCGGCATCGAGCCGTCGCTTTGCGCGGGACGTTCAGCGGCGTAATCGGCCATGATGGGCAGAAAGAACACATCGTTGACGCCGCGCTTGCGGTAGAGACCGATCAGTCCGCGGTCGATAACGGCGGCGCGCTCGCCGTTGAAATATGTGCGATCGAAATGGGCGATGTTCGAGACGATCTGGATGAACGGCGCGTTGAACGCTTCGAACGCATCGCGCTCGAACAGGTGCGGTGCGTGATAAGCGTATGACAGCGCCAATTGCGGCTGAAATTCGTTCAATAGAGCAAGAAGGCGCGGTTCGAGCAACCGGCGGTACTCCCGCGCGTGCAGATCGAAACGGAAACCGTCCAGCGTGAATACCCGCGTTTCAACGCCGCGCGATTGCAGCGCGGTTTGCGCCGCCTGGATGTGAACGTGTTGGGGTTGTTGAGACCAGCAGTCGAAAAGCAGGACGCGTTCGATCGTCTCATTCGCGCGGGGACGTGCGTTGAGCGAATCAATCACGCGAATACGCTCATGCGCCAAATCATCGATCAGCTCGCCGTAAGCGGCGTTGAATGTGTCGCCGCTGAATACGCCATCGAATTTGGAATCACACACCCAATACGCCTGCTTCGCGCCGCGTGGATTGCATGCGCGAATCGCATCGAGCACTGAGCCCGGCTCAGGCGGCGCGAGGGCGAGATGGAGGCGCCCACTGGCGAGGGCGTCGCGAAGGTCCGCATTGCCGGCGCACAGCGTCATGCGCGCAACGCTGCATTCAATCAGCAAAACGCGGCCACGAGGAAAGCGCTGCAACCATTGCACCGCGGCCTGCGCGGAGTAGCCCGCCCGCGTTCCCGCGACGATGACAAAATCCGCCTCCGGCGGAACGCGCGACCATTTCGATTTCAGTTCGTTCATCTCGCGAGCCGGGTCTTCGCCGAAGACCCAGGTCTGGTCATCCGTGCGGCGGCAACGCAGAAATTGGGCGAATATCTGGACGGCGAGCGCCTCATCATTGGGCCGATCTTGCATTCGCGCCCAAACGTCGGGAGCGAACGAGGGCAGGTAGGCGAAATTCGCCCGCCGTTGCGGCGAGTCGAGAGCGTCGAGACTGCGCCAGGGCGCCGAGCCGAATGGGTCAGCCGTTGCCATATCGCTCCTGAATGCGCTTTACCAGCGTGTTTAACACGCGAGGAGTACGCACGGCGTAGGTGTGATCGCACATCACCCGCGCCTGACCGGCGCGCACGATCGGTTCACGTTCATCTGGATGTTCGAGATAATGGCGAATTTTATTCTCCAGATCGTCGAGGTTCTGGTAAAACACCATCTCCTGACCAGGGCGGAAAAAGTGATCGGCGCCATCGACCCAATCGGTCAACAGAAATCCGCCGACCAGAGGGCAGTTGAAATCGCGCTGGTTTAAGCTGGTGAGGGCTTGGAGGCTGTGAATATTGAGGTTGATCGCGCTCGACATGAATATGCTTGGCGCGTCGCGTTCCGGATCGGCGGGGCCTTGAAAACAGTCGAGCAGCGAATCGTCTTTCAGATAGACTCGCCAGTCTTCATTTCCGTAAAACTTGAGGCCGAACGGCGCCGCCCGGCGCAACGCTGCGATTCGCCAGCGCGCGTTGGCGACCACGTACGCCGCGTAACGGAAAAAGCGCGGCGCCTCGTTCTCCGGAGTCTCCAGAATTCGAACGCCGAAATGGTCCTGATGTTCGAAGATCAATGACTCGTAACTTCGTGATCGGTCTTCGGCTTTACGTTCTCCGATCCATGCCGCGAACTCGGCTTCTTTTGGCGGGAGACCCAACGAGGCCGCGTCGAGCGTTTTGACCTGGCCGATGTAACTTACCGGCGATATAAAGCGCTCTTCGACCCGAGGGAGCGCGCCATCCATGTCGGCGACATAGGGAAAGTGGTCGACCTCACGCGCGCTTTTCGATTTCAGGTAATCGCTGTAATGCTCATCCCAGGTAAAGACGAAATCGTGTTGGTTGAAAGCGTCGCCCATAAAGCAGGTGGGGTCGTCGATGCACCAGATCATGCGTGGCAGCCGCAGCCGATCCAGCGTGACCCGTTCGGCGAATTCACCGGCGGAGCGATTGATGAACAGCATGAGGTCCGGTTTGTCGCGAGCAATGCGTTTCAGCAGGCCGATGTCGCCGCGAAACGATGGCGTATGATGAATCACGCTCAGCCCCAGTTTGCGGCACTCGGAGAGAAAACGTTCCTGAATATAGGGGATCGCCTTTCCTGGATCGGCGGCGGTCGACGGCGCAAGGATCGTTTTGATTTGGGTCGGCGGTTTGTGCGCGTAGTATGCTTCCGCTTCGGCGAGCTGGTCTTCGAATTGCCTGCGGCCGAGGGTGATGCACTCCCGCATCAGTTCCTGTAACGGCGTCCAGCAGGAGAGGCGGTCGACACGCCGGGCCCCCGCCGCGAACAGGACGTCGGGCCGGTCGATGGTGAAGAAATTGTGATCCCAGAATATGCGGCTGAAACTCTCGCTCCATGATTCGCCCGCCGCCCACGTCACGCGGTTGCTCTCTAGCCATGTGGTTAACGGGTGTGAACCCAGCGTCAGAGCCAGGTAGCGCGCGTCTGGTTCGACGATCAGAATCGCTTTGTCTGGAGCGTCGCGAAGGTGGCGTTTTAACACGTCGAAGGCGGCGCCGAGGTCGCAGCCCAGCACGAGGATGAGATTGGGGCGTTCGGGCGGCGTGAACGCGTTGAGCGCGCTCAGCATGGGCTGGTGATCGCGCTGAAAGTCTTCCGCTGTGACCGCGGGAGTGGTTTCTCCCGCGTCTTCGATGGCGGCTTCGATGACGCCTCCCACGCCGCGCCGCAACAGGAGACCGCTTTCCCGCATCAGCGGTTCCACCGCCGCGAAGGCGTGCGTATGCCGTTTGCGCAACGATCTCAGGTTGCTTTCCAGCGCTTCCGGCTCAAATTCCCGCCACGAAATCCAATTCGATTGAGTGTTCATTTTGCGTGTATTATATCATGAAGATATGGGGCGGAACATACTTTAGGCTTGATTTTGATCGGCTTTCAGGTAAATTAATGTAAGGTTTTTTGAGTAAAAATCGTGGAAAAGGCGATTAAATTGAAATCAAATGCTGATTGAGTTCTCTGTCAAAAACTTCCGATCATTCAAAGACCAGCAAACGCTGAGCATGGTTGCCAATAACAAGGAAAAGGGTAAGCCGGATCATCTTATTCCCTTGGATGCGCCTGGTCTTCAGGATGTCTCGTTGCTTAAGAGCGTTGCGATCTTTGGAGCGAACGCTTCGGGAAAAAGCAATCTGATTAAAGCTGCGATGTTCGTTCAGGATTTTGTGGAAAATTCAGCGACCGAACTGAAACCGGGGCAAAAAATTGATGTGAAACCTTTTCTGCTGAATCCTGAAACCGCAAAACAACCCAGTGAATTTGAAGTGATCTTCTTGCATGAGAATATCCGCTATCAGTATGGTTTTGTCGTTGACTCTGATCGAGTGTACGAAGAATGGTTGTATGCTTATCCGTTTGGCCGGCCTCAGGAATGGTTTCGCCGAAAATTTAATAAAAGAGATAAAAGGTATGGATGGAATTTTAGCTCGGCAAATTTTAAAGGCGAGAAGGAAAGTTTGAAAGGGAAAACACGAGAGAATACGCTATTTGTATCAGTAGCGGCTCAGTTTAACCATGAGCAAATTCTTTCTGTTTATGAATGGTTTTCTGATTTTTTTCGCTTTATAAATTTGTCCATGGCAGATTTTTCATATACCTTTACCGCTGAAAAAATTAACGAAAGCGAATTCTTCAGAAAAACCGTGCATGATATTATCCGTAATGCTGATAATGGGATTGAGCAAATTCAAGTTGATGTTAAAGATTTTGATTTTGATCAATTTGATGATGAGATCGTTAAGCAGATATCATCTTTAGGTAAAATTGAAGATCTGAAAAAAATGAAATTTCTTGATTTGAAACTATGTCATCGATCTTCCGATGATGCACTGGTTTATCTCGATCCAGAAGATGAATCTACGGGGACCATAAAGTTATTTTCATTATTGGGGCCTTGGATTGATGTTACGAATAATGGCTATGTTGTGTGTATTGATGAACTCGGTGCTAAACTGCATCCTCTCTTGGTTAAATTTCTGATTGAGAAGATGAATTCTCATCAATTTAATGATAAGGGGGCTCAAGTAATTTTTACGACGCATGACACAACGATATTGGATAATGAATTGCTTCGAAGGGATCAGATTTGGTTCACGGAAAAAGAACGCAATGGCTCAACAAGTTTGTGTCCATTATCGGATTATAAACCACGAAATGATGAAGCCTTGCAGAAAGGATATTTAGCCGGGCGGTATGGCGGTATCCCTTTTATCGCCGGTCAATTCGATAACTAAATTTTGCCGCGCCCATGAGACGAGCACGTGTAAATATAAGACGGCCTTTCAAAAGAAACCTCGTCGATCAGAATTTAATTCTGATTGTTTGTGAAGGTGAAAAGACAGAACCTTATTATTTTCGCTCACTCGTAAAACATTGGCGTATCCGTCCCGCGACGGTGCGGATTATTGGCGAGGAATGTGGCAGCTCACCTATTAACGTCGTGGATTTTGCAGTTGAGCAAAAAAATGGAAATTTGAAAAAGGTAAAAAAAGGCGAGAGTGCAAAATTTGATGAAATTTGGTGCGTTTTCGATCACGAGGGCGTTTACAAGCATCAGAGTTTTGATCAAGCGTTGGATAAAGCGCAGAGTAATGATTTAAAAGTTGCTTTTTCCGTTCCCTGTTTTGAGTTCTGGTATATGCTTCACTATAAGTATAGTACGAGTAAATTTGAATGCGCAGATTCAATGATATCGGCTTTCAAAAAAGAAGCAGGTTTAAAAAAGTATTCTAAATCCGGGGTTCCATTTGATGCACTAATCGACAAACTTCCCTTCGCCTTCAATAACGCGACCCAGCTTAGACAAGACTATGAAAATAGATCAGAAGGAATCAAAACCCGCTGGCCTTATACGGAAGTTGATCTTCTTGTAAAAGTGTTAAAAGCATACGACAAGTAACACCTTTACGGCAGTTCAAAGATCTCCACGTCCTTGAAGTGGATGCGTAAGGCGTCGCCCGTGTGAATCTGAAACGCGAGATGGCCGGTTTCGCCCACCTGATGAGCCTGATGCGCTTCGTCGTTCAGAATACCTTCGCCGTGAAAATCGGTGACCAGTGAGCCGTTCAGCCAGGCTTTCACATCCCAGCCGTCGGCCATGACCTCCATCTCATTCCAACGGTTATCGTCTTTGGCGTAGTAAAAAACGCGCGGCGGCTGCGCCATCGATTCATCCACCCACTTGTCTTTCGGCAGGTCGGGGAAGATCCAGCGCTGTACGCCCCGAGTTTCATCCCACATCATGCCGGTTCGCCATGGCGCGGGGGGATGAATGTCGATCTGGGGACCGTCGAGCCAGCCCGCTTCATTGTCATAGCGGCTGCGAATCTGAACGCCACTGTTGCCGGGGCTGGCGACGTACGCCTGAAACTTGAAGCGCAGCCTGAAATTATGATATTCGGCGTCGCTCATCAACCATACGTAGTCATGTTCGGGCCGTTCCATCGAATTCGCGGCAATCGCCCCATCTTCCACCGTCCAGTAGGCGGCTTCGCGATCTTCCGGCTTGCACCGCACCGACCAGCCGCTCAGATCGTGGCCGTTGAACAGAGGACGCCATTCGTTCGCCGTCTCCTGACTCCAGGGCGGAGAGGTCAACGCCGCCGTCAGAACGATGAACAGGAGTCCAGAAAACACAAATGAACGCATGGTGAAAGATCCTTTCATGGATGAGCGCCGCCGGAGGCGGAAGAATCATCCGCGTCCAGCGTACCAATATAATCGGTTGCAATCACCACATCGTCAAACCATACGCGATTGATTTCAGGATTCTCATGAATATACAACATGAGCCAGAAATCATTGACGAGCAAACGGGCGTCATTCCGCCAGCGGATGCCGGTGAAACGGGCTTTCTGATCTCCGTTGATCCAGAAGGCCTGCTCGCCGTCCCGTTCGCCGGGCGTGTTCGCCTGGATCATCATCTCAACGCAAATCCATTCGCCTCGCGTTGCGAGAACCGGATTATCGGGCGTCATCATCTGGCCCCAGTATTTGCCCATTTTGGGGTCGGCGGGCATATCCATGTGATAGGTGTACATCATCCACGCGCCCGGGGCGGGGTTGCGCTTCCAGTCGCGCCACGGCTCGATGGAGGTGGTGAAAAAGTCCGCCCCGCCCGGCCTGATTCCCGCTTTGCCGAACGCCGACCAGCGGTCGTCCTGACGATTCGCGGCCAGATGGCAGAAGTGCATCAGGTTTCCCTGGTCGAAATCGTCCTCGAATTTGCAATAAAAGCGGGCGTACACCCGATCGTAGCCGGGCATGAACCACTTGTTCAGTTTACCGCCTTTTCCCGAGCCGGGCTGAGCGATGATTTCCAACGCGCGTTTTCCCGCGTGGACGTTTTCGGGATTATCGGTGATGACGACGCGGCTGGGATCGTCGCTGTTTGAATCCGCGTCCCAGTTTTTCAGCGAGCCGGATTCAAAATCGTCCTGAAAAATGATTTTACCGTCCGCATGGGCGAGAAAACCCGTACAGACCATCGCCATACACCACATCAATATCCATTTTGGGGCGGCGTTCATGTTTTTTCTCCCATCCATAGTCATGAATCGAACTTTTCGATACTTTATTTCGTATCATGAATGGAGATGATTTTCACCGGGCAGCCCCATTAACCGGTTCTGGCTTAGCAGATCAAATCGTGGAGGGAGACAACCACCATGCCGGCGGCGTTGATTCAGGTCGATAATTATCACAAGTCATACAACGAGTTTGACGCGGTGAGCGGGCTCAGTTTTCAGGTCAACGCCGGCGAGATTCTCGGGCTGGTCGGTCCGAATGGCGCGGGAAAAACCACCACCCTGCGCGCATTGGTCGGCATTATTCCTCCCACCAGCGGCGCCCTGTTCGCGGCGGGATTCGACATCGTCAAGCAATCTGTCGAGGCCAAGAGAGAACTGGCTTTCATTCCCGACGATCCACGGCTGTTCGATTCGCTTACGGTATGGGAGCATCTGGAGTTTATCGCCGCCGCCTATCGCCTGCAAAACTTTGAAACCTATGGCGAAGCGCTGTTGCGCCGATTCGACCTGCTGGAAAAGCGGGACGTGTTCGCGAACGAACTCTCGCGCGGCATGCGGCAGAAAGTCGCCATCATCTGCGCCTATCTGCGCGATCCGAAGGTTATCATTCTTGACGAACCGCTGACCGGTCTCGACCCGCGCGGCATCCGGCAGATGAAGGATTCGATTCTCGAACGCGCCCGCGACGGCGCCGCCGTGGTGATCAGTTCTCATCTTCTCGATCTGGTTGAAGACATGTGTTCGCACCTTCTCATACTCAACCGCGGGCGTTCGCTCTTTTTCGGCAGCGTCGCCGAGGCGCGCGGGGCGTTCAGCGACATGCAGGAGAACTCAACGCTGGAGGATATTTTCTTCCGCATCACGGAAAGCGGCGGTGACACGCAAGCCGAAGTCATGGGCGAGGAGACGCCTCAATCATGATCAATTCATCGTTGATGAAACTTCTGCGCCTGCGAGCCAAAGGATCTTTCAAGCGGACGTTGCTCGGGCTCCGGTCGCCCAAACGAGCCGTTTTCACCATTATCGCAGCCCTGATGTTCATGCTGTGGATCATCCCTCAACTCTTCGTCGCATCGCGCCCGCATGAAACCAACGTGGACGCGGTCATCGCGATCATGCCGCTCGGAATCATGGGGATCACGCTGTTGAATCTGCTTTCCGCCGCGAAGGACGTGGCGGTGAAGTTTGATCCCAACGAGATCGATTTTCTATTCGCCGGTCCATTCTCACGCCGCGAGTTGATGGTGTACAAACTGATCGACAAGATGAGAGGCATTTTGTTCAGCTCGTTCATCTTCACGATCATCTCATTTCAATTCATTCATTCCGGGCCCAAGGTTTTCGGCGGGATGTTTTTGCTGTTTCTGTTTATTACCCTGCTGGATATCGCGGTGGTTCTCTTCAAGCAGAATCTGGATTTTTTTAAAAAAGCACGCACGGCGTTTTGGATTTTCATCGCGGTTGGGCTGGTTTCATTCGCTGTCAGCGTCATGGGGGCGTCGCCTCCCGAATCGACGATGGATCTGGTTCGGCGGTTTCATCAGCACTGGTTCGGCGGGCTGGCGCTCGCGCCTTTCAAGCCGTTCACCTACATGATCGCCGCGCAGGCGTTTTTTCCTGACTGGCTGATGTGGACCGCGTTGTCCGGTCTGATTTGCGCTGCGTTGTTCTGGATCATTCTTTTGCTTGATGAAAATTTCATCGAAGTTTCGCTCAACGCCAGCCGCCGTTTTCAGGAACGGCGGATGAAGGCGGTCAGCGGTGGCTTTCTGGGCGGACACGCCAAAAACCGCAACGCCGCGCGGCGGGTTCCGCGCTTGCCCTGGTGGTTTGGCGCGGGCCCCATCGCCTGGCGCCAACTCAACGAAGCGCAACGGAACGCGGGTGCATTGCTTCGCCTGATGATCGTTCCGATCATCGTGATTGCTTTTTCGCTGTTTCCCTCCATGATGAGAGGAGGCGATCATTTCGATCCGACGCCGGTCGTCGTCGGCGTGGTATCGTTTTTCTCGATTTTTTTCACGCAGCATATCCGCTTTGACTTCCGCAGCGATGTTGATTCGATGGAGTGGTTCAAGCAATTGCCGATCCATTCGGTTTCCATTTCGCTGGGGCAGTTGATTACGCCCACGCTGATTCTGTTCGGCATGTTGCTGTTAATCATCAGCACCATGCTGTTGCCGTTCGGACGATTCGATGTCTGGATCGCGATCATGGCGTTTCTGCCTTCCGGGCTGTTACTTCTGTTTGAAATTGAGAATTTCATCTTTCTGCTGTTCCCTTTCCGCATCGATCCGGTTTCGGGCGCCGATATGCAGTTGATGGGGCGCATCTATGCGATGTTGTTACTCAAGGTTCTGATCGCCGGATTGTGCGCGGGGGCGGCTGCCGGATTGGGCGCGCTCATCGTGTGGGCGGCGCGGACGTTGAACCCGGGAGCGATCAATCAGACGGCCGGCTGGTTATTGTTTGGGGGCGTGGCGTGGGGCGTATGTCTGATCTGCAACGCGATCATGCTGCTGGTCGTGGCGTGGGCGTTCAGGCGATTCGACGTGAGCGCCGACGCACCGGTCTGATCGTTCCGCATGGATTGGGTTCCTCTTGGCTTTCCGTATCAATCGGCGTATTTGTAGAACGTTGTCCAATACGCAAAAGGAGATTGATGAATGCGGTTTCAGACTGTTTTGCTTGCGCTCTTCTGTTTAATGATTCCCGCGATTGATGTGTACGCGCAGAATCAGGGACCCGATCGGTGGGAAAACGACATCGCCGCTTTTGAACGGCAGGATCAGCAGAATCCACCACCGGAAAGTCTTGTACTCTTCGTTGGAAGTTCCAGCATCCGTATCTGGGACCTGGATCGCTGGTTCCCCGAGATCGAGACTCTCAATCGCGGATTCGGCGGTTCGCAAATGGAAGACAGCGTGTATTTCTTCGACCGGATCGTCAAACCCTACCATCCACGCGCTATCGTTGTATACGCGGGCGACAATGACATCGCGGCCGGCAAAACGCCCGACCAGGTTTATGCGGATTTTCAAGCGTTCGTCGGGAAGAAGCGTGAAGCGATGGGAGGGATCTCCGTCCTGTACATCGCGGTTAAACCCAGCATCGCCAGATGGAATCTGATCGACGCCGTGCGCGAAACCAATCGGAAAATCGCCGCGTACGCGGATGAAAATTCCGATCTGTATTTCATTGACATCGACGCTCCCATGATCGGCGAGGATGGGACGCCTCGAAAAGAATTGTTTAAAGACGACGGGCTGCATCTCAACGATCAGGGGTATGAGATATGGACCTCGATCGTGAAAGCCACTTTGTTTCCATTATTGAAGATTGAAACCGAGCTGCAGCAATAGGATGATCCTCACCACTGCGAATTGAATTCATCACATCAAGCGACCTGACATCAAGCGCCTCGGCTCAACTCCACCGCCGAGGCGCTTTTTATGTGAAAAAAGCGTGCAATTCTTGATTCGGCAATTTCTTCTCTTAAATGAAAAATCGCAAAACAGGCTGGAATCATTCACCGCCACTACCAATTTAGCGGCGGAGGTGTAATAATGCCTATGTGCGCTTATGCGCATAAATTATAAGTTTTATTAACCAAGTATGAGAGTGGAAAAAAACGCATTTGAGATCTATTGATGTTAGCGTGTATTGTAAGTTTATTAAAATGATTAATTGAATTGATGTTGTCGTCTATTGGAATATGTTTTTCTTTATGTATGGTAATGTGAGCATGTTATGTGTTTTGTTTGATGATGCAATCATGATTAAACTTATATTATTCAGTAAGTATTTCGTATATTTTTTATTTGAAAAAGTGAGATTTTCAATTGATATGAATTCATAGCTATTATAGAATTAAGCTAACATGAGGTTAACGGAATGTCTAACATGGAAACCACATCAACCGAAATCGCCAACCCCGAATTCCGCCGTCTTCTGGCCGACCGAATCCGTGCCCTCGCTGACCCGACCCGCATTCACCTTCTTCATTGTCTTATGCAGGAGGAATGCTGTGTGCGGGAACTGGCCGCGCAGGTAGGTAAAAGCCAGGCGACCGTCTCCAAACACCTCGCCATATTATTCCGTCATGGGTACGTCGCCCAACGCAAAGACGGAGTCCAGACCTTTTACCGGGTGGAGGGAGAAGGGCTCAATTTTTTTTGTCAGTATATGTGCGGCTCACTGAAAGAGCACTTGAAGAAAATGGCCGTGTATGGCCTGGAGCCGGTTTTTAGAGGCTGAGTGCGGTTTGGCTCAGGAGGCGCCCCGTCGGCGTATGTAGAAAAGCCTTCCATCGCGAGAAGGAAAGTGGTGATTTTTGTATGACCAATCTCCCCGGGACGTCCGTGCGTCCGGGGAGATTTTTATTAACGCAGGATTGACTGTACTCACGTTATTTTGCATTGTTCATTCATGCCGATCAGGAGTGATATCATGAAATGTTCTATATGTTCGACGATGCTGACTTTTCTTTTAACCACAGCATGGCTGTGTGTGATCTCATCGCCGGGTTTAACACAAACTCTGCCGTTCGCCTCCGGCGATCTGATGGCGGGGTCAGGTAACTGTGCGTTATGCCATGACAATCTGGCCGATCAGACCGGAGCGGATGTATCCATTGGCGGGCAGTGGCGATCGACCATGATGGCCAACAGCGCGCGGGATCCTTTTTTTATCGCGAAAGTGAGCACCGAGATCGAACGATACCCCGCGCTGTCGTCCATTATTCAGGACAAGTGCGCCAATTGCCACATGGGTCTGGCTCATGTCGAGGCTCAGGCCAAGGGAGAATCAACGCTGATGTTCGGCGACGGATTCACCAATCCCGCTAATTCGTATCACGCTCTGGCGATGGACGGGGTTTCCTGCACGCTCTGCCACCAGATTGAAAACGAAGGCCTCGGAGAGCCGGAAACTTTCAGCGGACATTACCCTATCGATCGGGAAACCGCCAAACCCGATCGGATCGTCTATGGACCCTATGGGAATTCGCTTCTGAATCCGATGCAGTCGGCAAGCGGTTATCGCCCTGAGCACGGCGAACACCTCACGGAATCGAAGTTATGCTCTACCTGTCACACGCTTTATACGCCCACGGTGAACGATGAAGGAGAAATCGTGGGCGAGTTTCCGGAGCAGATGGTCTATCTGGAATGGCAACACAGCGCGTTCGCGGACGGAGGCGATGACGACCGTACCTGTCAGCAATGCCACATGCCCGCCGCGCCGGGCGGTGTGAAGATTTCATCCATTCCTCCCAACCTTTCGCCGCGTGAACCGTTCGCACAACATCATTTCGTGGGGGGTAACGTCTTCATGCTGCGCGTGCTGCGCGATAACGCGGATGAGCTGGGCGTTACCGCGACCACGGCGCAATTCGACGCGACCATCAACCGCGCTTTGAGCCACATGGAGAATCTGGGAGCCAAACTTGTCATTCTCGACGCCAGCGCGCCGGCAGGGCGGTTAAACGCGAACCTATCTGTAACGAATGCCGCGGGGCACAAGTTTCCCGCCGGTTTTCCGTCTCGCCGCGCGTGGATTCACTTTCAGGTTGAGGACGCCAACGGTGCCATGGTGTTTGAATCGGGGCGTCTGATGGACGACGGGAGTATTGAAGGCGTCGACTCGGACGCCGATGAGACGCGTGTTGAGCCTCACTATGAGACGATTAACTCGCCGGAACAGGTTCAGGTGTATGAGGCGTCGTTGATGGATGTGAATGGGGAAGTTACCACCACGCTGTTGCGCGCGGCGGGGTATCTAAAAGACAACCGGTTGCTTCCACGCGGATTCGACAAAGCGACGGCGGAAAGCGATATAGAGGTTGCCGGCGGCGCCCGGCAGGATGCGGATTTCATCGGCGGGGGAGACGTGATTCGCTATAGCGTGGACGTATCCGCGTACGCGGGGCCGTTTACGGTGCGGGCGGAATTGATGCTTCAGTCGATATCGCATCCCTTCACTCGCGATTTGCGCCAGGCATCCACGGAGGAGGCCCGGCGCTTCATGTCGTACTATGACCAGCAAGAGGACAGTGCGGTGATCTGCTCCAGCGCGATGCTTGAAAGAGTTGAAAAGACCACTGCGATTGAAGATTGGGAACTGTACAGGGATTAATTCAATCCATGTTTTCCGTCATAAAAAAAGCCCCGCGATTTTGCGGGGCTTTTTCGTGTTGGATGGATTGGCTATTCGCTCGCCGTGAATCCTTTTTTCGGATCATACGAGCGGCCATCGTCATGACAGCCCGCGCACGAGGCGGTTACTTTGCCGCTGCTGGCGATGAGCATGCCGTCTTTCTCCGTCATTGAATCTTCATGGCAATCGGTACAACCGGCTTCGACGTGAACTTCATCAAGCGCAACGCCGGTCAGGGCATGGTTGAAGCCTTCCGCTTTCCAGCCGCTTGCGTGACACGCCGTGCAGGACGGGTTGAGTTTGGTGAAGGCGCCGCTGGTGGTGTGGCAATCGCGGCAGTGCAGCGCCTGATGAAACGGCTTCAGAACGAAGTCGACGCGCTTTTCATGGACGAACACATCGTCTTCGGAACGGCCGTGACAATGCTCGCAATCGTCGTCGCCGTGGCATACGAAACAGCGGTCATGCATCTGGTCAGGCGTCAAGTCGCCCATCGGTTTGATTTCGGTTTTCGTCGGATCGTGGCATGCGTCGCACCCCTGATCGGCGTGGCAGTCGCCGCAGTTACGGTCATAGCGGTATGCGTGTGTTTTGTGATGGAACGGAACCGGTTCGACGTCTTCGGATTTATATACGATCAGCTCGCGGAAGGGTACGACCTTGTACTTTTTTTCGTATGCCGCCTGAGTCGCGGTTCCATTGAGTTTACCGCCGGCCTTTTTTTCATGACAGAAAACGCATTCGGTGTTCGGGTCCCATTGAGTGTGGCACCCGATGCACTGGCGGTGATAGGCGCCCTTTAAACCGGGCTGTTTGAGATTTTCATGGATAATGTCCTTGGGGTGGCAGGACGCGCACGCCGCCGGTTGAGGGCTTTCTTCATTGTAATGATGGCACATCTGGCAGCCCTGCGCCGTGCTCGACATGTGTGCGTGAGTTTCGTGATTGAACAAAACCGGCACGTAAAGGTCTTCCACATCCTGCAGCTGGTTGAGCTCGACCATTTTCGGCCCCATTTTGGAGAGAGGTAGCACCTCGCTCTTCAGCCTGGGGCAGGGGAGCAGGCAGGGATCGTCTTTGGTGGGATTCAGGCACTTGTGACAGAACGTACAATCGACCTGCACGCCCGGATGAGGCGATTGCGTCGCCTCGGGAGCGCTTGAGGCCGAGAGCGCGAACGATGCGATCAGAGCGATCGCCGCGATGCGAAAGCGAATCATGATGTGTTCTCCTGTTGGACTCAGCCTTGTTGTTTTTCCGGCGCGGGCAGGACTGGGAATACCGTCACCGCCAACCGGTACATCAGAACCAGCGTCGAGATAAGCCCCGCCGTTACGGCGATCTCCATCAAACTGGGGAAATAGCGCTGGGTTTCATACACGGGGTGGAACGCGGTCAGAAAGACGTTGATACGGTTGAGCATCACGCCGCCCACGATCAACGCCGCCGCCGTGAACAGCAACGCGGGCGATTTTCGCACGGTACGGGTGCAGAGCATGACGAAGGGCAGAACCACGCCACCGATCAACTCGACGAGGAACCAGTTGGATTCGGCCGATCCGTTCCATAACAGCGGAACCGCGTCGCGAATCACCAGATCGCCGATCTTGAAAGCAAGATAAACCGCCAACAGCACCGCTGCGATTTTGGAGAGCGGCGCCAGCAGTTCCATTTCCGGCTTGCGGCCCAATGATTTTGAAGCCCACATCGATTCGAACACCACCATCGGAAAGCCAACGGCGAAAGCCGACAGAAGGAACAGCAGCGGCAGAACCGGCGTATACCACAGCGGGTGAACCTTGCCCGGCGCGATCACCATCAATGCGCCCAGCGACGACTGGTGCATACAGGAGAGCATGACGCCCGCGATGATAAAGATCCACATGACTTTGGGCAGGGTTGCGTCGGCGATGGAGAGCAGCGTTTCAGCCAGCCCGTTCAACGCCTTTAACGGCCCCGGCAACGCGACGCGGCCCTTAAAGCGCTCAACCGCGATAGGCAGGAATTCGATGTACAGAACGGTCAGATAAAACGATACGCACATGCCTACTTCAAACAGCACGGAATGGCCCGACCACATCCACGGCATCATGGGATGCCAGACGTTGTAATAGCGCCCGAGGTCGGCGGTTAAACCGATGACCACGAAGGTATAGCCCAGCACCGCTGTGAGAAGCGCGGGGCGTACCAGCGGGTGGTATTTTTCCTGATGAAAGATGTGAACCAGCGCGGCGGTTGTGAATCCGCCAGCCGCCAGCGCGACGCCGGTGGCGACGTCGATGGCGATCCATATGCCCCACGGGAACTGGTCGCTCAGATTGGTGGCGGCGCCGATGCCGAAGATGAAACGATACGCCGCCGCGCCCGCGCCGACGAGGGCGATCGCGATCAGCAGCAGAACGCCGGGCGTGAAGAACGGTTTGGCGACCGGTTCCGGATCGGGGTGATGATGAGCTTGACTTGGATTATGGTTTTTAACGGGCGCTTCTTCCGCGCCGTCTTCTTCCTCAGGCTTGCCCAGGCTCATAATCAGCCCGAGTACGCCGAACAGGGCCGCGGGAGGCACGAACCAGCGGAAGATGCCATGCTGCATTTTTTCGGTGCGCAACGAGGGCGCGACCGCCGCTACCGTGGGGAGGTGAAGTTCTTCAAAGGGTTTGTTGGAGACATACAACCACGATGTGCCGCCGGCTTCATGTTCGCCGTATACTTTATTGACATACTGATCCGGCTCGGCGCCGATCTTTCCATGAGCCAGGGTCAGCAGGTCTTTTTTCTTGCCGAATGTCAGGCATTGCGGCGGGCATACCTCCACGCAGGCCGGAACGCCGCCGTCCTTGATGCGGTCATAGCACAGGTTGCACTTCTGCACCTTGGGCGCCAGCGGTTCATTGTATTGATAGGCGGGTATCTGAAAGGGGCAGGCCACCATACAGTAGCGGCATCCCATGCAGCGATCGGGGTCGTAGATCACCGCGCCGGTTTCCGTCTTGGTGAAAGCAGTGACGAGGCAGGCTGAATAACACGCCGGTTCATCACAATGAAAACACTGGTATTTCACAAAGACGGGTTTTTCGCTGCCTTCCGGCGGATCGGTTTTGTTAACGACGGTGTAGTGACCGCCGTCGGGCCGCCGGAAGAGGTCGAATACTTCCTTCTCTTCAAATGAGGCCAGCGTCTGGGTTGGAAGATGATTGGATTCATTGCAGGCCCATTCGCACTTTCTGCATCCGATGCACTGGCTGACATCGGTCAGGACGCCGAACGCGTCGCCTGAATCCCCCCTGGTTTCGGAAGCGAAAAGAGGGCCGCCCGCCACGCAGGTAGCCCCCATTGTCGCCGCCGTCTGAAAGAAACTTCGTCGATCCATTTTGCCGCTCCCGTCCACTTCGGGGCGGCGAAGAGTCGTACTATTCTACCGCGGCTCTTCGTCCGAAGTGGCGCTGTTGTCTTCAATGATGTCTTGATCATTCAACCGCTCGAATTCAAGCGGGTGACGATTCTTCAAATGATGTAACGTCATTCGGCCGTTCAGCCAGGTTACGCTCATCGGGTATTCTTCGGGATGGAAGATCACGAAGAAGAAATGCCACACTACGATGGCCAGCGTCGCCAATATAGCCTCATAGTAGTGTATTCTTTCCGCGATGTCGATGAGCCATTTGGGCATGTACTCAAAAGAAAGGATGGGGAACCAGAGAATCAGGCCGGTTACCGCCATGATAATGACGCCCCAGATCAGCGCCCAGAATTCCATTTTTTCGGTGTAGTCATAGCGGTCGAATTTGGGCGGTTCATTGCGCTTGCCCAGATAAAACGCGAGATGCTGATAGACATGGGTCAGGTCGCGTGGACGCGGCATGAAGGCGATGACTTCAGAGCGGCCGCGGCGGGTGCAGAGCATGTAGACGCCATACATGAACGATACGATTATCAGACCCACGCCGTTGATGCGGTGGATCGTGCCGCGGACGGATTCAGTAAAGCCGATGTACGACAAGCCGGTTACCCACCATGAATTCGGCGACAGTAAGGCGAAGCCCGTAATGGAGAGCATGATAAAGGTAAACGTCAGCACCACGTGACAGAAGATTTCAAAGTTGGTAAAGCGCCGGTATGACTTCATCCCCTTTTCCTGGCGGAACTTTTCTTTCAGCAGCGCCCACAGGATCACGCCGTTGTGCAACAACATGCCGCCAATGACCAGGATAATCAGGGGGATGTAAATGCGTGGAACCCACGCCACGATGGAGGAAGACCTGAGCGTAACCACCGAGTGAATCGGCGCGGCCAGTACGTTGGCGCTGATGCCTTCGTGGCATTTACCGCAGGTTTCGACGAGACGCTCGGGACTGACCGTCGAACGCGGATCGCTGGGCGGAAGAATGAGGTGGTTGCCGTGGCAACTGGCGCAGTTCGCGGCTTTGGTGGAGCCGCCCTTCATCGCCAGACCGTGATAACTTTCGAAATAATTCGTCACTTTCTGAGTGGCGATGTTGTACTTTTCGTTGATAACGATGGAGGAGTGGCAGCGCGCGCAGGTGTTGCCCGCCACGTTGAAGAACGAGACCGGTGAGCGGGGGTCGTTCGTACGGTAAATGGCGTGTTCGCCGTGGCAGTCGGTGCAGATCGGCGCGTCTTTATGGCCATACATCGCCGATTCGCCGTGAATGCTTTGCAGGTATTGTTCGCTCTCGACCTTGTGGCATTGGCCGCAGGTTTTGGGCACATTCATGAAGTTCGTGCGCGATTCTGGATCACGAAGCGGTTTGATGTCGTGAGCGCCGTGACACTGGATGCAGGAAGGCGCTTTTTCATTGCCCGCCGCCAGTTCCTTAGCGTGGACGCTTTCCTGAAACAGCGCTTCACGCTGGAAGATGTCGGTTTTGTATTCCGACATGATCGCGGGATCTGAGTGGCATTTTCCGCAGGTATTGGCGATGTTGAAATGATTGGTTCTGGAATCGCGGTTATCGGCGGGAAGAATGCCGTGCGGTTCGCCGTGGCAATCGAGGCACTTCGGTCCTTTTTCATCTTTGTGGACGGAAGTAACCAGTTTTTCATTCGCCTCATGACAACTGGAGCAATCGACCTTGGGAAGCGGGTCGTCATGGGGGAGTTCTTCAACTGAACTATGGCAGTCAACGCAGCTTAACCCACTGTGAATCGAGGCGTCAAAGCGTTCCGGATCGATGTACATGGACGTTTCAACGCCGTCCAGTTCGCCGGTCATGTCCTTTTCGCCGTGACATTCGAGACAGGTATTGTTGTCGCTGACGTCTTGAGCGGATGTGGAAAAGCAGAAAACCAATGAGATAACAGCGAGAAGCAGAATGAAGTGATGCCGTTTCATGTTGTCGTTCGCAACCTTCCTGCGGAGGATGTGTCTGTACAAGAGTATATGGCTAAATAGCTAAAAATGTGAATAGTTGGATGAAATAAAATCTTGAAAATCTCCTGCTTTTTTTGCTTGATAATGATGACCAAAATAATCGAGTATATGTTTATATATCCTGTCTTTTTGATGAACCTGATTTAAGCAGGATTTAATAATTATTGACTTGGATGTGGGATTGAGCGCATTTTTAAAAATAAAATAGTTTATAAAATATATAAAATTCCTTAAAAATCAGCGAGTTAGAAAATTTGACCTTTTTAGGAAAAAAATCGAAAAATAGGCTTTAATCTGTTGCCAGATGTGGGAGAATTGTGGTAAATGTATTATTAGATGAATAGCTAACCAGCGATGCTTTTTTACGTCGCCACCCGATTATAGGTATTTTTCTAACGATGAATCTGAATCGTTTTCTGCATCGATCGACTTTCCTCGCCGCGCTGTTCCTCGCGTCGCCCGCTTTCGCCCGGATTGATATCGTGGCGGTTTCGCCTCGGGCCGCAGGGCTCTCAGCGGATGATCTGTTCGTCGAAACCTCTTCGGGTCTGCACGTCGCGGGGCTGGGCGAGAAAGTGTATCTTCGCGCTTCGGCCAATCAGACCGGCGCGACGCTGTCGGATATTCAATGGACGCTGACCAAGAAGCCAAGCGGATCGGCGGTTGATTTTGTAATTAACGGTCAAACGATGACCGCTTTCGTTCCCGATAAAACCGGCGAATATCAGGTCGCGCTGTCCGCGAAATCATCCAGCGGCGCCACGCTCAACGAGACGGTGCGAGTCGTGGGCGGAACTTATGACGGGGCGGGGAATCTGACCGATGCGCCTCCCGGTTTGCAGTGCGCGCTCTGTCATACCGATAACGCGAAGGGTTGGCTTAAGACCAATCACGCTCATGTGCTTGAAAACCACCTGAACGGGATGCGGTCCGATCAGTACGACGAATCATGTTTCGCCTGTCACACCACCGGTTTTCATGCCGAGGGCGGCATCGCCAATAAAGGATTCACCGACCGCGTCGACGAAGCGGGGCTGACTCTCGCCGATCTCGCCGATCAGGTGAATGAAGCGTATCGCCTCAATCATGACAAAGATCCGGGGAACGATGTCGCCTACTATGACATGCTGCCGAATTCCGTAAAGCAAATGGCGAACGCGCAGTGTGAAATGTGTCATGGTCCCGGCAGCCAGCACCTGGGTAATACCGCCAACATCGAAAAACCCTGGCATTCCAATTCATGCCTGCGTTGTCACGACGCGAAAGGCTTCTCGAAAGATCTCGAAACCGAGCATCAGCCTTACGCGGCGGGACCCAACCTCCACACTCAGCCGACCGCGATATTCCAGACCGCTCCAGCGCTGCTTCAGACCGCCTGCGCGAAATGCCACTCGGCCGAGGGCTTCGTGACTCTTGCGGTTGAGGGCGGAACGGTCAGTCAGCTCAGCCCCAAGACGCAGCCGCACGGCGTAACCTGCGCCGCCTGCCACGATCCGCATGACTCCAGCCACCCCAACCAGCTGCGTACCGTCGCGGCGGTTACGCTTGACAGTGGGCAGCAGTTCGACGGCGGCGGAAAAGGCAACCTTTGCGCCAACTGCCATCAATCACGCGTACCCTCCGATCTGGAGAATTACATTCAATCGAGTTCAAACGGCCCTCACTTCGCCCCGCAGGCCGACATCATGATGGGCGTTAACGTCTGGACCTATGGTGAAGAACCCAAACGCCGCGAATCGGTGCATCAGGAAGTCGTTCAAGACACCTGCGTCGCCTGTCACATGGCGCGCGTTCCGCATGACGGCTGGACCGATGAAAGCGGCGTGGTGATGGGCGGTCACAGTTTCCTGATCCGTTCGCGGGTGAGCGAAGCGGATAATCATCAAAACGCCTGCACGCCGTGCCACCTCACCATGAAGTCGCTCGACCGCGTTCTGACCACTGGCCGGGATTATGACGGCGACGGCGTAAAAGAAGGCGTTCAATCGGAAGTGAAGGGATTGATGATTCGCATCGGTCAGATTCTGGCGGATCGCTATCCCGGCGTTACCGTGGCGGAAGACGGCGCGCTCAATGTGACGGCCAGTCTTTACCAGAAGATGACTTTCGATGAGAAAGCGGCCGTGTACAACGTCCATATGTTCTACCGCGACGGCAGTTTTGGCATTCACAACGCCAGCCTGACCGTCGAGACGCTGCAGAAGACGTACGGCGCCATCGCCGGAACTTCATTCGCGGCGGAGTTTCCAAAAGCGTACATCATTGGCAGCACCGGCATCGAAGATTGGCCGGCGCATATCGAATAAGTTTAAGCAAGGAGACAGCAACATGAAACGGCTTCTTATCCTGGGACTCATTGTTGGAACCGCGGGATTACTTCTCTTTCCCGCTCAGCCAAGCGTCAGCGACGAAGCGGACGACATCGCTTTCGTTGGCGCGGCCAAGTGCAAAATGTGCCATAACAAATCCAGTTCGGGCAAGTTTTATGACGACTGGGAAGCGGGCCCCCACGCCAAGGCTTTTGAAGTTCTGAAAGACGACGAAAAGAAAGACCCCAAATGCCTGAAATGCCACACCACCGGCTATGGCATGAAGGACGGTTTCGTCAGTCTGGAAGAAACCGAGAAAATGGCGGGCGTTCAGTGTGAAATGTGCCACGGCCCCGGCGAAAAGCACATCAAATCGAAAAAAGATAACGTGATTCCGCACGTCTGGAAGCCGGTCGAAGAGACCTGCAAAAAGTGCCATAACGAAGAAAATCCCAACTGGGATCCGAATCGCTACACTGACGCGGACGGCAACAAGACGGGCTTCGATTACAAGCAGGCCGTAAAGAAGATCAATCACGGCGCCGTTTTTGAAGCCATTGGCAAAAAGCCCCCGATGACGGGCGATCTGTAATTCGATACGCCGGATCAGAACACGGTTTGTTGTTACCACCATTACGGTTTGAGAGTGCGCAGCGGGAATGATCAGACGAAACCAACCTATGTGGATCGCACTTTTTCTGTTCGGTCTCGCCGGAGCGATGTTCGCTCCGGCGGGCTGGGCGGAAGAAGCGGATGGCGCCGTAGCCGACGCCACCGGGCAATCGGTGTTTTCTTCGGCGAAATTGTCGGGATCGCTCAGTTCAACCTATTACTTCCGTGAGCGGAACGGCGATACCGATAATGATTTTTACAACTTCTTCTCGGCTCGCCTTGATGATGTTGTAAAAGATCGAGTCGACGTCGGCATGTCGTTCTACTGGCATGAAGACCTCGATGGAACCACCGGCTCTTCGAAACGGTGGGATCCGTTTCTGGATATCGACCAGGCGGGCAATGAAGACTTCCGTCTCTTTACCGCCTATATGACGATCAAGCAGCTGGTCTTTGACGACAGTTACCTGCGCGTCGGGCGTCAATATCTGGAAGACATCGATAACGCTCATTTCGACGGCGCGACGTATTACTTCTCGCCCGTCGACAAGTTGGGCGTGACTTTATTCGGCGGCGTGCCGGTGGCGTTTTATTCGGATACTGACGGCGACCTGTTTTATGGCGCCAGCGTCGATTACCGGTTCTCAGACCGGAGCCGCGCGGCCGTCCGGTATTATCGCTACGACGCCGAGCCATTTCAGGATGATCTGTTGACCCTCGAAATGTGGAATCAGATCTTTCCGTGGTTGATGAGTCATGATGAATTCTCGCTGTTGAACGGTGAACCGTACATTTATAACGGCGACATCTACGCGCGATGCGAGGCGATCGACCTCGACGTGATGGTGAAGGCGGTCCACATGTTCGCCACTATCTCCGACTCGACGATCAACTTCAATCCGTATTTCCCCTTGCTGAACAGCTATGAACCGTTTGACTATATTTCGTTGTACATGGTCAAAGGGGTTTCGGATCTGTTGAGCCTGACGGGCGGCGTCGACTATCGCCAGGCGGAGGATTCAGGCACGGTCACCGAAACGACGAATCGCGACTACTGGCGCGGGACGGTCGGAGTGGAGATTTATCCCACGAAGCAACTGACCCTCAGCGCCAACGCTGAATTCTGGAACGCGAACCCCAACGATGAATTCACCGGATTTTCCGGCGAAATCGAATACCGGCCCGCGAAACAGTGGACCCTGACCGCCGGCGCCGAATACGGCGAGTACGTTCAGGAATACCGCGACGAGTTTCTGCTGTTCTTCGGCGAAGAACGCGTCTTCCGCATCACCCCCGACGTAATCACCTATTACGCCAGCGTGAAGTGGCAGCCGTGTGAACGCGCTTACACCAAGGCGACCTTCGAGTACGAGGTGGAAGACGGCATTTACGATAACGACGAGTGGTTTGCATTCAGGCTTCAGGCAGGGGTGAATTTCTAAGATGACTCAGCGCTTGACGGTTTCAGTTCTATTTCCATGTTTCCTGGCGGCGGCGGGGCTGCTCTTTCTGGGGTGCGACCCCGAGAAGGAGTCGATTGAGAACTTTCCTCACAAGCCCCATATCGAGCAGGAAATCTCCTGTGACACCTGCCACGCCGTCGAGGCGGAGGGCATCGCTATGCCCACGCTCGATACCTGTCTGACCTGCCACGACGTCGAAGAAGACGAAGCGTATAATCGCTGTTCAACCTGTCACGACAAAGTTGACGTTCACCTCTCCAACGACATGGGAGAGAAGGTCGTTCAGCATCAGAAAATCTTCAGTAAGCTCATACCAAAAGAGTGGGCGGACGTGAAGTACAAGCACGCCGAGTATTGGGAAGACACCGAAAACTGCCTCCTTTGCCATACCAATATCGCAAGCGCGATGGGATCTTCGCTGGATAACCTGCCTTCCATGAAAACGGCGATATCCGTGCAGGAGCAGTTTGGTTTCTCCACTGAATGCTCCGTTTGTCACCTTGAAATCAATAAGTTGAATCCTCCCGCCAGCCACGACAAATCGTGGGAAAAGATGCACGGGCGCATGGCGGTGTTCAGCAACAAGCAGGATTGCCTTATGTGCCATCAGGAAGCCACCTGCCAGGCGTGTCATGAGGTTCAGAAGCCAGACAACCATACCAGTCTGTTCCGCCGTCAGACGCACGGCCTGTTGGCTTCATTCGACCGGGACAAGTGTCAGACCTGTCACCGCGTCGATGAATGCGAAACATGCCACCGCGCCAGCGCGCAGCCCATCCCGGCGGCGTCTTACCATACTCCGGACGCCTCCTGTCTGACCTGCCATGATCCGATGGCCGCGCAGGGACCCTCGCCGCGTCCGCCACAGCGCCTGTTCAAGCCCATGCCTCACCGCCTGATGATGGGAGTGACATCGCAGAAGTGCTTGGAGTGCCATTCTTTCTGAGTGACGACCGATAAGAATCCATCCAAAAGACGCGCCTGTCCGGCGCGTCTTTTTCGTTTGCGAATGAGAAGGGGTACAGGGGGAAAATAACAAAATTGAAAAAACTTCTTGAATTTCGATGAATTTTATATAAATAATATATTTGACGTCCGAGCGACGTTCAGATAGATTAGACCGAAAATCTGGTTTTGTTGCGGTGTTTGGCGATTGTAGCGTGTATAAATGAATGGTTTTGAGTGAGTCTGTATTGTGAAGCCGGGATGTCAGGTCTGGTGAATTGTAATTTGTTCTTTCGATGGTTTGATACGCGTAAGTTGTTGTTTTTTAGTATGTTATGTCTTGTTTTGAATAACTGTGCGATTTTTCCGCATCTGGTAAAAGTATCTATCACACGGTCCGGATAACAGGGTTGTGAGAATATGATGATTCAAGCAAAAAAATCAGAGTCTGGCTGGACTTCAGCGATTTTTTCCAGTACTCTACCCAGTAGCTTTGGAAGCCTCTCAACAGGTTGAATTTCATTCGGCTTTTTCTGAAAAATCGGGTAGAATGAATCCTGTTTGTTCAAAGCCGTAAGCAAGGTATATCGAAGAAATGATGTTGCTGCCCACTTCGTACCGCGATCGAATCCTATCCTTCGAACAGAGTGAGGAGAACGTCCGTCAGGGCTACGCTCCCGCCGATCTTCACGTCCACTCCTCCTGTTCGCATGACGTACTTCCTTTTCCCGACTTCCATCCCGAAGCGATATATCAGGAAGCGCTGAAGAAGGATTTCGCGTATATCACGATCACCGACCACGACACGATGGAAGCCTATGACATCATCGGCTGGGATCGTGAGCGGCTTGTGACCGGCGTAGAGATCACGTTGCGAGATCCGATTCGTGTGGGGCACACGATTCACGTAAACGTATACGAACTCAACAAGAAACAGTTCGAGGAACTGCGTTCGATCGCGGTGTTCGATCAGAACATCGAAACCTTTATTTCGTTTTTGCGCGATCAGAACCTGCCTTATACCTATAACCATCCCTTCTGGTTCGTTACGCACGACAAACCCAATTACCGCGCCGTGGAAGAGATCATCGAACTGTTCCCCGTGATTGAGTACAACATGAAGCGCGTTCGCCGGAAGAACCTGATGGCGCTGTGGCTGGCGGCGAAATACGGCAAGGGCATCATCGCCTCGACCGACACGCATATCGGCCAGTTGGGCCGTGCATATACGCTGTCGAAGGGCGATACATTCCGCGAGTATTTTCAAAACATCGCGGATTGCAACGCTTTTATCGTGCCTCAGGACCTGACGTTGAAGAATCTCAATTACGAGATCGCCACCTGGATTGAAGTTTTGTTCAACCTCGATGAAACGACGCCCGGGGCGACGCGGTATACCGGTATCGGCGTGGTGGACCGATTTATCAATTTCTGTGCGGCCAATACGTATGAAGATTATCCGCGCGTGTTTCCAATCATGGAGCGCTGTTTTCAGGAGTTGGCGCGCACGGGTCTCTTCTCGCTGTTGTATCTCAGTTCTCAGAATCACAAAGCGCGCAAAATCCGCAAGCTGCTTGAGATTCCCGACCTGGCCTGACGCGGTTTTGCCTGGACGTCCCGATCGCTACGCCTCGCCCCTCCACGGATTATCCGCCCGCGAAGCATACGAAATGACATCCAATCTCAGGCCGAACGGCTTTGCGCCTATCCGCGCTCATTGATGGATACGGCGGCTTTCGGCTACAATCCAGTGCGATTTCATCTTGAAGGATGGTTCCATGACCGTTGAATCACCGTCTTTGATCAAACACGCCGTAGAACATCATTCCGCCGCCAGCAAAAAAGGCCTTCTCGAACGCTTGTTCACCTATTGGTTCGACGGTTTCGTCTATAACCAGATATGGGAAGACCCGCGCGTCGACATGGAAGCGTTACGGCTCGATTCGAACAGCCGAATCATGACCATCGCGTCAGGCGGCTGCAACATTCTCAACTATCTGACCGCCGGTCCCGCCGCGATTCACGCCGTCGATCTGAACCAGTATCACGTTCATTTCACAACGCTCAAATTCACCGCGCTGCGTTGTCTGCCCAATCACGAGGCGTTCTTTGACTTTTACGGTTACGCCAACAAGCGTGAAAACGTGGCGAATTATTACAAGTACATCCGCGAGAATCTGCCCGAGGCGACCCGCGAATATTGGGAAACCGGCGGCATCGGCAGCGCGCCCCGCATTCATTATTTTGAGAACAACATCTATAACTACGGCGCGATGGGCAAGTTCATCGGTTTTGTGCACCGGTTGTGCATCTGGTTCGCCGAACATCCCCGCGAGATGCTGAAGGTGACCGATCTCGACAAGCGAACGGCGTTATTTAACGAGAAATTTTCTCCGTTCTTCGACCGCTGGCTGGTCAAGACGCTGGGGCGTATGCCGTTCATGTTTTACAGCCTGGGGATTCCGCCGCAGCAGTTCGAGTGCATGAAGCGCGAGTGTAACGGTCAGCTCAACGAATTGTGCCGCGACCGCATCCACCGGATGGCGTTGCAGTTTCCCATTGATGACAACTATTTCGCCTGGCAGGCGTTTGACCGACGATACGACACTGAAAACCGCGTGGCGATTCCCGATTATCTGAAGGAAGAGAACTACGCAGCGGTGAAAACTGGTCTCGACAAGGTGACGCTCGACCTGATCTCCACGACCAACTTCCTGAAAAAACAGCCCGACGATTCGATGAACCGTTTCATCCTGCTCGATTCGATGGATTGGATGGACGCCGCCGACATCACCGAACTCTGGTCGGAAATCGCGCGCGTGGGGCAACCCGGCAGCCGCGTTATCTTCCGAACCGCCGCCTGGGATTCGCCCATTGAGCCTTCATTACCAGCCGATTTGATGGCGCGATTTCATTATTACGAAGAAGATTCGAAGCGGCTCTTTCAGCAGGACCGCTCGGCGATCTATGGCGGTTTTCACATCTATGAATTGAAGGGTTGATAGAGACCAGAGATATGAATCAAACCGCCGACCACGCCGCACTCATGGACCGCATCTATCGCTATCAGCGGTTTGTCTACGATCTCAGCCGCAAGTATTACCTTCTGGGCCGCGACGCTCTGATTCAGGAGATGGACGTCAAACCCGGCGATCATGTTCTGGAAATGGGATGCGGTACGGCGCGTAACTTGATCCTGCTGGCTAAGCTCCGCCCCGACGCGACGTTGTATGGCATTGACGCATCACAGGAGATGCTCAATACCGCGCAGATCAAAGTCGACCGCGCCGGACTGACCGATCGGATTATTTTGAAACACGCTCTCGCGGAAGACGTTGAATACGGGAAGACCTTCGGGCTCGACCGGCCGTTTGATGCGGTGTTTTTCTCTTACTCTCTGTCTATGATTCCAACCTGGAAGCAGGCGGTTCAAACCGCGCTCAAAAACCTCAAACCGGGGGGGACGGTTTACATTGTCGACTTCTGGGACCAGGGCGGTTGGCCCGGTTGGTTTCAGGGGATGTTGAAAGGCTGGCTGGCGTTATTTCACGTCAGGCATGAACCGGAATTGCTCGATTATCTCAAGACGTTTGAAAACGCGGGCGCCGACCGTATTCAGATCGATTCCATCTTTCGGCGCTATGCATTCAAAACCCGCCTCCGCAAGGAAACCCCGTCCGCCTGATTAACCGTGCTCCATCGCATCGCGCAGGATGGAGTTAATTTTAGACTGATAACCGGGGCCCTGATTTTTCAGCCATTCAAGTAAATCTGCGTCTAACCGGATGGTAATCCGTTCTTTTGGATGTAGTTTGGGCGGTCTTCCACGCTGGTTCAGATGAGCGTTGGCGTTTTCTTCACCAACATACTCGTGTAATGACTCCCGAGCTGGACGGGCTCGGGAAAAATCCTCATCCGTCCATTCCGGGTTCTCAACATCCTTTTCGATTCCGCGCTGTATGGCGGCGTTCTCATGTTTCCCGGGCGTTTTTATCCGTGAATGTTTTTTCATACCGTCCAGCCTCTCTGCTATTCGCCCTGCGCAAACTGATTATGCGAATATTTCTTCTCCTCGGTGTAAAAACCAAGCAATGCAATCGATCGCCAAGCGGAGCTAATGCGATGTACCTGGTTTCGCCATATTCCTTTCTTTTATCTTGTTTTATATGAGCGAATTCCCATTCAAAATCTTCAACATCTCTAAAATCCACCTCGTGATATGAAGATTCCTTAGCCGTTTGGTTTCATCCCATTCATACTTCATTGATTAATTGTACATACAAAAAAGAGGAAATCCATCTTTTTATGGTTAGAACCCATGATGAGACGCTCTTTTTCATATGAGATCAAACGGAATATAAATCGCTGTTATTGCGTTTTGATCAGCCATACTTCGTTAAGCCGGGATTCCTGACGCCAGTTGACGCCCGGTTCGTAGGGATCGTCAAAAGTGACTTCGATGATTCCATCCTTCAAGGCGTCCGCGGGGACGGGAAATTCCTTGATTTCGCCGATCTCTTTCCCATACACAGTCGGCTTCACCGGTTCGCCGTCCACGCGGGGCAACGCATCTTTGTACCCGGTCATGCGCAGCACGTACTTACCGTGAGGATCGAGCCCGGCGTAACGTAAGCCGAGAGGCCAGTCCATCTTGGTTATCCACGACGGGCGGAGGCGGCTTTTGCCGGAGTTCCACCACATCCAATCAGGGTTTGGATTGATCTCCACCTCGGGATCGGTGTTGACGTCTTCACCGCGAATTACATGCGGCGATTTAGCGACGTTGCCGATGTCGTCGTAATAACTGCCGGGGCCCGGGTGTTCCCATGTCCGGATGGTTTCGAGACGGCGCCACTGTTCAGTTTCGTCTTTGAAAAGGCGAATTTCGGTGAACTGGTCTTCAAGCCACCAGCGATCGTTAAGGGGATGATCGATGAAGTCGAGCACGGCGCCGCGCTCCGGGCCGCTGGCGTGATATTTTTCGACGCTGGTCTGAAGGCCGATGGATTGATTGAGCGCTTCGCACAAATCGATGATCCGCTGACGCAGTTTGGGCGCGGCGGCGTGCTCATCGGCCTTCGCGAGAATTTTGAGCGCGCGGTCCATTGCGGCTGACGGCGTATCATCGGGTGATTTTTTAATCAGCTCATTATTGGCGTGGTCTTCCAAGGTTTCCTCATAGATCAACCGGCGGCGGTCATACGCGTCGTAATTCGCGCGTAGCAGCATCATCTGCCAGCGCCAGTTATCGTTCAACTCGGGGCGCCGTCTTTCGAGTTCGCGCCAGTGTGACAGCGTGGTTTCAACGCCGCCGTTGAGGCGCAACGCGCCTCGCCAGTTCCGCTCCAGCGCAAGAATGCCCGCCGCCGCGCCATGAGACACACCGGCGCCGAAGAAAAAGCGCGCGTAATCGAGCACGATTTCATCGATGGGGCGATCGGGATCCCAGGCGATCTGGCTCCAGACGGCCTTGTTGACGTCATCGTTGACGCCATCTGAATAGGATAGAAAACCGTCCGTATATGGCGCGTAATAGCGTGCGATCTGAGCGTAATACACGGGCATGGGATTCACGGGTTCACGCCCGAGGGTGAAGGCGAAGGCCGGATCCCACCACGGCACGGGATACTGGCAGCGCACGGTATGGGTGATGTCGGGGTAGTGGCGTAATTTGTAACGCGCGGGCAGGCGAAGCCGCGTTTCGGGGATGGGAGGGCTTGAAGGACCCGCCACCACGCCGCCCAGCCAATCGGGCTGATGGTCATTCAGCCATTGATAGAAATAGTCGACCTGTTCTTCGTCGAATCCCTGTAATGAAATCCACATGCGGGCGCCGGGATGCGTTTCCATCAGTGGTTTGGAGAGGGCTTCCATGTATGGCAACAGCAGGCGCGGATGGTTGTCGCCGGGATCTCCGCCCGGGACGAAGATGGCGTCGAGCCGGGGGCATTCGCGGTAAAAGGCCGCGTTTTCTTCCAGCGCTTTCTCTCGAAGCCCGGCGTCGTTCAAGTCAAAGTCGGCCGGAACCCATACCCAGTATTGAATATCGTATTTTTTGCAGATTTCGCTGATCGCGAGGTTCATTTCGTCACGTGGCGATTTCATGACCGGGCTGGGGCGATCATCCTGAAAGGGGATATTTTCGATGCTGTTCGCGCCGAAGAGTATCAGTTCGCGGATGTACTGTTCGTATTGCTCCGCGCTCCATGCATCGTATGAATTGGCGGCGGCGCGATAGCCCAGCTGATGACCGCGAATCGATTGACGCGGGCTAGAGGTCTCGTCAAGCGGGCCGGGAAGACTGACGCCATCGCCGGAGATTTGAAGCGCGCGCAACAACCGTCCCACGCCGTACAACAAGCCGCGCTGACCGTCGCCCGCGACCCATACTCGAGGTGCGCTTTTTGTGGTTTCCTGGGTGAGAATGGTGTAGCCTTCCACGCCGAACGCATCGACACGCATCGCGAATTCCTGGGGAAGAAGCGATTCGAAACGCAGTTTCTCACGCGAGATGATCGTGATCGCGGGAGTTTTTCCGTCCGGTTCCTGTGAAATGGAAACCGCTCCGCCGCGTTTGTTTATTTCTTCCATCAAGACCTGGGCGGGCAACGCTGCCTCAGCCCCCATCGGGGTAATAACGGCGCCATCAAGCAAGACCGGAGCGGCGGTAGACACGAGCGAAATGTAGAAAATCCCCATGAAAATCAAAAAAAAGCGATGCGTCATTTATTCCATCCTCCAACCATTTTTGTTTCTCTGAAAATGAGCGTAGAAAATTGAAAATATAACCATAGCACAAGTGGTGATAAAAAACTCTGATTTAATTAGAGACAGAAAATAAATGATGCACTATGCTTGCGTCAAGATTGACTATTTGAATCTGTCCCGGAAGCGATATAGTAAGAAACCCTAAATAATCTGATTTGACGAGGATGGGAAGAATGAGAATTTTTCACTTTTTTCTGTTTGCGACCATTTGTCTGATAACGGCATACGCTCAGCCGGTTCCTCCGGTTTATCATGCCGGCGTATTTCAACAGGAAGTATCCCGCGCCTATACCAAGGCGGATGGTTTGTTGTCGAATAACGTGCTGAGTATCGCGATTTCGAACTCGGGTAAAGTCTATGCGGGGACGGACAAGGGCTTGTCAACATTCGACGGAGCCTCATGGAAAACCATCGACGGCGTCGATGGGCCAGTAACCCTGATCGTAATCACGAATGATGCGGTAATTGCGCTCACGGGCGCCACATGGATGCGGATCGAACCGAAGATCGAACCGGCGGGGTGGAACGCCGTGGATGGCGTCAACGACGCGGCGCTAGCGAATACTCCCTGGTTCGCCATGAACAACGGGATCAATCGGATCGTCAGTGAGGCGATCCAGCAGGCGCCGGTGTCGCCGGGAGCGCCGTATCCGGGCGAAGCCTATTGCATCAAGGCGGGGCCGTTTGGCGCGATCGCCGCAGGAACGGAAAACGGTTTATATCTTTCCAGCAATGGGGCCGCGTTCAAGCCGGTTTATCCCAATGATGAGAGTGGGCGCAGCTGGGCGCCGCGTGAGGTGAAAGCGCTGACTTTCGACGAGCAATCGCGCATGTGGTTTGGTTCGCCGCAAGGCGTGGGGATGTTTGACGGAAAGTCATGGACGCTGTTTGAGGGCAAAGACGGCCTGCCGATCAATCGCTTCACCTGCGCGGCGGCGGGCGGCGGCGCGGTGTGGTTCGGTGGGCCGGTCGGGGCGATCCGGTATGACGGCGACGGCTTCGCGTATCGTCAGGGGCCGCGTTGGCTGCCCGGCGACGATGTGCGCGGCGTCACGGTGAACGAAAAAGGAGAGGCCTGGTTCGCGACCGCGAAGGGCGTTGGTTTCATCGGTTTTCAGGATATGACACTCGCTCAAAAAGCGGCGTTTTATGAAGACGAGGCCGATAAATTCATCAAGCGCACCGAGTTCGGTTATCTCTCCGAGGTGAATCTCGAAAAGCCCGGCGACAAGAGCCATATCATTTATTCAGACAGCGACAACGATGGTCTCTGGACCAGCATGTATGGCGCGGGCGAGTGTTTCGCCTACGCGGCGACGAAAGATCCCAAGGCCAAAGAACGCGCGACGAAAGCCTTTGAAGCGTTGCGCTATTTAAGCATCGCACCCGCGAATGGAGAGATCGAACAGCAGCCCGGTTTCGTGGCTCGCACCGTGTTGCCCACCACGGAGCCTGACCCCAATCTGCGCCACGGGCACACGCTCGAAGGACAGCGGGAAGATCGCGACAACGGAGATACGCTGTGGAAGGTTTACACGCCCCGCTGGGTGAAGACGCGCGACGGCAAGTATTGGTATAAAACCGATACGAGCTCAGACGAACTCGATGGGCATTACTTTTTTTATGCGCAGTATTACGAACTCGCCGCCGAGACGGACGCCGAAAAAGACGCCGTGCGCGAGGTGGTGCGCAACCTGACGGATCACCTGATGCGGAACGATTACTGTCTGATCGATCACGATGGCACGCCGACTCGCTGGGCGGTTTACTCACCCGACGCGCTCAATCACGATCCTAACTGGTGGAGCGAACGCGGGCTGAAATCGCTGAGCATTCTTTCGTATCTGACGGTGGCAGAGCACATCACCGGCGACGCGAAGTACAGCGACGCGATCCGGGAGCTCAGAGAGAAGGACGCTTTCGATACCAATGCCATGATCGCCAAGGTACAGTTCGGCATCGGCTCGGGCAACCAGTCCGACGATGAAATGGCGGTGATGAATTATTACGATCTGATCCGTTATACCAAAGACGAAACGCTTCGATCGGAGATGGCGTATTCGTTTTATCAATACTGGATCATGGATCAGCCCGAGATGAACCCGTTTTTTAACTACGCCTTCGCCGCGTGTTCATATGGAATTCAATATTCAAATCCGTGGGGGAGTTACTGGCTGCAACCGTGGGAGGGCTGGCTGGACGATTCGATGGCGACGCTGCATGGCTTTCCACTCGACCGGGCGAACTGGCCGCTGCACAACAGCGACCGGCTCGACATCGTTCTGCTGCCCCGGCAGGCGCAGGCGGAACCGTATGAAGAGCCGCGTCGTTCGCGCGGCGTGCGAGTAAACGGAAAAGTTTTACCAATCCAAGAGCGTCATTTCAATCACTGGAACACCGATCCCTATGCGTTGAATTACGGCGGCGACGGGCGCACGCTCGCCAGCGGGGCCGTTTATCTGCTGCCTTATTACATGGGGTTGTATCACGGCTTCATTCAAGAGTGAATGATAAGAGAATCGGGCAATGAAAGAGGCGGCCTTGGCCGCCTTTTTTTGTGGGCGGCTGTAGACCTGCATTATTCTGTTGCATGAATTGTGGGTAATTAGATCGGTTATGTTAATTTTATTTGAAATAAATGGGTACAGCCTGGATATAGATTGAGACCAGCCGTAATTTCGGCTGAGATCACGATCGTATCATGAGGTGATTCAATGCAGGTTTGTGAAACTAGCGTGGAGCAATTTGGCGAAAAACTGATGACGGAACTCTCAGCGGCTGCGACCGCGCCCCTGGTGATCGTCGGTCACCGGCTGGGCATGTGGGACGCGTTGGCACAGGCGCCCGCCTCGGCGGGTGAACTTGCGCGGCGCGCTCATGTGAACGAGCGATGCGCGCTTGAATGGCTGTGCGCTCAGGCAGCGGCGGGGTACGTTGAATACGACGCGATGCTGGATCAATTCAACATGAACGAAGCCCAGATCGCGGCGTTTACCGATGAAGACAGTCCGATGTACGCTATCGGTCATTTTTACGGACTGATCTCAATCGCAATTGATGAAGAGAAAGTCGCGGAGGCTTATCGAAGCGGGGGGAGCCTTCCGTGGGGGATGCACAACAGCTGCCTGTTCTGCGGGACCGAACTCTCATTCCGGCCCGAATACATCAATCGATTGCTGGGCGAATGGATTCCCGCGCTTGACGGCATGGAAGAAAAACTGCGGGCGGGCGTTCGCGTGGCTGATGTCGGTTGCGGACATGGCTTGTCGACGCTGTTGATGGCGGAGGCGTTTCCCAAATCGCAATTCACCGGTTTTGATTATCACAAACCCTCGATCAAGCATGCGGCGGAGATCGCTCGGGAGAAGGGATTGCGCAACATTCGATTTGAATGCGCCGGGGCGCAAGGCTATGACGGCGAGTTCGATCTGATCTCTTTTTTTGATTCACTGCATGACATGGGAGATCCGGTCGGCGTCATGCGTTACGCCAAGGCCCGGCTCGAGGGCGATGGAATGGTGATGCTGGTCGAACCGTTCGCTCACGATGAACTGGAGAAGAATTTCACGCCAGTGGGGCGGATGAGTTATGCGTTTTCCGCGATGATCTGTACGCTTAACGCGCTCAGCCAGGATGGCGGGATGGCGCTTGGCGCGCAGGCGGGTCCGGGGCGGCTGAAGGCGGTGGCGGAACAGGCTGGCTTCGCACGCGTCCGCACGGCGGCTGAGACTCCGTTCAACCTGGTGATGGAAGCGAGAAAATGACGCCGGTTGACGATTCTGATGGCGATGCAAAAAGGCGGCCCTGGCCGCCTTTTTTTGTTTCTGGTTGACAACAGAAATTTAAGGGATCATGGATTTTGGCAAGATAACAACCGATTGAATTATTGTTATATTGTATCGATTGATCGTATAAAAAATTTGTTATAATTGATTTGACATAATCATGTTTTGAGGTGGAACTCCAATGGGGAAATTGGTTCACAGCAGAAGAATGCTGCTTGTGTATTTATTTGTAACTATTTGTTTTAATTCAAATTATGGCTATTGTTCGATAGAGGCTGTGATCGAAGCGATTCGCGGTCATTCTCCGGAGAGAGCGCGAATTGAATTGAGGCGTTTCAAAGATAACCTCTCTTTGGATGAAATCATAAAGTTTGATGTCGTCCTCCAGTCAATTCAACCTGATGAACAATGGATGACGTTTCTTTCGGACTTGTGTGAGCGTTTTCCTGAGTCGGGTTTGTTGAAATCCCACTTGGCCAGACTCCTGATCCTGACCAATCATACCAGTGAAGGGATGGATATCTTCAAACAGGCTGTTACGGCGGAACCTGATAACCCTGTTCTTCTCTATCGGGCCGCCATGCTGGCGTATATCTCCAATCAATACGATTCCGCAAGCCGCTGGATCGATGATTTGTTGCGAATCGAGCCGGTTCATGCGGATGGCCTGTTTGTGAAAGGGGCTTTACTGTCACGGCGAGGCGAATACGAGCAGGCGCGCCGTGTTCTGCTGGAAGCGGCCCGGTTAAAACCAGAGCATCCACTGGTGTATCAGGAACTGGGAGTAATTGAAAACGCCGACGGACGACCGGACCGGGCGGAAGGATATTTGAGAAAGGCCGTACAAGATAATCCATTTCACCTTGAGGCGTACAATCAATTGATTGTCAGCCTGGCCCGGCAGAAAAAAAACAAGGAACTTGAACCGATTCGGGACGCGGCGGCTTATCTTAATTCATGGGGTAAGGGAAAACTGAACCGTATTCATTCCCTTGAATCGAGAAAAGAATTGTTAACCGCCGACGAAGCGTTTGAGCTGGCGGTTGAATATTGCAGCGTCGAGCGCTCAGACCTGGCGCAACGTCTGGTCGAAAGCGTATTGAAGACAGGGCGAGAGAATGACCGGTTGCGGTTTCTGGCCGGCCAGATCGAGTATTTCCACCAGAACTATCAAAATTGCCTCGAACATCTGGAGCAGGTAAGCGACTCTAGGTTGGAAGGGCTTGAGCGGTATTGGGAATTGAAAACGGGATCTCTATTGCGTATCGGCCGGATGGAAGAATTCAGATCAGCGATCGAAGCCGCGTTGAAACAATATCCGGATTCCATCTCATTGCGTGAATTGCTTCGTGAATCGGAAACAGCCGGTTCTACACAACGCCAATTCGAAGAGCCAGAGATTGCGGAAAAAACTTCTGACGCCGCTCCCCCCGCTTCAACCGCCGCTGAATCCAATGATCCTGCTTCGTGTATGTCTTCACCTCTCGTTCCAGAATCCGTTGCGTTTCAATTTGCCGACGCGAGCGAGGCGAGCGGGATCACTACGTTTGAACATCGTCTCGGTCACGCGGACAAGCGCTGGATTATCGATGCGATGGGGTCGGGCGTAGCAGTGGGCGACTATGATAACGACGGCGACGACGATCTGTATTTCGTTAACGGCCGGCCCGACGCTATAACGCCCGATCTCCGATGGCGCAACGCGTTGTTTCGTAACGACGGGGGACGCTTTACCGATGTGACGGAACAGGCGGGAGTGGGCGATCCGGGATTCGGCATGGCGGCGGTGTGGGGCGATGTGAACAACGACGGATGGATCGATTTATACGTGGGAAATTATGGCCGCAACGTCCTGTATCTCAATCGGGGCGACGGAACGTTTGAAGATATCTCCACGCGGTCAGGGGCGGATGACGACGGCTATTGCGCCGGCCTGGCGTTTGGCGATGTTGACCACGACGGAGATCTCGATCTTTATGTAGGGAATTACGTCGATTTTGATCCTGCTCGTGACGGCGATTTGCGGGGCGAGTTTCACGGAATGGCCGTGTTTCCTCACCCCCTGGCGTTTAATTCACAACCGGATCGCCTGTTGATTAACGATGGATTCGGCGGGTTTCATGATGAAGCAGTGAAACGTGGTTTACGTATGGATGATGGGCGCGCGATGGGGGTTGTGTTTATGGATTTGGATCTCGACGGCGATCTTGATTTGTATGTGGCGAACGATTCGTCATCCAATTGCGTTTTTCTAAACATTGGCGATGGATATTTTGAGGATATGAGTTACTCGTCTGGCGGCGCCTTTACGAAAAACGGTCAGGCTCACGCCAGTATGGGCCTGGCTCCAGGGGATTTCGATAATGACGGCTTCATCGATCTGGCCGTGACTTCGTATGCGTACCAGACCGATCTGATCTACAGGAACCTGGGCGGAGGATTGATGGACGACGTCACTGGGGCGCTTGGGCTTTCGCAAAACAGTTACGCGAAAGTGACGTGGGGAGTGCATTGGTGCGATTTCAACTCGGATGGATTTCTCGATCTGTTTACCGCCAACGGACATCTGTATCCACAAGCCGATTCGCTCCGGGGCGAATCGCCATATAAGCAAGGCGTCTCGTTCTACCAGAATCTCGGGACGAAATTCATGGAAAATACGGAAAAGAGCATGAATCAGCTGAGAATCGAGTCGTGCCGAGGGTCCGCGCTGCTGGATTACGACGGCGACGGAGACATGGACATCGCGGTGAATTGCATCGATTCACACCCGTTGCTGCTCGAAAACCGGACGCCCTCCGGCTCATGGATAAAAGTCAAACTGGCGGGGACCAGCGCACAGACTTATGGCGTACGGATTACGGCGACCGCGGGGAAACGGATATGGATGCGAATGGTGGATGGCGGTTCCAGCTACCTGTCTCAATCCAGCGCCGTTCAGCATTTTGGTTTTGGATCGCTTGAACGCATCGACGCCGTTACCGTGTATTGGCTCGACGCGCCGCCAACCCGAATCGGCTCGCCGTTGATCAATCAGACGATCGTGATCAAGCATCCATGACGAGACCGCGCGATCAGGCGTGGGGAACCTCGTTGGCCAGATTGCGGTAGGTCGCGCCGTAAAACATTTCCAGGTAGCGGCGCGTTTCCTCTCGTTCCAGATTGGAAACATATTTCCAGAATCCATAAATTCGCGAGAGGCTCATAAGCCGTTCGGCGTAGAGCTTCCAGTTATACCGCGTCCGGATGCGTTCGATGGCTCCATTGGAGATTTCATCCCAATACGATGGCTTCTCCTGGCAACGCTCGAAGAACGCCGCCATTTTGCGGGCGGCTTCTTCACCGTGGTTAGGGTCGATGTGAAAACCGGAGACGCCGTCGACGATGATTTCATTGGGGCCGCCGTAGCGGGTGGCGAAGATGGGCAGACCCGACGACATCGCCTCAATGACGGTGAGACCGAACGCTTCGAACAACGCGGGCTGAACGAACGCGCCTTTGCGGTCGGCGATGACGCGGTAGACCTCGCCCGCCAGCCGTTTATCGAGTTGAAGCCCCATCCAGCGCACGCTCGAATCGAGATTGTGTTCGTCGAACAGATTATGCATCTGATAAATCTGTTCGCGCTCTTCATTGTCGCCGGAGCGGTTGGGATCGGTGTATCCCCCCACCACCACGAGGTTGGCGGCTTCACGCAATTCGGTTGAGTTGGCGTACCAACTGACGAATCCCGTCAGGTTTTTGATTTTGTCCATGCGCGCCATGGTGAAGAGGACCGGTTTATCCGAATCGGCCAACGCGCCGCGCACGCCATCGCGCGCCTCGCCGAAGAGCAGATCGGATATCTCGCCCTGCATGTCTTTAAGGCGGCGATCGGTCTCTTTGTAGGAGAAGTAAATGCGGGGGTCGGCGCCCGGCGAAACGATGTTGAATTTGGGATCGAACAGATCGACGCCGGACGCGACGCGATACAGGCCCGGCATAGTGAATGAATGGTAACTTTCGTATTGCCCCACGCTGTCGGCGTTTCCGGCGATTTCCTGATAGGTGCTGGCGATGATGAAGTCGGCGGTGTTCATGGCGATGATGTCGGCGGTGAACTGGCAACCGAAGTGATATTGAGGATCGAGGTTGTGCCAGTAGAGATCGGAGAAGAGGTATTTCGATTTTTCCAGTGCGTGAGCGATGTTGCACTGAGTGACGTTGAGACGACGCGACAGGATCGAAGCGACCAGGTTGCCGTCGGAATAATTGCCGATAATAAGATCGGGGCTGTCGTCAAGAATGGACAGAATCTCTTTCTCCACCTCAATGGCGAAGCGTTCGAGATAAGGCCATACGTTGAATCGCGAGATCCAGTGAGGAACGACGTCGCCTTGCTCATTACGAAACGGCACGCGGATAATTTTGGCGTTCTGGGTTCCGACGATGGGTTCGATGTGCTGATCGCAGCTGGTTTCACCCGCATCGGGAATCAGGCGTGTGACGACGAGAATCTGCGGCTCAATATCGAGACCGTGTTCGCGGATCTGGTCGCGCATTTCCTGTTCGAGCGCCAGAACCTGATCGAGAATGTAAACCACCTGACCGCCGGTGTCGGGAAGACCGAACACCTTGCCCTGACTGAAATATCCGTGCGGCGAAAGGATGACCAAGTTGTAGATCATGGGGATGCGGCTGAGAAAGCGGCTGATCATGTCGGGATCGGGGCCCTCCATGATGTCGGTCAGAAGGTGGAACGATTCGACGATCCGCTTCACGGTTCGGCCCCAGCCCGGCTCGAAGCCGAGATTCTGAAGTTCATGGGCGACGGCGTCCCATTCCGCGTCCTGAGGCTGGCCGGAGAGGTAATCGAGACCAGCGCGGAGCGCGGAACGCAATCCCCGGTTATCGGTGATCCGATTGTTCACCATCAACTGCATGCCGTGGCACTGGTGAACGCGCATGAAATCGAGCAGTGACTTGTGTCCATTACGATTTTCAGTGAACAGGCGGTTGGAGAGATAGCGGTTTAAAAACTCGACGCCTCGGCCGATATTGCGCGGTTCAGAGAGTTTGGGGAAGTCGCGGTTGAACGGGCTCAGGTCGATTTCCATCACCCAGTCATCGTCGCCCTGAGAGGTGTTGACGAGGCGCTCTTTGAACCGTAAAAACGCGGAGACTCCGATCTCTTCGAAATCGACGGTTTCGGCGTGAAAGCGCACGTAGATCCATTCCGCCACGCGGGGCCGGATGGCGAAGCATAACCACGAACCCGAGACGCAAACCTCCTGAGTACGGCGCACCACGCGTTCAAAGGGCGTGTGGCGCAAGTCGCATTCGGCGGTCGATTCGCAGAACGCGGTGAACGCGTCCCACACATCCGACTGGAGCAGAATCTGACGGTCGAGACCGGTCAGCTGCCGTAAAAACGCATACAGCGCGTTATGGTTGGATTCGATGGTTTTGCGGATGATTTCAATCATGCTTCCTCCTTATGTGGAACGCGAATATCGCCGAAAAAGCCGTAGTGATCGGCTCCTTCCAATATGCCGCGCGCGTATTCACCCTGTGCGAAATAGATAGTGGGCGAGCCCTTGAGGTGGGCGAGTTCAGGATCGTGGTTGCCCACCACGACGCTCAGCGCGCTGCTGGCCAGCATCTCTTCATCGTTGCCCGAGTCGCCCGCGACGAGAATGTGATCCATCGGCAGGCCCCACTTGTTGGCGAGGTACCACACCGCAAGACCTTTTGATGCGCGGATGGGAAGAAAATCGAGATACTGCTGGTGTGAGAATATAGTTTTGACCTGAAACTTGTTGCGGCGAATTTCGCGAATGATGTCGCGCTTCGACGGCGCGACGTTCGGGTCGTAATAAAAACTCAGTTTATGTCGGCGCTGAAATTCATCTTCCTGAATAAGGACGCCTTCAAATTGCTGCATGAATTCGCGCAGGCGATCGGGTTCCCAGCGGTAGTCGAGATGCCGCGTCCAGTCGGCGTCGGGCGAAAGATCGTGCCCGTAATAGATTTCGGCGCCGACGGAGGTGATCAGGATATCGGGCCGGGGGACCTTCCATTCATCAAACGCCTGAAGGCAACTTTGCAGATGCCGGCCGGTGGCGATGCCGAACCCGATTTTTCGATCGGACGATTTCAGACGTTTCATCAATTCCTGAAGGCTTTCTGAATCACCGATGAGGGTATTGTCGATGTCGGAAATAACGAGGCGGTCGCTGGAAAGCAGACGCTTGCCCGAAGTCGTCCAGAAAGGTTTGGGACGCGCGTCGCGGATGAAGCGCTGGATGGTCTGTACGTAAGTTTTGACATGGCCGCTCCATGAATAGTGACGGCGGACGCCGCGCAGCCCGTTGCGTGAAAGATTGCGCCAGCGAGTCGGGTTGCGCAGAATTTCAGTGATGGCATCGGCCATGTCTTCGGAGTTTAGAGGATCGATCAGGGAGCCATTCGAACAGTTGGCGGTGATGTCGCGCGGTCCGCCGTCATTGGTGGCGACGATGGGTAATCCACAGGCGGCGGCTTCGATGAGGGTTAGGCCGAAGGGTTCGGTCAACGCGGGATTGACGAAAACGCCGCGCGTTTTGGCGGCGATGCGGTATATGTCGGGCACCTCATCCGCCACGTGATGTTTCGGATAAGCCACGCGGCCGTACAGGTCGTACCGGTCGATCAGATAGAGAATCTCGTTGAGGACGTCTCGCGCGCCGGTATCCATTTCACGGTAATCGTCGCGGTTGCCTGCGACGATCACCAGATTGGCCATGCGTTTAAGTTCATCATTCTCTCCATAGGCTTTGATCAGCGTCGTGATGTTTTTTCGTTCGTCGGGGCGAGACAGCGCGAGGATCATCGGCTTGCGCGGCTCCTGAAGAAAACGCGAAAGTTCCTGCATGTAGGTGTGTTGAAACTGAAAACGCGCGGGCGGATAAAAGCGTTCGAGGTCGATGCCCGGCGGGATTACGACCATCTTATCAGTCTGATAATTCTGATAGCGTTCGTACTGTTCTTCGATTTCCTGACTGGTGCTGACCACGACCAGCGATGCGGTGTTGAGCGCTTCTTCTTCGGCTTCGATACGCGGCTCAATGTTATAGCGGCGTGCGATTGTTTCCTGGCTTAAACCGCTTTCAAGCAGCCGTTCGTTTTTGACGCGGCCCAGCGAATGGCCGGTGAAGACCATCGGCACGCCCAGCAGGTTGGCGAGTTTGGCGGCGAGATACCCCGCGTCGGCGTAATGTCCATGAATGACGTGAGGGATTCGCCCGATGCGCCGGAAGTGTTTGATGCACTCATCGGCGAACGCGTCGAGATAGGGCCACAGAGATTCTTTGCGCAGATAACGCCGGGGGCCGCATGGAAGACGCACGATGCGCGCTTTGTCGCTGAGTTGTTCTTCGGGTTCGGAATAGGAATCATCGATGCGGGGATCGAACACGCGCCGAGTGGCGAGATCAATGCGGGCTACGCGGGAATGATCGGAAAGCGCCCGGGCGAGTTCCACTACATACTTGATTTGTCCACCGGTATCAGCGTCGCTGCCGAGTTCCATCTCGTGGCCGCGCACCAAACCGTGAACGCTGATCATGAATACATAGAGTCCGTCATTTTTCGGCATGGTTCCGTTCGTTTTCAGTTCTCCTGTTCTGAGAGTTGGATAGAGCGGGTTGGAGGGCGAGATCGCCTCCCTGAATCGAAAAAGTTACAAAATCGTTGAGTTTTTGATGTGCGGGAATGACTTCGGCATCTGTTTAGTAGTGTAATGATTCGATTTGACGATTCAAGTGGAGAGTCTACCCGGCGCATGGGCGTATGGCCATCCCGCGCTGGATTTTCATGTAAAACTAACGCGTGCGTGGATGGGGATGCGAACAGAATACCGATATACTGATGCTTCGTTATTTTCTCAACGGAAAAAGGAGCGGCGTGATGACAAAGCCGAGCGCGGATAAAATTTTATTCACCCCCGGGCCTCTCACAACCAGTCTCAGCGTAAAAGAAGCCATGTTGCGCGACCTGGGGTCGCGCGATTTTGAATTCATTCAGACGGTGCGCGACATTCGCGCTCAGCTGCTCTCTATCGGCGAAGTCTCCGAAGAGACGTATACCGCGATTCCGATGCAGGGCAGCGGCACGTTCGGTCTGGAGGCGGTATTGTCATCGTGCATTCCGCCTGATGGAAAACTGCTGGTCGTCATTAACGGTGCGTACGGAAAGCGCATTGAAAAAATCGCGAGCGTGTTGAAGATCGATATCGCCGTGCTGGAGTACCCCGAGAATGAACTCCCGTCGTTGGAGGAGATCGACAAGACTCTCGCCTCCGACCCGGCGATTACCCACGTGGAAATGGTTTCCTGTGAAACCACGACGGGCATCTTTAACCCGGTGCGTGAAGTGGGCGAGATTTGCGCGAAGCACGATCGCCTGTTTTTCGTCGACGCGATGAGCAGTTTTGGCGCCGTTCCGCTGAACCTGGCTGAATGTCATGTCGATTACCTGGTCTCATCCGCCAACAAGTGCATTGAGGGCGTCCCCGGCTTTTCATTCGCGATCGCGCGCAAAGAGCCGTTTCTCAAGACAGAAGGATTCGCGCGCAGTTTAAGTTTTGATCTGTACGGTCAATGGAAAGGGCTGGAGTCAAACGGCCAGTTCCGATTCACGCCGCCGACGCACACGCTGCTTGCGTTCAGGCAGGCGTTGCGCGAACTCGACGAAGAAGGCGGAGTGACCGGGCGCGCGGCGCGCTACAAAGCGAATTATGAGACGCTGGTGAGCGCCATGCGGGAGATGGGCTTTGAGGAATACCTCCAGCCCGAGATTCAAGGATACATCATTACGTCGTTCCGGTATCCGAATCATCCTCAATTCGACTTCGAAGAATTTTACCGCCGTTTGAACGAGCGGGATCAGGTCATCTACCCCGGCAAAGTGAGCAACGCGGACTGCTTCCGCATTGGCAACATCGGTCGAATCGACACGAGTCACGTCAAAACGCTGATTGGCGCGATTCGTGAGGTCATGACGGAGATGAAAATCGATTTGCCGCTGACGGCGGCGCCATCGCGGTGACGCAAGCGTAGTGCATCATTCAACTGGAAAAATGAATATCGCCTCGGCGGTTTTCGCCCGGCGCTCTTGAAGGAGAAAGCGAATGGACTTTGTTTTTCAACGCACGTACCGAGGGCCGCTGCAAGCGGCGATCTTCGACTGGGCGGGCACGACGGTCGATTACGGCTGTTTCGCTCCGGCGGTTGTATTTATTGAAGTGTTCAAGAATCACGGCGTTGAGATCAACATGGAACAGGCGCGCGGTCCCATGGGCGCGGCGAAACGCGAGCACATTAAAATGATCAGCCAGATGGAACCTGTGGCGGAAGCCTGGCGCGCCAAACATGGAAGCGAATGCAGCGAAGCGGATATCGACACGATGTATCAGGAATTTATTCCGCTGCAATTGAAATGCATTCTCGATTATAACGAACTGGTTCCGGGCGTGATCGACACGATGCGCGATATTCGGGGACGCCGCATGAAGATCGGTTCGACCACGGGCTATAACCGTGAAATGATGGAACTGGTGGCTGGCGACGCAAAAAAACACGGGTATTCACCCGACGCGGATACATGCGCCAGCGATGTTCCCGCCGGGCGTCCCGAACCGTGGATGTGCCTGAAAATCGCTCAGGAATTGCGCGTGTATCCGATGGAAGCCGTGGTGAAGATCGGCGATACGGTTCCCGATATTGATGAAGGTCTCAACGCCAACATGTGGACGGTCGGCGTGGTGATGAGCGGCAACGAGATGGGGCTGCGGCCCGCCGAGGTCAATTTCGGCGATGACAAGACGCTCAACAAGAAGCGGGAGAAGGCCTATTTGAAGCTGGCGCAGGCGGGAGCGCATTACGTGATCGACAGCGTGATCGACCTGCCCGCCGTACTGGACGACATCAACGCGCGGCTGGCGCGCGGCGAACGCCCCTGACCGGGAGAGAACGGATGACCAATGGACGCGACGTCAGCCATCTGAAATCGGAAGGCGATCTCAATATCACGCCGCGACGCCAGCAATGGCAGGACGAGCATCTCGACGAGAAAACCAGACAGCTACTCAAACGCGACGCCGATGTGTTTCTGCATCAGTCTCTCTCGTCGCCCTGCCTGAACGCCATGCGCGCCTGCGGCGGAGTTTATATTGAAGACACGCAGGGGCGGCGCTATCTCGATTTTCACGGCAATAACGTCCATCAGGCCGGATTCAGTCATCCCCGCGTGATTAAGGCGATCGAGCGCCAGTTACACGAACTTTCTTTCTGTACGAGACGGTATACCAACGCGCCCGCGATCGAACTGGCGGAAAAACTGACCTCGCTGGCCCCCGGCGATCTGAACCGGGTTTTGTTCGCTCCGGGTGGAACCGCTGCGATCGGCATGGCGCTGAAACTGGCGCGCGCCGCCACCGGACGCCATAAAACCATTTCGATGTGGGATTCGTTTCACGGCGCGTCGCTGGACGCGATTTCGCTGGGCGGCGAAGCGATTTTCCGAGCTGGGGTGGGACCGCTGCTTTCCGGTTGCGAACACGCGCCGCCGCCGGACGCGTACCGCTGTATCTGGGGATGTGAGGGAACGTGCAACCTGAAGTGCGCCGATTACATCGAATACATGCTTGAAAAAGAAGGCGACGTCGCGGCGGTGGTGGCCGAGACGGTACGCAGTACGCCGTTTCTTCCTCCCGCCGATTACTGGAAGAAAGTGCGCGCCGCCTGCGACAAATACGGCGCGCTGCTGATTCTCGATGAGATTCCACATTGTCTTGGCCGCACAGGAAAAATGTTCACCGTTGAGCATTACGGCATCACGCCCGACATGCTGGTGATCGGCAAAGGGCTGGGCGGCGGCGTGTTCCCCCTTGCGGCGTTAATCGCTCGCGAAGGGCTCAACGAAGCGATGGCCGATAAGGCGCTGGGACACTATACCCACGAAAAGAACCCGGTGGCGTGCGCGGCGGCATTAGCGGCGCTGGGCGTGATCGAAGATGAAGGACTGTGTGAAAACGCGGCGCGGGTGGGAGAATTCGCGTTGGAACGCATGCGCGCCATGATGGATCGGCATCCGCTGATCGGCGACGTCCGCGGGCTGGGCCTGCTGTTGGGTATGGAACTGGTTCGGGATCGCGCTACGAAAGAGAAGGCGCTAGATGAAGCCGAGGCTGCGATGTATGGCGCCTTGACGCGCGGGCTTTCGTTCAAATTGACGATGGGGTGCATCCTGACGCTGACTCCCGCATTAATGATTACTGAAGAACAGATGGGGCGGGCGCTCGATATCATCGAAGAATGTCTGATCGAGATTGAATCCTCGAATTAAATTGACGCCCTTTAGCGTAAACTATATGTATTCGCCGTAACGCGATTTCCGGGGGGATCCGATCATGACGATTCATCGATGGGTTTGCATTTGTGTTTGTTTTCTCATATCTCCTGTTTCTTCTTTCGCTGCTCCATTACTCGATCTGACAATTCAACACGCGGGCCAACCAGAATCGGCGAGTTTTCCATTTGATGTAACCGAATCCGCCTCAAATTTGACGCTGTCAGTCAGTTCGAGTCTACGCTCGGGTACGTGCGAATTCAGATTGATTAATCCGAATGGCGATGAACTGAAGAACTTTTCGTGGGGGAAACTGACTCTGTCGGATCACGTTGATATCCGCGGAGTCACGGGCGAATATTCCGCCGTCCTTACACCGCATGATGCGGTTGGCGAGACGAATCTACTGATCGAAGCGGCGGCGGAAAAGCGCGGGAATTCGCTGTTCGTGTTCGGCGGCGTGTTGATGATCGCCATCGCTTGTGGATACGTTATTGTCTGGCGGATGCGATCGCACGCGGCGTGGCGCTGGTTCTGGGCGGGCGCGGGGGTGTGGACGCTGGGCGTGGCGTTGAAATTTATCGCCGCGTATTTCGCTTATCAACCGGTGCTGGAATGGAGCAAGGAGAGGATGCCGCACGCCGCGTATCTCATCTGGGGATGTTTTTACGGCGGCGCCTACACCGGCGTGTTCGAGATCGGCGTTACGTATCTGTTCGCTCTGTGGGCGCGCGGCATGGCGAAAAATGTGAAGAACGCGATGGCGGTGGGAATTGGCGCGGGCGCGTTTGAAGCGGCTTTGCTCGGGCTTGGCGCGGCGATCGGCGGCGCGTTGGCATCGGCGTCGGCTTTTCCTGTGGCGGGCGTTCTCTGGCTGGCGGGGCCGTATGAACGGCTGATTACAATTCTCTTTCACACGGCGTCGCGCGTGTTCGCGCTGCAAGCCATCGCGCAGCGGCGTATCCTATTGTTCTGGTATGGTTTTCTGTTAATGACGCTGGTCGACGGAATCGCGACGTACGCCTATTTGGCGGATGTTTTAAAAACTCATTCCCCCTGGTGGATCGAACTGGCGCTGACGCCTATCGCGATTTTCAGCGTGTGGATGATCCGGTGGAGTCTGAAAACCTGGCGGACGGATTCCGGCGTTCGGCAAGGAAGCGTTTGAATGAGAGAAAGCCAGCGCCGTTAATCGATCCAGTAGAAAGTTTTGATGTTGACTTGCGCCCGTTCAGCATTTTCGATCAGAACGCTGGCGACGTTTTCTCCATCGGAATAATACGCGTAGTGGAGACCATCGAATCCCTTTCCGCAAAACAGCGGCGCGCCGCATTCCCGGGTTAATTCGGAGAGCGTGACGGTCTGGCCCGTGTAAGTGCGGACGAGATCATAGCCACGTATGCAAATCCGTTCATGAGCGAAATTCATTATGGCTATTGAACTCATGACAACGAGACAAAACGCAAGCGAACGATACCGCTTCCGGTAGTAGAGCCATACCACCAATTGAGGAAGAAGATACAACACAATCAAGGCGGCGAGCAGTACGATTAAACCTGATCCGCCTCGAATACCCGCCAGAGTGGCGCTGGAGCCAGGATTCACCCAGCCCAGCAACCGGGCGCTGAGCAGATCAATACGGAGCAGCGGAAGCGCGATGCGTCCAAACACCGGATTCAACAGCGCGACGGGCGCAAGAAACATAGAGAAAAAACTGATATAAAACACGCCCACGTGGGTAAGAACCCGGTTCTGGCTCAGCAAATCCGTCAATGGCGGATTGACTTTTCGCGTTTCGGTCAGCGTGGCGATCATTGCGTTTTTTTCAGCGTCAGCGGATCGTCAAATGCGTCCCGATCTTTGGCGTGTTGAGTAACAAACACCTGTAGTTCCGCGGTTCTGGCGGTGATGAGAATCATATCGTCTTCGCTGACGACGTGTGCGAGGCCGTTTTCGTTCGCGAGTTGATCTTTCATCCAGTCCACATTGAATGGAATCAGTTTCAATTCCCCATTCAGTTCGATTTTGAATATATGGCGAATGGGGAGCAGGTGCATCTTGGGGAAGTCTCCCTGCAAGGGAAGGTCTTTCACCTTGGTGTTCAGAAAAGGTTCTCCGCCCAGCTCAACCAGCCCCGCTTCAAGAACCGCGAGAGTTTTGCCATCCTCCATGTATTCCAGATTGTACAGTTTGGAGTCTCCGTTACGGGAAAAACGAAAAACGTGGCTATCGTCATCTTGCCAGTCGCCCAACAGCGACGGCTTGAATTGCAGGGTGTCTTCAGTCCAGAGGGGATTCAGGAATGGCACGAAACATCCGTTAAAGGTAATACAGACCAGCATTACGACGGGCAATAGGGTTCGCTTCATCTCAGGTGATCCTCCGCAACGCGAAACGGGGCGAAAACGCCCGATAGAGTGAATGACATGGGGCAGTGTATTACGCAATAAATGATATGGTTGAAATGTATCACACCGCATTGAGCAAGACAAATGAATTCGAGGAATCGTTCACAAAAGCGCCGGGAATGTGGTAGGCTGACCTGATTACTTCAGCGATGATTAAGCATGATATTTTGATTTCGGGAGAGACGCGATGAAACGACGCGGGTTTATTCATACAATGGGGCTGGCCGCCGCTTCGGCCGCCTGTCCGGCGATTCTTCGATCCGAGGCGGCAGCGAGGCCGAATATTCTGTTTCTGTTTACCGACGATCAGACGTTCCGCTCGATTGGATCGCTGAATAACCCCGCCGTGAAAACGCCGAATATCGATCGCCTGGTGCGTAATGGAGTGACGTTTACTCATGCCTTTAATCAGGGCTCGTGGACCGGGGCGGTGTGCATCGCCAGCCGCGCTATGCTCAACACAGGCCGATTTATCTATCACGCCCAGCACGATATCGGAAACGCGGGAAAGGGCGAGGCGCCTTGCGTCCCGTTGTGGAGTGAGACGCTGGGCCGAGCGGGATACGACACGTTTATGACGGGCAAATGGCATAATGGCGACCTTGCGCTGAAGCAGGGGTTCAAGCACGTGGGGCCGCATGGCGGCGGCATGCTGCCTTCGACCGAGGTCGGCGGCGAGGCGTATAACCGCCCCGCGCCGGGAAACACGTGGACGCCTTATGATCCTAAATGGGAAGGTCATTGGATGGACGACGGAGAAGGCGGCATCGTTCACAGCAGCGTGCGCTGGGCCAATGCGGCCGTCGATTATCTGAAGGGCCGCGAGGCGGGCGGCGATCCATTTTTCATGTACGTGGCGTTTCACGCGCCGCACGATCCACGCCAGTCGCCGAAGGAGTACATCGATCTGTATCCTCTGGATGAGATTCAGATTCCACCGAATTTTTATCCCGAGCATCCCTTTGACCAGGGCGAGCGGTACACGTTGCGTGATGAGAGGCTGGCTCCGTTTCCCCGGACGCCGGATGAGATCAAGGTTCACATCCAGGAATATTACGCGATCATCTCACACGCCGACGCGCAGATCGGACGCATTCTCGATACGCTGGAGGCGAGCGGCGAGATGGATAACACGCTGATCGTTTTCTCCGCCGATCACGGGCTGGCGATGGGGCAGCACGGGCTGATGGGTAAGCAGAATCAATACGATCACAGCATCCGCATGCCGTTGATCTTCTGCGGGCCGGGGCTGGAGAAAAACAAGCGCATCGATTCACTGGTCTATCTGCACAATACGTATGCGACCACTTGTGAACTCGCGGGCGTCGAGGTTCCCGAAACGGTCGAGTTTCGAAGCCTCGCTCCGCTATTACGAGGTGAAACCGATCGTGTGTATGACGCGATCTTCGGCTCCTACGTCGATTTTCAGCGCATGGTGAGGACGGACCGGTATAAACTGATCCGGTATCCCAAAGTTGGAGAGACGCAGCTGTTCGATCTCGTCGAAGACCCTTGGGAGATGAATAACCTGGCGGGCGAGAAAGCGTATAGTGGAGTACTCGACCGGCTCAGTTATCGCCTGAGTGAACTGCAGCGGCAGGTGGGTGACGAGCTGGTTCTTACGTGAGGAGATCCTGTCCGTTTGCAGGATTCTAGTGAACCTCAAAGCGTCGCCGCCGGGTTTTTCCCGGGCGGCGATTTCTTTTTGTTATGAAATGTGATTAAATAGATCGGTTTTATAGAATTCGCTTTACCGTAAAGGAGTGGGGATCATGCAAGAGACGACTTATACGCGCATCTCGAATTCCATCACACGGCGGTCCGTGTTAAAAGGAGCGGCGGCGGGCGCCGCCGCGCTGGCCATGCCCAATCTGGCGCTGGCGGCGAAGAACCCCTGGAAGGTGCAGGGAAGCGGTAAACACAAATATGAAGTGATCGAGGGATGGGGCGTGATCCCCAAGCATATCACGCTGGGCTATACCCACGGGGTGTGCGTCGATTCACAGGGAAGGGTGATCGTTCATCACACCGGCAAGGACTCGATCATCTATTTCGATGACAAGGGCAAGTTCATCAAGTCATGGGGCGACGAGTTTGAGGGTGGCGCTCACGGTTTGACGATCAATAAAGAGAACGGCGAAGAGTATCTCTACCTCTCCGACACCAAGCGCGATCTGGTGATTAAAGCCGATCTGGACGGAAAGAAAATCTGGACGATCGAGAAGCCCGAGCAGTCGGGCGTATACGCGGATGGCAAGGAATATACGCCGACCAATGTGGCGATCGCGCCTAACGGCGACGTGTATGTCGCCGATGGATACGGCTCGAGTTATATCCATCAGTACAACGCCAACGCCGAATACATCCGCACCTGGGGCGGGAAGGGCTCGGAAGACGGCAAGATGAACTGCCCGCACGGCATTACCATCGACCTGCGCGGCGACGATCCGCTGGTGCTGGTGGCCGACCGCGCCAACGTGCGTCTTCAGTATTTCACCCTCGACGGCAAGCACGTGAAAAACGTGGCTCATGAGTTGCGCCACCCCTGTCATTTCGACCAGCGCGAGGGTGACCTGCTTGTTCCCGATCTGTTCGGGCGCGTGACGATCTTCAACAAGGATAATGAACTGGTCGAACACCTGGGCGGCGATCCGGAATGGAATAAACCCGATCAATATCCCAACGTGCCGAAAGAGACGCTGGTCCCCGGCAAGTTCGTCTCGCCTCACAGCGCCTGCTGGGACGCGGACGGCAACATTTACGTAGTCGAGTGGATCGATTACGGCCGCATCACCAAGTTTCAGCGTGTGGCGTGAGTGAATCGCGAAAGGCGGCGCGAGCGATGAAGAAGTTCTGCATGCTGAGTGTGGCGGCGTGGTTGGCGCTGGCGTTGTGCGCGTGGAGCGCGGACGAAGCGCTGGTCGTCCCTCCCGAAGTTCAGGCGGAGCTGGAGCGCTCGCCCGCCGCCGATTTTAACTTCGACGTCAAACCGATTCTCGCGGACCGGTGTTTCAAGTGTCATGGCCCCGACATCAATCATCGCATGGTGAATCTTCGTCTCGACACGGCGGAGGGCGCATACGGCCCTCTACTGATCGGGGAGGGATCGGCGGTGGTTCCGGGGAAACCGCAAGAAAGCGAGATGCTGCGGCGCGTGCTTTCCTACGACAAAGAACGCGTAATGCCTCCCGCCGGATCGGACCTGACGCTTTCCGCGCGTGAAAAAGCGATTCTATACCGCTGGGTCGAACAGGGCGGCGCATACAAACGGCACTGGGCGTTTATCCCACCTGAGGAAGCGCTGGCTGAGGCGAATACCGCGCCTGAGGCGTCGCGTTCTATCGACGCGTTTGTCCAGCGGGAACTTCAAGAACACCGGCTTTCATTTTCGCCCGAGGCGGACAAAGAAACGCTGATTCGACGGGTTACGTTCGATCTGACCGGGTTGCCGCCGACTCTGGAAGAGATTGACGCGTTTCTGGCCGACGAGTCGCAGGATGCATACGAACACGTCGTCGACAGGCTGCTGGCGTCGCCGCGCTACGGCGAACGCATGGCGATGAACTGGCTCGATGTGGCGCGCTACGCGGATACCTATGGGTATCAGGCCGACAATTACCGGCCCATGTGGCGCTGGCGCGATTGGGTGATCGGCGCCTATAACCGCAACATGCCCTACGACCGGTTTGTTGAATGGCAACTGGCGGGAGACCTGGAACCGAACGCCAGTCAGGAACAGATTCTCGCCACAGCGTTTAACCGTAACCATCCCCAGAACGCCGAAGGCGGCATCGTCAACGAAGAGTATCAGGTGGAATACGCGGTCGACCGAGTTGATACCTTCGGGAAAGCCTTTCTCGGCGTGACCGTGCAATGCGCTCGCTGTCACGATCACAAGTACGACCCCATCAAGCAGAAAGAGTTTTACCAGCTTTCGAGCTTCTTCAACAACTTGGATGAAGCGGGGCAGATTACGTGGAGCCAGAGCGATACGCCTTCGCCGTCGCTGATGTTGCCAAGCGATGAGCAGAAATCGAAACTCGCGGGGCTGGACGGCGAGATTCAAACCGTGCAAGCACGACTTGACGCTCTTGATTCACGCAAACGGGATGCGTTCGAGCATTGGCTGGCGAGGGCGAAACGCGGTGAAATAGAGATCGAACCTCGATTCCTGCAGGCTCACTACACACTCGACGCGGCGACGAATGAATCCATCGAGAACGAAGAAGGAAGCGACACGGGCCGCATTGTTGATCCCGTCACCATGGGGTTGGCGGAAACTTCGCCCAGGCCGGTGGAAGGCGCGCACGGCGGGGGGCTGCTGATCGACGGCGATCAGATGCTCGATTTTCCTGGCGTGGGACGGTTCAGCAAGGCGCAGCCGTTTTCCGTGGGGATGTGGGTCTGGATTCCGAACGATCTGCAAAACGGCGTGATTTTTCACTCCAATCGAGGCGGAATCATATACAGCTTTAAAGGCTATCAGGTTTCGATTGAAGACGGATTTTTCGATGTCCGGCTGGCTCACGTGTTTCCTGGCAACGCCATTCATCTGGTTTCTGAGGAAACGGCGCCGCGTGAAACCTGGACGCACGTAATGCTGACATACGACGGTTCGGCGAAGGCGGCGGGCGTGCGTTTTTACGTAAACGGCGAGCCGCTCGCGATGAAAACGTTGTGTGACCATCTGATAAAAGACATCGTTTTCGTGAAAGATGGAATCGGCACGAATCTTCGGGTCGGCGCGCGCTGGCGGTCGCGCGGTTTCAAGGATGGAAAGATCGACGACGTTATCGTTTATAACCAGGCGTTGACGCCGCTGGCTGTAAAAGAAGCCATCGGTCAACACGCCGTGCGGACGTTAATCGATCTCGATCGAGTTCAGTGGAGCGAGGCGGAGACGGAGGCGCTGTATGCTTATTATCTGTCGAACTTCGATCTCGACGCTATCGCCTTGCGCAACCGGTTGATCGATCTGCGCGCGCAACGCGCCGCGATCGAGGAAGACGTCGATGAAATTATGGTGATGAAGGAAGCGTCTGTGCCGAGGCAGGCCTACGTGTTGCAGCGCGGCGTATACAGCGCGCGCGGCGAGGCGGTTGAGCCGGGCGTGATTCAGAGTGTTTTGCCCTATCCTGACGACTATCCCAAAAACCGGCTTGGACTGGCGCGCTGGTTGACGAAGCCCGATAACCCATTGACCGCGAGGGTGGAGGTCAACCGTCTGTGGCAGCAGTGCTTTGGCCGGGGCATCGTCAAGACGGCGGAGGATTTCGGCGTTCAGGGCGAATTGCCTACGCATCCCGAGTTGCTCGACTGGCTCGCGGTGGAATTCATGCGCTCGGGATGGGATGAAAAAGCCATGCTGAAACGTATCGTCACGTCGAGAACCTATCGTCAGACTTCGGTCGCTTCCGCGGAGGCTTTGGCTAACGATCCAGAAAACCGGTGGCTGGCGCGTGGGCCCCGCCAACGCCTGACGGCGGAAATGCTGCGCGACGCCGCGCTGGCGGCGGGGGGATTAATGAACGGCGTCATCGGCGGCCCCAGCGTGAAACCCTATCAACCCGACGGATTATGGTCGTTCGGGATGAATTCGCATTACGAGCAGGATCATGGAGACAAACTGTACCGGCGCAGCCTGTACACCTTCTGGAAGCGCACCGTGCCGCATCCAACCATGAATGTGTTCGACGCGCCTGACCGCAGTTATTGCGTAGTGCGGCGTCAGAAGACGAACACGCCGCTGCAGGCATTGACGCTGATGAACGACCCGCAGTTCGTCGAAGCGGCGCGGGCGCTGGCGGGGCGGATGACGGCGCAAGAAAGCGCCATGCCGGACGAGCGGATCGATTTCGCGTTTCGCGCGCTGACTTCTCGCGATCCGGCGCCCAGAGAACTCGACGTGCTGCGCCTGCTGTATGAGCGTCAGCGGGATGCGTTCAGCCGGGCGCCTGAGTCGGCGAAGGGCTGGCTGGAGACGGGCGAGTCGCCGCGTCTTGATACGGACGATGACGCCGGTCTGGCCGCCTGTGCGGTGGTGGCGAGCACGATCGTCAACTCGGATGCGTTTATCGTAAAAAGGTGAACTGATGAACGAAGAAGACCGATTGTTTGAAACTCTCAGCCGGCGCCATTTTCTGACGCGTACCTCGCTGGGGCTTGGCGCCGCCGCGCTGGGTTCGCTGGTGAATCCCCGCGCCGCGCACGCGGCGGGACGCCCCGGCGTATTGACCGAGACGCATTTCCCCGCGAAGGCGAAGCGGGTTATCTACCTGTTTCAGAGCGGCGGCCCCTCGCAGATGGAACTGCTCGATTACAAGCCCAAACTGGCGGAATTGCACGGACAGCAATTACCCGATTCGGTGCGGCAGGGACAACGCCTGACCGGGATGAGCGCGGGGCAGTCGAGTTTTCCGCTGGCGGAATCGATATTTTCATTCGAGCGGCGTGGAGAATGCGGCGCGTGGGTCAGCGAACTGCTGCCGCATACCGCGAAAGTGATCGATGAGCTGTGCGTGATTCGCTCCATGCACACCGAGGCGATCAATCACGACCCGGCGATCACGTTCTTTCAGACCGGTTCGCAGTTGCCGGGCCGCCCCAGCATGGGCGCATGGGTCAGCTACGGGCTGGGCTCGGATAATGATAATCTGCCCGAGTTTATCGTGCTGGTCTCAAAAAACGGCAGCGGCCAGCCCTTATACGCGCGGTTGTGGGGCAGCGGGTTTCTGCCGACGCGTCATCAGGGCGTTCAGTTTCGCGCCGGCACGGACCCGGTGTTGTATCTGAACGATCCGGAAGGATATTCGCGCGACGACCGCGCGCGGATGCTATCAACCCTCAATGAGCTCAATCAGGCTCAGTACGACGCGGTACACGATCCCGAAATTCTCGACCGCATGGCGCAGTATGAAATGGCGTTTCGCATGCAGACCTCAATTCCCGGCGTGATGGACCTTTCGAACGAGCCGGATTCGATTTTCGAATTGTACGGCCCCGGCGCGAAAGACCCGGGCTCGTACGCATACAACTGCCTGCTGGCGCGCCGGCTCGCCGAGCGCGACGTGAAGTTCATTCAACTCTACCATCAGGGATGGGATCAGCACGGCGATTTGCCGAAGGGTATTCAGAATCAGTGCAAGGCCACCGATCAGGCGACGGCGGCGCTGATCGCCGACCTGAAACAGCGCGGCCTGCTGGAGGATACGCTGGTGATCTGGGGCGGCGAGTTCGGCCGCACCAACTATTCGCAGGGCGCACTGACCGCCGATAACTACGGGCGCGACCATCATCCGCGATGCTTCACCGTGTGGATGGCGGGGGCGGGCGTGAAGAAGGGCCTGGTGTACGGCGAGACGGATGAGCTCGGATATAACGTCGTACGGAATCCGGTACACGTGCATGACTTGCAGGCGACGATTCTCTACCTGTTGGGCGTCGATCACGAACGGTTGACCTACAAGTATCAGGGGCGGCGGTTCCGACTGACCGACGTCAGCGGCGAGGTGGTAAAGGATATCCTCGCGTAGGTTATCAGTGTTCGCATTTACAAAAGACGGCCGCTTTCGCGTGAGGCGAGAGCGGCCGTCTTCGAATTTCCCCTATGATTGATTCCAATCTTCCAAACGATCAATTAATCTTAACCATGCCATAGCGCTATGGTTATGTAATGAATATTTCATTCGATATAACTTTATCATGAAATTTTAATGATCTTTTTGTTGACATACGTTATTTTTTTTTGCTAATAATTTACGTATTGTTTCCTGTATCGCTCCATGAAAAGATCGTTTTTGCTGTTTTGTGCTCGAATTACGCTTAGATTAACCAACGCAACGGAGGGTGGTCATGGGCAAGAGTTTATACAACATGTTGTTTATTTTTGTTTTAGGATTCGGGTTGTCGGGAATCGCGGCGGCGGAACAAATTGATTACCCAATCCCTATTTCAGAATATGTAGAAAAAAGCGCTCCATTTACGACGACCTTCCTCAGCTACCCGAAGTATTACCGTAACGTGGAGAACGAACTCACTCTCGTAGATACCACGTTGCATAAATCAACCGATCCCGATTGGGATTATGAAGTTGTCACCGGTATCTGGACCTTGCGGGTTCGCACCGACGGGACCTACCAAGCCGAGCATGAAGGCGACGTATTCACCTACCGCTTGGCCGATCTGGGCCTCGGCAGAGGAGACAGTTTCCACTCGCTGAACCTGGGCAAGCCGGACTTTTCTCGCTTCAGCGTTCTGGGCGACCGCATCCGTTGGGCGGATGTCTTCCCTGACGTTGACTTCGAGGTGCGATATATCAATGACATCATGAAAGTGGACGTGATCGTCAAAAAGAACCGGCTGGACGCGATTAAGGCGGTGGCGTGGAATGAATATCTAACCGCAAAATTCGACATACCCGCCGTGATCATCAGAAGTCAAGCCAAACAGGGTGGCTTCATGCGTAATTTATACTGGAACGCCTTTCATGTTGATGAACCGCTTGTGTTTGAGAAAGAGGGCAAAACGGTGCATCAGTTGCGTCCCACATTGGCGTACACAGACCCGGATGGGCTTATGCTGAAAGGATCGCAAACGTGGCGATTGATTTCAGATCGGCCCGGCGAGGTTGAACTCTCCGTGTCTCTTTCTGATACGGACGTATTGAGCGAAGGCGATTTGGTGATCGACCCGTCATCAACATTTGATGGAACGGGTCATACATCTGACACTTATCTTAATCAGGGCTTGCCTTATACGAATTATGGTGACGGCAACTACATGTATTTGGGGTATCAAAGTTACAATACAGAAGAAAGAATGTTGATAGGATTTGGAATTTTAGAAAAATTCGCCATTTTCACTTCGCCCAACATCATCGATTCGGCTGTCTTGAAGGTTTATATGAGTTCGTCGCCTGGAGGAGGAAATACGATCTCCGCGCGCGCTTACAAAGTAAATAATTATTGGTATGAAACCGGAGTGACATGGGACACCGGGATTGGGTATGACTCTTCAACCTATAGTGACGAAGTGACTATTGGCGACTCTAACGGGTATTATGATTTTGATGTTACAAACATTGTGCGTTCATATTCCTATCCATCCAATGTTCTGGATTATGGGTTCATGATTAAACGCACGGGCGGCACGTCAAACTATTACGACTGGCGTTTTAACTCAAGCGAAAATCCTTCGAATAAACCGCAATTAATAGTAACGCATCCGCGTATTCATAAAATGAACTTTTATACTGCGATGGGATATACCAATGATTATGCGGATGAATTAATCGATTACGGAAACCAAGCGATCCAAAATGACGATGGGCCAGGAGAGGACGGATTGTCCGATAATCCTGCCTATGCGGTTATGGCTCGAAATAATAACATCACTGTTCCCAACGACCAGCGGAATCTTTATGAAATAATGAATTCAGATGATAAAGATCAAATTTAGTCATTGCTGAATGATATTAGTGTGGAAGGCCATAAAGTGTATATGGTTTTTGCTATTGTGATTGATGGTGATGCCTATGATGGATATGCGGAAAAGCCTGGAATAAATATTTTAGTGAAGCCGTTTACTTATTATGTCCTGGCTCATGAGCTCGGACATAATCTTGGTCTCTCTCATCCAGTAAGTGGTTATCCACACAGGACTTATTTGATGCATACCCCAACTTTTCGGGGTAGTTTGAATAGCACTCGATTGCGCCCTGGGGATAAAACCGCATTTGAACAATAAGGCACAAAAAAGGGAGATAAAAATGAAAAACAACAGTCAGATTACAGGGTTGGTTCTTTTTACTTGTTTATTTTTGACAGCAAGTGCTCGGGCTTCGAGTATTGTCATCACTTATACGCAGGAAGATCAACGCATGTTGGATGAGTATCTGGAAAATGACTTCAACAACGCCATCGAGGACGTCCCCATTATCAGTTACATCGCCAATAAAATTGAAAATGGGACATCCAATCTGGAAATATTCAACGGGTGCAGCCTGGTCTATAAATTGTCAGCCAAGCATAAAACATATTTTGATCGGGTCCTGATTGAGCGATTTACGGATGAAATTGAAACGCAATTCTTGTCCATGGATTATTTTTTGGATGGAGGCAACCTTTTTAATTCAATGATGGCCATTGGCGCTACGCGTACCGACCTTTCTATTCAATTTCTGCTGGATATGATGGAGCCGGTTGAAAACTGGCCGAAATCATTCCGGGATGCTGTGTTGAAGCCAGGAACCAGGGACCGGTTGATCCGGGATGTTCGTAACCGGGCGATGGGAGCGCTTTTGCAACCACAAGATGAAAAGGGTAAGGAACTTTTCTTCGTCATCGAGCGGAGGATTGCGAGTTTTGATGACGATGAAATAAAAACTTACCTGCTTGAACGTCTCGATAATTGGGAAAAAATTTATGAAGAGGCGGCAGTGAAGAACTACAAGAATTATCAGTGATTTCGTGACGAAAAGTTTTTTGAGTCTTTTGCAATTGTAAATCCTAATTGGTTTCAGAAACGATCCGAGCCGGGATGGGATGATGGATAGTTTCCCAAAATAGCAGTATCTGTAAAAAAAAACAAATGACGGCCGCTTTCGCGTGATGCGAGAGCGGCCGTCTTCGTTACGAGTGAATCGCGAACAGGGTCGATCGCGATCGTGCGATCAGTCGATTTCTTTGATCTTGATGTTGCGGAAGAAGATGGGCGCTCCGGCGTGTTTGCCCTGGAAGCCGATGCGGCCGTGCGTCGCCAGTTCGGCGAAGGGCGTGCTGAGCCAGGAGGGGATTTCGCTGCCGTCGGGGTTGGTTTTGGCGCTGGTCCATTTGCTCATGTCCATCTCGGTCACCTGCTCGCCGTTGAGCATGACATAGATCATTTTGTCTTTACAGGTCACGGTCATGCGGTTCCATTCACCCGGCTTTTTGACCACGCTCTTGCTGGCGGCCAGGTGGCCGAAGATGGCGGCGCACTGCCAGGTGCGTGGCTTGCTCGACCACTCTTCGGAGAAGTCGTCGGCGATCTGAATCTCGACCGAGTTGGGAATCCAGTTGTCCATATCGCTGCAATAGACGATCACGCCGCTGTTGGTGCCTTCGGCGGTTTTGAATTCGAGATCGAGGATGAAGTTGTCGTAATCCTTGTCGGTCCAGAGGGCCTGATCTTCGCTTGCGGTGAAGACGCCGTCTTCGACCGTCCAGACGCCTTTGGGATAGATGGCGTTGGAGAGATCGGGTTTGAAGAGTTCCTTCCAACCGCTGACGTCGGGATGGGCTTCGGGCGGGACCTGGACGTCAGCCGCCCAGGCGCCCATCGCGGCGATGACGAGAAGCGCCAACATACTGACTTTTTTCATTGCGCGAGCTCCTTGGGGAGAAAATAAGACGCGGCGGACGCCGCGCCGTGGCGTGTAACGCCAATATTATTCTTCAGGAATCACGGCGACAATCAAGTGGGGGCGCGAAGAGACGCTTTGAACTCGTTTAATAAAAGTTGGACATTCGATAACGGGCGATTATTCAATCGATCCTGAATTTGGTATGATCGAATGGTAAAGATATTCGCGGCCATCGGCTGAATGGGAAAGGAAGAACGAGATGCTAAACGCCTCGCGATGGATTATGCGGTATGGACTGGCGGCGCTGATCGCGCTGCTTGTGGCGGCGGTTTCCGCGCCGGCGGAGGGAATGCGTTTTGAAAAGAACGTCATGGTTCCCATGCGCGACGGCGTCAAGCTGGCGGCGAACGTTTTCATCCCGAAGGGGGATGGGCCGTTTCCGGTGGTGTTGATCCGTTCGCCCTACGGGAAAGGGGATGAGAACAACGGGCAGGGAAAATTCTTCACCGAACGCGGCTACGCGATGGTGATTCAGGATTGCCGGGGCAAGTTCGACTCGGAAGGAGAATGGGACCCGTTTCGCTACGACGCGGAAGACGGCGCCGACACAGTGAAGTGGATTCACGAACAGAACTGGTGCAACGGCCGGGTGGGAACCGGCGGCGGTTCTTACGTCGGGTATACTCAATGGGCGCTGGCGCCGCTGGTTGGCGATGCGGTCGATTGTCTGCTGCCGGTGGTTCCATTTTCGCAGGCGTATTCCGGAACGCATTACGTGGGAGGGGCTTATCAACTGGCGCTGACGATGGGCTGGGGCGCGGGCGTCGCGTTCGAACAGCATGAGACGCCGCCGCAATTCAATCTGGGCGTGGCGTTGCATCATCTCCCGCTGAACGACTGGGACGACGCGACGGGAAAATCGATCCCCTATCTGCGCGACTGGGTGGCGCACTCCACGCCGGACGCGTATTGGGCGAAACGTGGCGTTGACGACGCGTATGAAAAGATCGTGGCGCCGATTCTCAGCATCGACGGCTGGTACGACATTTTCGCCAAGGTCGCGCTGGAGGATATCAACGCGGTCAAGGCGCGATCCAGCGACCGGCCGATCCGGCGAAACCTGTTCTGCATTATGGGGCCGTGGGGACACGGCGTAAATCAGACAATAGTGGGCGATCTCGATTTCGGTGAAAACGCGAAACTGGATTTCAATAAATTACAGAGCGACTGGTATGGATACTGGCTGAAGGATGAGGAAACGGGCGTGCAGGACTGGGCTCCGTATCGCCTGTTCATCATGGGCGATAACCAGTGGCGTGACGAGTATGAATGGCCGCTGGCTCGCACCGACTGGAAAAAAGCGTATATCCATAGCGGCGGCAAGGCGAATACGCTGGACGGTGACGGGACGCTGTCGTTCGACGCGCCGCAACGAGAGACGCCCGATGAGTATACCTATGATCCTGAAATCCCTGTTCCCACGCTGGGAGGCAATAACCTGGTAGGCGCGCCGATCGGTCCGCACGATCAGCGCGAGGCGGAACTCCGCCGCGACGTGCTGGTGTATACCAGCGAACCGCTGGAGCATGACATGGAAGTGACCGGACCGGTGAAGATGGTGTTATACGCCGCCTCCAGCGCAACGGACACCGATTTTACCGCCAAGCTGGTCGACGTTTATCCAGACGGCCGCGCGATGAATCTCTGCGACGGAATCATCCGCGCGCGATATCGAAACTCGAACACCGATCTGGAACTGATAGAACCCGGCAAGGCGTATGAATACGAAATCGACCTGTGGGTGACGGCTAACGTGTTCAAGGCCGGGCATCGAGTCAGGCTGGAGGTATCGAGCAGTAACTTCCCGCGATTCGACCGAAACCCGAACACAGGGCATGCTTTCGGCGCCGACGCGGAGACGAAGAAAGCCGAACAGACGGTGTATCATGAGACCGGCCGGGAATCATACGTACTATTGCCGGTGATTCCGCGATAAGAGGAGAATACGCGGCGAGTCTCCGAACGGATATCCCGCCGTGGAATGGAGTGAGAATGGACCAGTCAATGCAAAATCGTTCGAAGAATGCTTCTTGTGACCGGCGGGATTTTTTGCAATCGGCCGGGGCGGGATTATGCGGTCTGGCCGCCTTGAACTGGCTTCAATCAGCCCGCGCCGCCAATTCAAAGCCGCGCAACATCGTGTTTATTCTGAGCGACGATCATCGCTACGATTTCATGAGTTTCATGGAGGGCGCGCCCGCGTTTCTGGAGACGCCGAACATGGACCGGATGGCGCGGGAAGGCGCTCATCTGGCGAACGCCTTTGTCAGTACGTCATTATGTTCGCCCAGCCGCGCTTCTATCCTTACCGGGCAGTATATGCGAAATCACCACATCGTTGATAACCAGAGGCCCGAACCGGAGGGGACGGTCTTCTTTCCGAAATACCTGCAACAGGCTGGTTATCAAACCGCGTTTGTCGGCAAGTGGCACATGGGGCACGATCAGGACGATCCACGGCCGGGTTTTGATTACTGGGCGAGTCTGAAAGGGCAGGGAGAGTATTTCGATCCCGTTCTCAATATCAACGGGACGCACCGCAAACTGGAAGGCTACGTGACGGACGCCCTGACCGATCAGGCGTTGACGTGGCTTTCGCAGGAACGGGATGCGGAAAAACCATTCTTCCTTTATCTGTCGCACAAGGCGGTTCATTATCCATTTCAGCCCGCCCCGCGGCATCAGGGGCGGTACGCCAACGCCGAGATCAAACGCCCCGACACGATGGCCAACACCGAGCGGAATTACCAGACGCAGCCGCACTGGGTGCGCGAGCGGCGGTACAGCATTCACGGGATCGATCACATGGAGACGGGGCCGTATGATGACGATCCCGTGCCGTCGTTTGACGCGCTGTACCGGAATTATTGTGAAACGGTGTATGGTCTGGATGAGAATCTGGGCCGGGTGATTGATTATCTGGATGAGAGCGGACTCAGCGATTCAACGCTGGTGCTCTACATGGGCGATAATGGGTTCGAACTCGGCGAGCACGGCTTTTACGACAAGCGCGACGCGTTTGAAGAGTCGATCCGCGTGCCGATGCTGGCGTACGCGCCGGGGTTGATCGAGCCGGGGACGACGGTGACTCCGCTGGTGCAGAACATCGACGTCGCGCCCACCCTGCTGGCGGCGGCGGGAGTGACGGCGCCGGCCAAAGCGAAGATGGACGGGGGATCGTTTTTACCCCTGCTTGAAGGGAAGACGGCGCCGTGGCGCGATCATATTCTGTATGAGTATTACTGGGAATGGAATTTTCCCGCCACGCCGACGACATTCGCCATTCGGGACGAGCGCTATAAGTACATCTACTATCACGGCGTCTGGGATCTGGACGGTTTTTACGATCTGGAGACCGACCCGCACGAGCGGCACAACCTGATCAACGTCCCCGCCTACCAGGAGCGTATTGAGGCGATGAAAACGCAACTGTTCGACGAGATGGAAGCCGGTGGCGATGTGTCGATCCCCCTTCGCAGACCCCAGGGCGAACGGCTCGATCAGCGGAAAAATCACCGCTGAATCGAAATGGTTTCTTTATGACGCCGACTGTTTGAAATGGACGTCCGGCAAGGCTCGCAGGCGCTCCGCCGCCTGTTCGGCGGTGATGTCGCGTTGTGGTTCGCCGGTCATTTCGTAGCCGACCTGAAACTTTTTGATGGTGGCGCTGCGTAACAGCGGCGGGTAAAAGTGCTGGTGCATCACCACGCCAGGGTGCGGTTCTCCGTCGACCGGTTTCTGGTGTATACCCATCGAATAAGGAAACGAGACTTCAAACAGGTTGTCGTAGCGGATCAGCAATCGGCGCATGATTTCAGCCCATGCGTCGCGCTCGGCGCCGCTCAGTTCGTTGATGGATGCGACGGGGCGGCGGGGAAGTATCATCGTCTCAAACGGCCAGATCGCCCAGTGTGGAACCAGCGCGGCGAAATGATCGTTGCTATCGATGACGCGCTCGCGTTGATCGAGTTCCCAGTGGAGGTAGTCGCTGAGCAGCGCGGCGTCATGCTGTTCGAAATACTTTTTCTGGGAAGCCAGTTCGCGGGCCTGAATGGTGGGGACCGTTCGCGTCGACCATATCTGCCCGTGGGGATGGGGATTGCTGCACCCCATCATCTCGCCGCGATTTTCAAAGATCGTGACGGCTGAAACGCCCTCCATGCGGCCAATCTCCTCATATTGATCGACCCATAAATCGATAACCGTTCTGACTTCAGCAAGCTGCATCTGGGCGAGCGTAAGGTCATGACGGGGTGAAAAGCAGATCACTCGGCAGTGACCGGTCTCAGGCTGTTCGCGCACGAGGCCATTGCACTGCTCGGCGGGAGGGCCGAAGGGAGAGTCGCCCAGCAGCGCGGCGAAATCGTTTTCAAATACGAAAGTCGATTCATACTCCGGGTTTTGCGCCCCACCCGCGCGCTGGTTGCCGGGGCAGAGATAACACGCGGGATCGTACGCCGGGAGGTTGGCGGACGGGACTTTCTCGATGCGCCCCGTCCACGGGCGTTTAGTGCGATGCGGCGAGACCAGCAGCCATTCTTCGGTCAGCGGGTTCCAGCGGCGATGGGGATGGTCATTACGTTGAAAGCCGGTCACGATGGGGCCTCGCTTACGATTCATATCCGTTGGGGTGGCGTTGGCGCCACGCCCAGGCGGAGGCGATTATGTCGCCCAGTTCGGGGATGCGCGGCGTCCAGCCCAGCGTCTGGCGGGCGCGATCGGATGACGCGGTCAGCACGCCCGGATCGCCGGGACGGCGCGGCGCTTCTTTCGCGGGGATGGGATGACCGGTCGCCCGGCGTGCGGCTTCGATTACCTCGCGCACTGAAAATCCCTGACCGTTGCCCAGATTACAGACGATGGATTCCTGATGGATGTGTTCGAGCGCGAGCAGGTGCGCGTCGGCGAGGTCGCTGACGTGGATGTAATCGCGCACGCAGGTTCCATCGGGGGTGTCGTAGTCGGTTCCATACATGGCGATGGATTCTCGCTTCCCCTGAGCCACATCGAGAATGATGGGGATCAGATGAGTCTCTGGCGTGTGATCTTCACCGAGAGATTCGGTGGCGCCGGCGGCGTTGAAATATCGCAGTATGGCGTGGTTGATTCCATAGGCTTCTTCATAGCTTTTCAACAGATACTCAAACGCCAGCTTGGAACGGCCGTAAGCGTTGATGGGAATTTTGACGCTGTCTTCGGTGATGGGGACGGAAAGCGGATTGCCGTACACGGCGGCGGTGGATGAAAAGACGATGCGTTTGACGCCGCGGCGTTGCATCATCTTAAGAAGATTGTGACCACCCTCGACGTTGTTATCGAAATACTTGCCCGGCTGCTCGACCGACTCGCCGACCAGGCTATACGCGCCGAAGTGCATGACGGCGCCGATGGCGTGTTCAGTGAAAGCGCATTCAACATCTTCCATGCGGCGCAGATCGCCCTCAAAGGCATGCGCGTCAGGATGGATCGCCTGCCGGTGTCCCTTTTCGAAATTATCAAATACGACGACGGGATAGCCTTTGTCACATAGCGCGGCGGCGACCACGCTGCCGATGTATCCGGCGCCGCCCACGACGAGAATCGTATCGGTTGTACTCATGAAGAATTCGCCTCGCGTCTGAAGTCAGATTCCTGTTCGTAGTGAATATCCATCATAGTATGACTGAATCGGGAATGAAGATAAACGTGCGCCGGTTATGCGTTAAATCGAGTATTCACTTCGAGGGAAATCATGAGACTATAGAAGAGTTTTCAGGATCGGAACCTTCATGTTTTTACGGAAAAATAGCGTGAAAGGAAAAGAGGATGGCTCTGTCGCGATATTGGTTTGTTTGGGGTGTTGTTTTATTCGGGTTCGTTTTCAGCGCTCTTGCCGCTGAAGCGCCGATTGAACTCGGACATCGAAGAGAACTGTTTGTTGACAGAATGGTGATCGATTCGATAAACATTCTGGAATTGAGGTTGCATCATCCCCGTCCGAACGGCGCGGTATATCGCTTCGATCGGCCGTGGGAGGGACGGTATTGCGGATACGCGACGATCTTGCGGGACGGCGGAGCCATGCGCCTGTACTATCGTGGTTTGCCCGAATCGGGAGCGGATGGGAGCCAGGCGGAGACGACTTGCGTGGCCTTCAGTCAGGATGGGATCGAATGGACGCGGCCTTCGCTGGGTCTGCATGAAATCAACGGCTCTCGCGAGAACAACGTGATCCTGAGCGGCAGCGCGCCGTATTCGCATAATTTCGCGCCATTTATCGACGAGCGGCCCGGCGTTAAGCCGGAAGAGCGCTACAAGGCGATCGCGGGCGTCCATCGCACGGGTTTGCATGGCTTCGTATCGGCGGACGGACTGCGCTGGAAAATGGTTGACGAAAGACCGTCGATCACCGAGGGCGCGTTCGATTCGCAGAACGTAGCGTTCTGGTCGGAAGCGGAAGGACGCTACGTTTGTTATTTCAGAACATGGACGCAAGGCGAATTCAAAGGGTTCCGCGCCATCAGCCGCTGTACATCGGACGATTTTATCCACTGGACGGCGCCGGCGGAGATGACTTACGGCGAGCCGTTGCAAGAACATTTATATACCAACCAGACGTCGCCGTATTTTCGCGCTCCCCAGCTCTATCTCTCATTGGCGGCGCGATTCATGCCGGGGCGGCGCGTGTTGAGCCAGGAGCAATTCGCGCGGATGGGCGGAGAGGCGGCCTACTCCGGCGACTGTTCTGACGTGGTTTTGATGAGCAGCCGGGGGGGAGACCAATATGACCGGATTTTTCGCGAGAGTTTTATCCGGCCCGGCGACGATCCCGCCAACTGGAGTTCGCGTACAAATTATGCGGCGCGGGGGATTGTTCCCACAGGCGGAGATGAAATCTCCGTCTACGTGCAGCGGCATTACGGTCAGCCCACGCATTATCTGGAACGTTTGACGTTGAGGGTGGATGGCTTTGCGTCGCTGCACGCCGGTTTCGATCGGGGTGAGATGACGACTCGGCCGCTGAAGTTCGACGGGAAAGAACTCGTGCTCAATTATTCAACCTCGGCGGCGGGAAGCGTCTGGATTGAAATACAAGATTTGGAAGGTAACCCAATTGAGGGATTCACGATGGGAGATTTTGACGAACTGGCGGGCGACCAGATCGAGCGCACGGTTTCATGGGGTGGAAGCGACCTGGGTCAGTTGGCGGGGCGGCCGGTCCGTTTGCGTTTTATTCTCAAAGACGCGGACGTGTATTCGTTTATGTTTCGTTGAAGCCGGAGCCGCTATCGGCTGTTCTATATCTCAGGGAGAGCCGAGATTCCATCCAGCAGAGCCTGAGCGCGGTGACGGGGCGTGTGGCGGGCTTTATAGGTTTCGTTTCCAGCGGCCGCGATGGAGCGGCGGAGTTCGCGGTTTTCCAACAGTACCATCGCGAGCTCCCGCAGCTGACCGGGCGAATTGTACATAACGAAATCTTCGCCCGGGGTGAGCAACCCTTCGTTCATATCGGCGACGAAGTCGCCCAGCAGGCAGGCTCCGGCGGCGAGGGCGTCAAAGTCGCGCACGTTGAAGCAGGTGGGGCATTGTAAACTGTGGATGTTGAGGCAGAGATCGGCGGAGGCGTAGACGCAAGGCAGTTCGGAAGAATCGATCCAGCCTTTGACCTGAGCGGCGCGAGATTCGCCTAATACGCCGCGCCATGAATCGGGGCCGTACACCACGATTCCAAGATCGGCAAGCGCGCCCACATATCGCTCGCGCTTCACGCTGTTGGCGAGAGCATACAAAAAGTAATCGGCGCGGGCCTCGGGGCCGGTGAAGGGGCGCTGGATGGCGCCGGTATAACGCTCGCCCAGCTCGATCAGGCGGGCCGCCGCTTCATCGCCGCAATCGGCGCCGAGCACAATCTCTTCATAAGTCGCGCACGGGTTCGCGATTTTGTACTCCGCCGCCGCACGCAACTGGCTGAGCGCGGGCTCGCGGACGCCGACGAGGTATTCGGCGACGGGCGTATGACTGCCGACGAATACAATGGGCGCGCGCAGATCCTCAAACGCGGCCCCGGGCCGGGTAAAGGTTGAATACGCCGGCATGAATTGAATGGCGCCGGCGTGAGTGGTTTCGAAAAATGGTTTCCAGGTCCGGTCGAAGTAAAACACGCAGTCGCGCGGGCCGAGCTCTTCGCGCAACGCCTCGGGAGAATAATGTTGGGGGTTATCAAGCATCAGGGTCGCGCGCGGGCGGGGCAGATCGTGATTGACGTATCCACTCGACGCGGAGTTGCAGAACAACATCAGGTCAGGCTGAGCGCGAGTGATATGTTCGGCGAGTTGAAAGCGCGACGCGAAGCCGTCGCTTATTGATAGAGGCGTCTTCTTCATCCCCAACTCGGCGAGTCCGTCCAGCATGGATTTCATCAGCGGCGTGTGGGCGTAGGCGTCGGGATTGAGAAACGCCCAGGCGGCGCCAGAGCGAAGATCGGGCGGGCGCTGCATCGTCTGCTGAAACGAGGCGCGAATGCTCTGATATTCTTTCATCAGCCGTTCGCGTTCGGCGGCGTAGGTTTGGGGCAGGGATCGGAACGCGGCGCTTTCTTCCGGAGAGAGGGCGCGTTCGGGCAATACGGCGAGCCGGGCCGGGGGCTCGTTGTAAAGCGATTCGCGTTCCAGCAGGGCGGCGAATTCGGCTTGAAGAGGATCGCCGACCGCCCAGAAGACCTGATGCGATTGAAGCAGGGGGCGCGCGTCGAATAGGTGGAACTGCGCGGCGATCAGTTCGGCGCGAGTTTCAGCGACGATAACGCCCAGGCGGAAGTCGCCGCGAATCATATCTTCCAGATGAGACGCGAGGTAGTTCAATCCGCTTCCGGCGACGATCAACAGCGCGGCGCCGCGTTGATAAAAAAGGCGAGCGCGGTCGAAGGCGCCTTGCAGGGCGGGCAGAAAACGATCGAGTGGATAGAGCGGCGCGCCTTCTCCACACGGACGCGCGGAGTACTGGCGCACTCCCAGTTCGATGAACTCCCACTCGGCGAGGCGTGATGCGGCGTTGTCGACGCGTTCGGCGAGACGCGCGTCGCGGCGGCGGCATTCATCCAGATTGAGCCGCCAGTGCGGCGAATCGCCGGGATGCAGCGTAAACCAGGATGAACAGCCTGTTTTATTCATGTCGCGGGATAATTCAGCAGCTCGGGCGAGACGTGTTCGAGAATATGCTGCGCGGACGCCTGCGCCTGTTCAGTGATCTGTTGAGCGATCTTCAACGCGCGAACGCCGTCTTCGCCGGAAACGACCGGTTGGCGGTTTTCAGCCACGCATTGGATGAATGAATCGATTTCGGCGGCGAGCGGTTCGGTTTTCGCCAACGCGGGGGTTTCATGTTCGATGCGGATGCCGCCGTTTCCATCCATCGCCTTGCGGTATATCTGAAGATCGGGGCGCATGTAATCGATCGAAATGTAAGCGTCGGGTTGAAAGATTCTGATTTTGCGCTGGCGTTCGGGCGTCACCCGGCTTACGGTGACGTTGGCCGCGCAACCGCTGGCGAAACGGATGCGCGCGTTGGCGATATCTTCGCGCGGCGTGAGAATAGGCACGCCGACCGCGTCGATGAGGGTGATTTCCGATTTGACCAATGAAAGGATCAGGTCGAGGTCGTGGATCATCAGGTCGAGGACAACGCCCACGTCTTTCACGCGAGGCGTGGGCGGCCCCAGCCGGTGCGATTCGATAAAAAGCGGCTCGGTGAGATGGCGGCCCAGTTCCATCACGGCGGGATTGAATCTTTCGATGTGTCCCACCTGAAGGATGACGTCGTGTTGCGCGGCGAGATCAACCAGCATCTGGCCTTCCTCCACCGACATGGCGATGGGTTTTTCGACCAGGACGGAGACGCCGGATTTGATTAACTGTGAAGCGATGGCGGCGTGATCGATGGTCGGAGTGACCACGCTGGCGAGATGGATGGGTTCTTCGATTTCATCAAGCGCGGCGTGGACGCGGCAGTGATATTGCGCCTGAGAGCGTTCGCGCGCGGCGGGATCGGTATCGACGACGGCGAGCAGGTTGACGTCAGGGTGGGCGGCGTAGATGCGGGCGTGATGCTGGCCAAGGGAGCCGCAGCCGACGACGACGGCGTTGGGTTTGTCGGTCATGGTTGGTTCATCTCTTTCAAGGCGGTTGTATGCGAATCGTAGCAGGAACCGGCGCGAACTTCCAATCTCATGGAATCCATTTACAATCGAATGGTAAGGTTGATACGCGGTTATGGCGGGGGTTGTGCCTGCGATGAAGAGCGGATTTCTCAAGCGCATTCTGGATCGCGCGGAAAAAATCGATAAAGACAGCATCCTCGATTACATGAAGCAGATCGCGCAGGAACGCGACCTGCTGGTTTTGATGTTCGATAACATGAGCGAAGGGACGCTGTTCGTCGATGAAGAAGACATGGTGGTATACGTCAACCAGTCGGCGCGGCGCATCCTCGGGCTGGGCGATGGACCGGCCACGCCGGAAATGTCGATGCGGCGGGTGTTGGGGCATCAGGATATCTACGAATTCTGCAAGCGCATGCTGGAGCAGGACCGGGTTAATTTCTTTCAGGATTACGTCTTTCATTACAACGACGAAACCCGCTTTTTAAAAATCAATATCATCCCGCTGATCAAAAATAACGAAAGCTATGGAACCCTTTACCTGTTTATTGACGAGACCGATCAGCGGCGTCAGGAGCAGAAACTTCGCGAGGCGGAGAAACTGGCGGCGTTGACCACGCTGAGCGCGGGCGTGTCGCACGAAATCCGGAATCCACTGAACTCGCTGTCAATTCACCTGCAGCTGCTCAAGCGCCAGTTGGCGAAATCCGGCGCGGAGAATTCGGAGATCGACGACACCATCGGTATTTTTCAATCGGAGATCAAGCGCCTGAACGACGTCATCGAGACCTTTCTCACGGCGGTGAGGCCCTCGCAGCCGCAATTCAGGCTGGTCAGGCTGTACGATCTGGTGACGGAAACGCTGACTCTGATGGAGCCGGAGTTCGGGGAAAACCGCATTCAGGTTACGCTGCATGAAGAAGGCGACTGGCCGCTGGTCCACGCCGACCAGGATCAGATTAAACAGGCGCTGATTAATATCTTCCGAAATTCGGTGGAGGCGATCGTCAGCCAATCGGCGGAAACGCGGGATGATAAACAGGATCAGATTCTGATTCATATGTTCCGCGACGGCGAAACCGTGGCGCTTACTATCGCCGACAGCGGCGTGGGGATGGACTCGAACGACGCGCGCCGCATCTTCGAACCCTATTTCACCACCAAGCCCAAAGGAACAGGGCTTGGATTGATGATCGTCGACCGCATCATCCGCGAACACCAAGGCACGATCGTTGCGCACAGCCATCCCGGCGAGGGTATGAGAATCCGTATCGATTTACCGGTCGCGGCGGAGACGCCGCGTCAACTGGAATACGGCGAGGCCAAACGCCATGAGTAATCTTCTGTTCACCCAGGTATTAAACGAGGCCATGACGAAACAAAACCCCATCATTACGTTGCTGACGGATTTTGGAAACACGGACGGTTTTATCGGCGTGATGAAAGGCGTGATGATGCAGATCGCGCCCGCCGCGCGTTTCGTGGACATCTCACATGAATTGCCGGCGTTTTCGATCTCGTCGGCGGCGTTTTTGAACGCGTGGTCGTTCGGGTATTTCCCCACGGGCAGCGTCCATCTCTGCGTAGTCGATCCCGGCGTCGGAACGCATCGCCGCGCGCTGGCGGTGGAGACGCAAGGCCATCGGTTCATCGCGCCCGACAACGGGCTGCTGACGCCGGTTCTTCAGATGGACGGAGGCGCGACCATCGTTTCGCTCGACAATGAGAGATACTGGCTGGGGCGCGTGAGTCAGACGTTTCATGGACGCGATATTTTTTCGCCCGCCGCGGCGCATCTCGCCGCCGGGGTGGATATCCGCGATATGGGGACCCTGATTCACGATCCGGTGATGTTGAGCCATGAGCCGCCTGTGATCGCGAACGGCCGCATCGAATGCCGCATTCGCTATATCGATCGCTTCGGCAACCTGGTGACGGACCTGGAGCGCCACCGTTTTGAAGAATGGGTTCAGGCCAACCGGTGCACACCGGAAGACGTGAATCTGATTATCTCGGGCGCGCGTATCCAGGGGGTGAGGCCGACTTATGGAGCGCAACAGAAGGGCGGACTGGTCGCTGTGTTCAATGGATTCGACCGGCTGGAGATCGCCGTGACGCAAGGACGCGCCAACCGGCGCACCGGGCTGGGCATCGATGATACAGTGGTGCTGCTCGCGCCCGGCGCCGCGCAAGGAGACGACCTGCTTTGAAGATCGTGATGGTTCATCCACACGATCTGTTGTACGATCCCTGGACCATCCGGATACTTGAACTCGCGCGACGGTTGCAGCGGCGCGGTTGTGAGATCGCGCTGGTTCACATGCCGCGCAAGGAGACGCCCGCGCATCCACCATTGCGCGAGCTGGAAGAAGGCGATCCGCCGGTGTACGCGTTAAGGCCTCGCCAACAGCACGCCGCAAGCAATTTCGCGCTGCTGCGTTCGCTGGCTGCCGGCGCGGACGTGATTCATTTGCAGAAGTGTTTTCCCGCCGCGACGTTGCCCGTGTTGTGGACGTCGCGCCTGCTGAACAAACCCCTTCATTATGACTGGGACGACGATGAAACCGCTATCTCGGCGCTGGTTGAACGCCGCGCGCTGGCGCGATTTCACCTCGCCTCGTATGAATCGATGACGCATCGCTTCGCCGATTCCATCACCTGCGCCAGCGGGGCGCTGCAGGCGCGCGCGCTTGCCGCCGGCTTCGACGAGGCGAGGTTGAGGCGGCTGCCGGTGGGCGCCGATCTGGAGCGCTTTCATCCACGTCATCGCGACCGGGAGATCCTGCGCGAATTCGGTCTCGATCCGGCGCGGCCCACAGTGCTTTACGTGGGGCAGCTGGAAGGCGCCGCACATGCGCATCGGCTGGTGGAGGCGGCGCCGCTGGTTCTGGCTTCGGCCCCGGACGCGCAATTGCTGCTGGCGGGTGGAGGAGAACAGCTTGACGATCTGCGCCGCGCCGCCGCGGAATTGCCCGCGCGGGCTTCGATTCGCGTGGGGGGGTACGTCGCCAGCCAGCGGGTTCCCACGCTGGTGGGCGCGGCGGACGTCTGCGTGGCCTGCTTCGACGACGTGCGTGCGGCGCGCGCCAAGAGTCCGTTGAAAATCGCCGAGTATCTGGCGGCGGGCAAGGCGATCGTCGCCAGCCGGGTGGGGGACGCGCCGTGGATGATCGAGGGATGCGGGTTGGCGGTGACGCCGGAAAGCGCCGAGGCGCTGGCCGAGGGAATCTTGTCGTATCTTACCGATCCGGCTCGGCGAGCGCGAGACGGTGAACGCGCCCGGCGCCGCGCTGAAGACCTGTTCAACTGGGATCGCGGCGCCGATACGCTGATGGAATTATACGGAATCATCTCCACCCGAGGGTAATTTCAGTCTATTCGCCGAATTAACGCGATGATGATTGAATGACACTCAATTTGACATTTAATCTGGATTTGTAGTAAAATTGATTCGAATTACTTGGCGTTCGATTGGATGCCAAGCGTTTTTATTGGACTAACCTGGGGAGGTTGTACCACAATGGAACGGCTCATGGTCCGCTGGGCAGCGGGCGTGTGCGCGATGGTTTTCGTGTGCGCGGCTGCGTCTCAGCCCGCTCAATATTTTGATGTTACCGCTCAAAGTGGAATCGATTTTGTGCATCATAACGGGGCGTCGGGCAGGTACTATCTGGTTGAAACAGTCACCGCCGGGATGGGCGTACTTGATTATGACAACGACGGCGACCTCGATCTGTATTTCGTCAACGGCGCGTCATTGCCCGGCTCGTCGTATGAAAACCCGCCACGTAACGCCCTGTTTCGAAACGACGGTGGATTACATTTCACCCGGGTGAGCGACGAGGCCGGCGCGTCGGACGCTGGATATGGCCTTGGCTGCGCGATGGGCGATTACAATAACGACGGCTTCGTTGACATCTATGTCGCCAACATGGGCGATGACGTTCTGTTAAAAAATAATGGCGACGGGACGTTTTCCGACGTGACAAAGGCGGCTGGGCTGGGCGATCCACGCATCGGTGCGGGGTGCGCCTTCGCCGATTTTAACAACGACGGCTGGCTCGATATTTTCGTCGCGAATTACGTGATCTGTCCGCTTGACCAACCCAAGGAATGCACCCGGCTGGGCGTGAGGCTGTACTGCGATCCCAGCACATTTGAAGATTTGTACCCTCCACAACCCGCCAGCCTTTATTTCAACAATGGAGACGGTACGTTTCGCGATGCGAGCGTCTCGTCGGGCATCGCCGCGATGGAAGGGCGGGGAATGGCGGTGTGCTGCACCGATTTCGACAACGATGGGGACGTGGATATCTTCGTCGCCAATGACGTATCGGAAAACTTTCTCTGGCAAAACAACGGAGATGAAACGTTTGACGAAGTCGGCGCTTTCAGCGGCGTCGCGTATGATGAACACGGCCGCGAACAGGGCAGCATGGGTTGCGATTTCGGCGATTACGACTGCGATGGCGCATTCGATCTGATCGTGACCAGTTATCAGCGCCAGACCAACACGCTCTATCACAATCTGGGAGGCGGTTCGTTTGAAGACGTAACCATTCGTGAAGGCTTATTGCCGGGCAGTATGGAAAACGTCAGTTGGGCGTGTTTCTTTTTCGATTACGACAACGACGCCGATCAGGACATCCTGATCGCCAACGGGCATCTGCAACCCAATATCCAGCAACTGGAACCAGCCATTACTTACCCGGCATCCAACCAGGTTTTCCAGAACCGGAATGGCGTCTTTGTGGATGTTTCCACTCAAACCGGGCCGGGGCTGGCGGTAAAGAAATCAACACGCGGCGGGGTTTACGGTGATCTGGATGGAGACGGAGACCTCGATCTGGCGTTTTCCAATTCGGAAGACGGAGCGACCCTTCTGGAAAACCGCCTGCAAGATGGAAACGGATGGATCAACATTCGGCCGCAAGGGGTGGACAGCAACCGGGATGGAATCGGCGCGCGGATCAGCGTGATCGCGGGAGGAAAGACGCAGGTGATCGAGGTTCGCGCGGGAGGGAGTTACCAGAGTTGTTACAGCGCCTGGCCGCACTTTGGACTGGGCGAGGCGAAACGGATCGATGCGATTGAAATCGATTGGCCCAGTGGGAGAAAAGACCATTATGAGGACGTCGCCATCAATCAGACCGTGATTCTGAAAGAAGGCGGCGAGATCATCAAGCCGTAAAACGGCTTAACGATTTCTTAAGCTGATCAGTTTCTGATATTTCTTCTGATAGTCCATGTTGTTTGGCGCCAGTTCAATAGCGCGCCGCATGGCGTCAATGCTTTTCTCAAGTTGGCGGCTGAAAAAATATGCTTTGCTGAGCAGATCGAACGCCTCCGGATTTGGGTGAATCGATACCGCATCCTCCAGCAGGTTAATGGCGAGGGGAAGGTCACGCTTCAGGCGGAGCAGCGCTTCCGCGTGCGCGGCGAGATATTGGGCGTTATCCGGCGCCAGCAGCGCCGCTTGCCGATAGTGAGGTTCAGCTTCTTCAAGGCGGTTCATCCGAGCGTATACACCCGCCAGTTCATAGTGCAGATCGGCGGAATGTGGTTTAAGAGCGATTCGGCGTTTCAGTACGCCGGCGGCCTCGTCATACTGCTGATTTCTGATTAACAGAGAGCCCAGGGTATTTAAAATCTCATCGTTACCGGGATTGATCGCATCCGCTTTTTTCAGAAACAGGATGGCGTGTTCAGCGTCATGATTCGCGTCAAAAGCCCCAGCGATATCCGCCAATGTTTGCGCGGCGAGACGCTGTGACGATTCATCGTCCGTCGGTTGGGGCGATTCATCCAGAATGGCGAATTCCCTTTTTTTCGTGTTCTTGAACTCATCCAGATAGGCTCGGGCTTTATCCATGTCACCCTGTTTTCGGGCGATTTGAGCGAGAAGGTAATGAGGTTCGCTGAAACGCTCGTCGAGTTCATGGCATCGCTCAGCGTATTGGCGCGCTTCATCCATCTTGCCAAGATCGAAATACAGTTTGGCGGCGTAGTAATGAGCGGAAGGATTGTGGGGCTCGTTCTCGATACATTTCAGGTAAGACTTTAAGGCTTCTTCATTACGATTCAGCTTTTCAAGGCATGCTCCGATTCTTGCGTAAGTTCCCTGCGATTTTGGGTTTGTTTCTATCTCTTTTCGATACCACTTTAATGCGTCTTCAAAGCGGCTCTGTTTAAATCGGCAGGCTCCCAGCATGGAATACACGGGACCGTTGGCGGGTGCGGTTTCCGTTTCAAGCAGTGCTTTTTTAAAGGCTTCAATCGCTTCTTCATAGCGGAAGGCGCGGTAGAGCGTCATGCCACGGATGTATTCCAGCGCGCTTTTGAAGTCAGGACTGGCGAACCCCTGTGCCTGATCGATTTGATTGAGGCAATACTCAATCACGCTGGAGGGTGTCAGGCTGGAAGCAGACGTGGCGGACGAGGGAGAGTTCGATGTTTCTGACCAGGCTGGAAAACTGAAAAATAAGCAAAAAAACAGAATCAACCGAAGCGGCCGGTTCATGGAATTTCCCCTTTAAGTTCAAAGCAATTAAGAAATTTAATTCAATCGAATAGATTATACTCCAGAACGTCTTTCTTGCCAATCACTCAACACGTTTGAAGTGGATCAACGCCGCGCGGCTCTTCGGCGCGCCGAATTCGAAAGTTCCTGTCGCATCTTCGCTTAGGGTGTTTGCTTTCATGTTGATGACGTCATAAAGGACCACCCTCCATGCACCGGAGCCGAGATGCGCCTGAATGGATTTAGCCTCGTGACAGCTTCCTAGAGCGTACTCCTTGCCGGGATTGGACAGGACGCGGAAGTCATCGGGCAGATTGGAGAACACATTCGAGCCGGGCGCCATTCGATAGAAAGATATGTTCGAATCGATTATTTCACGAAGCCATTTGAGGTTATCGGCGGCGTGGTGGATCGCGGGATCGAAGCCCCCGACGAAGTACTGGCCGAGTTTAACGCCTGATTTTTCACCGGTGGTAGCGTAACCTCCTCCCAGAAACGCGCCGAGGTGAGACTCGATGGTGTCCTCTTCAGAATGCCTGTCGCCTTCGCCCTCATAGCTGAGCTCGTCATTGATGGTTGGCATGGGACGCGCTTGCGCGTCATTCCAGACGGATTGCATGACGTCAGAGGCGGGAGCGAGGCGGCGTATTTTATTCTGAATAATACGATGATCGGCCCATTCAGGCAGAGTGAGAAACTCGGGTGACCATAGCGTCCTTGGCGTCGAATGGACGCTCAAGGGTGTTGGATAAGGAAGAGAAGAGCGGATGAGGGCTCCGAATCGTGCGATATCCGCCTCGGTGTATTTCGGAGTTTTGATTTCGTATTCATTACACAGACACAACCAGACGTTGGGATAAGATCCATACCGCGCGGCGATGTAACGCAGATAGGGGGACGGATCGGCTCCATTCGCGGCGGCGCGCAAAGTCGAGCGTGATTCAAGCCGGTCGGGGCCGGCTAGAATCAGATCGGCGATCAGGTCGCAATCGAACGCGGTCTGGACGGCGAGGTCGACGCGCTGATGAAACCATCTGGGGTTGGGACGGAAGGAATAATCGCCGCTGTCGGTTGGTTTTCCATCGTCGTCGAGAAACGGCTTTTCGTAGGGATTCGGGTAGAGGTCGCCGAAGAGCGTGAATCGAAGTTTTTTGAAATACGCCGCGTTTTGTTCGACGTCTTTTTTAATATCGTTGCCGGTCAGTCGCCCTTCGTATTTGTAACCCGAAAGAAAACTGTAATGCGTGTTACCGAAGATGTAGGGATGAGACCCGTCGGACCGTTTATACCAGCGCCGTCCGGGCGTATCGGAGTCGACCAGCCAGAAGCCGGGGTGATCGGATTGTTCAGCGACGATGTCATCGCCTCCGTGTTGTCCTCGAAGTTCCGGCTGGTTGGAGGCGGTTTCGACGATCGTCCAGCGGCCGGGTTGAGTGGGGCAAAAACGGATGGCGTAACGTCCGCCTCGCATGCCGCCGGCGCCGTCGGAGTTCCAGAAGCCTTGTAATGTATACTCGGCTGAGCCGCTTTCGTGGCGGATGCGCGCCGAGAGTTCCACATCGCGCGCGGGGGCGTCTCCCGGCCCCATCGCAGGCCCGCTGAAGTGGATTTCGAATACGTGATAGACGGCGGTTCGCCCCAGTTCGGCGGGGGATGCGGATGAAAGAAGAAAAAGCGAGCAGATAAAGAATACGGACAGACTGATAGCGTGCTGGTAATGTTTCATGATGTTCGCTCCCACAATCAATCATGCAAAGACAGTTCAGTTGAATTTACCCTACCGCGCGCGAAGCCGATTTTCAACAATTTTTTCACCGCTCCTGGTGTAGAAATTCAAGACGTGATACCAAATCGTATGTTAACAATCGATGCTTAAAGCATCCGGGTAACAGGAACAAACAGCGATTTCGTGATATGGTTGAGCGTTGTGATGACCTGCCCCCATAGAATTGATCCATCGGGAGTGAGAGAAATAGATTGATTTGAAAAGAAAGGGTTTCTCTCATGAGCAAAAAAGGCAGACGTTACAGCGAAGAACAGATCGTTGGGATTCTTCGTGAGATCGAGGCGGG
>WGLV01000028.1 GCA_016125385.1 bacterium
CCCGCCTCGATCTCACGAAGAATCCCAACGATCTGTTCTTCGCTGTAACGTCTGCCTTTTTTGCTCATGAGAGAAACCCTTTCTTTTCAAATCAATCTATTTCTCTCACTCCCGATGGATCAATTCTATGGGGGCAGGTCACCCCGATCACTTACATCGCCGGGGGGCGGAAGGAAACGAAGTGGTGATACGCGATCTGGGCGATAGCCAGCGGCGCCGACGCCATCGCGGTCAGATACGCCGCGATGAGGACGCCCCGATCTTCTGATAAGTCGTCATCGGAGAGTAAAAGGTTCACGGTGAACAGCACGGAAATCATGGCGAGAGGCGAGAAGAGGTCCCAGTCTTCGGGGAAACCGCGATCGGCGTTCCAGAAAAACGAATAGGCGCCGTACATCACGAAACACAGCGCCCAGAAGAGATGCTGGCGGCGCGGACGGCGCATCGCGCGCCGGATCGTCAGCGGCAGCAGGATCAGCGCGGGCGTCATCAGGTAGACGTACTCATTGGCGAGGTCCATCAGCCGCCAGGGATGAAGCAGAATGAGCCGCGAGGCGAACATGGCGCGGTCGGGCCCGACGTGAAAGGTCTCATACAGCCGCGCCAGAAAGCGAGAGAGATCGGCGCCGTAGGCGAATACGATCAACGCGCCCCAGAAGGCGAGCTGAATCGCGGCGAAGACGCCAGCCAGAACGAGCGCGTCGCGGCAGCCCTCACGTCCGCGCGCGATGAAGGGCAGCGCGATGAACGCGGGCAGCAGCCAGCCGGTGGAGAGATGAAGCAGAAACACCACGCTCAGCGCCGCGCCCACGGCGAGCGCGCCACGCCCATCACGCAGATAGCGCGCGGCGAAATAAAACGCCGTCATCAGCCCGGCCACGAGCACGGGGTAAACCTCAATATGGCCGAAGTTGAGAATCATCCACCCGCCGGTGGTCGCCGCCAGCATGACGCCAGCGGCGCAAGCGCGCGGACTCAGCGCCATCCGGCGCAGGGTAAACCAGTACATCAGACAGGCCCACGCTCCCGCCGCGACGGACAGCGCCGCGATCACGTCATAGGGCGTAACCGGCGCAATCCTTTTCACCGCGAGCCAGGTCCAGCGGTAGAGGCCGATGGTGAGCGGCTCGCGCAGGTAGAGATGCCACACCGGCTGCGCGGTGCGTTGAATCCAGTCGACGCCGTCGCGGGTGATGTGATGCGAGCGCAACGTCCAGAACAGCGCGATCAACGCCGCCGCCGCGATCGGCGTCAACGCGCGCGGCGACAGGCGGATGCGCTCCCCCGCGCGCGAAATCCGTTGAACGAAAGGCCGGGCGTACGCGGGGTGCATCAGCGCGAGACAGCCGAACCAGAGCGGCGGAAAAAATCCTCCCAGAAATCCCACGCCGCGAAACGCCCAGAAATGATCGCTGAAGAGATGAGCCCATGCAATCATGTGCAGCAGCATCGCCGCGATCAGCACGTACGCCACGCGCGAGTCGGCGCGATCGAGCCGACGGCTCCACGCCCAGACGAGAATCACGGTCAGCAGGACGTCAACGAGAAGAAAGGCGGGATACAACAACAGCACCGGCTGATAACCGGCAGCGGGATGCAGCGATCGATCGTTCCAGACGAGGATGAAAAAATACGCGAAAAAGAAGAAAAACGCGGGAGCCGCCCAGCGGGGGGCCGGGCCTCCGTCACGCGGTTTCATCCCTTGTTCTCCATGAACCGCTGCGGCTGATAGAGCCGGGCCAGTTCAAGCACGCGCGAGGCGTGTTCCATAAAGCGGGGGTTTTCAATGACGCGCGTCTCTTTGACGGGCGAGTTGACCTGATGGGTAAAATAACTGAACACGTCGTTCATCGTCTCGCCGCCCCAGGCGATCATCTCCTGCGAAACGCAGATCAGGTTATTCGACTCGCAGAAGCCGCGAAACAATTCGGCGCTGGAACTCTCGGCGCGCCAGTGGGGGTTTTCGACGCCCGCTTTCAGTTTGCCGGTTTGAGGATCGCGATGCGCGCCCATGTTGGAATGATGGATGAATCCGCGTCCCTTGGGTTTGAGGATGCGGGCGAACTCGGCGGCGTACGATTCCATCACGTCGGCTTCGGCGTGAACGAGCGAATCCCAACTGAAGATGAAGTCGATGCTGGCGTCGTCGATCATGTTCAGCGAACGGCCGTCGTTGACGTGAAAGTCGATGTTATCGGCGAGCTCAAACCGCTGTTTGCACGCCTCGATGCAGTTCTCGACCAGATCGACGAGCGTGAGCTGACAGCACATCGATTTGAGATACTGGGTGCAGCGGCCGTAGCCCGGCGCCAGTTCGAGCACGCGCCCGCACGGCACGAATGGATGAATGCGGGGGAAAATGGTTCCCCACCAGAGATAATCGGTACCGCCCCAACAAGACGACCACTCATCCCCACTGTGCGACCAATCGTAATGCGACCAGCTGTTTTTGTTTTCTTCAATCGTTCCCATATCATCCCGCGCCGGCGCCGCCGGCATCCCGTCTATTGGTTCCACGCGCCCGCCGCGCCCATTGGCGCGTTCGAAAAGCGTCCGTCCCCGGAGACCGGGGGAATCGCGTGGCTCCCCCCTATCATGGTTCAGTTGAATCGAGCCGATGTCTAGGCTTGCGGAGCGGCTCCGGTCAGCAGGCGATGGGTAAACAACCGCCGCGCCGCCGACATGATGTCATCCGGCGAGACCGCCTGAATGCCGGCGGTGAACCGGTTAATGTAATCCCACCCCAGGCCCGCCAGCTCATACGCGGCCAGCCGCGAGGCCTGCCCCATGTTGGTCTCCATCGACATCAGGTACGAACCGCAGATGTAAGTCTTGGCGCGATTCAGTTCTTCATCGTCAACAGGCTCGCTCTTGAGGCGCTCGACTTCGGCTTCAATGCACCGCACCGCTTCCACGCGATTGGGCGGCGTGGTGACGACGTAAGTCAGCAGGGGCGTGTGTTCGTAACGCGGCGAGAACATCGCGCCCACCTGGTAACACAAGCCGCGCTTGTCGCGGATTTCGCGGAACAGGCGTGAATCCATCGAGCCTCCCAGAATCGCCGCGATCACCCGCAGGGCGGGCGCCTCCGCGCCGGTCAGCCCGCAACCGGGATACCCCATGACGAGATATTCAGACTCGATGTCGCGCGTGACGAAGCGGTCGACGTTTTCGCTGAACGCCGGCTCCGCCCGCAGCGTATCTTGCAGCGGGGCGGATTGCCGCCCCGCCCGCGCCGAAAACGCACGCTCGACGAGCTCAAGCGTTTCATCGCCGGCGCCGCCGACGACTGAAACCACCAGCCCGGCGGGGTCGAACGCGCGGCGCCAGCATTCGGCGACGGCGTCGCGGCCGATGGCGTCGAGCGTCTCGATCTTGCCCAGGCTGGGCCAGGCGTAAGGGTGAGCGCCGTAATAAAACTCGGTGAAATGACGCATCGCGAAGTTAAGCGGCGAGTCGTCTTCTTCAAGAATGTTCATGCGGGCGATCTCGCGCTCGCGTTCGAGTTTGTCTTCAGGAAAAATCGCCTCGTCGAGCACCAGCAGCAGGGTTTCGAGATCGTCGCGCAGAAAATGAGTGGTGGTCAACAGATCGACCGCGCTGGAATCTTTGCCCGGCTCGGCCTTGAAGTGAGCGCCGTTGCGCTCGAGCCGCAGGGCGATTTCATCCTCGTCCATTCCGGAGGTCCCCGTGGTCAACATGCGCATCGCCAGATTGGCCAGCCCCGCGTGTTCGGCGGATTCATGCTTTGAGCCGAGCGGAGACAACACGCGCAGCGCCACGATCTGGTTATACGGATTGGGAGCGTACAACAGCGCGCCGCCGTGAGGCAGCGCGCGGCGTTCGACCGTCCGTTCGGGAATATGGATGGAAGAGGGCGAGTTGACCATGCGGTTACTTCGCCTTGCCCTGATTGGCGACGGCGTCCATCTTCTTTTTCAGTTCTTCTTCATCCATCAGGTAGTAACTTTTAATGGGTTTAAGATCGGCGTCGAGTTCATACACCAGCGGGATGCCCGTCGGGATGTTCAGTTCGACGATCTTGTCGTCGGGGATGTTATCGAGATGCTTGACCAGCGCGCGCAGGCTGTTGCCATGAGCGGCGACGAGTACGCGCTTGCCCGCCTTGATGTCGGGCGCGATGACGTCGTTCCAGTAGGGCAACACCCGCTCCAGCGTGTCTTTGAGGCATTCGGTGGCGGGCAGTTCTTCCGGCTTGAGATCGGCGTAGCGGCGGTCGTGGCTGGGATGACGCTCATCCGATTCTTCGAGCGGATTGGGCGGAACGTCGTAACTGCGCCGCCAGATTTTAACCTGGTCTTCGCCGTACTTGGCGGCGGTTTCGGATTTGTTCAGCCCCTGCAGCGCGCCGTAGTGACGCTCGTTGAGCCGCCAGTTACGGATGACGGGAATCCACATCAGGTCCATTTCATCCAGCACGGTCCACAGCGTGCGGATGGCGCGCTTGAGTACGGAGGTATAGGCGACGTCAAAGGTGAAGCCTTTTTCTTTCAGGCTCTGTCCGCCCTCTTTCGCTTCCTGACGGCCCTGGTCGGTCAGATCGACGTCGGTCCAGCCGGTAAAAAGATTTTTCAGGTTCCACTCACTCTGGCCATGACGAATCAAAACGAGTTTATACATGGTGAAGACTCCAAACGTGGTTTATGTGGTTCACGCCGCCGCCCGCGTTCAGACGCGGAGTTTCTTCCGCGCCAGTGAAGCGGCGGTCCGGCCGTACGTCACGAGAGACGGGAAAGACGCGCGGCGGTGAACGACGCTACAATTATACGTGGTTCGCCCGATTTCAAAATGAGCGTGAAACGAATCTTTACGCGCTCAGAACCGTACGGGAGACGCGACAGCGAAATGAAATAAGGATATCCTGTCTGACACGTCATCCGCCGCGTGGATAATCCGCGCGCGGGCCAAATATCCCGCCGCCTATCTTTTATATCATTGGATATGGATTGAAAGGAAAACCGATGGATATCGAACAGCGATTAGACGATCTTACCCGCGCCATTCAACAATTCCGTAGTACAAGAACCGCGATCGTAATCGATGGGAGTTTCTTTTTAAAACGATTCCGCTACGTCTTTCCCGATCGAAACCCCTTCGACGCCGAAACCGTGGCGCGCACCATGCACGAAATGGCGCTGAAACACATCGAAGCGCAAGGCTCTCAACTCTACCGCATTTTTTATTATGACTGCCCGCCTCTGACCGTGACCGTCGAGTCGGCTATCTCGAAAAACTCATTCGACTTTTCCCAGACCAAAACCGCGCAGTTCCGTACCCGCCTGCTGAACGAAATCAAAAAGAAGCGCAAGGTGGCGTTGCGTCTGGGGCGGCTCGATGAAAACGGCGGTCAATGGAAAATGAAAGGCCCCATTCTTCGCCAGTTATTGGAGGGCGAGCTGTCTTTTCAGGATCTGAACGATACCGATTTTGAATTCGACGCGCGGCAGAAAGGCGTCGATATGCGCATCGGTCTCGATATCGCCTCAATGGCGTACAAGCGCCAGGTCGATCAGATTATTCTGATCGCGGGCGACAGCGACTTTGTGCCCGCCGCGAAAATGGCGCGCCGCGAGGGCATCGACATCATTCTCGATCCGCTGTGGGCGCCGATTCAGGCCGACCTGAACGAACACATCGACGGTCTTCAATCGGTCGCGCCGCGCCCCACCTACAACAAGCCGCCGTATCCCAACGCTAACTACAACCCCAGCGGGAACTACAACCAGAGCAGTTACAACACCTGACGCCATAAGGATCATTCAGAAAAAACAACCGCCCCGTGATCGTTTCACCCGGGGCGGTTTGGTTTTAACGCGTTTAATATGCGTTATTATTTCTGTTCGATTTTGAGCAGGTCTTCACCCGGCTTCAGTTCACTGAGAGCCAGTGCGATCTCACAAGGGTCGAGGTCGCCCACCGCCGAGACGCGCAAGCCGTCGACATCGCGAAAATACACATCGCGGCCGTGGCGCGAATACTTATTGACCTTGGCGCAAACGCCCGCGTCTTCCTGATCTTTGTCGGCGTTTTTCTTTTCTTCTTCGGTTTGCAGGCGCTGATACAGCGAAAGCCCCGCGAATCCGTCGGTGTAAAGAACATGAAAGATCGCACCGTCGCGGCCTTTCCACGAGTGAACGAATTTACGGTTGAATCCTTTGGGCAGATCGGCGGGCTTCATCGGCGTAAAGTGAATCTCTTCCTGAATCGAGTCGTCATCAGGCGGGCCGTTCATATCGGCGACTTTTACCAGTCCCTCGTGACTGAGCGGCTCGGTAAACGGCTGGTACGGCGCATCGACGCGGTTGAATTCAAACGATTCAACCAGTTTGCCGTCATAGTCGTACCGTTCGTATTTGAGTTGGATCTTGGTCTGTTTGTCGACGCAAATAATGGCGGAGGGCCGCTTGGGCATTCGGGAACGGATGGCGAGTTTCCACGCGGGACGGCCAGCGACTTCGACGTGTCCCTCTTTTTTGACGTAATAGTTGCGCATCAACAGGCCGAAATCTTCAAACTCAAGCACCTCGCCGTTTTTGAGGGCGCGGTACCATGCCACCGGTTTGATGACGTCTTTGATTTTGTTGAGTTCGTCTTCTTTGAGGGGGGTCATCCAGAGGCCGCCTTCACTCTGCACGATGGCGATCTCGCTGAGTTGTTTGGGGTAGAGCACTTCGACTTTTTTCTCAGAGGCTGAACGGCGGCTCACGCTGAGCCAGGTCTCCCACTCGCCTTCGGAAGTGAAATGTTTGTAGGTGAAAACGCCCGCGTAGGGAACTTCTTTGGAGGCCTGAATCGATTGCTTCAGAATTTCGGTGTATTCATCGTCAGCCGCCGCAGAGACTCCCCCCGCGACGCCCGAGCCAATCACCAGCAGGGCGATCAATACACGTAAATGCAATTTCCCCATCATTCAGACCAGTTGTATGTATAGTACGCGATCAGACCTTCGCGCATGGGCGTCGATTCACTCGACAGGTCATGATACGCGATATAGGCTTCGGCCTCGGCTCCAAAGCCGTGGCTGTCGGTAATTTCAACGATTTCGTAGGTGGGCCTGACCTCGGGCTGAGCCCACCAGACGCAGAACAGCGTAAACGCGGCCAGCGCCGCGGGCGCGAGACGAAACGCGCGCGGCCAGAGAAGCCACCCGTCGCTCCACGCCGTCCAGCTGAAGCCCGCCCCCACCGGGGCGATGCGTTCGCCAACCCGGTTCCACACCAGGTTGGAGGGCGCGGAAAGCGGCAACCCGCGAAGCGTTTTCAGCATGGCTTCCAGCGTTCGGGCGGTCTGCCGCCAGAGCGGATCGGATTGAATACGGGCGCGGACGAAGTCGGCTTCATCAGCCTCGGCTTCGCCCTCCAGCGTACGGCGGACCGCGTCCAACCGGCAGGCGTTCACCGTTTCGTTCGGGTCGCCGGCCAGCCCCATCGGTTCAAACACGTTCAATCGCAACCAGTTCCACATGGCGTCTTTCCTTATTCTTCCTTCTCGTTAAAACCCAGATCCATCAACGCCTTGTGCAGCAATCGATGCGCCCGGTTCAGTCTCGATTTCACCGTACCGAGGCGGCATTCAAGAATATCGGCGATCTCTTCATAACTCATGTCATGAATATATCGTAAAATAATGATCGCGCGATGTTTTTCGCCCAGTTCCGCGATGGCTCTTTCGATCTGCTGTTCGCGCGATGATTCCTGCATCGCGTCGCGCGGCGTCTCCCGGTCATCGGAGAGATAGGCGATCGGGCCGCCGGGCTCATCGGTTTCGAGCGGAACGCGGCGCGCCCAAACTTTTTTGATCTTGCGAAAGGCGTCGGCCGCGCGTCTGACCACGATGCGGTACAACCAGGTTGAAAACGCCGACTGAAACTGAAAGCGGCCGAGGTTCCGGTATACCGAAACAAATACTTCCTGCGTAATCTCTTCCGCGTCCTGACTTGAACCGGTCAGCCGGTAAGCCAGACTGAACACGTCACGACTGTAATTACGATACAGTTGTTCGAAGGCGGTCTGATCGCCCGTCTGACAGGCTTCGATCAGTTTGCGCTCTTCGGGAGAGTTGCGCGTGACGATGTCTTTCGCCGTTTCGTTCAATGACTTGGTCGATGCGATTGTTGAATTTGTTCCACACCAAAACGTTTGAATTACTAGGGTACGCACGTTTTACATGCGCGTCAAATCGCCTTTTTTCTTTGAAACGGCGCGATTTTTGTTCTCCCACGGCCCTATTACCACAACCAATCCAAATATAGTGGAAATCAAACAGGTTTTCAACAAGATATAGAGTCTGTTGCGATTCTATAAAGAGGTTACCCCTGTTGAGATTCGCGAAATTACACCCGGTTTTATCCACAGGCTCTCAACAGGCGAATCCCTTGACTCAGGCCATGTTGATTATTCCTATGGACTATCCAAATTTAATGCGGTTTTATTGTATAAAACGCTGGTGGTATTTTATTTTACATTCTTGTTGGGCTGGATGCTTTTTTTTCAGATATGCACACATTATCCACAGGTATTTCATCGAGTACAACATCGCGAAAATCGCCTTAAAATCTGGATTTACCCCAACCTCCATCTCTCGCCGCTCACAGATATCGTGTGTAATTCATGCCAAGGTAAAGAATGACAAATCAACCGTCTGGCCTGAATGAATTACACGACAAGTAATCATGACGATCCTTTTTCAGAATAGAATTCGTTATAATAGGATCATTCCTATGCCTTGTGATACGCGATCATCCACTTGAATAATCCGCGCCGGAGTCAAATCATGAGTGAACCGATTCATGCAACGCCCTCTTCGCCGATTGGAATTTTCGATTCTGGAATCGGCGGGCTGACGGTGGTTCAATGCATGCAGCAACATCTTGCCAACGAAACGCTCTGTTACTTCGGCGATACGGCGCGGGTCCCTTACGGAACCAAGTCGCCTGACACGGTCAAACGCTACAGCCTCGAAATCGTCGAGTTTCTCAAGACGCATGAGGTTAAAATCGTCGTCGTCGCCTGTAACACCGCGTCGTCGCTTGCGCTGGATGAGGTCAAGGCGGCCTTCGATGGCCCGGTAATCGGCGTGGTTGAGCCCGGCGTACGCGCCGGCGCCGCCGCCACCCGCAACGGCCGCATCGGCGTCATTGGAACACGCGGCACCATCCGCAGCGGCGCGTATCAACGGCGCCTGCAGCAAATCGACCCGTCATTTCATATCGCCGCGGCGCCTTGCCCGCTGTTCGTCCCGCTGGTGGAAGAAGGCTGGATCGACCACGCCGTCGCGGAGCGCGTCGCGGAAGAGTATCTTGCGCCGTTGCGTAACGAGAAAGTTGATGTATTGATTCTCGGCTGTACGCATTATCCGGTATTGAGCAAAGTCATCGGGCGGGTGATGGGCGAAGGCGTCGCGCTGGTCAACTCGGCTGAAGAAGTAACGCGCGAGGTCAGCCAGCGGCTCGGTGAGCTGGGCCTGCTGTCAGAAACCAGGCGGTATCAGAATCTCTATTATGCGTCGGATGACATTGAAGGATTCAAGCGGCTCTATCAGCGTATCTGCGGAAAAGAGCAGGGAATCTTTTTGGAAGCCCCGGCCGACTATTTCACGCTGGTTCAACAACTTCATAAATACCGGGGCCGTCTGTTTACCAGCGCCGCGCAGTGGTTTGAGCCCATGAGCTGAGACGAATCCATTCTTCGTACACAAAAATCCCCCGGCGGGCGACCACCGGGGGATTTGAATACCTGTCCGGGAAACAACCGGAGCGCGAGGCGCTCATTCTCCACACAGGGAGAGGCTATTCCATGTGGGCGTCTTCAGTGAAGGCGTCTTCGCCGACTTCTTCAAGGACGCGCTTGTATTCACCGATCACGGTCTGTTCCATCTTGTGGCGCGTATCCTGATTGAGGGGATGCGCGATATCGGCGTAGGTACCATCCGCCTTTTTGCGGCTGGGCATGGCGACGAAGAGCCCTGTGTTTCCATTGATGACCTTCAGGTCACGGATCACAAAGCAGTCATCCAAAATGATCGTAGCAAACGCTTTGAGTTTTTCATCGTGCTTACGAACTGGATATACTTTCACTTCTGTAATGTCCATAAGATGCTGCCTTTCGTCGCGAGGTGTACAAGCCGAGACACGGGCCGCTGACGGAGCGGCCCGCGATGATCATACCATATTACTTCTTCTTATGCCGATTCTGACGGCGTTTTTTCTTGCGTTTATGTGTTGCGATCTTGGCGCGTTTTCGTTTTTTTCCGCTGGGCATGGAAAGTCCTTTCTTCCAACTGTTTCGTCGCTTTTATGATGGAAGGGGATAGAATTGTATGAATTTCGCCCCTACGTTGTCAACTCTTGCCGAACGGCATCTCATTGAATCTCGGTTTTCAAGGTGTGCCCGGGGCGGGATTTGAACCCGCACGGCTCACGCCATACGCCCCTCAAACGTACGTGTCTACCAAGTTCCACCACCCGGGCGGCTTGAAAAACCGAAAGCAGATTATATTTTTCGGGCATAGGGCTGTCAATCATCACAGCGGGGAATCGGGTATATGAATGATTTTTCGGCGGTCTCCACTTTTCACAGCACAAACAACTGAATACTATAGAGTAATAGAGTTGAAGAGAATAATAAAACGGTGGGATTCCAGTTTTTACTTGTACATAATTTTGAAGCTTTTCTACAAACCTGGGGCGAAATACACAGTTTATCCACAGGCATCCAGGCATCAGGTCATGCACGACGGCACAACTGAATCAAGGGGTCTGTCGCGGTATAGTAGAATTTTTTGACTTTGCAAATTTTTGGCCAACTACTAAAACCAATTAATTTATCAAGACTTGCGTTGAATCTGATGCGTTCCCCTCATCGTTAAAATTCTAACTGAACCCCAATCAATCGGTTGAATTAATCCAATTTTGGTTTCGATGCCCTAATTGCCGGGCCAATTCGTTTTTTTTATTAACAAGTTATCCAGAGATCAAGTTTGTGAGGGAATCGACCGATAATGACTCAAGCCGATTGATTGAGACAATCGCTTGAGAATGTTGATTTTGCCGACCTGACCAGCCGGCAGGGATCATTGCGCGAACCGGGAAAAATATCGCGAGATGGACAAATAAGTCAACTTTTCTCCCAATAGGCCGACAAAGTATTCAATGATTTTTACCAGGCGAGGGTCGCATCTCGCCGAGTCGCCTTCCACGCCGCTCATCCATCACAGGAACGGCAGCGATTGCAGCGGGGAAAACGGAAAGCGAATTGTTCTTGCGAACTCGTCCATTTTCGATTACGCTGACCGCGTGATCTTTTATTGAACCCTCATTCAGGGTTTAGGACGATGAGAAGAAGGCGGCCCTTGCGGCCGCCTTCTCTACGTTCAGGCCCTTTATATCTCAGCCCCCGCTGAATTTTCCATCAGATCCACTAACTGCTTGTATATTGAATCCCCGATGGCGCGAATGTCGTGGTTTCGCAGGGCGTAATCACGTGCGTTCCGGCTGGTTTCGAGCCACCAGCCGCGATCTTCCGCAAGACGCCGCACCGCCTCCACCGCCTCACCGATCGAACCGTTCGCGCAGACGCCCACGCCCTCGCGCGTCAGGATCCCGTCAGGATTCACCTCCAGCGCCACCACCGGACGCCCCCATTTCATCGCTTGAACGTAGGTATTGGGGTAACCTTCGTTTTCGGAGGTATTCAGAAAGATGGAATGCTCGGCGAATAGCGGTTCGGTCTCTTCAAACGGCACGCCGGGGACGAAGCGCACGTTGGCGATTCGAGCGGCTCGATCTTCGATTTCGTGAAACAGTTCAAGGACGCGCCCGCGCGGCTGAATCAGCGGGCAGACCATCGTGAACGCGAGATGCGGCAGCGCCTCGGCGATATCGAGGCAGGCGTGAGGGCGTTTCCAGTCATCGCACCGGCTGATCCATAACACGCCGGGGCGAGAGGGTTCAACCGGTTCGGGGATATGATGGGCGGAGCGTAACACTCTGGCCTCGATGCTGTAGTTCTCAACCAGCAGCGCCCGTTGTTCGTCAGTCTGGGCGATGACCGCCGAGGCGCGGCGCAAACCGGCCATATACAACATGCCGAACACCGCGCCGCGTTTGAGCTCATGGATCCGGTTGACGTCCCAGATGTGCGAAACCATAAACAGAAACGGCTTGCCCAGCCAGCGCGCGGCCAGACCGGTGACGCCGGTTTCGACGCCGCCGCCGCGCTGGATAAAAACGTCCGTCTCGCCACGCAGACAGGCGCGAAACAGATCGAGCATCCCCAACGCCGCTCGCGCGAGCGGATTGGAGCGATACGGCAATTTGCATACGCGGATGCCTTCGCGATCGAACTCGCAATATGGTCCCCGGCCGCGCGTGATCATACGAACTTTCGCGCCATGATGCTCGATCCAGTATTTCGACAGCAGATAGAGCTGCACCTCGGCGCCGCCGAACTGCCCGGGCTCATCGGGGTCGAATAATTTGTGCGCCCAGAAGGCGACGATGGTGACGTTCATGCGCTCTCCACGGTTTCCATGCGGATAAACCGTTCCATTACGCCGATTTAAACCCGCCGCGCGGCCTCCGCGAAGGGGTGTAATTCAGGATGAAACGCATTATATTTGTTGCCAAAGCGACATTCGGAATCCACGGAGCCGAAATCGCGTTTTTCCCATGATTTCCAACGGATTCACTCAGATTCAAAGCGAACTTCTTATCGACGATACCCGTCAAGCGAATGACATCCAAATGGACCGGCGAATGAAACATAGCGTGGCGTTGAAGGTGAGCCGCCGCGCTCAAGAGGCGAAATCGATATGACTTATCTTGTAACCGGCTGCGCCGGATTCATCGGGAGCCAGATATGCGAGCGCCTGCTCTCCCAGAACGAAACCGTAATCGGTCTGGATGTCTTCACCGATTATTACAATCCCGAACGAAAGCGCAAAAACCTCGCGGCGGCGCTGAAGCAGGACCGCTTTCAGTTCGTCGAAGGCGATCTGGCTGAAATGGACCTGCGCCCGGTAATTGAAAGCGTCGATTGCGTGTTTCACACCGCCGGACAGCCCGGCGTGCGCGGCAGCTGGGGCTCTCAGTTCGATCTGTATACCCGTAACAACATCCGGGCGACGCAACGCCTGCTGGAATGTATTAAAGAGACCAGGCCCGGCGTGCGCGTGGTGTACTCGTCGTCGTCATCGGTCTACGGCAACACCAATCAGCTCCCCACCAGCGAAACCGCAGTGCCCCGGCCTTATTCGCCCTATGGCGCCACCAAACTCGCCGCCGAACACCTCTGTAACCTCTACCACGCCAATTACGGCGTCCCGGTGGTTTCGTTGCGGTATTTCACCGTCTACGGCCCGCGCCAGCGCCCTGACATGGCGTTTAACATCTTCACCAAGGCGATTCTGCAGGACCGTCCCATCACCGTACTGGGCGACGGCGGCCAGACGCGCGATTTCACCTTCGTGGGCGACATCGTCGCCGCCAACCTCTCCGCTTCGCAAAAACCGGTTGAAGGCGGTATATTCAACCTCGGCGGCGGCTCGCGCATTTCGCTGATGGGCGCGGTGGAAATTCTCGAAAAAATCATCGGAAAATCCGCCCGAATTGAACGAAAAGAGCGCAACAAGGGCGACGTGCGCGATACCTGGGCCGATACCACGCAGGCTCAAACCCGGCTGGGCTACAAACCCGCCGTTTCACTTGAAGAAGGCCTGCGTCAGCAGGTCGCCTGGGAAGAAGAAGCGTTACGCGCGGAAGGCGAACTATCGTAATCATGTTGACCGGGCGCCGTCGCGCGAACCATCATCCGAAAGGAGACTCACGCCATGGACGCCGCCTCTCTGAGCGATGAGGCCCTGCTCGCGGAAATCGAATCGCTGAGCCGGTTTCTCAATCAATGTGAAGAACAGATCGCCCGGGGCGAGGAGCCCATGCCCCACAGTGAAATGCGCGGTAAAATGACGACGCTGAACCAGCTGAAGATCGAAGCGCGCCGCCGAGGCCTCGCCCTGTAAAAACCCGGGGCGATCATTATTGCGCCCCCCAAAGTCCAAAAACGCGCTATTCTTACCTGAAACATGATTTCTGCTCGGTTCGATCGGATCGCAACCCGGCAACAATTATAAAAATGTTCTACATTCTCACCGTGAGCCGCCGAAAATCATAGCGTAGTCATGCGTTGAGAAACATCGATCACAATCCATCGGGAATCGGAAACCGTGCAGACGCATATCACTTACGACTGGTTGGAAGACTCGCTGCTATCCGTATGCCGCGGCGTGTTTCCCGACGCGACCCTGCGCATCAATAACCTTGAGCCCAAGGTTCATCGGGTGTTTCCCCATCAGGAATACATCTTTAACCTGAGTTCAGACGACGCCGAAACGGATTTGATTCTACGCCTGCATCACGGCTTCTTTTCGCCGTGGGAAGGCAGCGACCCGCTCAAAGTCACCCGCGAGTTTTCGGCGATGCGCCACGCCTATCAGCATGGCTTCGCCGCGCCGTTTCCCTACACATACAGCACGACGCGCCGCCCCTTTGGCCGGGCCTTTATTCTGATGGACGCGGGCGACGGGTATTACTGGTGGGAACGGGAAGACAGCCTTACCCACATGCAGGAACACGTGGTCGACTCGCTGGCGGTATGGATGGCGCAACTGCACGTCAACGTGCCGGTCGAGCATCCCCTGATTCCGCCGGTGTACGCGTCGGACATTCATGAAAAGGTCTACAACCGCGTCGCTCACCTGCATAACCCCGTGCTCGATCGATGCTTCTCGCGATGCCGCGAACAGATGGAACATCTTGAGCCGCTGCCCTTCGCCATGCTGCACGGGCGGCTCGATCTCGACTGCCTGCTGATCAATCGCGGCCAGTTGCGCAGCGTCACCAACTGGGAATTCGCCGCCTTCGGCGACCCGCGCTGGGACGTGGCGTATACCTCGCTCGCGCTGCAATACACCAACGACCGCACCCTCGCGAATTACTTCGTGGCGCGCTACGTGCAGGAGATCGGAACCCCGCTGGAAGACATCGCCTTCTGGGAGGGCCTCGTCGCCCTGCGTTCGTACGCGCTCAGCCAGTGGCTGCGCAGCCTCGACGCCAAGGGCTTCGAACACATCGCCGGCCTGCAAACCCACCTCTTCGATCAGGAAGAATTCTGGCGCGAACGCGCCCTGCAGCAGTTTGGCGAATAACGGCCAGCGGCTCAATCCATTTCTTTTTCAGCAGCGAATTATCCCGAACCGGAATCATGCATTTTCAGCAACCCGGCTGAAGCCGCTCAACCCCCGCGCGGACGGCGATCGCGCATACAATGAGCGATCATTTTCTATAGGGAGAAAAACGAATGGCCTCATGGATCAAAGCGCTTGACGTGACCGACCTGTCAGGCGGCGAAGGCAAATGCGTGGAAGCGAACGGGAAGGATTTCGCCGTATTCGCTCTGGATAACGAATATTTCGCGTTTGAAGATTTTTGTCCGCATTCGGGCGCGCCTCTCTCGGAGGGCTGCATTGAAGACGGCGAGGTCGTGTGCCCGTGGCATGGCGCGCGGTTTCAGGTTCAAAGCGGCGACGTGACGCAGGGCCCGGCACGCGAGGGCATCAAGCGGCTTAACACCAAAGTCGAAGACGGCGCGCTTTTTATTGAAATTCCAGACTGAACCGGCGGCGTGTTGCAGGCGAATTCCAACAAAAAACGGGGCGGTGGATCATTCCATCGCCCCGTTCGCGTTGATTCAATGTTTGCGTTATTCAGCGCTTTTTGAAGTGCATTCCTGTTCGTTGCGCGGCGGGAGCCGCGTCTTTCTTTTCGTTTTCTTCCATCTTGTCGGCCAGCGTGGGTTTCTGAGAGACGTTTTTCTTAATCATGCATGTGCGGCAGATAGTACCCGGTCCCTGCACCTCGCGGCCGCAGTACATGCAGTGTTTTTTCGACATCTCTTCTTCGAGATTGACGAGGTTGATGCGTTTTTCACGCACCCATTTCTCCAGCAGCTCCATATCGACGTCTTCAACCGCGTCGAGAATCTCCCACTTGGCCGCGTTGCGGTTGTCGCGCAGGTAGTCCTGAGTATCGCGTAACAACTGCTCTTCTTCATCATAGCACTTGTTACAGATATCGCGCGCCATTTTGTTAAACAGGGCTCCACATTTCGTGCAATTCGCTAATGCCATGACAACCGCCTCAACTTGTTATGGGTGAGCGTACTCGCGCTCCCGTTCATTCCAGCCGATCATATCCGCGTCGCCCCATAAATTTTCCAGCCCGTAATAATTACGGGCGTTTTTTGAAAAAATGTGGACGATCACCGTGTTAAAGTCCAGCAGAATCCAGTTCTGACTCTCACGCCCTTCGCCGTGGCTGATACGCGAGCCATGACTCGCCATCGCCTGACGAACCCGGTCTGCCATGGCGCGCATGTGTACCGAGCTGTCGCCGGTCGCAATCACAAAATAATCGGCGATGCTTGAATTTTTTTCAACATCGATGACGACGATGTCGCCGCCTTTCACTTCCGCCAGGGCGTCGGCGGCCATTCTTGCATTATCGCTGACCTGCATGGACGATGGTATTGTCTCCTGTTAGGTACGGAATCGGCTTTCTACCGGGTATCTTATCCAACTTTACCGGAAAAACCAAGATGGTTTTTCCGGCGCGGCGGGTCAGATCTTTGGATTCCGCTCCTCGATTTTGCCGCTTTCGGAATTGTAGAAGATTTCGCCTTCCAGCGGATCTTCCAGCAGCCGTTCCTGCCCCTTGAACCAGCTCTGCGATTTGAAATCATCAATCGAAGCCGGGGGTTTGCCGTTTTCTTCCTTATACTTATCCAGCATCTGGTTCAGCATTTTGAGCTGTTCCTGCAGACGTTGAACCATCTCAGTGCGCGAGATGATCAGCCATTCCATGCCTTCCACCTCGGGTTTGACAAGCAGTTGCGGCTCCGAGTTGTCCCATGTCGTAAGCAGCTCGTACAGGTTGCCGCTGGGCATGAGCACGGGCATGACCTCGGAGGCGAAGTTGGGGTCTTCGTTCATTTTCTGCTTCACGATGCGCTCAAGGTACCCCTGTTCGACCAGTTCGTGCATTTTCATCGAGGGCAGATCACCGTTGTGGTCCTGCTGATACTGTTTAACCGCTTCCTGCAGGACCTCGTCGACTTTGTTGTTATAAATATCGAACAGTTTTTTGGCGGCGATGTCCATGCTGACCGTATCGCCCTTTTTGCGCGCGTCCTGATAGTAACGGATGAACTGATTCCAGGCGGCGCTGAAGCGGCCAGAAGCCCGATCCATTTCAAAGGCCATGCGCTCGACGTAAGAAGGCGTGTTGGGGTTGCGCGGGCCTCGAATTTCCAGATCGGAGAGGATGAACGGCTCGCCTTCCGTTTCGGTTTTGAGATTGGCGAAACGGATCGCTTTCGCCTTCATCGGCGTATCGAACATGGTGACGTTCATGCCAACGCCGGTCACTGAAGCGACCAGGTCGAATGGTTCAGCCCCGGTTTCGCTCTTCTGAATATCGTAATCATGAATGGCGTTGGCGCCGATCTTGAGGCCCAGACGCCCGAATTCATGAACCGAATCGAAGGCGGCGGTCAACTGGCCGCCCGGCTCGAACGTGGCTTCTGAAATCGGATCGGTATCTTCCACGGCGGTGAGGTCTGAGCCCGCTTCGAGGCCGGTGGCGCTCAACTCGGCGGTTTTGGCGAGATTGGGACCGTAGGCGGACTGGATGAAGAGTTCTTTGGCCGCCTCGTAATCTTTGAGCTGATAAAACGAGATAAAGCCCGCGTCGAAGGTCAATTTCCACGCTTCGGGGTTCTTGCGGCCGCCTTCAAGCAGAAACGAGATCGCCTGTTCGGGGTCTTTCATCGATTCGTTCATGATGAAGCCGCCGAATTGCCATGCCGCGATGAAGCGGGGGTCGAGACCGACGATGTTGTCGAACAGTTTGGTCATCCCCTCTTTTTTAATGTCCTGATCGAGGGTGCTGAAGTTGCCGCCAAAGTACTGGATGGCGCGGATCCACAGCAGGTCGGCGACGGTGTTTTCGAATCCAAGAGAGAGAATCTTCGTCACCTCGGGCCGGTCGGAGAGCATGAGGATCTTCTCTTCGACGCGGCGGTGAGCGCGCGATTCCATGATTTTGGTCTGGAGCCAGTAAAACGCCGCTCCGAAAACAATCAGTAGCGCCAGACAGATCAGCGTGACTTTTCTCATTTGAAATCCCGCCAGTTAAAGGTCACGATGGTGATGAGCAGCAGAATCGCCGTGGCGCACACCGCATAAATGGGGTGCAGCAGCACGGTGTAGCCCAGCTGGCCGATGTCTTCGCGGTAAACCACTTCCTGCTTGATGTTATACAGTTCGAGGTTGGGGATGATGTAGTACAACCCCTTCAGCAGCGCGGCGACCGCCGGCGAGCCTTTGTCGCTCAGTTGTTTGCTCCATTCGAGCAGGTCTTCGGAGAGGTGGCCGATGATCCAGCACATCAGGGTCAATACCGCCGACAGCACCGGCGTCGAGAAGGATGAAAACAGGATCGCGAACCCGATCACGATCATCATCTCGAACAGAAAGAGTATCAGCGCGAGAATCAGCGTGGGGGTGATGTTGCTGCCAGGCCAGAAGGCGATCAGCGTGCAGAGCAGAAAGCCCATCACCGCGACCATGGCCGTCACCGTCATGAAAAAGCCGAGAAACTTGCCGAGAATGAACTGCCACCGCGTGGCGCCCGAGGCGATGATGGTGTAAATGGTGCGCTTGTCGAGTTCGTCGTAAATCAGGTTGACGCCCACGAACACCGCCAGCAGCAGACCGAACCAGTTGATCGCCGACAGGCCGACGTCCTTGATGATTCGGTCGTCTTCACCCAGCGAAAGCGTCGCCAGCAGCAGGGCCAGCATGAGCAGACCAACCGCGAACACAACCAGAATGTAAAACACCTTGTTGCGCACGGCTTCTTTATAGGTATTGAATGCGATCGTAAGGACCTTATTCACGAGAGCCGACCTCCCGAACGAAGTATTCTTCCAGCGTGCCCCGGTCCAGCCTCATTTCGCGCAGCCGCGCGCCCTGAGCCTGGGCGGTTTCAACCAGCTTCCGCGCGTGATCGTGGTCGGTGGCGGTGAAGTTGGTTACGCCGCCGTATTCGCCCACGCCCGCGGCCAGTTGACTCAACTGGGCCAGCGTTTCAGGAGACAGATCGTCGAACGACACCGTGTAATGCGTGGGGCCCGAGTCGAGAATCTCTTTCACCGTGCCTAACTTGACCAGGTTGCCTTTGTTCAGAATGGCGATGCGGTGGCAGAGCATCTCGATGTCGGCCAGGATGTGCGAACAGAAGAAAATGGTCTTCTTTTCTTCTTTTAACTGATGGATCAGGTTACGGATCTCCTTGCGGCCGATGGGGTCGAGCCCCGACATGGGTTCGTCAAGCAGAAGCAGCACCGGATCGGTAATCAGCGCCTGAGCGAGGCCGATGCGCGTGACCATACCCTTTGAATAATCGCTGATGCGCGTTCTGCGGGCGTGATCGAGCCCCACCACCTTCAACAAGCGGTCGGCTTTCTTTTTCGCGTCTTCACGCGGCACGCCGGTGAGCTGAGCGTAAAACTTGAGAAACTCGTCGCCCGTCAAAAATCGGTAAAAGTAGGGGTTTTCAGGCATGTACCCGATTTTGTGCATCTTGAGCGCTTCATCGAGTTCTTTGTCGAGCAGCCACGCTTTGCCGCTGGAGGGAAAAATGATGCGCAGCAGGATTTTGATGGTCGTCGTCTTGCCCGCGCCATTCGGGCCGAGAAAGCCGAAAATTTCGCCTTCCTCCACCTCCAGATTGAGGTTATTGAGGGCCCGGTGTTTTCGCCCCCACCCTCCGACATAGTCTTTCGATAGATTTTGTATTCTCAAAATCGACATGGAACGCCTTCCTCACTTCGTTCAAGCGATTCGAAATCAACCATTTTCATGGGTTGGTTCGTGATTCTCACAACAGCGTAAGTCAAGGCAAATCGCACCCGTTGACAGATTTTAGTATAATCAGCGAGCCGTACAAAGTATATCCGAACAATGACCCGGACCCTGAAGTCAAGCGATCTTTTAACAATTTTTTACAAAAATGTCTGGCGCTGACGACTGAGTCCCGGCGCTGCTTTCCGTCCGGCCTGTTCACAATGACTTTACAAATGAAACCGTACAATAGTAACGTGTCAAAAACAATAAGATCACCGGCTTCCATCCGGTAAAAAACGCTCGCCGGGGATGACACTTTCATTCACCGAACGTTTTCACGTACAATCGAACTCCATCTCCATCTTGATTTTCCACCAGTCGAATACAACGAAAAAACGCGCAAAAAGAAACGCATGAATTCGAAGATGACGCCATCGGCTTCGTGCGGCGCTCCCCTCAAATCGAGACGATCTTATGAAAAATCAATCCGTACCGATTCGCCTGTTCGCCCGGCCGACCCGTTCCGCATGGTTCAGCAAGGCGGGGTTGCCCCTCGCCATGCTGACCTGGGCGTGCGCCGCCGCGCTCGCGCATCCGCTGGGCAACTTTTCGCTCAACCATTATAACGCCGCCGAGTTCCAAACCGGCGGGGTGGTGGTTCACCACATGCTCGACTTCGCCGAGATTCCCTCGTATAACGAGCTTTCGCGGCTCGACGCCGACAACGACTCGATCGTCACCCCGGCGGAGCTTGAGGCCTATCACAAGACGCTGCCAGAACGGTTCACCCCCAACTACGTCTTTGAAATGACGAACGGCGGCGAGGCGATCGCGATGAATCGCAACGATAGCGATTATGAGGTTAATCTGTTTTATGGACAGGGCGGCCTGACCTGTATTCAGGTGTCGTTTTATCAGGAATTCACCCCGGTGAACGCGCTGCCTGCCGGTGAGTATCAGTTCAAGCTGGTGGATAACAATTTTCCTCACCTGCGCGGGTTTCAGGAAATCCGCATCACTTCGCGCCCGGGCGTGCAGGCGGTTCAATCGACCATCTTCAACAGTAATAACGAAGTCGCCGAACCTTCGGCGAATAACATGTTGTTTCTGCGGGGACTTGAGGCCAGCGGATCGGTCAAAGCCGAACAGAAGATCGAAGCGGCCCACCTGGAGCGAACCGACCTGTGGGAACTGATCAACCCGTCGTCGGTACAGCCTTATCACCTGCCCGCGCGCGACGACGGATCGTTTAAAATTCTGCGTTCGCCGGTTCAACCTCAACTCGACGTGCAGAACAAGATCGCCGCGTTGCAGCCGCGCGCAACGGTCACCAGCGCCGAGTTGCTGAGCGGCGCGGCGGCTCCGGCGGGTTCAGCGCCCACGGCGGAAGCAAGCGTTTCGACGAAGACCGATTCAAGCCCCGCGCTCTCTCAACAGGACGCGCTGTACAGCCGCCCCAAACAGGAAGGGAAATGGGCCGACATGATCGGCGCGGAAAAGCTGAGCCTTCCCTTCATGCTGTTCGCGCTTTGCGCTTCGGTCCTGTTCGGCGCGGCTCACGCGTTGTCGCCCGGTCACGGCAAGACGGTGGTGGCGGCGTACCTGGTAGGCTCGCGCGGCACCTTTCTTCACGCCATCTTTCTCGGGCTGGTGGTCACGATGACCCATGTCTCCACCGTGATCCTCATCGGCGTGATCACGCTCTATTTCTCGCAGTACATCGTTCCCGATCAGCTCTACCCCATCATGGAAGGCGCATCGGGAGCGTTGATCGTGGCGATCGGCGTTTCGCTTTTTCTGCAGCGCTTCGCCGCGTATCAGCGCATGAAAGCCCGTTCCGCGCTCAACATCGCCGCCGCCGCGCATGGCCATACGCATGTCCACGCCGTGCCACACGATCACGGGCACTCTCACGACCACGGGCATTCTCACGAACACGGACACGCTCACGAACACGGACACGCTCACGAACACGAGCATTCTCACGATCACGAGCATTCTCACGATCACGGGCACTCCCACGATCACGGGCACTCTCACGACCACGAGCACTCTCATGATTACGGGCACTCTCACGATCACGGGCACTCTCATGACCACGGGCACTCTCACGATCATCACCATCATGGCATCGGAGAATGGCTCCATCATGAGCATGGGCCGGATGACCATTCTCACGAGATTCCAGCCAACGCCACATGGAAAGACCTGTTGATTCTGGGCGTGACCGGCGGCGCGGTTCCATGCCCTTCAGCGGTGGTGGTATTGCTGGCGGCGATCGCGATGCACCGGATTCTGTTCGGCCTGCTGTTGATCGTTTTCTTCAGCCTCGGTCTGGCGGCGGTTCTGATCACAATCGGAATCCTGGTGGTCTCGGCGAAGTCGCTGATCGACCGCTTCGAGCAGGCGGGGCGCATGGCGGCATGGCTGCAGATCGTCTCGCCCGCGCTGGTGACGCTATTGGGCTTCGTCATCATGACGCGCGCGCTGATCAATAGCGGAATTATTACGATTCACTTATGATATACGGGATGAATTCAGCGGGAGGCGAAAGCCCATCCCGCTTCGGCTACTGATACGAGAGAGGGTGAACAGCCATGCCGGAAGCGGTTCGATTCAGCGTATCCCTGTCGGAAGAACTGCTGGAAAAATTCGATCAACTGTTGCTGGAGAAAGCCTACGGAAACCGTTCGGAAGGCATCCGCGACCTGATCCGCGATTTTCTGGTGCAGGAAGAAATCGACGCCAACAAGGATGTGGTCGGCGTGATTACGCTGGTTTACGACCACCACGTGCGCGAGTTGACCGATAACCTGATCTCTAAACAACACGACAGTACGGCGAAGGTCATCTCATCAATGCACGTTCATCTCGACCACCACAATTGCCTCGAAGTCATCGTGGCGCGCGGGAAGAGCAAGGTCCTTCACCAGTTCGCCGACGGGCTGATCGGTACGCGCGGCGTCAAACACGGCAAACTGGTCGTCACCTCCACCGGCGCCGATCTCCCCCGCTAGCCGCGGGCAGCGCCCGGCCGACAGTGTCGGCTCCCCGACTTTGGATTATACGCGTTTAGCGCTCCCGCTGGTCACTGAAGCAGACGGTATCGACCAGCGTTTCCTCCCCCAAAGTTTGGGGGAGGCCAAGGAGGGGGTTGGCTGAAAAATCGCGATGGCTGCGCAAGGCGCTCAACCCTCCTCTAACTCCCCCGATCTTCGGTGGGAGAATTTAAAGCGCTCCCGTTGGCGCTAGCGTTTTGTTTTTTTGGCGTCGGCGCCAAGCCAGTAGGGGCCGGGCCAGACGCCGGTTTGCGGGCTTCGAGCCGTCAACTCGCCGTTGGAAACTTCGAAATAATGCGTATTATCGCGCGCGTCGAGCGTCACGAATCCGGTATACAACACGCCTTTCGAATAGTCGGGATCGCCGCCGGACGCGGCGGGGGTCATCTCATACGCACTATCGTTCACCATCACGCGGACATAGGTGGGCGGGCGGTTTTGCAGATCGCGATAGACGCACTCAAACGCAAAGGCGTTGCGTTTTTCTTTGATGAGATCGTTAACCCGGGCCGCCTGAATAAACGGCGGCGGAGGCGGGGCGGGCGCGCCCAGCGCCTCGCCCAGTCCACGGGCCAGCAGTTCGCCGTCAAGCATCAGGTCTTCGGTCGTCTTGTAAAGCGGCGCCTGGGGCAGCAGGGTTTCGGCGTATAAAAACTCGGTCTGCATCATGCCCGCGATCGCCGCAGGGAACAGCGTCCATACGAATTTGGAGAGGCGGCTGTCGGGCTCGGTGCGCTCGGCGTTTTCATACCACGGCATGTATTTTTGCTGCAGCAGATTGACGAACAGCGCGTCCTGCGCCTCATGGTAATCTTCACCGGCCTGTTCACGCCGCAGGTTGTCACGCCCCCAGCCTTCAGAATGAAGACGAAACGCGTAATCGATGGCGCGGCCCTCACTGCTCCAGCGCTGAAGCCAGCGTTTCAGTTCACGTTGCTCAAAAAACGAAATGCGGCGTTCCTGCCAGGTTTCGGTCCAATAGACGCCCTCCGGCTCTGGAGCGAAGGGATGAACCGCCGCGCCCATCGCCACGCCCCCGGCGTCGAACAACGGCGCGATGATGAACCGCGCCCGTTTACGAATCGCGGCGGCGGCGGGATCGTCCGAAGCCAGAAAACGCGCCGCGCCCCACGCCGCCCACGATGAAGCCGACTCAAGCGCATCTTCACGCGCGACAATTAATACCGTCTTTTTGTTCTCATCGCCGATCTGGGGATCGGTGATATGCAGCAGCGGGATGGGCTGGTCTTTCAGCGGCGAGCGGCAGAGCGTTTCAACCGAGAGATACGGATTATCAGGATAGGATTGAAGACACTGGCCGAGAAAAGCGTTTGAAAACGGCGCGGCGTAAGCCAGCCAGGCGCGGTTTTGGGCGAAGGCGTGTTCAAACTCGAATCGAACCGACGCCGGCTTGTCATCAACAGGAACGATGGTGCGGCGCGTGACAACCGACCAGTGGATCTGGTCGTAACTGATCACAGGCAGGTTGTCTTTGGTGAAATAGTCTTTGCGGGCGTCGTCAAATACAAAGCGCAGCGTCTGGCCGCGCGCGTTATCGACGCGAAAGTAATACCACAGGCCCGCCGACAGCGGAGCGTGAGTCAGGTGATACGCGCCGTCGTCTTGCAAAGCCCATCCGCCCAGAGAACCGTTTTCGAAATCGGCGCTGAGAGACGCAGCCTGAGCCAACGCAACGAGCGGCGCGAACAGCGCCAGCGCGATCAGGCCCGCCCGCTTCAACGCCGCCCTCATGTCTCGTTCTCTCTCGCGCCCAGGATAGCTGCGCCGACCACGACCACGTCTTCGCCCAGCGCGGCGGGGACGATCTCGTACCGGCCTTCAAACAGATGAAACGCGTATCGGCTGACGCTGGCGCGCAGGGAGTCCCAGAACAGCGGCCCCATCAGCGAAACGCCGCCGCCCACCACCACGCGCTCGGGATGCAACAGCGTGATGATGTTGCCGATGGCCACGCCCAGCAGGTTGCAGGTTTCGTCGATGATCGCCCGCGCCAGCAGATCGTCCCGCTCCGCCGCCTGATAAACCATGCGGGCGTCGATGCGGTTCATGTCGCCGCCCGACAGCCGCTCAAGCAGCGATGGTTCGCCGTCATCGAGCGCTTCACGCGCGCGGCGTCCGATCGACCAGCCCGAGCAGAGGTTTTCGAGTTTCTCCGGGTCGCCGTCGTCCGGATCGGGAACCCAGGTATGGCCGATCTCAGCCGCGCCGAGGCCTCCGCCTTCATCAAGCCGTCCGTCGACCACCCATCCGCCGCCGATTCCGCTGCCGATGGTGATGTAAAAAACGCGGCGGAACCCCTTGCCCGCTCCCTCAAGCGCCTCGGCCAGGCCGGCGATGCTGGCGTCATTCTGAACACGGACGGAGAAGCCCGTCTGCTCATGAAGCCAACCGGCGAGCGGGAAATCGTTCCAGCCCTCGATCTGGTGAGAGATCAGCGTTACGCCCCGGTTCGAATCGACCGGGCCGCCGAAGCCCACGCCCACGCCGCAAAATTCGCCGCGCGGGCGTCCTGATCCGGCGATGGCTTCATCGATCAGCGCAGGCAGCTTTTCGCGAATGCCCCGCGCGCCGCGCGAGGGATCGACCGCCGCGCGCGCCAGCGACAGCAGGCGGCCGTCAACCGGACCGGCGCCCGCCTGCAATTTCGTTCCGCCGATCTCGACCCCGACCGCGAGCGCCATCAGGCCGCTTTGAACCGCTCACGCAGCGTGTCGAGCACGTAGTGGAACACCACCTGGTGAGCCGACTCGACCGCGCCCATGTTGAAGGAGGGGATATGCAGGTTCTGTTGAACCAGCTCTTTGAGTTTGCCGCCGTCGTAGCCGGTGAGGCCGAAAGTTTTGAGGCCGTTGGCGTTGGCCCACTCGACCGCGCGCAACACGTTGGGGCTGTTGCCCGATCCGCTGATGGAGATCAGCAGATCGCCGGGCGAAGCGAAGTTTTTCAACTGTTCGACGAAGATCCGGTCATAATTGGTGTCATTGGCCCAGGCGAGAATGTAGGGCGTGTTATCGGTCAGGCTCAACACCTTGAGGCGCTTCTGGCCTTCAAAATCGGTGAGCGTGCCCTTGCCGAGGTCTTCACAAAAATGCGAGGCGTTGGCGCCGCTGCCGCCGTTGCCGCAAATAAAGACGAATTTTCCCGCGTGATAGGCCTCGCTGATGGCGTCAATCAGATTTTGCACTTCACCCGAATCGACGTCGCGCATGAGGCCGTTCAGATCATCAAGATACGCATTGAATGACATGGTTTCCTCCAGGACGGAATACTGTCATAATTAGTCTGGAACTATATTCGTCGCCAAAGTTACGTTCAGATTAACCGTACCGGAAAACACAAGGAAACGTTATTTCCGGCGATTGTACCAAGGTCCAATACGAACGTAAATCTGACAACCGCTATAGTGTCTTCGGAATTATAGTCGTGTTTTTTAAAAAGAGGGCCTCGCCTGAATCGCGTCGGGCCGGAAATCAACGTGCGCGTACTGCATATATACAAAGACTATTATCCGCCCACCTGCGGCGGAATCGAGATCGCCATCAATCGCATCATCGAAGGAACGCGCGACTCGTGCGACGAAGTCAGCGTGATGATCTGCGGCCGCAAACTGCGCTCGGACGTCGCCGAGGTTGAAGGCGCGACGGTCTACCGCGTGGGCGAATGGGGCCGCTTTCTTTCCGCGCCGGTCTCGCCCGCGTTTCCGCTGTGGCTGCGTTCGGTTCAGGCCGATATTCTGCATTATCATATTCCCAACCCGACGGCGGTGCTCTCTCACCTGATGGCGCGCCCACGCGGCAAGGTGATCGTCCATTATCACAGCGATATCGTCCGCCAGAAAAACTGGCTGACGGTGTACGGCGCGTTTCGAAGGGCGTTTTTACGGCGGGCCGACCGCATCATCGTCACTTCGCCCAACTATCTTGAAACGTCTGACACACTGCCGCCGTTTCGCGATAAATGCGAGATCGTGCCCTTCGGGCTGCCACTGGCGCGCTTCGCCCATACGCCCGAAGCCGATCAGGCGGCGAAGACGCTGCGCCGCCGTTACGGCGGGCGGCTGGTGCTGTTCGCCGGGGTACAGCGCTACTACAAGGGGCTGCACGTCCTGCTGGAGGCGATGGAGCGCATCGATGGACGCCTTCTGGTGGTGGGCGACGGCCCGCTGCTGGGAGAAACGCTTAACCGGGTCAAAACGCTGCCCTATTCAGACCGCATCATCTTCGTCGGGCGGGTCGAATCCGTGATACCCTATTACTATGCGTCGGACGTCTTCTGCCTGCCGTCGATCTACCGCTCGGAGGCGTTCGGGCTGGTGTTGATCGAGGCCGCCGCCTGCGGGCTGCCGCTGGTTTCGACCGAACTCGGCACCGGCACGTCGTACATCAACCTCCATGAGAAAACCGGCCTGGTGGTTCCGCCGCTCGACGCCGGCGCGCTGGCCGGGTCGATCAACCGCCTGCTGAACGACGACGCCCTGCGGGAACGCTTCGGCCGCGCGGCGCGAGAGCGGGTCGAAGCCTTGTTTACGCAGGAACGCATGTGTCAGCGTATTCTCGAAATCTATCGCTCGGTTCTGGGGTAACGCCATGCACGGCGCGAACGCTCGATCGAAACGGCTGGCGATTTGGCTCGCCGCCGCGTACCTGATTTTCATGACGCCGATGCTGGGCCGCAAGTACGGCTACACCGTCGACGCCACCCCTTCGTTCAACCTGACCCGCGCCATCGTGAGCCAGGGTCTGCTGTTTCCCTACATCTCGCCTGAACAACGCGTGAAACAGGGCTACGTCTATTCAATCGCATTCATCCCGTTTTACCTCGCGGGCGGGGTGATTCAGCCCCTCTTCGGCGAACCGCTCGACTGGGTTCAGCGCAAGATGATGTGCTGGATGAACGTCGTCTTCGCCGCGTTGACGGTGGGGCTGATGAGCCGCTGGCTGTACCAGATGGGTTATAGCGTCCGCGCGCAATGGGCTCTGCCGCTGTTGTACGGCCTGACCACGCTCGCGTTCAACTACGCACGTTACGATTACAACAAGACGATGGCGGGATTTCTGCTGTTCGCGGCGTTTTACTATTTCACACGGTACACGCTGGCGCCGTCTGGACGCCTCGCGCTGGTCTCGGGCGTGTTCACCGGACTCCTGATCGCACTGCGCGCCGAACTGGGCGCCGCCGCGCCGATTTTCGCGCTGGGGATATTCTTCATCGCGACAAAATCGGCGCGCGGACTCAAAGACGCCGCGTATTACTGTGCGCCCGCCGCCTGCGCGGCGGCGTTCTTTCTGCTTTACAATCGCTTCTACTGGTCGGGCGGCGTATCAGGCGGCTATGAAGGTTCATTCGCCGCGAACCCGCTGCCCGCCCTGCTTGGATTCATCGGCTCGCCAGGCAAGAGCCTGTTTCTGTTTAATCCGGCTCTTTTGCTGTTGCCGCTCTGCGTGCGCGCCTTCATGCAGCGCAATGGCGCCGTCGCCGGAACCTGGGCAGCCGCGTCGCTGGCCGCGTTCGCGCTGTATGCCTTCTGGGGCAACTGGTGGGGTGGATGGGGCTATGGACCGCGCCACCTGGTTCCGCTGATTCCTCTGTTGTGCCTGCCGCTGGCTGACGCGATCGAGCGCCGCGAGCGGGCTCTCGACGCCGCGCTGATCGCGCTGGGCGCGGCTGGGTTGGCGGTGCAGGCGCTGGGAGCGTTGTTCGATTTTAACGACGTGATTCTCTATTTGACCAATCAGGGCGTCACCGAACAGCAGATCATCTGGAACTCCAACGCCAGCCAGATCGGCTATCACGCCATCCTGCTGGGCTCGATCCCGCCCGCGCGCTGGGACCTCGGCTGGGCGTGGCTGGCCGGTCGATCCAGCGGACTTTTCATCGTTCTCTTTTTCGCATGGAGCGCCGCGCTGGCGGGCTGCGGCTACGCTATAATTCAGCAAATTAGGAAACCATCCGAATCTCTTGAGGAAGCTCCATGACGCGAACCCTGCTCATCGTGGCGCACGGCAGCCGCTCACGCGCCTGGAACGACGCCATCGCCGCCTTCGCCGGCGACGTGCGCGCCGCCAACGCCGAAGAGCGCGAGTTTGACGCCATCGCCCACGCGTTTATGGAGTTCGGCTCGCCCTCCATCCCCGAGGCGATTGAAACCGAGTGCGAGCGATGCGAAGAACTGGTCGTTCAGCCGCTGTTTCTGTCGATCAGCCAGCACGTAACCGAAGATATCCCCGCCGAAGTGGAAAAAGCCGCCGAGCGGGTGGGCGGTTCGGGAGGCGTGGCGCTGTTCGTGCGCAAAAACGCGCGGGTGATTCTGTTGCCGCCGCCGCCCGCCGCGCCGCTGCTGGCTGACAACGCCGCGTGGCGGCTGGGGCCGCGTTTCACCCCGGCGGACGGTTTTGGCGTGGTGCTGGTGCTGTATGGATCGAGCCAGTATGGCGAGGCGTGGGATGAACTGGCGAGAGAGACGCTGGCGCGGCTGGCGCTGACCTATCCCGATGCGCCGATGACGTGGGTGTACGCGGGCGACGTGGCGGGATTTTCGCCCGATCCGGTTGCGCGCGCCATCGACGACATGGCGCATCGCGCCGAACGGGTGGCGGTGGTTCCCGGGCTGGTGGCGCGCGGGGTGATTCAGACGGAAGTAATCGCCGCCGCCGTCGAGCGGGCGCACGCACGCGAGCGGGTGGTCAACCTTGATGACGCGATTCTGCCCGATCCGGCGCTGGCCCGCGCCTTTCTCGACGCCGCCGAAAAACGCGCGTGAAGATTTGTCCTTGTGAAAAGGCCTGTTGTTTCATAGAATGTAAATTATTCTTTATGAAACCTATTTGAGTCGATCATGCAGGCCAAAAACCAGTTTACGCCCAAGCATAAAATCATCAAAAAATATTATCAGGAAATGCGCGAGTATGACGCGCAACGAGTGACGCATGAAAGCGCGGTGCGCGACGCCTTTAAACGACTGCTCTTCGACGCCGCCAGTGCGAGGGGCTGGTCTTTCATTTCCGAACTGAGCGAAAGAACACGCGAATCGATCATACGTCCCGATGGAACCATCCGCGATTCGAACGGCCTGCCGCGCGGCCATTATGAAGCCAAAGACCGCCGCGACGACCTTAACGCCGAAATCAAAAAAAAGATCGCACGCGGATATCCGCTCAAAAACATCATTTTTGAAGACACCCGCCGCGCCGTGTTGTATCAGGACAAACGGCCAGCGCTGGAAATCGAACTGGAGCGGCCCGAAGACCTCGCCCGGCTGCTCAATCAGTATTTTGAATATACCGAACCGGACATCGAGGAATTTGAAAAAGCGGTCGAGGAGTTCAGCGAGCGCGTCCCTGAGCTGGCGCGCGGGCTGAGTGAAAAAATCGGCGAGGCGCACGAGAATAATTCCGAATTTCAAAAAGCATTTGCTGATTTTTTCGACCTCTGCAAGACATCGCTCAACCCCAACCTCAGCCAGTCCGCCGTCGATGAGATGCTGGTTCAACACCTGCTGACCGAGCGCCTGCTGCGCAACATCTTCAACAATTCCGACTTCACTCGCCGTAACGTCATCGCCGCCGAGGTCGAAAAAGTCGTCGACGCGCTGGTCAGCCAGAGTTTCAATCGAAGCGAGTATCTCCAGAGCCTCGATCCGTTTTACGCCGCCATTGAGAACGCCGCCCGCGCCCTCGCCGACTTCGACGAAAAGCAGCGTTTCATCAACCGGGTGTATGAGCGCTTTTTTCAGGGGTATTGCGTACGCGTGGCCGATACCCACGGCATCGTCTACACGCCCGAATCCATCGTCAAATTCATGTGTAACAGCGTGGCGGAGGCGCTCCAGCGCGAGTTCGGCCAAACCCTGGGCGGCCCCGGAGTCACCGTGCTCGACCCCTGCACCGGCACCGGCAACTTCATCGTTCATCTGATGCAGCTCGTCAGCGGGGCCGATCTGGCCGGTTTTTACCGTGACCGGCTGTTCGCCAACGAGGTGATGCTGATGCCGTATTACATCGCCTCGCTCAACATCGAACACGCTTACTTCGAGCGCATGAAAAAATACGCTCCCTTTGAAGGAATCTGTTTCGTCGACACCCTCGACATGGTCGAGAGCAAAGACATGCAGTTTGGTTTTAAGACGGAGGCCAACACCGAGCGCGTCGAGCGGCAGCAGCAAAGCAAGATCACCGTCATCATCGGAAACCCGCCTTACAATGTGGGCCAGATCAACGAAAACGATAATAACAAAAACAGAAAATATCCCCTGCTTGACGCGCGCGTCCGCTCAACCTACGTAAAAGATTCCAGTGCGACCAATAAAAATTCTCTTTTCGACGCGTATGTGCGTTTCTGGCGCTGGGCGACGGATCGCCTGGGAAACCGGGACGGCGTCGTCTGTTTCGTGACGAACAACAGTTTCGCCGATCAGATCGCGTTTAACGGGATGCGTAAGCACCTGATTGACGATTTCACCCGCGTTTATCACGTCGATCTTCATGGCAACGTCCGCAAAAACCCAAAACTGAGCGGAACCACGCATAACGTGTTCGGTATTCAGGTCGGCGTGGGAATCACCGTCGCCATCCGTTGTAAAAAGCATAAAAAGAAAAAACTGTTTTATCACCGCGTGCCTGAATTCTGGCGCAAGGAAGAGAAATACCAATGGCTCGAAGAAAACAAAACCGTCTACGACGCGCCCCTTCGTGAATTAACGCCCGACGCCCGCCACAACTGGCTCGTCTCTGAACATGAAGACGAATTTCTCGGTTTTATCTCGATCGGCAACAAGGATGCGAAACAGGCCAGCAACGACCGGGCCGAGGCGATATTCAAGACGTTCTCGGGCGGGATCAAGTCAAATCGCGACGCGGTGGTGTATGACTTTAACCGCGAGGCGTTGGCGGAACGCATGGCAACCTTCGTTGAGAACTACAACGCCGAAGTCGACCGTTATAAGCGCGCCCACGCGCTGGAAAACGTCGATGACTTTGTTCGCTATGACAAAATCAAATGGGACAGCACACTGAAACGTCATTTGAAGTATCGAAAAACAAAAGACTTTGACTCCAATTATATCCGGCCATCGTTGTATCGCCCGTTCTGCAAAAACAACTTGTATTTTGACGGTTTTTTCTTAAACAGTATTCACTTGATGCACCATTTCTTCCCCAAGCCTGATTCCGAGAATGTGTTGATTTGGCTAAAAGTTGGAACCGAGTGGCCGATGTTCGCCCTGGCTGCAAATCAAATCGTCGATTTGTTACCGCAAGGCGGTTCGCAATGCTTCCCGTTTTACGTTTACAACGAAGATGGAAGCGACCGGGCCGAAAACATCACCGACTGGGCGCTGGAACGGTTCCGCGAACACTATTCAGATCGCGGGATCGGCAAGTGGGACGTGTTTTATTACGTCTACGCCATGTTGCATCACCCAACCTACCGCGAGCGTTACGCCGATTGTCTCAAACGCGAGCTGCCGCGCGTTCCCTTCGCGCCCGGGTTCGCCGCCTTCGCCCGCGCGGGCCGCGAACTCGCCGAATTGCACCTCCAGTACGAAACCCTCAAACCGTATCCGCTGAAATGGAAGGAGACGAAGGGCGCCGCGCCGAGTTTTCGCGTGGAAAAGATGCGCCTCTCCGCCGACAAGCGTTCGCTGAAGGTAAACGACTGGCTCACGCTGGAAGGCGTACCGCCCGAGGCGTTCGAATACCGGCTGGGCAACCGCAGCGCGTTGGAATGGGTAATCGATCAGTACCAGATCAAAACGCCCAAAGGAGAGAGTTCGGCTTCAGATCCCAACCGCCTTGACGACGAACGCTACATCGTCAACCTCGCGGGCCGCGTCATCGCTCTCAGCCTGCGCACGGGTGAAATCGTCAACGCGTTGCCCGCACTGAGTTGAGTACGCAGGCCTTTTGTGGATTATTCAAACAGGTCGGAATGAGAGCCGGTTCTTTCAAGAATCAGGTCTTCACGGGACACGCGGTAAATCAACAGCCAGTCCGGCTCGATGTGACATTCGCGGTGGTTTGACCATTCCCCGCTTAACTTGTGGTCGTGGCAGGCTTCGGGCAGCGCCTTTTGCCGCTGAAGGCGTTCGACGATGCGTTCCAGTTTGCCGATATCTTTTCCACGTCTGGCGGCGCGTTTTAAATCCTTCAAAAAGGTGGAGGCCGCCTTGAGAGTGAGCATTTAGACGCCAGCCTTTTTACGCAGGTCTGAGAATCGTCTGAACGATTGGAGCGTTTCGCTGGACTCGCCTTCTTTCATCGCCTCGATGGTTTCACGATTTGGAATTTTCACACCAAATGGCATCCCCTGATGAAGATTCACCTGGGCGTAAAACATGCGGATCGCCTCGCCTTCGGTGATTCCAAGCCGTTCGAATACCTTAACGGCTGATTGTTTGAGTTCGCGATCGATGCGGGTGCTGATTCGGTCATCCAGTTTCATCGGCGATTCTCCTTTTTTTACGTATTGTACGCCAATTGGCGCACATTATACACCTCTCTTTTTTCTCCACCACTCCCGTCTTTTCTCGTCCGCTGGCAATGTGACCTTTATGAAAAACACACACGATTCGCTCGTTACATGATCGGAAGGGTCTGGTATAATGAACCCGGCGGCTCGCATGAGGCGTCCGCCACCGCGTGATTTGCGATCGAATGAGCCCATGTCCGGCCATCCGGCGGTTGGGCCGGAGCCGGGGCGCGGTTTTGTTGCTGGTTCGCGTTCAAGGGGGAAATGATATGGCAGTGATGAGCGATTATTCCATCGGACAGACGGCGGTGCTGATTCTGGGCGGCGGTCAGGGAACCCGCCTGTATCCGCTGACCAAGTCGCGGTCGAAACCGGCGGTTCCCGTGGCGGGAAAATACCGCCTGATCGACATTTCAATCAGCAACTGCCTCCATTCGCGGCTCGACCGGCTCTATATTCTGACCCAGTTCAACTCCGATTCGCTTCACCGTCACATCGCCCAGACGTACCGCTTCGATATGTTCTCCAAGGGGTTCATCCAGATTCTGGCGGCGCAACAGACCCCCAAAAACCGCCACTGGTATCAGGGAACCGCCGACGCCGTGCGCCAGTCGCTCGAGCGCCTTCACCAGCGCCAGCCTGAAAACGTTCTGATTCTCTCCGGCGACCACCTCTACCGCATGGATTACCGCAACCTGTTGCGCGTGCATACCGAAACCAACGCCGACGTGACCATCTCGGTCTTCCCCGTCGACCGTCCGCGCTGCAAGGATTTCGGCATCATGAAGATCAACGACAAGGAAGAGATCGTCAACTTCGTCGAGAAGCCTTCCACGCCCGAAGAGATCGAACCGCTGCGCGTTCCGGGCGAGACCTTTCAGAAATACAAGATCGAACCGAAAGGCCGCGAGTTCATCGCCTCAATGGGCATCTACGCTTTCAAGACGCGCACCCTGTTTGAAGCGCTGAGCGAGCACGACGGTTCAGACTTCGGCAAAAACATCATCCCGGCGATGATCAAAAACAAGAACGTCCACGCCTATTTCTTCGACGGCTATTGGGAAGACATCGGAACCATCGCCTCGTTTTATGAGGCCAGCTTGTCGCTGACGCGTCCGGTGCCCGATTTTAATTTTTATGACGAAGACTTCATGATACACACCCGCCCGCGCTTTCTGCCCGGCGCCAAGATCAACGACGCTCAGGTGCGCTCGGCGATCATCTGCGACGGCGCCATCATCTCGGCGGGCGCCACCGTCGAGCGCACCATCGTGGGGCTGCGCGGCGTTATTGGCGAGGGCGCATACGTCGCCGACACGGTGTATATGGGCGCCGACTATTACGACGGCCCCAACAACGCCTTCGAAGACGTCCCGACGGGAGCGCCTCCGCTGGGCATCGGCGCGGGGACGATCATCAAGGGCGCGATCGTCGACAAAAACGCGCGCATCGGCCGCAACTGCCGAATCTCAAACGAAGGCAAGTCGGGCGACGTCGACCAGACCAATTTCTCGGTTCGCGACGGCATTGTGGTGATTCCCCGCAGCGCGGTGATTCCCGACGGCACGGTCATCTAGGTAAAAGAAGATGCGGCGGAAGACCGCCGGCTCTAGTTGGTTGCTGGGGCGAATTTACGTAGATGCGAAAAAAAATTGGATGATGATGAAAAACGGGCGGCGTTAAAACAAATCATAAAACGATATGACGAACGCAGGGGCGGGTTTGAAACCCGCCCCTGCCATTTTATGGCATCGATGTCTGAAAATCGGGGCGAAATCGGTTACGCGCCGACCTCTTCTTCATAGCGCCTCTGCAAGCGCTGAACCACCGAGGCGTCGGCCAGCGTGGTTGTATCGCCCAACGCGCGGCCCTCGGCGATGTCGCGCAGCAGGCGGCGCATGATTTTGCCGCTGCGGGTCTTGGGCAGATCGGCGGAGAAGATGATCTTCTCGGGTTTGGCGATGGGGCCGATCTTCTGGGTGACGTGATCTTTCAGCGTTTTTTCCAGCGCGCCGCCCATTTCGTAGCCGTCTTTGATGGTGACGAACGCCGCCACCGCCTGGCCTTTCAGCTCGTGATTGATGCCGATGACCGCCGACTCGGCCACCGAGGGGTGATCGACCAGCGCGCTCTCGACCTCCATCGTCGAGATGCGGTGACCGGAGACGTTGATCACGTCGTCGACGCGGCCCAGCACCCAGAAATAGCCGTCTTCATCGCGCTTGGCGCCGTCGCCGGCGAAATAAATGTTTTCGTACTTATTCCAGTATTGTTCCTTGAATCGTTCGGGGTCGCCCCAGATGCCGCGCAGCATGCTGGGCCAGGGCTCTTTCAGGACGAGGTAGCCGCCGCCGACCGGCACGCTTTCGCCCTGTTCATCGAAGATATCCGCCGAAACGCCGGGAAACGGCGTGGTCGCCGACCCCGGGGTTGTGCTGGTGACGCCGGGCAGAGGGGTGATCATGATCGCGCCGGTTTCGGTCTGCCACCAGGTGTCGACGATGGGGCAGCGCCCGCCGCCGATGACCTGGTGATACCACATCCACGCCTCGGGGTTGATCGGCTCGCCGACGCTTCCCAGCAGCCGCAGGGTGGAGAGATCGTGCTTTTGAGGCCACTGGTCGCCCCATTTCATAAAGGCGCGAATGGCGGTCGGCGCGGTATAGAACAGAGAGACGCCGTATTTTTCAACGATCTCCCAGAAGCGGTCGCGGTCGGGCCAGTCGGGCGCGCCCTCGTACATGATCTGGGTGGCGCCGTTGGCCATGGGGCCGTAGACGATATAGCTATGGCCGGTAACCCAGCCGATGTCGGCGGTACACCAGAAGACGTCTTCGGGCTTCATATCGAAAACGTATTTCGTCGTGGCGAGTACGCCGGTCATGTAACCGCCGGTGGTGTGCATGATCCCCTTGGGCTTGCCGGTGGTTCCGGAGGTATAGAGCAGATAGAGCAGGTCTTCCGAATCCATCGGTTCGGGTTCGCAATAAGGCTCGGCCTGCTGCATGAGGCGGTGATACCAGTGGTCGCGGCCTTCTTTGACATGCAGGGGAAAATCACCGCGTTTGACGATAATGACGGTTTCGACGCCGGGGCATTCGCGTAGGGCGATGTCGGCGTCATGTTTGAGCGGCAACAGGTTGCCGCGCCGGTATCCGCCGTCGGCGGTGATGAGCACCTTCGAATCGGCGTCGTGGATGCGGTCTTTGAGCGCGTCGGGGCTGAAGCCGCCGAACACCACCGAGTGAGGCGCGCCGATGCGGGCGCAAGCCAGTACGCCGATGGCCAGTTCGGGAATCATGGGCATGTAAAACGTCACGCGGTCGCCTTTTTTCACGCCCAGTTTTTTCAGGCAATTGGCGAATTTGTTGACCTCGCGGTACATATCCCAATAGGTCAGGGTTCGTTGTTCGCCGGGTTCGCCTTCCCAGATGATGGCGGCCTTGTTGCGCAGGCCGTTCTTAATGTGGCGATCGAGGCAGTTATAACTGGCATTGAGTTTTCCGCCGGTAAACCACTTGGCGAAGGGCGGATTCCATTCGAGCGTTTTGTCCCACTTCTGAAACCAGTCGAGACCTTCCGCCATTTTCTCCCAGAAGGCGAGGCGGTCTTTGGCCGCAAGATCGTAAAGGCTTTGGTCGTTGACGAGGGCTTTGTCCTGAAAATCTTTTGGAGGGTCGAAATGGCGTTTTTCTTCAAGCAACGCGGAAATTGTGGCGGAGAGGTTATCATTCGACATGACTCGATTACTCCTCAAACATGATTGGTCAAAATCCTCCCATGGGTGCATGAATTCTCTGTTGGTAAGGGGCTATATAGTAGCGCAACATCCGCAGGTTTATATAGGCTCCGTTACAAATGGCTTTGCGCCCCCGTTTTCTAACCCTGCCGAACGCGGTTCGTCCTTCAACGAAATTTACATCATTCTACGATCGCGCGCCGGTGAACCCCGATCAATATTCCATCCCAACCCGCTTGGTGTACAATACGGCGTTTGTGGATGGACGAAATAATATGGAGGCGTAACATGACGATTGTTCGATTGTTTTCTTATATTGCGATTTGGGCGGCTCTTTCCGTCCCGGCCGGCTTGAGCGCATTCGCGCAGGATCAGGCCGCCAGCCAGACCGGCGAAGCCACCGCGGAGGCGCAGCCCGCTGAACTGATTCCACTCACCACGCCGTTCGCGAAATGCGGCGGCGATCAGATCGATCTTGGCTTTTTTCTGTATTACGCGCGCGAAGATCTGCGCTTCATCTTTCAGGCCGAGGGCGAGCAGATCGACAAAAACATGCGGGATACGCTTGAAAAAGTGTTTTTCGAGCGCCGACTCTACCAACAGGCGATGGATTCAGGCTTTGAGAAAGACCCCGTCTATATCAGCCGCAACAAGCTGATGGAATCGGACTATCTCTCGCGGCTCTACACCTATCACCACTTCACGCAGAACTGGGAGCCCACGGAAGAACGCCTGCAGGCGATGTACGACGAACAGAAAGAAAAATATCATCAGCCGTTGCAGTTTTCGTTCAAACACATCTTCTTCCGCACCATCGACCTGCCCGAGGATCAACAGAAAAGCAACGAGGCTGAATCGCGCAAGGCGTTGGCGCTGATCCGCTCGGGTTCGAGTTTTGAAGAAGTCGCCGAATCGTATTCCGATTCCGAGCGTAAGGGCGACGTGATCGGCCCGCTCAAGTCGCGCAAAGACGACCCCGACAAAGCGATCAACCCCGTGCTGGAAGACGCTCTGCTGGCGATGAAGCCGGGCGAAGTCAGCGACGTCATCAAAACAAAATACGGTTTCGAGATTCTCAAACTCGAAACACTCGATCCCGAACACTACAAGCCCATCGAGGCCGTGAAACCCGACCTCAAGAGCGAAATGCGCCGCACCGATTTTGAACAGTGGCAAAAAGACGTGGTGAACGAACACTGGGATGAAGCGGTGAAAGATTTTAACTCCGACCTGCTGTTCGATTCAAACGCCGACAAGAGCGCCGTCATCGCCGAAGTCTACGGCGTACCCATCACGCGCGAAGATTACCTCTTCGCCGTCCGCCCGCCCCGCAAGGAAGAGAATGAAACCGACGAAGCGTTTCATCAACGCATCATCGATGAGTTCAAGACCGGGCTGCTGCGCCAGATTCTCACCGCCGAGATCGCCCGCAAGGAAGGGTACGAGCAGATTCCCGCGTACCGCATGCTGACCGAAATTCAACGCATTCACAGCGTTCAGCAGGAATGGTTTAACCGCAAGGCGAAGGAATACGCCGACGCCAACAAACCGACCGAAGAAGAGAAGAAGGCGTTTTACGATGAGAACAAGGCGCTGTTCAGGCTGCCGCAGAAGATTCACCTGCTGGTGATGGAATTCGACATGCCCGAGCATGACAAAGAATCGAAATACGATACCTACAAAGCGCAGACCATCGCACAAAACCGCGCCGAAGCCGCGCTCAAACGGGTGAAGGTTGGTGAAGACTTCGGCGCCGTCGCCAAAGAGGTCTCCAGCCATGAATCCGCCCAAAACGGCGGTGACGTGGGTATGATCAATAACGAATCGAGCGTGGTTCCGCCGTCGGTGATCTCAACCGCCATGCGGCTTGAAGACGGCAAGCTGTGTGAAGAGCCCATCAAGAGCGGCGACTCGTACTTCATCTTCCAGATGCTGGGCAAGGGCGAGATCGAATACCGCCCCTACGACGACCAGGCGACTCAGGATCAATTAAGCCGCCGTCTCGAACAGAACGCCCAGCAACAGTTTTACAAAGACCTGAAGGCCAAATTGCTGGACGGCGACACGGTTGAGATTCTGTACAAGGACTACGCCAATCTTCAGCCAGCGCGCGTCGCGCCGCTTGATTACGACGTGCCCAAAAACTGATTCACGCTCATCACCATATCGCATCAATGAGGGACGGCTTTTCGCCGTCCCTTTTGTTTTCATACGAATATCTTCTAAAAATGAACGGACATTACTAACCACACAAAACTATTTTTAATCTCGGCCCGGCGTCTCTTTCTCTCTCTGAAAACGTTGATAACCCATGTAATATGATCCATCGCTCCCACCAGTGGAGCGATCCTCGACGCTTATTCGTTCACCACTACGCCATGAGGAGACCAGAGCCGATATGTCCGCTGATTTACTCGCCAAAGCCGAAGCCGGCGTCAGCCGTTATCTCGATGATTACGAAAAGAAACTGCGTGAAGAATGCCCCGGCGAACTGCCGCCCTCGGCGCGCGGCAATCTCGAAAAAGCGCGCAACAACGTCATGCCCAACCTGAAGGCGTGGCTCGAAGACGAACACTGCGCCCGCTTTTCACCCCAAATTCCCGGAGGCATCCGCGACGCCATCGAGCAGGAGCGTTGGGACGAGATCATCGACGCCTTTTTGCAGGAGATCAGCTTCGGCACCGCCGGCATCCGCGGCCGCATGGCGTTCGACAAGGCCTCGATTCTGAAAATGAAAGACGAAGGCCCGGGCGCGCGCATTCTCAAGGGCCCGGCGACACTGAACGATAAAGTGTTGTTGCTCAAGTCGGTGGGCGTGGCGAAGTTCATGATCGATCGCGGCATGAACAAGATCGTGATCGGCTATGACAGCCGCGTAAACGGCCCCGGCTTTTCGCAACTGATCACCCAGTTGTTTCTCGCCTACGGTCTGACGGTGTATCTGTTCGATGAAGCCTGCCCCTATCCCGAGGTCACTTTCTCCGTCCCGAATCTGCGCGCCGACGTGGGCATTCTGATCTCGGCCAGCCACAACGATTACCGCTATAACGGCTATAAGCTTTCCTGCGGCAACGGCTCGCAGTTCAGCCTCGAAGACCGCAAGACCATCGTCAACGATTACATCAACAAGGTCACCAGCGCCGACATTCAGCTGCAGCCGATCGAAGAAGCCGCGCCGGATCGATTCTGGTGGCTGGGCGGCTCAGCGCCGGTCGAGGGCGTCGATTATCACGGCCGTGAAGACAAACTGATCGATATGCACAGCCGCCACATCAACCACATGAAACAGTTTCTGGTCGATGAGGCGTTCGTCAAAAATCAGAAACACGCCGGCGCGCCGTTGCACATGGTGTACTGCGCGTTTCACGGCGCGGGGCGCAAGGCGGTGCCTCGCGTGCTCGGCGAAGTGGGCTTCCCCGAGATCCGCAAGGTGATGAAGCTCGACGCGCTCGACGGCATGTTCCCCTGCTTCAACAGCGAGCCCGGTCAGGAACAGCAGCCCGACCCCGGCGACCTGCGCGCCGCCGAGATCGCCATGAACGCCTATCTCGCTGAAAACGCCGACGGCTTTGAATGGATGGACGTTTTGATCGGCACCGACCCCGACGCCGACCGCGTCGCGCCGGTGGTGAAGATCCCCGCCGCACAGCGCGAAGTCTTCGACGGCCGCGACTGGACGCTGATGCCCGCCGACGACGCCTGGGCGATCCTGATCTGGCATCGCCTGCAAAAACAGATCGAAGAGCACGGTTCGGTCAAAAACGCGGACGAACTGTTCATTACCCTGTCGCACACCACCAGCGACGTACTCACGAAACTGGCGCTCAAACACGGCGTGGGCGTGATGAAAAGCTGGGTCGGCTTCGCCATGCTGGCGATGTGCGTCAACGAAGTCTGGCAGGGGAACCCGATTCCCAATCTGACAGACGGACGTCCCGACCCCAACGATCCACACTGCCACCCATTCATGCTTGAAACGCGCGACATGAAAACCGGCCAGCGCAAATTCAACCTCGCCAACATGGAGCAGAGCTGCGGCTTCTCTATTCTCGGGGGAACGCCGAAAGACGCGGTCTCGATGGGCGAGGGCGGCCACGTGCGCGACAAAGACGGCGTCTTCGCCGCCATGCTGCTCGCCGAGGCGGCCGCCTACGCCAAGTCGAAGGGGACCGATCTGTTCCGCCTGCTGGATGAGGAAATCTTTCTCGATCCCGACATCGGCTACTTTCTCAACTACTACGAGCCCGATCCGCTCGACGGCGAATACGACGGCATCAAGGGCTACATCAAAAAGCGCGAAGTCATCGAGGCGATGCTGGCGCTGCATAAAGAATGCGAAAAAGGCGGCGTAACGCTCGCCGGGCTGCCGGTCAAGTCGACCGCGATTTACTGGACGGGCAAGTACGACGCCGCCAACTTCCCCGGTTTTCCCGATGAAGGCGTGCGCTTTTTCTTCGACGATGACCGCTGGAGTTACTTCACCTTCCGCCCGTCAGGCACGTCGAATGCGTTACGCTTTCACCTGCAATTGCACGAGCCCAACGTGACGCGTGACAATCTCGCCAGCGTCAAACTCGCGCTGAAAAAGAAGGCCTATGACGTGGTGAGCGAAATCCGCGAACGCGTCGGCGCCCTGCGCGAACGCTAAGCCAGTCGTGTTCGCCGCTCGTCTTCCGGGTTGCACGAACCACCGCACTCGATGGATGCAGACGAGCATGCGATCGAGACACGCATTCAGAAGGGGAATCGATCGATCTCGCTGGTGACGCTGGATCGTTATAATTGAGAACGAATACAGGGGACGGGTTTCAGATCCGTCCCCTGTTTGATTGATATTGTCAGCCGCGTGTTAGAAAATTGAAAAGTGATTGACTTCAGAGGCTTCCTGCTCCATCGCCCAGGCGATGCAGTTATCGAGAAGCATCACGCCGTATTCATTCAGCGCGGTCATGGTACGCAGGTCGGGATTTCCGCCGTCTTCGACTTCAGGCGTTTCATCTGAAAAACCGAGCCAAACCCAGCGCGCCGCGTTTTCAAGCGAGGAATTCTTTTCGACGGCCAACAGAAACGCCAGATTGGTTTCAACCCGGCTGTCTTCGCCGATCACCGCGCTGGGCAACTCGGCAAGAATCATCTCATCGGGGGATGAACCCCGCGTGAAACAGGCGAACGTCACTTTGGCGGGTTCACTCGTCAGTGGATCGTTGATGGTAATATCGAAGGTTTCAGGCAGACCGCGCGTGATCGGGTGATTCGGATTCACGATATGGACCTGGCTGGCGTGACAACGCCCTGAGATGCCCGCGCTCTGCAACCCCATATCGTCGAGAATAAACGCCTCCATCGTCATCACCGGAATCGTAACCAGCCGGTAGTCGGCGGCTACCGTCCCTGAACTGATCGCTTCAACGATCAACGCCAGGTCGTTGTGGTCTTCGACGTCAAAGGGATCGTCGCTGTCTGAGTTATAGATGTTGACCACGTGACCGAGATCGTTTTCAAGATGGCGGACGAGCCAACCCAGCCCCGGTTCCTCGATATCCATCGTTTCGATGACGAACTGCTTGTCATCAGGAATGTTGATCGGGTCTTCGCCTCCCAGAAAGACGTTTCGCGGGCAGATCATTCCAATGTTGGCGCACCAGACGTTGCTCATGGCCAACAGAAGAAAAGCGGCGGCATACCTCACTCGTTTTCCATTCATCTCAAATCTCCTCCATAAAAAAGAATGTGCGGCGCCACCCGTTCCGGCGAAACGCCGGACGATGCAACGCCGGTAGAATATTCTCCTCGAAGGCGTACAAGCCCTCGATGGGGAAATCAATCACGGTTCGAAGCGCGTATCCGTAGAGCGGGAAGTTGAATATCGCCAGTGGAAGGAAAAAGCGTCATCCCCAAAATAACATTAGCAAATCCATCTATCGAATGATTGCATAACATACAGACTAAGTCAACATTAAAATCCGCAGTGGTTCACACCAAGGCTTTTTGTGTCGTAAGCAATGAAATATTAGCCAAATACATCAGAACTCGGATTACCCCCCCCAATCTGAATGAGACAAAAAAACTCCCTCTCTCGTCGCGAGAGAGGGAGCTTATTTTTTTTGAAATGAACCGCCGAGTTTGATTATTCGCAGCAGGGATGAACCAGCACCGGGTTACGCGCGGCCGAAACCTCGTCGAGCCGCTTGACCGGTGTCGTGTAAGGCGCGTGCATCGCTTTTTCTGGGTCTCTGGCGGCTTCGTTGAGAATGTCGACCACCGTGGCCGCGAATTCCTCCAGCGTGCGCTTCGATTCGGTTTCGGTGGGCTCCATCATCAACGCTTCCTTGACGATCAGCGGAAAATACACCGTCGGCGCGTGAAAACCGCGATCGATCAGGTTTTTGGCCAGGCCCATCGCGTTGAACTCGCCAAAACGGCTTTTATCTTTCATCGTCAGCACAAACTCGTGCATACCGGGCGCGTCGATCTCGGGCGGGATGTGATCCTTGAGCAGATGTTTGAGGTAGCGCGCGTTGAGCACGGCGTGTTCGCTGTTGCGGCGGATGCCCTCTTTGCCGTGCATGCGCATGTAGACATACGCGCGCAAGACGATGCCCACATTTCCGTAAAAGGTGGATAGCTGGCCGATCGACTTCGGCGAATCGTAGTTCAGCGTATATTCTTCACCGCTTTTTTCGATGAGCGGAGTGGGAAGATACGGTATCAGGCGCTGTTTGACGCCCACCGGCCCCGCGCCGGGTCCGCCGCCGCCGTGCGGAGTCGAAAAGGTTTTGTGCAGGTTGATGTGAACCACGTCGAAGCCCATGTCGCCGGGCCGCGCCACGCCCGCGATCGCGTTGAGGTTGGCGCCATCGTAATACAACAGCGCGCCCGCCTCGTGAACCACTCTGGCGATGTCGAGAATCTCTTTTTCAAACAGGCCCAGCGTATTGGGGTTGGTCAGCATCAACGCCGCGACCTTGTCGTTGAGCTTGCTCTTGAGGTCGTCGAGATCGACGCAGCCGCTGGAGTTCGATTTCACCTCGACCGTTTTATAACCCACCATCGCGGCGGTGGCGGGGTTGGTGCCGTGCGCCGAATCGGGAACCAGCACCACATCGCGGTCATCGCCCCGGTCTTCGTGATAGGCGCGCACCATCAAAATACCGCAGAACTCGCCATGCGCCCCCGCGCAGGGGTTGGTGGTCACCTTGTCCATACCGGAAATCTGCGCCAGAAATCCGCTGATGTCATCCATCAATCGCAGCGTACCCTGCGCCATGTCGGCGCCCGCCTCGGGATGAAGCCGGGCGAAGCCGGGCAACCCGGCGAGCGAATCGCAGATCTTGGGGTTGTATTTCATCGTGCAGGAGCCCAGCGGATAGAAGCCGCTTTCGATGCTGAAATTGCGCCGCGACAGCTTGGTGAAATGGCGCACCGCCTCCGGCTCGGAAACCACCGGCAGCGCGGCGGGTTCTGGGGCGAGATGTTCAGACGGAATCAGCGAGGCGAGATCGGCGCCGCCGCGTTCGGGAATCCATTCGCGGCCGCCTTCGCCGTGGCTCAGTTCAAATAATGAAGGTTCAAATGCGTCTAAAGGCATATTCGGTTCCTTGATCCGCCGGGGGTCAGACCACGGCGTGAGTCTTCACGTGATCGATCGCGTTCTTCAGGGCTTCTTTGCAGCGCGCGACGTCGGCGTCGCTGGTGAGCTCGGTCGCGCAAACCAGAAGGCCCTCACCGTCGCAGGCTTCACCCGCCTTGAGGTGGATGCCGGGCAACACGCCGTCTTTTTTCGCCTCGGCGATCACCGCCGCGGCCGGCGCGGGCAGTTCGAGAGCGAACTCGTTGTAGAAGGGCTGGCCGAACATCGGTTTCACACCCTCGATCGAACACAACGCGTCGTACAGTTTATGCGCCTGGCGCACGCTTTGCGCCGCCGCGCCGCGCAGCCCGCGCGGGCCCATCATCGCGAGAAAGATGGTGGCCGACAGGGCGCACAGCGCCTGGTTGGTGCAGATGTTGGAGGTCGCCTTCGCGCGGCGGATGTGCTGTTCGCGGGTTTGCAGAGTCAATACGTAACCATCGCGGCCATCGGCGTCTTTCGCCTGACCGACGATACGGCCTGGCAGGTGACGGACGAGGTCTTCGCGGCAAGCCATGAAGCCTGAATAGGGACCGCCGAAGCTTAGCGGAATGCCCACCGATTGCAGATCGCCGCAAACGATTTGAGCGCCCCACGCCCCCGGCGTCTTCAACACGCCCAGCGAATGGGGGTAAGCGGCCGCGCCCAACAGCGCTTTTTTGCCCTCAAAGAGCGGCGCCAGCGAATCGACCGGCTCAAGCACGCCGAAATAATTGGGCTGTTGAATGAAAAACGCAGCCGTATCGTCATCCAGCGCGGCCTTGAGCGCTTCCAGATCGACCGCGCCGTCCCGTGCGGGGATCTCGACGATCTCCACGCCCGGAGCCGACAGATAGGTGCGCATCACCCGCCGGTAATGCGGATTCACCGTCCTGGCCACCAGCACTTTCTCTTTGCGGGTGGCGCGGCAAGCCATCAGCGCGCTCTCGGCCAGCGCGGTGGCGCCGTCATAGACGCCCGCGTTGGCGGCGCTCATGCCGGTGAGGCGCGAGATCATGGTCTGAAACTCAAAGATCGCCTGCAACGTACCCTGGCTGACCTCGGGCTGATAGGGCGTGTACGCGGTTGAGAAATCGCCGCGCGAAATCAGCGCGAACACCGCCTGGGGTATGAAATGCTGATACGCGCCGCCGCCCAGAAACGACAGGCATTGCGCGCCCCGGTTTTGCGCCGCGACGCTCTCCATCAGCGACTGGATCTCCATCTCGGTCAACGCGGGCGGAAACTCGATCGGCGGGTTTTTCAGCTTCGCCGGGATCATGCTGAAAAGGTCGTCGACGCTTTTCAGCCCCAGCGTGTTCAACATGTCTTGCGTATCGCCTGGCGTGTGGGGAAGAAATACCATACCTGTTATCCCGTATCTGTTATTCGCTGTGCGCGCGGTAGGCGTCGGCGTCCATCAGAACGTCGAGCTGCGAGGGGTCGCTCATCTCAATCTTAATGATCCAGCCCTTGCCGTACGGATCGTCATTGACTTCAGCGGGGTTGTCGGCGAGGCCTTCGTTCGTCTCGGTCACCTTACCGCTCACCGGCGCGTACAGGTCAGCCGCCGCCTTGCATGACTCGATCACCACGCAATCGGAGCCTTTCTCGACGCTTTCGCCGACGCCGATGGGGTAATCGACGTGAACGATGTCGGTCAGCTCTTCCTGAGCGTGGTCGGTGATGCCGATCACCGCCACAGAACCCTCGACGCGAACCCATTCATGGGTCTCGGTGTATTTCAATCCATCCTGAATTTTGGACATTCGATCTTCCTTTATAATAAAGTGAAATTATTCAATTGCGGACGAATTACAGGCCTGATATCTGATGATACCAATCAGACTTTAACGCGTTTTTCGACGAATGGCGGCTTGGTTTTTTCAGCCGGAATCTTCTTGCCACGGATATCCACCGACAAGTTTTCAGGCTTTACGTGATCGGCCGCCACCAGCGCCAGGCCAATCCCTTTTTTCAAGACGGTCGAGTATCCGCCGCTGGTTACTTCGCCGATGGGGGAGTCTCCATCATAAAGTTGATATCCTTGACGCGGCACGCCAGCCGCAGTCAGCACGAAGCCGATTCTTTTTCGCGGGACGCCGTTCTCTAACTGCGCTTCTAGCGCCTCTTTTCCGATAAAGTCAGATTTATCAAGATGAACCACGCGCTTCAGGACCGCTTCAAGCGGAGTGATTTCTTCGCTGAGTTCGTGACCGTAGAGCGGAAATCCCATTTCAAGCCGCAGCGAGTCACGCGCGCCCAGCCCGGCGGGCGACGCGCCCGCCGCCCGAACCGCCTTCCACAATGCTTCCATCTGGTCATTGGGGGCGATGATCTCAAATCCATCCTCGCCGGTATATCCGGTGCGCGAGACGTACACGCCGCCATCCAGCATAAGAATGTTGTAATAACCGAGAGCGCTCAGGCTGATATCCAGCACCTGGCTGGTGATCGCTTCCGCTTTGGGGCCTTGCACGGCGATCATGCCGGTGTCAAGCGTCTTGTCTTGAAAGAGAACCGCATCCGGGAGATGCCGGTTGAACCATGACGCGAGTTTCTCGCGATTGGAGGCGTTGACCACCAGCAGAAACTGATCGTCGGCGAGCCGGTTGACCAGAATATCGTCAAGCGCGCAGCCTTGCTCGTTACAGACGAGGGTATAGCGCGTCTGACCGTGGTTCATATCGTCGATACGCGAGACAACCAGCCGGGAGACGCCTTCAGCGGCGGCGGGACCGTCAAGAAAAAAGCGGCCCATGTGGCCGACGTCAAACACGCCCGCTTCTTCACGGACGGCCTGATGTTCACGGGTGATCGATTCGTATTGCAGGGGCATTCGCCAACCGGCGAAGTCGACGATTTTTCCGCCCTCCGCTTCATGTTGGCTCAACAAAGCCGTTTGATGAGTCATAAAGCCAATATCTCTCGTTTGATTGGGGTTTTGTGAAATGGTGCGATGTTTTTCCGCGTTGTGACTATGACAGTGTAACACCAAACCGGAAATTTCTCCATAGACGCCCCGGCGGCTCAATGCGCCATTTTTTCCCGTGCGTCGTTTTTCGGCGCATACAGGAAAGGAGCATTGCTGTAAACATTTTCGTATCTGTTTCGGATTATAGGGTTTATCAAAATGAGAGATGCCTGACATTAAGGCATATTGATTGCTATACTATTGAATGATGGGCATGAGCGAGAAAGGGGGCGATCCCCATGAGAGTCGGAAACCAGACGATCGACTTCTTCGCACCGGTACAGGACTGGGGCGTTTACGCGCCCTTGCTGATCGGTCTTGCCCTGATTCTGCTGGCGGTGACGATGTTCAGCGGCCTGATCTACTGGCTGCGTTATCAGAAACGGCATCAGGAAGAAATCCGGATGTTTTTCGAGCTGGCTGAGCGCTATAACCTCACCCAGCGCGAAGCCAATTTTCTGCGCCGCCTCTCCAGAACGCTGCACATGAAGCCTCGCTACCGCATCCTTACCGAGCAGGACCGCTTTGAGCGCGCCGTCAGGCGTCTGAAAAGCTGGCGGTCGCATGACAAACAGCATTTTCTGGAAAGCATCCGCCAGAAGTTATTCGGCATGACGTTGCACGGCATGGGCGAGATCCGCTCTACTCATGACCTGATCCCGGGCTCGCGCCTGCTGATTCAGCACTCCACCGAACCTCAGAATTTCGCATGGGGCCATCTGGTTGATAAAGATGATGAGGGCCTGCTGGTGGTCGCTGGCAAAAACGAGCATGTATCGTTGCCATTGAGGCCCGACACGCCCGTCACCTTTACCGTATATGTGCCCCGTCATGACCCGGTGCGTTTCGCCAGCCGCATCCTCAAGCCGATCCCCGGCCCCAGCCGCATGATCGTGCTCGAACACGCGCCCGTGTTACAGAATCGCTTCATGGCGCCCGAAAACAACCCGCTGTTGCAACAACGACACAGTCCGCTTTCGCCGCCGCGTGAACGCCTCGCGCACTGACGCCGGGACTGGACGCCAACCGGATTTCATGAGAAAAATTGAAGCGCAACGCCGAAACGCGTTGCGCTTTTCTTAGTTTTGCTTAATAATGGATTTCCGGAACGAAAAACTACGTAAAAAGGGGAGAATGAATGACCGGGTCAAATAAAACCTCCACCATTCAGCGGCGCGGATTCCTTTCCGCCGGAGCGGCGGCCAGCGCCGGTCTGTTGCTTGTCAGTTCAAAAACGGCGTTCGGCGCGGAAGCCAACTCGGCTCTGCGCATGGGCGTGATCGGATGCGGCGGACGCGGCAACTACGTGTCGGGCGAGTTTATCCGGAACACCAATACCCAGATCGTCGCCCTCGCCGATCTGTTCGACGACCGGCTGAAATCGACGCAAGAGGGGCTTGGCAAGCGTCTGGCCGAACAGGGGCGTTCTCCCATCGAAGATTCACGGCTTTATAAAGGTCATGAAGCGTACAAAGACCTGCTGGCCAGCGAGCTCGATATGTGCCTGGTCACCAGCCCGCCCTACTTTCACCCCATCCACCTGAACGCGGTAGTCGACGCCGGCAAGCACGTCTATTGTGAAAAACCGGTGGCGGTCGACGTGGCCGGCGCCAAGCGCGTCATCGAGGCGGGGAACAAGGCCAAGGGCAAAAGCAGCCTGATGGTCGGCCTTCAGATTCGCAAAAGCCCCGAGTTTCAGGAAGTGACCTCGCGCGTCCACCAGGGCGACATCGGCGAAATCGTTTCAGGTTCCGCGTGGTATCACGCCGGGAGACTGGGCGCCCGCAACGTCGAAGGCGAGAGCGAACAGGACAGCCGCCTGCGCAACTGGGTGTTCGACCAGGTGCTCTCCGGCGACATCATCGTTGAACAGAACATCCACGTGATCGACGTGGTCAACTGGTATCTGCAATCTCACCCGGTCAAAGCGTTTGGTACCGGCGGACGCAAAGCGCGCGTCGACGTGGGCGACTGCTGGGATCACTTCCTCGTCACGTACTGGTATCCCAACGACGTGCGTATCGACTTCAGCTCGTCGCAATTTCTGGTGGGCTGGGGCGACTGCCGCGAGCGGATCTTCGGCAGCAAGGGCGTCGCCGAGTCTCCCTATAGCGGCGTGGCGCGCGTTACCGGCGAAAAAGCCTGGCAATCTGAAGACAAAGACCTGCTCGACGGCGCGGTAGCCGCCAAAGTCAGGGCGCTGGAGGAGAGCATCCGCGGCGGCGACTTTGTCAACGAAGCGCAGATGGGCGCGCAGAGCACCCTCACCAGCATTCTGGGCCGCATCGCCGCTTACGGTGAAAAGGTGGTTACCTGGGACGAGATGATGCAGTCGAACCTCGAACTCGACCCCAAACTCAGTTGGTAGCGGCCAGCGGCCGGGGCGAGTATTTGGAGTTGTACGCATTAAGCGCGCCCGCTGGTAGCGGCCAGCGGCCGGGGCGAGTATTTGGATTGTACGAATCAAGCGCTCCCGTTGGTCGCAGCCAGCGGCCGGGGCGAGTATTTGGGGTTGTATGAATCAAGCGCTCCCGTTGGTCGCTGAGGTTATTGGATGAGGGAATGCGCCAGAAATTTTGGCGAATAAGAAACGCGGGAGTCTCTTGGGCGCATCAAAAAAAACAAATCGATCAATTACAGGGGCGGGTTTCAAATCCGCCCCTGCGTGTTTCGGGGCGGATCAACGGAATCGATCACAGAGAATCAGGAGTGTTCCGTTTTCGCGACCGGTTTCCACGTGTTGATCAATACGCGCCACGACGACGCGCGCGAAAAATCCGACCAGCCTCCCCAAAACAGACGCCAGACCATCTTCATCGTGAGGTATCCCCGCAGCCGCCACAACGCCAGCGCACCAAAATGCTTGCGGGTGAAATAACACTGGCTGAGACGATATTCAATCTCGGTCGCATCGCGTTCGGTCTTCATACTGGCGCCGTGCACGTGTCGAACCCTGACCTCAGGCGTGTGATAGATACGCCCGCCGTGTTCGAGAATCCTCAGGCACCAGTCAATGTCTTCAAAATAGAGAAAAAAGTTTTCATCCCACCTCCCCGCGTCTTCCACCGTCAACCGGGGGAACAACATGCACGAACCCGAAACCCAATCAACCAGCCGGGTGCGCGCGGCGATGCGCGCGGCTTCATTGCGCGCCCACGTCTCGCGCAGCGCGAGGCCGCGCTCCAGACGGCGGCGGCGCCATTCAGCGGCGGGGATGGGGCGCTCGCCCCAAGTGAGTTGAGGCCAACCGTCGTCTTCGAGATGAAGCGGCGCCAGCAGCGCGGGAAAATCGAGCCGCTCCCACACCCGGCAGAGCGAAAAAAGCGCGTCAGGAGTCAGATCAACATCACTGTTCATCAACAAAATGAGGCGTTCACGAGTGGCGGAAAGCCCTTCGTTAACGGCGGTCGAGTATCCACCGTTTTCAGCGCGGGCGATCAGTTTTACTTCAGGGAACCGCGTTTCCACCATGCCCGCCGAGCCGTCGGTGGATGCGTTGTCGACCACAGTGATACTGACGCGGCGAGGCCGCGACTTGATCGATTCAGCGCCGTTCAATAACGAGCCGAGCAGGCGTTGAAGATGCGGCGAAGCGTTGTAGTTGATGATGATGACGTCGATCACGATGGATGACCCACACTCTCGCGAGCGGTGCATATACGTTTTTCGATGGAACGCCTCAGTGTACTTGCGGCGGGGGGTTTACCCTATGCTTTCGAGACATGAAAAACGCCCCGCCGGATATCAGCGGGGCGTTCGATTGGATGAGATCAATTCGCCGCCGGGGCTGCGGGCGGGGTTGAGCGCATCGCGCGGCCATTGCGATTTATCGGACAACCCCCTCCGTGAATGACCGGGAGCATGATGGACTGATCGCACCATAGGGGGCAGGTTTCAAACCTGCCCCTACATCCCGCTCGCTTCAGGGACCAACGGGAGCGCTAAACGTGCAGATCCCAA
>WGLV01000012.1 GCA_016125385.1 bacterium
GCACCTTCGCCTGGATGAATCATGGCCGCCGGCTATCCAAAGATTATGAAATCCTGCCGGGACATTCAGAAAACTATATTCGCGTTCACGCAATCCGGCAGGTCCTCCGGGCACTCAATTCATGAAAACAGGTTCTTAATAAAGAAATCCAATGGCGTAACATGTTTTTTCTCCCGTATTTATTCTGAGTAAGGAGCATTGTTCATGATGTTGAATACTTCTGCGCTTCCTTGATGTACGTTGGAAATTTCATATGTTTGATCGGCGTCCTTGCTGGAAACAAAGATTTTATAGGGAATTTTGGATGGAATGATTTCATTGTTGTAGTTGTAGAGTTGATATGACCTGGTTTCATCGCCATTTTTTCTATAGATTTCAATATTCTGCAAATCATCGGATAATTCAATTTCTTCTCTATCTTGGTCTGTTATTGGAAGAATAAACTTTGTTGTGCTTGAATTTGTGGGAGATGCTTGTGTTATGGCTTTTTCCAATCGTTTTGGAACTCCGTTGCAAAACGAAATATAATTTCCTGGAATTGAGTTGTTATCGGAGATGCTTTTGTGTAAATTAATTTTGCGGATGTGTGTTTTTCCCGTGTCTAAATCTGTGGTTTTCTTGTAAGCGGAGACTCCATCGTTGATGTACAGTACCTCTGTTGTGTAGCTGATCGGGACCTGTCCACTTGGTTCCGCGCCAAGATTGACTCTGGGGATGATGCCTTCATACGCGTATCGCTTGATTGTTTCATTTTCGATTTCCATCGTCAATTTGACATTAAATTGATATTCGTATCCGTTTGCCGCCAGTGCTGAGTTAATTGCCTGATGTTGAAGATTAATCTTCATACTGCTTTCTCGGGTCATGGCTCGGTCGTAAGCGTCTTGTGATATTTCTTTCGTTTGTTCATTGTTAGGCATGACCCGATTCAGGATCGCCAGATCGCATTCGATGATTTCACAATACGCCAGACTCCAGGCCAGAAGAAAAATTGTTGTGAAGGATGCGTAAATTGTTCTCATCTCTCGGGAAACTCCTGCGCAATAAAGGATTAGAAAAATATAATCGAACAATGTTTGTGGTATATTAAACCAATAAAAACGGGCCGCGTCATAAAAACGCGGCCCGGTGTAACTTTTGCGGTGCTTTCGTGCGACTTACGCGTCTTTGATCTGCATGTTCTTCTCGTCCCATTCCACCCGCTTGCCGGTGAGGTACGAGACGGTGCCCATGTTCGAGATGACCGCGCCGTCGAAGCCGTTCTGCACGGTGCAGTTCGGGGTCTTGCGGCTGGCGACGCACTCGATCCAGTTGGTGAGGTGGGTGCGAACCGCCAGGTCGACGGCGTCCGCCACCGAGCGCCCGAACTTGAACTGCTGATATTCCAGCGAATTGTCAGGGAACAGCCACGTCGGTTCGGGCCAGACGTGCATGAGGTGATGGGTGAAGATCTGAATCTGACCCAGCACGCCGCACATTTTCACGCCGTAATCCTCGACTTTGTCTTCCAGCATCTTGTATTCCTGAAGGACGTCGAGCGCGTCGAGAATGTCGTTCTTCGCGTCTTCGTCTTCCATGTGTTCCGCCTGCCAGCGCATCGCGGTGCCTTCGTTGGGGCGGCAGATGTTGCTGAAACGCGCGTGATAATTGATCTGGAATTTCTCTTCCGGATACTCCATCACGCAGCTCCACGTGTCCGGCGTGGTGCGGTCGTCGTTCCAGCGGTAGATGCCGCCCGACGAGACCAGCGTTTTGGGCACGCCCACGTTCATCACCAGGCAGATCGCGTCGATCTGGTGAACCATCAGGTCGCTGCCGATGCCGTTCGAGTAATCGAAATAGCAGCGCCACTGGAAGTAGCGTTCCTTGTCGAAGTCGTAATGCTTCGCCTGATAATGGAACTCGTCCCAGTTGATCGTATCCGGCGAAGCGCTTTCGGGAATCTCGTACCGCCACGCGTGACCGACCTGATCGGCGCGGAAGTTCCGGTTCCACCAGCCTTCGCAATAGGTCACGTCGCCCAGCGCGCCGCTCTTCACCATATCGCGCGCGTTGTAAAACAGCGGAACGCTGCGGCGCTGCGTACCGACCTGCACCACGCGGTCGCTGTTTTTAAACGCGTCCAGCACCATCTTGCCCTGCTGGATGTTCTGCACCATCGGCTTTTCGCAATAGGCGTCTTTGCCCGCCTGCAGCGCGTCAACCAGCTGAAACGCGTGCTGGTGTTCCGGCGTCGCGATGATGACCGCGTCGACGTTTTTGTCTTCCAGCAGTTTCTTGTGGTGGTCGTATTGTTTTACTTCAGTCTCATGGCCCAGCGCGTCATTGCTCATCGCCGCCTGCTGAGCGGCTTCTTCGCGCCAGCCTTCAAAGATGTCCGCCACCGCGGCGTACTGAATGGGAACTTCCAGTTCTTCGCGGCGCGCCGCCTCGAAAAGCATCTTCATCAGGTATTTGCCGCGCTGGCCGGGGCCGATGACGCCCACTCGGACCAGGTCGTTGGCGCCGAGCGCGTTGATCGCCGGACCCGCGATCGCCGCCGCGCTGGCGATGGCGGTGATTTTGCCCGACTTGTTGAAAAATTCGCGCCGTGTGATCGAATTATCAGACATGAGTCAATCTCCCTGTAATAGTTTCCAATGATGGAGCAGCGCCCCTTTTGTGATTACGCTAGTTTTACCGTTTTGTGTTTCGAGCCTTCGGTATGCTCGGCGAAAATCATTCGGAATACGCGATTTTCACTGGGCTCTGAATAGCGGAACATCGGCTATGAAGCTTATCGCTCGCGTCAGAACAACGGCTAGACGGGATTATACAGAACCCCACCCCGCGAAAAAAGGTGGAGCGGAAACCCTTGTCTCAAGTGATGCGCCGTCAAAACAGAAGAGGCGAGCCGATTGGCTCGCCCCTTCATCATGGCAATCGATTCAATTAACCCGAACCGGATTTAGCTGATGGTGGTCAGATATTCGTTCAGCAGCAACTCCGTCAGTTCCTGCCGCCCGCTCTGCGTCTTGGGTTCGCCGTTCTTCATTGTGTAGGCTTCGAGATCCTTGAAACTCATCTTGCCGCTCAGGATGTCTTTGCCCAGCGCTTTGTCCCAGCCGCCGTAACGCTGTTTCAACAGTTTCTCAAAGAACTTGTCCTTGAGCAGCTTCGCCGCGACCTTCAGGCCCACCGCGAAGGCGTCCATCGATCCGATGTGCGCGTAGAACAGATCGACCGGCTCATACGACTGACGCCGCACTTTCGCGTCGAAGTTCAGACCGCCCGTTTTGAAGCCCCCCATCTTGATGATGTAGTACATCGCGAGGGCGCATTCCTGAAAGTCCATCGGAAACTGGTCCGTGTCCCAGCCCAGCAGCCGGTCGCCGCGGTTGGCGTCGACCGATCCCAGAATGCCGTTCGCCGAAGCGTACGCCAGATCGTGATGGAAGCTGTGTCCCGCCAGCGTGGCGTGGTTGGCTTCGATGTTCATCTTGAAATGATCCATCAGGCCGTATTTCTGCAGAAACGCGTGGCAGCTCTGCGCGTCGAAATCGTATTGATGCTTGGTGGGTTCCTTCGGCTTGGGCTCGATGTAGAACTGGCCTTTAAAACGGATCGCCTTTTTGTAATCCACCGCCAGGTTCAAAAATTTGCCCAGTTGATCCGCTTCGCGCGCCAGATCGGTGTTCAAAAGCGTGTCGTAGCCTTCGCGGCCGCCCCAGAAGGTATAGCCTTCGCCGCCCAGCTCTTTCGTGACTTCCATCGCCTTCTTGACCTGCGCGGCGGCGTGCGCGAACACGGCGGGGTTGGGGTTGGTCGAAGCGCCGGCCATGTATCGCGGATGGCTGAACAGATTGGCCGTGCCCCACAACAGGCTGATGCCGGTTTCTTTCTGTTTCTTCGCCGCGATCTTGATCATGTGATCGAGATTCTTGTTGGTCTCGGTCAGGTTCTCGCCTTCGGGCGCGATGTCGCGATCGTGAAAGGTCCAGAACTTCACGCCCAGCTTCGACATGAATTCGAACGCCGCTTCCATCGTCGCTTCCGCCAGAGCCAGCGGATCGCTAGACGCGGCGTAAGGCCGAACCATCGTCGCCGAGCCGAACGGGTCGGCGCCGGTTCCCTTGAAGGTATGCCAGTAGCAGACCGCGAAGCGGAAATGCTGCTCCATCGTCTTGCCCAGAATCTTCTGCTTGGGATTGTAGTGTTTGAACGCAAGCGGATTCTTCGACTTCGGGCCTTCATACTTGATTGGCTTTTTTACTTCTGGAAAAAACTCAGGCATGGTCTACCGCGCCTCCCTTTTTCATGAAACATTCCCTATGAAATTGACCGGGGCGAAAACGCGGCGTTCAACGCCCGGCGTTTTTCACCGTTTCGGATTTTCCAAGCATCAAACATATCATATTTTTCACGCGATCATAGAGAGAACACATCCGGCGTCCGCTGAAATTCGCAACGCGTATCGTACTCTCTCCCGCGCGCCGCTCTCTCGAAACGCCTGTTCAAAATTCTTGTCGTGTAATGGATAAGTGAAAGTCGAATTCTAAAAAACAATTCGACCGCCCCCATCTTCATTCCTCAGCGTTCAATGGGAATGCTTGACTCTCGCATCCCGATTACTCGCCTCGGCCGCCGTCTCTCAAAAGCGAACGGTGATTTTTCCTCTGACGTACGGTCCGTCTTCAATGTCGATGCGGTCGTGGTTGCGATCGTCGTAATCTTCCCCGGTGAAGAAGAACCGGTCGAAGGCGTAGCCGCCCGCCACTTCTAATTTCGCCGCCTCGCACAGCGCGTAGCGCACGCCCCCCTCCACGTCCTTTTCATAATAAAACAGCCGGTCGTCATTATTGCTTCGTCCAGCGGGCATGAATCGCTGGTTGTCCCATGAAAACCCGCTGAAGACTTCGATGCGCTCGTTAAACTGGTACGCAATCTCCGCATCGATGTTCCGCAGTGGAATGTACGACGCCCGCACGATTACGTTGTCGATCGGCTCCGCCTTTAACGCGAGAAAGGGAATCCCCGCCAGAATGAACAGCCGATCCGACGGTTGATACCAGTAGCCGAAACCGGGAATCGGAACATTGTTGAGAAATTCGCGGTTGTTTGAATAATTCAGCACGAATACCCAATAGTTATCATCCACGTGGGGAATCCGCAGAAATCCGTTGAACTGAACCTCGACCTCATCGCCGCTGTTGAATGGCTTATCGCTGGCGGATCCCACTGACAACACCCCGCCCGCCGTCCATCCATTATCGAAATAATGAAAATAATTCGCCGCGAATTTCAGATCGTACAGATCGCTGGGGAAATCTCCGCCCGAATCGGGAAACTTGACGCGGGTATCCACGTCCCAATACTCCAGTGATGAAGACAGCGCGAAGAAATGATCGTCGTTTTTGAACAGCGGCGCCGCCAGTTGCAGCCGGTGCTTCATCATATCGAGGTTGTCGCCGGCGTTGTCGACTTCGTTTCCCCCGTACCACTGCCCGTCGTACTCGGTGTGAAGCCTGAATTCATCCAGGTTCGGGTTCATCCAGAAAAAAAGTTCCTGCTGCGCTGAAACCCGGGCGCAGAATACCAGTACGAGAACGAGCGGCGCGAATAGAGCCGCGCCACGATTTGCGGATCGCTTGAATGATTGCATGAACGTGCCTCCAGGCGCATCTGAAAATGATGTACCGGTATGATAAACGGATTTTCATATCTGACTGAGTGGAAATACGGAGGATTACGGTCTGTCTGTTTCCCGCTATGACCCATCCAGCGCCTTGCGAATCGCTCGATACAGTTTTGATGGAGAGAAGGGCTTGATCAACAGCGGCCCCAGGTCGCCCGCCGCGTTAAACAGTTCCAGGTGATAATCCGTATAGCCGGAGATGAAAACCACCTTGACGCCGGGGCGTTGCTCCCGGATGCGCCGCGCGAGATCGACGCCGTTCATGACGGGCATGACCACGTCGGTCATCAACAGATCGATGGTCGATTCATGCTGGCGTAACATCCGCATCGCCTCTTTTCCGTTGCTGGCTTCAATGACCTTATAGCCTTTGTCCCGCATCAGCCGCCGCGTGATGGTACGTACGGTTTCATCGTCTTCAACAAGAAGAATGGTTTCGGCGCCGCCGGCGACGCGATCGCTTGTTTCGTTGGTTGATATCGAATCGTTCCGCTCCGCCGAAGGGAAATACAGTTTGAACGTCGTCCCCTTGCCGGGTTCGCTCGCCAGCGTGATCGAGGCGTTATTCTGTTGGATGATGCCATATACGGTTGACAGCCCCAGTCCGGTGCCTTTGCCTCTTGCTTTTGTGGTATAGAAGGGTTCGAACACGCGTTGAGCGACTTCTTTGCTCATCCCGTGTCCGGTGTCGGTCACAATCAGAATTTCATAACGCCCGGGTGAGATGGGAAAACCGCGTTCCGGGGCCGGTTCCGTGATCCACTCGGATACGGTCTCCAGCAGTAAGCTTCCGCCCTTGGGCATGGCGTCGCGTGCATTGACCGCCAGATTCATAATGACCTGTTCGATCTGGCCCAGATCGGCCTTCACCGGCCCGATCCCCGGGTCCAGCAGCGTGTGAATGGTGATGCCTTCGCCGATCAGGCGCCTGAGCATCTTGATCGTTCCGCTCACAACGTCGTTCAGAGACAGCGTGGTGGTCTGTGAGACCTGCTTGCGGCTGAAGGTTAACAACTGGCGGGTAATCACCGCCGCGCGTTCAGAGGCTTTTTTAATCTCGATCAGGTCGTGATACAGCGCGTCTCCAGCTTGTATCTTGGTCAGCGCCATTTCAGAGTAGCCGTCGATCACCATCAACAGGTTGTTGAAGTCGTGCGCCACGCCCCCCGCCAGAAGCCCCAGCGCTTCCATTTTCTGCGCCTGCAACAGTTGCTCTTTCAGCGACTGCTTCTCTTCTTCCATACGCTGCTTGTCCGACAGATCTTCCAGAATCGCGACGATGCCGATGGTCTCGCCCGCCTGATCGTAAATCGGCGCGGTATGGACGAAGACGTCGATCAGTGATCCGTCTTTTCGCTTTCTCTTCCGGTGCGAATTGGTAAAAGCGTTTTCCTCAACGATTCGCTGATAGTACTGATCGAATGTTTCAACGTCTTCATCGGGCAGGGCGGGGTACGGTTTGCTGATCACTTCCTCCGCCGTCCATCCCAGCAGGCGTTCGGCTGACGCGTTCCACATGATGACGTGAGCGTTCCGGTCCAGCGCCACGATCGCCAGCGGCGAAGCGTGAAACACCGCGTGGACCAACTGGTTGGTTTCGCGCAGTTGTTGCTCCATCCGGTGTTTCGCGGTGGCGTCGCTGATAAATCCCTCCAGATAAATCAGATCGTCGTTTTCGTCGTACACGCCGGCTCCGCGTTCATCCACATACTTCTCATCTCCGCTCGCGGTGATGATGCGATACCGAAGTTCGAAGATGACGCCGCGCGCCACGGCATCGCTCACGGTTTGTCTCACCATCTCCCGGTCATCGGGATGAATCAGCGATTCGTAAGACCGCGACCGGGTGACGATAAAGTCGTCGCATGACAGGCCGGTCAGCTCCAGGCAACCCTCGCTGACGTATTCCATCGTCCAGTCGCTGTTATGGAGACAACGGTACGCCATGCCGGGCAGATTCCTCAGCATCGCGCCTCGCGAGCCTTTTCTTTTTCGATGACTTCCGCGATCGTCCGGCTGGGATGAGAGAATTCCAAATGCGCAACCCGCGAAAAAAAGAGCGTTAACGCCGCCGATTGGCTGAGGAAAAGAATGGAAAACAGAAATAGATGTGAATGAGTTATGCAGTAGGAATTTAATGGAAAATGCGAGCCATTCCAGCGCCGTTCCTGTCAGAACGATACCCGCCGTCATGAAAATCAAAATCCCCATGATCCGAAACGCCGTTATGTTCATGGGCCCCCTCTGAGGTGTTTTTGCTTAATGTAAATCAGAATTCGGCTTTATTCTGTTGCACTAAAAATTGGCGCATTGTACAAAATATGTATTAATTCGATTCAGGTTTATAGCGTTTCTTCGAACTTCTGAAATGAGCGGTCTTGATAATGTCGTTTATTTGATAATATAACACGAAACGCAAATTGCAATCATCTTTTTGAATTTTTGGGAATCTATTTTCTCTTCGCCGCTTCAGGCGATCATATTGGAGATGGTTAATAATCATGTGGCTTTATAAATTGAGGCTCTCAGCGGCTTATCGTCTCGCTGTGGGCGCAATGCGATCCGCTCGCGCTTCGTATTTACTTCCAGCCCGGGCATGATAAGGTATTGGTTTCCGAATTTCGCTGAGAGGATGACTTGATGGATCTGAATCCAAACCAGCCGCTGGTCGGCGTCATCATGGGCTCAAAGTCCGATTGGGAAACCATGACCCACGCGGTCGAAACGCTCGAAAAACTGGGCGTTCCTTACGAAACCCGCGTCGTCTCCGCCCACCGTACGCCGGACCTCCTGTTTGAATACGCCGATACCGCTCGCTCGCGCGGGCTTCGCGTGATTATCGCGGGCGCCGGCGGCGCCGCGCATCTGCCCGGAATGACCGCCGCCAAAACCACCCTGCCCGTACTGGGCGTGCCGGTTCAATCGCGCGCGCTGAATGGGATGGATTCGCTTCTCTCTATCGTCCAGATGCCGGCCGGCGTACCGGTCGCGACTTTCGCCATCGGCCGCGCGGGCGCCGTCAACGCCGCGTTGCTGGCCGCGTCGATCCTCGCCGCCGATTATCCCGTTATTGACGCCGCGCTGAACGGCTTCCGCGCCGATCAGACGCAAACCGTACTTGACAACCCTGATCCGAGGCCCGCGTCATGATTGTTGGAGTCCTCGCCGCCGGACAACTGGGACGCATGATGGCGCTGGAGGGATACCCTCTCGGCTTGCGCTTCCGTTTTCTTGAACCCAAAAACGACGCGCCCGCCTCGTGGCTCGCCGAGACCATCGAAGCCCCCTACACCGATCCCGCCGCGTTACAGCGTTTTTCCGATGGGCTGTGCGTGGCCACGTACGAATTTGAAAACGTTCCGGTTGAATCCGCCGAGTGGATCGCCGAACGAGTCCCCTTTTATCCCCCTCCCGCCGCGCTCGGCGCCGCGCAGGACCGTCTGGAAGAGAAGTGGCTCTTCCAACGGCTTTCCATTCCCGCGCCATCGTTCAAGGCGGTTGATTCGCTCTCCGATCTTCAAGCCGCCATCGAAGAAATCGGTCTGCCCGGCGTGGTCAAAACCCGCCGTCTGGGTTATGACGGCAAGGGCCAGAGCGTGATTCGCGAACGCGCCCAGGTCGAGTCGGTCTGGGAGTCGTTAGGCAATTCGGCGCTGATATACGAACAGTTCGTTCCATTCGATCGCGAGTTGTCCATCATCGCCGTCCGCTCGCGGCATGGCGAGATCGCCTGTTACCCGCTCGTACAGAACGAACACCGAGAGGGCATCCTGCGCGTCAGCACGGCCCCCGCGCCGGACGTCTCGCCCGAATTGCGCGCCGAGGCTGAAGAGTACGCCCGCCGTATTCTGGAAGCGTTTGAATACGCGGGCGTGTTAACCATTGAGTTCTTCCAGCGTGACGGCGCCCTGTTCGCCAACGAGATCGCACCTCGTGTGCACAACTCCGGCCATTGGACGCTCGACGGCGCCGTGGTCAGTCAGTTTGAAAACCACCTGCGCGCCATCATGGGGCTGCCGCTGGGCCGCGCCGATGCAATCGGCCATTCCATCATGCTCAACCTGATCGGCGCGATACCGCCCCGCGAAGCCGTGCTCGCCGTTCCCGGCGCGCATCTCCATTTATACGACAAAGAGCCTCGCCCTCGCCGTAAGGTGGGGCACATCACGTTGTGTGGAGACGATCCCGCCGAACTGCGCGTCCGCGCTGGCGCTGTCGCCGAGTTTATCAAAGGCGCCGTCTGCCCATCCTGAATGAGTCGATGAATTATTCATGGAAGAAAAACCTGAAATTCTGACCACGTTTTCCACTGGTTTTCTCCTGTATCTGTTTTCGTGATTCAGGCAACCTTGTGAATACGCGCTCGCGTTTCACACTCAAATCCTGTTCATCCCTTTAATCCTGTCCATCCCGATTCAGACAAATACAATCCACCCTCTTCAATCAGATGGCGCCAGGCGCCAACGGGATCGTTTGATTCGCACGACCTGAATACTTGCCTGGAGGCTGTCGACGCCGCCAACTGAAAAAAAGGGACGGCGATTCGCCGTCCCTTTCTCATTCCAGTGAATGGATGACTGACTCAAGCCTTAGAAGAGGCTCCAGTCCGCCACGCGGGTTCCGCCGGGGTTGAGCGTCGCGCCCAGCAGATAAACCGAGTCGGTTTCGACGTCCGAATGCGCGGGCAGTTTGATCTGCGTCAGCGTCTTCGAAGAGTCGAGCTCATAGCGGAACGAGTCCGGACCCGCTCCAAAGCCCTGCGGTTCGCCGCTGGTGGTTTTCATCTCGGCGAAAACCTTCTGGCCGGTTTGCAGCGTCAGGTCGCCGCTGTAGACCGCCATCCAGAAGATTCCGGGTCCCCAGCCGTCGTTGGTGCTTGCGTCCGTGAAACGGACGAATACGTTCTTGCCGGGGTTATCGGTGGTGAGAACCGGCGCCAGGTCGATGGTGTAGTAATCTTTGTTCGCTTCGTTGTGAACGTCCACCCCAAACATGTCCATCGAGTTCAATACGGTGGTGTATTCCGGATCGCCGCCGTCAAGCGAATCGACGATCTCGATGCCGTACAGGTCGGGGCCCCATCCATCGGCCGGCTGACCGTCCGAAAAGCGGATGTATACCACGTTTTCCGCGTTGCCCGCCAGGTAGGGCGACAGGTCGAATGGATAGAAGTCGCGGTTACTGGCGTCGCGTGTTTCTTCGCCGGTTTCGCCCACCCAGTCTTTTTCGATGGTGAAGTTTTCGTCCGCGCCGGCGATTTCAATGATGAACTGATTGGCCACGTCGATCCGGGCGAACGCCTGGGTCAGGTCGTTCGGCAGGTCGAAGCGGTAGGTCATGGAGCGGGTTCCATCCGCGAAGCGGTGAGTCCCCGATTGCGACGTGTCGTTGTTTTCATACAGATAGTCCAGCTCGGTGGTTCCGTTGGGAATCATGTTGATGAGTCGCGTGGAAGGCAGCGGACCCGACAGCCCCACGATGAAATTGTTCGCCATGTCGACCGTCAGTTTCGCGTCGGTTACGTCGTCCGGCAGGTCGAAATGATAGACCAGCGAGCCGTTGCCGTCGGCGAACCGGTGACCGCGGTTCGACGGACCCGAGGCTCGGTTGTCATACAGATATTGCGCTTCGGTGTCATTGCCGTCGGTCTGGAACTCGGCGTACAGCGTGCCATTGACGGATGATTTTACCGCCAGCGTTTCATTGAACTGTTGCACTTCGCCGTTATAGATGGCGACGTGACGTACGTCCGGGCCCCATCCGTCGTTCGGCGATGCGTCGGAGATCAACAGATACAACTCGCCGGTACCTGCCTGAATGAACGGCGTCAGGTCGTATTCATACAACTTCAGGTTACCCAATGAGTGGTGATCGACTCCGTATATCTCCTGCGAATTCGCGATGACGGTGTACCCATCGCTGATCGAGGCTTCGGGGTCGTGATATTCAGTCGCCACCGAAATCAGAAAGTTGTTGCCGACGGTGATGCCCAACTTGGCGTTTTGCAGGTCTTGAGGAATATCGAACACATACAGCTGGAAGCCCGTTCCATCGATGAAACGGCCGCTGCCGTTGCTGTTCGTTCCTCGATCCTGCAGGCGGTACAGGTCTTCATCCGGCGTAAGCGTGTCGAACTCGGCGATGGTGTCCACGCTGCTGTCGTCCGAATACGTGAAATACGTATTATCGTACGCTGTGGCCGAGGCCATCCAGCTCGGAATCGGGCCGAAGCGTTCCTTTGTCGAACCATCGCTGTAAACGAATTCGATGTCGCCGAACGGGAAGGTATAACTGCCCGGCGCGGCCATCAGCGCCAGGTCCACCGAACCATACTGTCCGTCCGCCACGTCGATCGTCTGGCCGTCCACGCGCACCGCGTCGAGCGAAGCGCTCATGAACGGCGCGAACTGAAACGAACCGCCTCCCGCGACGTTGAACGTCTGGCCGTCGGTATACCCGGCGGGCAGCGTCGTCGCGTCCAGAAAACCGTCCGTGTCGTCCAGGGGAGCCGTCAGACCCGCTCCACCGGCTTCCAGTACGGTGTCCGTGTCGAACAGACCGCTCAGGTCGACGTAGGTCTGCGCGTGTACAGCGGGGGTGAGGCAGAACACGATGAGTGATGCGAATGCGGCGCTCAAACCATCGCGCATGCTGAATCGACGATTGCGGCGATGGGCGGAGTGCGCCCTTCCAATGGGTTGATACATACACTTTCCTCCAGTTGAAAAGATATTATGAAGCGCCCGTTAATAACGGGTTCTATTTTTAAACGGTAACCAAACAAACCTGATCCGTCCAGCATCAGGCGGCGTTGGGCATAAAACTATTCATTCGAATGAGATGTCTGAAAAAGCGGAGATATTCCCGTTCATAGTTCTCACATCGATTCTTCGATGAACCATGATAGAATGCATCGCTTGCCATCTCGCACGGATAGGACCAATGCGTCGTCTGCTCCTGAATGAAACATATCGCGATCTGGCTGTCTGCTTCCTGCTGGCTCTGCTGCAGGGCGCGGTCATGATCGGCGCCGAGCTTCATCTCGATGGGCGTCCCTCCTTTCCGCTCGACGATTCGTTTATCCATCTTCAGTACGCGAATCAGATCGCTCATGGCTACTACTTTCGCTATCAGAACACCGGCGGCGTATCCGGCGGCGCGACCAGTTTTCTGTATCCTCACCTGCTCGCCGTGGGGGTGTGGCTCGGTTTCACCGGCGAACGCCTCATCCTGTGGGCGCAACTGATCGCGCTTTTTTCCACCACCGCCGCGCTGTTTTTTCTTCAGCGATGCGGTCGGCGAATCGGTTCTCCCTTCGCTGGCTGGGCGGCGGTGATCTGGACGGTTCTCAATGGACACATGGCCTGGGCGTTCTGGAGCGGGATGGAGATCGCGCTGTTCGCATCGATTTTCTTCTGGACGATGAGCGAAGCCCTGCGCGAACGTCCCTCTTTCGATCGGCTGTTCGCTGCGATGGGGCTGCTGTCTCTCGCTCGTCCTGAAGGAGTCGTGATCTCGCTCGCCGCCGGTGCGATACTTGTATTGAAATCCATGATGGAAGGTTGGTTTTTTCAATCGCTCGCACATCGCCGCGCGCTTGCGTCGCTGGCCTTTCTTCTGGTATGCCTCATAGGCCCGCCCTTGTTTTACCGTTTCGCGCTGAGCGGTTCAGGCGGCAACAGCCTCGTCGCCAAAAGTCTGCTTTATCAACCCATCATGAGTTTTTCTCAGCGAGCGGATCGAATCCTGTCCAACTTCTCCGAAATGATCCGCTTTTTAATGGCCGCCCCGTCGGTCGTGCCCCGCGTGGGTGAATTCATGGCGCCCGGCGCGCTGGCCTTCGCCGTGGCGGGATTCACGTTCACCGCCTTGCGCGGCGTGGAGGGGCGCTGGCGCTGCGCGCTGGCCGCGTTGCCCCTGCTGATCGTGCTCGCCGCCGTCTCAACGCTGGAAGCATGGGCGCTTCACAATTTCCGTTATCTGGCGCCGATAATCCCATGGATCATGTTATGGGGCTTTGTTGGAGTCAGCCGGTTGTTGAGCGGAGCCGCTCCCTCGGCGTCCGCGCCCGCGTGGGCGGTCGCCGCGCTGGCGATGCTGATCGCCGCGCCTCATCTGCCCGCCTGGGCGTCGCGATACGCTCGCGAGTCCGCGGTCATCGATCGTAAACAGCGCGCCGCCGCCGAATGGATTTCAGCGAGTTTGCCGGCTGATCGCCCTCTCGCCATCAATGACGCGGGAGCGCTCGCGTTCTTCAGCCGCGTACCCGTCTATGACCTCGTCGGTCTGGTGACCAACGATACGACGCTGGCGTATCGCGCCGGCGAGGGGGCGTTGTATGAAACTCTCGAACATCTCTCTCTCGATGAGCGCCCCCGCTTCGCGATGGTGTTCCCGTCGTGGTTCAAGGAACTCAGCCGCACCTTTGACGTGTTTTACCGCCCGCGCGTCGCGTTTCCCGATCCCTTCGATCCGGGATTCGGCAAAAAAATGTACGAGATCAACTGGTTTTACCGTGGTCACGAAGACGCACCGCGTAAGAGGACGATGCGAGAGGAGTGGGAGGTGAAAGACCGCCTCGACGTCTCCGACCTCGACGCCGAACGCGATCATGACTATCGGATTGAATTGCGTGATGGCCGCTTTCCCGAGGTTCCCAATCCCTTCCGCCGCAACTTCGGTTATCACGAAGAGATCGACGAAACCTTTCCGGGAATCGAAAACGAAGTGCGCGATCTGATCCCCCGCCTCTGGGCGGATGGAACCATATACAACTATGACGTCGTTGATGCTGGCCGCAGGATCGACGGCGCCGAATCGTTCACGTTATCCGGGCTTGAAGCCGGCCGCCCCGCCTGGCTGATTCTACGCACGTGTGACAACGCGGGCGACCGCCCGCGTTTCGCGTTCCGTATGGCGGTGGAGATTGACGGCGTCTACGCGGGCGAATGGAAAGTGAGCGGAACGCCGTGGAACTGGTACGAAACCGTCTTCCCCATCCCGGCCGAACTGATTGAAAATCCCTCGATCCGCGTCCGCGTCCGCAATCTGGGTGAACCCGGCTTCCCCTGGTTCGATTCTTACTACTACTGGATCTGCCAATCCGGTTCAAATGGTGAGAAAAGTGCTGTTCAGTAAAATGAATGTGAAAGACTGCTTCGAATGCCGATAGCCCGGCCTTTCACGGCTGGGAGACGCCGCCCGCCATGGAGTCCATCTTCGCTTGGGCGGCGGCGGTGGCGTATTCCACCCGGTTGCGGCCGCGTTTTTTCGCCCGGTACATCGCCTGATCGGCGCGGCTGATGATCTGCTCGAGGTTCTGATCCTTCTCGTCGAATTCGGTTACGCCGATGCTGACGGTGACGCGGACTTCCTGTTTCCCGTCAAAAATCCGCATTGCTTCAATCGCGCTTCGGATTCGTTCCGCGACGGTTGAGGCGGAGCGCGAATTCGATTCCGTCAGAATGACGGCGAACTCTTCGCCGCCCAGCCGTCCGAACAGATCGGTCTCGCGCAGGTTCTTTCTGCATTCTCTGACGAACGCCTTCAGCGCCTCGTCTCCGCGTAGATGCCCGTAGGTATCGTTGATTCTCTTGAAATGGTCGAGGTCCATCATGAGCACGGCCATGTTCTTGCGGTAGCGTTTGCACCGGTTGAACTCGTTGCCCCCCTGCTCCCAGAACATCTTGCGGTTATAGACGCCGGTCAGCGAGTCCATGTTCGCCGCCTGCACCAGCCGCCGCTGGAAGTAATCGACCGTGATCAGATTGATCAGCAGAATCAGGCACGATACGAAAAACCCGATCAGCAGGTTTCGGATCAGGGTTTTGCGGATATCGCTCAACACCAGCGATTCATCCTGTTCGACGAACAGATACCAGTTGAATTCGGGAATATACCGCACCGTCAGAACGATATGGTTTCCGTCGCGGTCAAACTCATAGGCGGCGGTTTGATCTTTGTCGTTTTGAATTCGCCCGATGAAGTCGCGGATGCCGTCCTGATCGAACACGTTCACTTTTTCCACTTTGGTGATATCGGGGTGAACCTGAACGACTCCCTGGGCGTCGACCAGAAAAATCTCGCGCTGGGTTCGGCCCTGGTGTTCTTTCAACAGCGAACCGATCCGTTTCATGCTCAGACCAACGCCGGTGACTCCCAGCAGCCGCCCCTGGCTGTCGTTAATGCGGTAGTTGATGAAGATGGTGATGTTGTTCGCCGCCGCCTGATCGGTGTCAACGTCAAGAAGATATTCCTTGTTCTTCACCAGAAACTGATAATACCAGACGTCGTGATCGTCGGTGGGCGAGATCGTTTTCAGCACGCCTCCGTAATAGTAATACTTCTTCGTCCTGTCCGAGACCAGAAAGGCCGAACTGAAATCGTATTTGTCTTTGATCTCTTTCAGATAAGTCTGAATGGCGGCAACGTCTTCTTCACCGTTTGTGATCCAGTCGCGTACGAAGGTGTCGTTCGCCATCAACGAAGACAGATGAACCGGCCTGAGGATGTCATGCTGAATCTGTGAATAAATATTGTCGCTCACCAGCGGCAGCGACTCCATGACCAGGTTGGTGTGCAGCGCCTTTTTCGACGCCTGAAAACTGATCAGATTGGTGATGAAAAAGGCGAAAAACAGAATAATCGCCAGAGTGACGATTAACTTGGTGCGTATTCCGATGTTGCGCCAGACGGCCATGATAATCCTGGTCTCGGGGGTGGAGTTGGATTTTCATGCGCTTCAGGGCGTTCCCGGCTTCGCGGAGCGCCACACGCATTCCGCCCAGTATACCTGCAAAAGATCATGGGTTGGACGGCAATGGAGCGGTTCGTCAATCAAAATTGATCCGCAATGAATTCCCTTCATCCACGCCGAAGATCTTTAATGTAATATCGAGCGCCTGGGCGCTCCACGCACCCGGACCTTCGATATACGTCGCGAAGAAAAGGGGGGTCCTGTCTTCCGGAGTCACGTACCCCACGTACCATCCCCACGTCTTGCCATCCAGTCGGCCCGAGCCCGTCTTGCCGCGCAGGGTATAGTCGTTCGTTTTTTTGTACACCATCGCCATTTTGACCGCATCCAGCGCCTCTTGTTTGACGGGCAGCGTATTCGCCGCGAATTTGCGCATGAACGCGACCTGCTCATCCGGCGAGATCATCAGCGGACCGTCCAGCCAGAAGCGAGTCAGCTCGCCCGTACAGTCCTGATTGCCATAGTCGAACCGCTTCAGATAGTCCGCCATGCGCTCCCGGCCAACCCGCTGTGCGATCTCCTGAAACACCCAGACCACCGAGTTCTGAATCGCGCTGATCAGATCGTGATCGCGATTCCATGACTTGATCTCCCGTTCCTTGCCGTCCCAGCTGAAAATCTCCGTCGCGTTGCTCACCACGCCGCTGTCCAGTGCGATCAGCGCGTGAGGAACCTTGTACGTGGAGCAGGGAATATACCGCGTCAAACAGGCGGCGGGGTTGTAGCGCAAATATTGATCTTTCGCCTGATCGTACAGGACAAAACAGCCCTTGAACTCACCGAAGGCTTCTTTCAGATCGAGAGTCCGGTCTTCCGCAGCATGCGCGGAGATTCCCGTAAAGAGCAGAAACGCGGCCATGAGCGCGGCGAAAAACAATCGCGCCAGCTGGTTTCCAATGAGGATCCTATCCAGTTGGCGTCTCTGGGGCCGACATGCTGTAAACTGCGGATTGACGGAAGTTCGGATCATCCTCTTCTCCTGATTAGAAAGAAATCAATCTCAAAAAATGGTGTAGATAAAATCGGCGGATATGGCATAAACGGATCAGCCGATCGAATGTGACGATTTTTCAAAAATCATGATACAATTTGTTCGAAAAGCCGATTCAAGAATCAGGACAAGCAATTGCTGTGTGTAACCATAGACTTTTCAGTGTGTTATGCGTATTTTTCTGAAGGCTGCTCCAAAGTGAAAAAAAACGGGATTGGGAGCGTTACTTCGGGAGCGCGCTTCTCGTTACTGGTTACAGTAATTCCATGTATAATCCTTGGTTGAAAGGACGCTCGGGTACTCCGGGCGGTGCGTGTGAAATATGGCGGGTAAAACCAATGCAAACGCCGCGGTCATGACAGGCGCCTGGCCATCCGCGAAAAACGAGACGAATTCCGTTACTCGCGCGCTGGACGCTCGTACTAAACCACTTGACGGCGAATTGAGCGACGAACACCTCATGGTGGCGTGCCAGAAGGGCCGGCTCGACGCGTTGGAACAACTCTATCAGCGCCATTATCAGCCTCTGTTCCTTTTCATCTTGCGAATGGTGCAACGGCGCGATCTCGCGGAAGACCTCGCCCAGGAGACGTTCCTGCGCGTTTACAATAACCGGATGTCCTGGCAGCCCAAGTCGAAATATACGTCGTGGATGTATCGCATCGCGCGCAACCTCTGCATCGACGAAAAACGGCGTTACTGGAACCGAATGGTCTACGCCGATTCCGACTTCCGCGATCCGTCCGGTGAAGATCAGAGTTCATTCATCGACCGCGTCGAAGACGTGGGCCGAGACGCCCGCGAGTCGTTCAACCATAAACTGGATGAAGAGGCCATCAAACAGGCCATCAACCAGTTGTCTGATGAGCAGCGTGAGGTCATCGTTCTCAACAAGTACCAGGGCCTCTCCTACGTCGAAATCGCCGAGATTCTGGGAGCAACGCCCGAATCGATCAAACAACGGGCCTATCGCGCTCACTTGAAATTGCGCGAGATTCTGCAACCTCTGCTTTCTGAATATGCCTGATTAAGGGCGTGAATGTGCATGGTATGAGCGATGAATCGGACTGGAGTAAGACCGTGAAGAAAAACTGCCCATTTAATGATGAACTGCTCGTTTCGTACGCCTCGGGCAACTGCGATGCTCAGGAACGCGCTCAGGTGGAACGTCATGTCGCCTCCTGCGGCGAATGCCGCCGCGAGATCGTCGAACTCGAAAAAGCCTGGTGGTCGCTCGATACGTGGAACGATGAAAACATTCCCGTTCAGCCCCGCTTTAACGAACTGCTGTGCCGCATCCAGACCAAGGCTCAACCCATTTCTCTGCGCGAACGCATGATCCCCTACTGGCGCCAGGCTCGTCAGGCGATGACCCATGCGCCCAAATTCGCCGCCGCCGCGACGATCGGCTGCATGCTGCTCCTCGCCGCGTCGCAGTCCGTTATGGATCCGGCGGGCGCGTCTTCGCCCGTCGTTCAACCGCAATACGTATCCAACACGGATAGCGCCCAGCTGATCGCCAGTTCCACCGAATCGTTGAATCCCCTGTTGCCCTCGGTGAAGTCGGGCGATCAGTACAAAGAAGCCGCTCGCGAGTTGTTGCGCCTTCAGGACATGGTGGCGCTCAACGAATCGGGCATGACTCGCGTCCGCGCGGGCTGGACGCCTCGCTCGGTCGTCCCCGCCAATAATGATATGGTCGCGGTATCGGTTCGCCCCAGCGTGGCGCATGACGCGGCGGTTTATCTCGGCGAATAACCATCATCGTCAAACGGGATACAAAACCAACGCCCCGGCTGGATCAGCCGGGGCGTTTTGCTTTTAGGAAGGATGCGCGAAATTCAGACAATAACACTGAACCTGTTTTGATTTGCTAGGCTCAGTGACCAACGGAAGCGCTAAGCTCGCACAATAAAAAGACCCGCTTCAAGCGCCGCCTGCCCATCCCGCTTTAGACTTTGAGTATACGCCCCGAGCGCTGGCCGTTCGCCCCGTCAGGGGCCGGATGCGGATAGCCCAGCCATTCAAGGCTGGGTTAAATTAGGGGGTATCGTCCGCCTTGATCGACTTGAGCCAGTCCGCCACCAGTTCCGCATCTTCTTTTGGAAGAGGAAACGCGGTCATGGCGCCCATCGGGCTTTCTGAAATCTTGAGCGCGATGGCGTTTTCAAACGTCGGCGCCATGAGCCATTTCACCAGTATGTCGCGGTCGCGTTCCGAGGCCTTTTCGAATGGTCCGCCCAGTCCGCCGCCCGGCGCGCCTTCTCCCTTGTAGGTATGGCACGCCAGACAGGTTTTCTCCACAAAGATTTCCTCCACCCGTTCCCAGCCGGGGCCGAGTTTGGAAGGCGGTTTAACCTCAAACAGAGTCTTCAGCGCTTCGGTGAACTGCGCCACTTCCGCCTCATTCAGGTGAACGCCGCCCATCTCGCCGGTTGGCTCCTGCCGGATATCCAGCTCTTTCGCTGTTTCGCCATCAGGCTTCGTCAAAAACGCGATCACTACGTCTTCCGTGCGGCTGGCGACCGACTCAAGACCGCCGCCCGGTTCCGGAAAGCCCTCGCCGTTCATGGAATGGCAAGCCAGACAGCCGCTTTCGCGAATGCGCGCGGCTGCGTCAAACTCCGCCAGCTCCAGAGGTCGCCGCGCCATTTCAAAACCCGCCAGCGTTACGATGCTGAGAAAAGAGACGCTCGCCGCGATCAGGGTTACAGGCGTTTCAAGCCGGTTGAGAAAGGGTTTGAACAACAGAAAGGTTGCGAGGCTGGCCCCCGCGCCGCCCACGACGAGAATAAACCACACCAGCTTGTCCTGCCACGGTTCCAGCGGCACGTAATGCGGTGTGGGGTGCAGGTAGATGATGTACCACATCGCGGCGAAAAACACCGCGCCTGAAAATAGCGGCAGAGGACGTTGGCCCAGCGAGAGTGCGCCCAGCGCCAGCCCGCTTCCCGCGATGATTCCCACCGAACCGATGGCGAAGTAAATCGATGTGTCGCCCGCCATCAGGCGCGACCAGAAGATCGCGTCTTCGGCTCGAAACAGAACCTGCGCCTTCCAGCAGACCGCCAGACTCACAGGCCCCGCGATCGTCATAATCCACAATCCGGCGCGCGTCCATCCGTCTCGGTTGCGCAACCGTCCCGCCAGCGCCGATAGGCCTCCAGCCAGGTAAATGACGATCAGAACTTGAACGATTCCCAGCAACGTCTCTTTCATTCACGCGCTCCATGCTTGGCGGCCGGCGGCGCCGGCCCGGATAAACCACGGGGGCTGAACACCGCATTGATATTCAACCCCCGGTCTTATGTTATACCAGACTCACAAAGCAAAGCCTAACCGGAATGAACGCTTTCCGTTCAGGGCAGTTTCGGCGCCTTGATGACGGGGTAATCGCCGGTAAGCGATTCCAGAAACGCGACCAGCGCCTTGACGTCGTCCGCGCTCAGGTTCTGCGCTTTCACCGCGCGGAACAGCGGATGAAGATTCGCGTTATCCTTCCCGCCGCCCGCCATGAAAGCGACCGCTTCTTCCAGCGTTTCGATGCTGCCGTCGTGCATGTAGGGGCCGGTCTGCGCTGCGTTACGCAGATGTGGGACGCGGAACGCGCCCTTGTCGGCGGCGATGCCCGAGATCGCCATACGGCCTTCATCCGGCTTTTCCGCGTCGGAACCCACGCCCGCGTTATAGAAGCCCCAGTTCGAGAAGACCGGCGGCGTGTGGCACGAAGCGCACAGGGCTTTCCCTTTGAAAAGCGTTTCGCCCTGCTTGGCCAGGTCGCTCATTTCGCCGCGATCGTAGGGTGAGTCGCCCGCGAGCAGGGTGCGCTCAAACGCCGCGATCGCCTTGGTGATGGTCTCTTTACTGGCGGGAGCGCCGAATACGGCTTGAAAACGCTTTTTGTATTCAGGAACCTGGTTGATGTTTTTCGCTACCACGGTCATTTCGGCGCCCATTTCGATGGGGTTTTCCACCGGGCCGCCCGCCTGCGCTTCCAGATGCTCGGCGCGGCCGTCCCAGAACATCGAGGTGGCGTAGGCCGAGTTGATTACCGGGTTGGCGTTGCGTCCGCCGAGCTGCCCACCGATGCCTTTCGAGGTCGATCGCGGTTCGGCGTAGCCATGATCGGGTACGTGGCAGGTCGAGCACGATACCGTATTATCGCCGCTCAATCGCGTGTCGAAGAACAGCATCTTGCCCAGTTCCACTTTCTCAACCGTGATCGGGTTGTCGTCCGGATTGGGCAGTGCGGGCAACCCCTTGGGAACCTTGACCTGCAGGGGCGTCTGGGCGAACGCCGCCATGCCAGCGGTCAGAACACACAGAGTTACGATGAATCCAATGGTTCTTCTGCTCATTCTCAAACTCCTTATACAAGCAAATGATTGTTATGGCCTGCGTGAATCATAACAGAAAAATATGGCGATTTCCGCTAAAATTGTCTCCAGTATTGTCATGCTTCCTGAATAGTTTTTATTATGATTTGAGTGAGGGTTTCTTTGTAGTGCGCCGGGGAGGAATTGTTGTTAAATCCATATTAATAAACCAGATATTTTATTAATTTACTCGATTTTAGTGTATGGAGTGTCCGATTGGATACCCCAAAAAGAAAAACGGAACCTGAGAATATGCTCAACAGGTCCCGTTGATTTAATTATGGGAATAAGAACGGAATCGATACGCTTTTTTTGTCGCGGGTTAAACACTCGCTATGGTAATCAGGTTCTATTGTTCGCGATCAGGCGGCGGGTTTCTTCTCCACGTTATCCGGCATGGCTTCCGCCCCGTTCCAGCGGAAATAAAACACCAGCCCTTCCACGATCAGCCCGATCGCCAGCGCCATGATGATCCCGCCCACCACGATCAGATCGGTCGAGCCGTCGGCGATGTATTTTTTGATGTTCAACGACATGGCGGTCAGCGTGACGATCAGCATGAAGATCATCGGCGCCGCCGTCACCCAGTAGTTGCGCCCCTGTCTGAGCAGATAAATCGTCGCGGCCAGAAGACCGAGACCCGCCAGCAACTGATTCACGGTTCCAAATAAAATCCACAGCGTCTGCCCGAACGCCGAGGTGGCGAAATACCATACCGTGATGATGGCGACGCTGGATGAGACGAAACGGTTCTGAAAACCGGGCAGGTGAAACGTGGCGCCCAGTTCCTCCACGTTATAGCGTAACAGCCGCGTCCCGGTGTCGAGTGTGGTCAGCGCGAAAGACACGATCAATAACGCCACGAAGGTCGCCGCCGCTTCGAAGGGAATCCCCAGCTCCGTGATGAAATTCGCGCCGCCGGTGACGAAAATTGAGATGCCGCCGTACAACCCGCCCCGGCCCCATTCGCTGTAGTGCGCCAGCCAGTCCTGCTGGCTCACCCCCGCGCAGCACGCGATCACAGCGATCAACCCCAGGCAGCATTCCGCGATCATGCCGCCATAGCCCACCGCGCGCGCGTCGCTTTCTTTCGCCAGTTGTTTCGCGGTGGTGCCTGATGAGACTACGCTGTGAAAACCGGACACCGCGCCGCAGGCGATGGTGACGAACAGAAGAGGAAACATGCCCGGCAGGTTCTCGGCGCTGGTGTTGATCGCTGGCGCGTTGATCTCGGGGCGGAAGGTGAAAACGCAGAGATACAGCAGCCCCAGCCCGATATAGAGCGAAAGCGTGTTAATGTAATCGCGCGGCTGAAGCAGCAGCCACACCGGCAGAATCGACGCCATCAGCGAATACGCCAGCAGAATGTAGATCAGTTGCGTCTTGCTCAGCGGCAGGGGAAAAACCGTCCCCAGCCAGATCAACCCGAACGTGATGATGATGCCCAGAATACTGACCGATCTCAGCCCCAGCGTCCCTTTGCGCATCATCACGCCGAACACCATCGCCACTCCGATCAGCGCGAAAGCGGGTAAACTCGCGCCGGGATAACTCTGAAAGTTCGCCGCGCTTTCCTGCAGCAGGTTGGCCACAATGGCGGTGAACGAACCCATCGCCAGCGCCAGCGCGATAAAGATGATCAGCAGAAATAGAATACGCGCCCTCTTACCGATCAGCTGCTCGCAGATATCGCCGATGGAACGCCCTTTGTTGCGGATCGAAACCACCAGCGCGGCGAAGTCATGCACCGTCCCCATCAGCACCGCGCCGATCACCAGCCAGATCACCGCGGGCAGCCAGCCCCAGATCACCGCGATGGCCGGCCCCACGATAGGCGACAGCCCCGCGATTGATGCGAAATGATGGCTGAACACCACGCTTTTACGGGTTGGAACGTAATCGACTCCGTCCTGCATCGCCACGGCGGGCGTCACGTTATCGTCGTCGAGCATAAAAACGCGCGTCGCGAGATATTTCGAGTAAAACCGGTATCCGATAAACATGCACGCGAACGACGCGAGTACGGGAACCAGAGCATTCATAATCGTCTCCCCTGTCGGTTTTCGGTTGAATAACGGCCGATGAAAACCGCCACATACTGTATCACGAATTCTGTCTTCTCATGAAGCGTGTTCCAGTGCGGATTGATGATTTTACGGCGATTCGCTCTGTTCCCGATCCGTTTTCATCAAATGGGTGAGTGCGGATGTTTTCGCGTTATTCTTCTATTTGAGTTGTAATTAGGGGGGATGGGTGGGAGAAAATGAATCAAATCGAAAACTTGTCCCTGATCCTCATCAAGCCGTTGAATAGATTATCGAAACGGACTCTAATCCCGCGTGACCTCGGCCCATATGTCCCTGAAGAAAGCCAGTCCACAGAACAGGATGAACCCAACCATCGTCCCCAGCGCTGTCATAAACGTTCGCTTGGGAAAGATACGCTTGTCTGGCTTGATGGCGGGGGTGTAACTGATATCGGCGTAACGTCCCACGCCTTCGGGCTGTTCGAGCAGATTCGCCTCGGCGAGAAACGGCTCCAGCACCTCGACGCTGGTTCGCGCACGCTCCACCTCGACCGTCTTGAGACGGATATCGGTTTCGCTTGCCCGGATCGAATCGAGCAGCGTCTTCATCCGGTGATCCATCTCGCCGCTCTGTTTTTCCAACGAAGAGATCTTCGCCTCCACTTTGCGCAATTGGGCCTGAAGATCGCTGGAAGGTCCGGTTGACGCCTCTTCCAGTTGCTTCAGTTCCATCCATTGCCGCCGCGCCAGGCTCAGCGCCGGTTTTACCGCGTCTTCAAACTGATCTGACACGTCAAAACGCACGATGTCCGAATCTTGACGGTGTTCGGTCATGAAAGGCCGGTCCGATTCTTCAAGATCGAACTCGTCTTTCGTTTTTTTCTCTTTCGTGTAGATCGGCGCGACGCCGTTCAGCGTTACGAAAGTCGAGGCCGCTTCGGCGCGCTGAGTCTCCACTCCGGCCTCGTTCATCAGGTCTTTCAGTTCGGTCTCGGCGGTTTTCAGTTCGCTTTCACGTTCTGTCGCCAGGTTGCGGAAAAAGTGGATCTGCCGCTCCACGTCCCGCTTGACGATCTCTTCCGCGCGGCGTTGAAACAACATCAGCCACACGTTGGTCAGCATGCGCGCGCTTTCGCCGGTGTCGTACTCGGCGCTGGCGCGGATCACCGGCGAGTAGATGGTCTCCAGGTTGGTCTCTTTCACAACCGAGACGTTCGCCGAAAGCATCTTGCGCAGGTCGAAGATCGAAAGGTCCTCCAGCCCGTCCGGATCGAGATCGTACATCGCCCGCAGATCGTCGTCGTCGATGTGCGTCAGAACGTACAGGTAGGCGTCGTAGGCGGGGTTTTCCGCGTCGTCGGCGGGTACCAGCCATTCGCGCAGGCTGTCTTCCCGCGTGTTCTCGATCATCTGAAAGGGAGTCATGCGCAGCGCGCGGTCCTGATGATACGCTTTGAGCTGGTTCAGCGTATCGGTGTCGACCAGCGTATGTGTGGCTTCATGACCCCAGCGCAGGTTGCGGATCACCTGGTCGATCAGTCCGTCGGATTGCAGGATGGATTGATAGGTCAGTACGTCGAAGGGGTTGGAAACCAGCGTGAAGGTTTCCTTGTACTTGGGCGGAGAAACGAAAATGTTCGCCTCCGCCCTCCACGTCTGCGGCCAGACCAGCGCGGCGATCGCGGATAGCACGGCGGCCGCGATCGTTCCGGCGACGATTGATTTACGGCGCCGGTAAAGGACGCGCAGAAAAGTAATCAGATCGTACGTCAGGGTCTCAGCCATCGGGCCGCCGGCGGCGCGGGCGCCGCCCCTGGGTTACGCCACCGTGACGCCTGAGCGAAGGCAACGCGTGCATGAAAGCACGTGACGCACGCCCTTCGGAGTGGCGACTTTCACCTTTTGCAGGTTCGCCATGAAACGGCGTTTGGTTTTATTGTTGGCGTGGCTGACGTTACAGCCCGATTCGGCCTTTTTTCCACAAAAATGACAAGCGCGCCCCATGGCGTCCTCCTCATACGTCTTGATACGAAAGGTTTTACGGTTGGCGCTCAAAGTTGAGCTGCAGCCAGAAAGAGTATTGTAATGCGCTCGCCGCTAAATCCAAGACCACCGGACGATTTCCCCGGCGTTTCAAGGGTAGAGCAACCCACCCCGCCATCCCGGAATATCGCGATCTTAAAATAAATGAACGGACCCCGTCAGGGGCGGATGCTGATGGCCCAGCCTTTTAAGGCTGGGTACGAAATCGCTTCCCGTTCTTCGTGTCTTTCGTCATTTTCGTGTTTTCGTGATTCAAAAAATCGAGACAAACAGCGCCTTGTTTTCCGATGGGGGAATCCTGAATATTCTTTTCATCCTGCCCATCCCGATTCAGATAAATACTGGCTACTGATCTCCAACTCGCTTTCCTCAGCGACCAACAGGATCGATAAATTCGCACATCCCCAATACTCGCCCCAGGCGCTGCCTGCGCCCCCGTCAGAGGCGGATGCTGATAGCCCAGCCTTTCAAGGCTGGGGCAAGGCTTCCGGGATGAAAATCAATTTTGACGAAGTGTTCCCTATAGGGTACAATACAATATGTTCACGATCTATATTTTCGAAAACGACGCTGGGAAAAAGCCATTAAGAGATTGGTTGGAAACGCTTTCCCCGGACGTAAAATCGAGAGTGTTAAAACGCCTTCTCCGAATTGAAGAAGGGAATTTAGGAGATTATAAGCGCGTAGGAGACGGTGTTTGTGAACTTCGCTTCTTTTTTGATGGAGGTTTGCGGGTTTACTTTGGCCGGGACGGAGACAAGATCATCATCCTGCTTTGCGGTGGTGACAAGAGCAGTCAGAAACGGGATATCGAAAAGGCGTTGGAATACTGGAGGCGGTACCATGAGCGGAAAAAAGAAGATTGAATATCAGACCCTTGAAGACTTCGTTACAGAGCAGTTTGAAGAAAACCCTGAGCTCGCTCCCGTGTTTTTACAAACCGTTCTGGAAGATTACGACCACGAACTGGATGCAAAGGCGTTGCTGCTGGCCTTGCGCCATATGGCGAAGGCGAATGGTGGCATGACGGCGTTAGCCCGAAAAACCAACCTCAATCGGGGGAAATTGTATAAAACCCTTTCGCCTGAAGGCAATCCGCGTTTAAAAAACCTGCAAACCATATTGAAGGCGTTCGGTTATACGCTGACCATCAAGCCTTTGAAACAAGCCTAGCCTTACAGGCTGGGCGCCTCCATCTCTCCCGATTCAGATAAATACTGGCTACTGATCTCCATCTCGCTTTTCTCAGCGACCAAAGGGAGCGATAAACTCGCGCACCCCCAATACCCGCCACAGCCGCTGGCTGCCTCATCCTCTATTCCGTTCGCGTACAAGACGCCGCTACAATCGTGTGATACTCCTATTCGTATCGTCCGTTATCTGGAGTGTATCAATCCGGGAGGTCTTGTATGCGCTACGCCCGACTCGTTACGCTGTTCGTTCTGCTGGCCGGCCTGACGCATGCCGCCTGGAGCCAATCCGCGCTCCCTCCCATTTCCGCCACTCAGTATCAGCAGATGACCCGGCCCCGCTTGCCCAATCTGCCCATTCCCGGCGGAAGCGTTTCGATGCCCATGCTCAAAAACGGTTATCCCGAGGCCTTCGTCCAGTTCAGCCGGCCCAAGGTCACCTACGGTCTCGCTATGGAGCTCCCCAAGGGCTATACCTATGAAGAAGTCGTCCAGCGCGGCTTCAACGGCGTCCAGCCCGGCGCTGATTCGCCCGAACCCGCCCTTTATTTCAAAACCGCTGAAGATGAAATCACCGCCGCGACCGGAACCTTTTTCGTCAACGTCGAGTATTTCGACCGGGGCCAGGGCGCGCTGGAAATCGAATATCTCGCACAGGTCGGCGATTCATATCAGAAACGCCGCGACCGCGTCTTTCTTGGCGACAGCGGCTTCTGGCAGGAGCACGTCTTCACTCTCTCCGGCGCCAGCCTCGAACACAAGATGGAGAGTGAAACCGACTTCCGTCTGCTCGGCCCCGGCGTGCCGTTGCGCCGCGTGGGAATCTCGCGCATTCCGCCGCCAACCTCCAAACCGCAGGGTGAATCGGTCAGCGGCGTTTTCCGCCAGCAGCCGGTTTCTCCGCCGCCGGGCTTTTTCGTCGGCGTCAACATCGACGGCGTATTGAATGACGCCGCGTGGAAAGACGAAACTCGCGTCGAAGAAAAAACTCAACTCTATTCCTCCTGGGGCGCGCAGTTCATCATTGAAACCATCCATCTCGGCGACCGAGTCGGGCGGGATGGCCGCTTTGATTTCAGCGATTACAAACAACACGCCGAGGCGCTTCAGTCGGCCAAACTCGATTGGACCCCCCGCTTCAAGATCGGCTTCGTGGGCGATCTCCCTCTCGCTATGACCCAGTCGTTACAGCGCGCTGAAGGCGCGGAAACGGGCGCCAAAGGGCCTATGCTCTCTCTCTGGGAGCCCAAACTTGACGATCTCTACGCCGCCGTGTTCAACCAGATGAGCGGCGCGCTGAGCTCGCGCTATACGCGCGCGGTGGTGTTATCGTTCGCGGGCGACTGGGGGCCGTTTCTGTTGTCGTCTGAAAGCGGAGGCTGGAGCGGGCGGCCCGACATCTGGGCGGGCGATCCGCTCGCCCGGGCTGAATTCTCCCGCGCCATGCAACAGCGCTATGGCGATCTCAACGCGGTTGGCGCCGCCTGGGGCGCCAGTTACGCCAACTGGTCGCAGCTCGGCCCCACCTATAACGAAGACACGCCCCTTATCAAAAATATCGACGTCGTCGGCTGGTACCGCAACGCCATGATCGTCGCGGCGGAACGCGTCATCCAGCGCGCCCGCGCCGCCTTCCCCGGCGCGCAGCTGATTCTCGAAATCGGCGACGAATTCACCTACTCCGCCTCCGATGCGCGCGACTTCGCCGCACTGGCCGCCCGGACCGGCTCATCCATTCTCTATCTCACCAGCGAACCGGTTCCCACCCGCTCGTGGCACTGGCTCTGGCTGGCTGAGTCGTGCCGTGAACGCAAGGTCGCGTTTGGCCTGCGCCTGCGGGGCGGCGGTGAGCAGGGGGTGTTGGGCGGTCTCTACTCGCTGCAGAGCGAGGGCGGCGCCATGCTGACCGTGAACGAAGAGGTCCTCGCGGAAGAAAACGGGTGGAAGCGATACGCCGAGGCGATGGGCGGCTGGCGCGGCGGGCGTCCCGATCCGCGCGTGGCGGTGGTATTGCCTCGCCTCGCGCTGATGGCTGAAGCGCCCTTCGAGTTCGAGCGCGCGGTGCGCTCCATGCGCGGCGATTTCGCGTTCGACGTGGTCGATGAAGCCGACCTCGGCATGATCTCGCCATCCGATCATCCCCTCATCTTCGTCCCGTGGGGCGAGGTATGGACGTCGAAAGGCTTGCAGGCGCTTGAAAATCTGGCGCGCGGCGGCGCGGCGCTCATTGTGCGCGCCGATTCGCCCTGGCGCACCATCAATGGCGACGTCAGCGTCAACGAACGCATCTTCGCGGTGAAACTCGAACAACAGGGCGGGCGCTGGGTGTTTACCCCGCGTGGCTCGCATGACGACCTCGCCGAAAACAAGACCGTCGTTGCGCCCGATCGCACCGTCGTCTATCTCGGCTCGCGCGGCGACTCGCCTTTTCTCGGCGGTCAGTGGGGCGAAGAACAGGGCGAAGAAGACGCCAGACAGCTCGGCCTCGCACAGCCTTCGTTCCGTTGGTTTGGCGAACGCGCCAGCGTGACCGCGCCCATCCGGCGCGGACGCGATTACACCCTCACCATTGAGGGCTTCATGCCGCGCGATCAGAAAAACCTGCGCGTCTTCGTCGATGGAAATTTCGTCGGCGAGATCGTCGCCGACGGCCCCTTCTCATGGCGCAAGGACCTCGTCGGCGAGTTGCGTCCGCGTGGACGCCAGACCGAGATCATGTTGCGCGGCCGCCCCGGCCTGTTCCCCCGCCGGGGAGAGGTGATCGCGAGCCGCGTCAGCGCGGCCATCAGCCGCATCGGAATCACTCCGCGCGGCGAGCCGGTCGACCGCCCTGACGACCGCAACCCCGACGCGCCGTCGTCCGAGTTCGCCCGCGAATCGTTGCGCGGTTCATGGATGCGCGAGGTAGGGCAGGGCTATACCGTGCTGGCGCCCACCCGCTTCGTCAACGAGTGGGTATACAACAGCCTGTTGAAGGCGGTGGTGCGCGATCCGTCCATGCTGGGGCCGCGTTTTCGTTTCACTCTCGCCGCCGGCGGGGGAAACAACGGCGTATTCGTCAGTCCACAGAGCGGGTTCACCGCCTATCTCAACCTGAATGACGCGCCTGTCGAGTTGCGCGCCGCCGATTCCAGACGCCGCTTCACCCTCCAACCCAACGCCATCTCCTACGGGCAGTAAAATGGATGCTCATATTGAACTTCAGCGGTTAATCAGATTTGATAGAAATTTCATCCGAATGGAAAGGAATTCGGATCGAAGACTTTATTTGAAACCACAAAATTAAGAGCGCTCACTCTCACAAAATGCAACACAAAAAAACAGGGGCCGTGCGGCCCCTGTTTGCGTTTCTCTTGAATGGAAAATTGCCTCAGTCGAGCTGAGACAGCGGGCATGACGCACAGACCGGAATCTCGTCGATACGCCCGGTGGCGTGCAGCTCGCGCATACGGGTGTATTCCGGCCCCGTCCAGATTTCCTCCAGCGTGCGGTCCTTGATATTGCCCACCGCCAGCTGCCGCGCCGAGTCGACGCAACACACGCTCACCACCCCGTCGGGATGCACGAACATCCGCTGCCATAACTGCGGACAGCAGAACTTTTTGCTCCCGGCGGCGCGAGGCGGCGCGATCTGAAACACCTGCTTGCCCGAAACCGTCTGGCTGGTGTGATCGACGTAATCGACCCAGGCGACGGCGTCGACGATCGGCTCGAACAGCGCCTTGAAGTCCAGCCACTCGTGCTCGTTTTCCTTCATGCGCACCATCGAGACCCGGGTGAAGGGTTTTTTCGAACCCATTTCGTCGCGCAGGGCCATAAAGCGCTTGATGTTGCGCAGCGTTTTGTCGTAATCGGCGTTGATGCGAATCTCGTTGTAATGTTCGCGGTAGGGCGAGTCGAACGAGAAGAACAGTTTGTCGATGCCCGAGCCGATCAGCATGCGTGAAATCCGCTCGGTCAGCAGCGTGGCGTTGGTGTTGAACATGACGTCGACCACGCCCCGGTCTTTGGCGTACTTCACCATGTCGACGATGCGAGGGTGCATCAGCGGCTCGCCCAGGTAGTTGAACTTCAGCGAGCAGAGGCCTTTTTCAACCCCTTCGTCGATCAGCCGCGTGTAGAGGTCGTAATCGAAATTCTTCACGTCCCAGAAGGTCCCCGCGTCGACCATATCGGTGCGCGGGCACATGGTGCATTTCAGATTGCAGTTCGAGGTCGCTTCGATGTCGAGATGAATGGGGACCGGGCCGGTGCGGTGTTCTTTCGGCCAGTTATACCACTTTTCCCGGTACTCGAAATACTCGGGCGGCATCACCGATTCCCATGCGGAAAACTTGTCGCTGGGTAACTGGTGGTAATTGTGATCGACCTTGGTTTCAACTTGTGGAGCGGCGGTTGTCATGGTCAGACGCCCTCAATCATGAGATTTAGGTGATCGACCGGCGTAAGAGTCGGCGAGGCGTGTGGTTCGGGGAGATAAACCGATCGAATGAATCATGGTACCTACTATCGGCCCGGCGGCGTAAATCTTTATCCGTCCCGCACGCTCGCGCCGTTCATTGATCCATCAAACCAGTTTACCATGAAATAAATGGATCGATTTTGAAAAGACATTCCGATTGGAGGAAACCTCATGATGCTTTCGTATCTGGAAGCCGGAAACCGCACGCAGCCCCCGCTCATCCTGATTCACGCGTTCCCCGTTCATCAGTCGATGTGGAAACATCAACTGGAAGGCCTGAAAGAGCACGTCTGGGTCATCGCGCCGGGAACCCCGGGCTTCGGCGGTTCGGCGCTGCTGGATGGCGAAGCGCGCATGGAAAATTATGTTGCTGAAATCCTTCATTTTATGGATGAATTGGGCGTCGAGCAGGCGGCGTTCGCGGGCTGCTCAATGGGCGGATATATTCTTTTTGAGTTGTGGCGGCGGGCCTCCCATCGCGTCCGGGCGCTGATCTTTTGCGACACCCGGGCTGAAGCCGACTCGCCCGAAGCCCGCGACAACCGCTTCAAAGTCGCCGATCAGGTTCGAAACGAAGGAACCGGATCTCTGGCCGATGGCATGCCGGCCAAGTTGCTGGGGACAACAACTCAACAACAGAATCCTCAACTGGTTGAAGAAATCGCCGCGATGATCCGTGAGGCCGATCCCGAAGCGGTGGCGCGTGGACAAACCGCGATGGCGCGGCGTTCCGAGTCTGTCTCAACGCTCCCAGCCATCTCCGCTCCCGTCTTGGTTATCGTGGGTGAAGAAGACGCTATCACTCCGCCGGATGCGGCGCGGACGATCGTTTCGGGAGTTCCCAACGCCCGGCTCGAAATGATTGAAAAAGCAGGGCATCTGTCTCCTTTTGAACAGCCTGAAGCAGTCAACCGATTCATTGTAACGTTTCTTGCCGCAGTTTTTGAATAAATTTTCAGGAAAATTAGAAGACCAATTGTTAAATGGAGTTCCAAAAGTTACATTTTATACTATGTGAATTGATATTCTATTGAACCTTTGTCGCTATCGCCTCTCCCATAGAGCGTAATCTCGGCACCCAGGGAACAAACAGAATGAAACGCTTGTCATTTAAGTCAAAACGAGTTCTTGAATTGATCGCGCAGGGCGTTCCCTGTGTCGAAATTCTTGCGCGAAATGCCGATATCAATCTGCAGGATATCGCTTATGCGGCTCAGGAAGCCTTGCAGGTGAACGAACAACTCAAGATCGCCACCGGCGTTTCGTTATTGGCGTTCGATGGCGCCGATCGTACCCGCACCGACTGGACGCAGGAAGAAGATCAGCTCCTGCGCGATTTGCGCGATGAACAGATGAGTATCGTTGACATCGCTAAACGCCTCAGACGCCAGCCCAGCTGCATCTATAACCGCTTGTTTCAACTCGGTATGATTCACAAACCGGCGAACGAGTTTTGTGAACTGGCTGGTCAGGTCTGCTCAAAAAGCGCCTGATTGGTATTAATTGTTGTTTCCAGAACGCCGCCATTTACCTTGGCGGCGTTTTTGTTGATCTCACCCTGAGATCGGCTTCTCACTTGCCCGTTCCACAAAAAACGTCTCAGTGACATGGCCTTCCTTAACCCACTTTAATTCGACAATCGCTACATTCCGCGATATCCTTACCAGAAAGCCTCTGAGATTGGATCAGGGAGAGGAAAAAATGAGCGGCGATCTCAATTTCAACGATACGGTAAATTTCCTGCTCGGATGCTTCCGCAAGCATGCGTTCACGCTCTGGGCGGCGCTGCTGCTCTTTATGCCTCACGGCGCGCGCGCGGAGGATGAAGACATCGTCTTTCTGGCTGATCGGGGTTTTTATAACGAAGGATTCACCATCGGTGGATATTACGACTTCCTCGACATCAGCGTGTATTTCCTCAGCACAAGAGAATTCAGCCATGTCTCCGGGGTCATCGAACACTTTTTCGATACGAATGACTTCGTCATTGTACCTGAATCGAATGGAGTGACCCGGTTGGTTCAAGTGACCTCCCTTGATGGTTTCATCGAATTCGACATCGACATGAACCAATCCATCCAGCCGGAGAAGGTCGAACTGTTCACCGTGAAACCGATTCAACCCAATGCCGGGTCACTCAAACCGATTCTTGTGTGGAAAAAACTCGAAGTCACCGACCGCGACGGGAACAAGTTGAATTACTCCACCTACGTGAATCCAACGCTGAATTACACCGACGCCGGGAATGGTTTATATGTTTCGGTGGAGAATGAAGACCCCCAAAACCCGATTAAGAAAATGGTCGTGAGTGAATTGTATGGATACCCGCGTTACTACAAGCAGGAACTGAAACTCATCCAGATGGGCTCAAAGCCGTATTATTTTATGACCAGCTTCGCCGATGAGTATCAGTCCGGCTTTAACCCGGCTCCCATCTCCATCACCGTTGAGTTTCAGGATGGAAGCAGCCGGATTTTTCGAAACATTACTTCAAAAAACAGCATCGTTCTCGATCTGAGCCAACCGTCGTCGAGCGGAAGTTGGGAAGTCTATCGGTAATTCGATCAGTCGCGGCCCAACGCGGCGGGCTGACGCAGGCTGGATGACCGCAACGCCAGCATCGCCAGCGCGATCAGAAACGGCAGAGACAACATCAGCCGCGACGGCAACGCGGGGACCGCTCCCTGCAACCGTTCTCCCAGCGCCTCGATGACGCCGAATGCCAGGCAGACCCACGCGGCCCGGCCCGGACGCCACCCCGCGCAGATCATCGCCGCCAGCGCGATAAAGCCGCGCCCTCCGCTCATCCCCACGCTGAAATAACTGACGTCGCCAATGGCGAGTTGCGCGCCGCCCAACCCCGCCAGCGCTCCGCTTGCGCACACCGCGGCGAAGCGATACCGCGTCACCTGAACGCCTTGTGCGCGCGCGGCGGACGGCGATTCGCCGCAGGCCCGCAAGCGCAATCCATAGCGGGTGCGGTACATGAGATACACCGTCGCGAATACCGTCACGATCAACACCGGATGCAGGGGCGAAACCGGCGCGGCGTTCCAACCCGGGATGAACCAACCACCCAGGCTAGGAACCTCGGGCGAGTTGCCCAGGGCGTGAAAGACGCGCGAGAGCAGAAAACCGGTCAGGCCCAGCGCGATGATGTTGACCGCCATGCCGCTGACGATGTGATTGGCCTTGCCCCACAGACAGGCGGCGGCGTGCAACGCGCCCATCGCGGCGCCGGCCAGCAGCGCGGCGGCCACGCCCGCCCACGGGTTCCCCGCCGCGTCCGCGCCCCAGGCGGCGGCGAACGCTCCGGTGAGCATCATGCCCTCCAGCCCGATGTTGATCACGCCGGAGCGTTCGCTGACGCAGCCACCCAATGACGCCCAGATCAGCGGCGCGGCCTTGATAAAGCCCAGATGCGCCAGCATGAGCGGCGCGACAGGGGCGAACACGGCGAGTGAGTTATTCGGCACGGACGCGCCTCCTGAAAAAGACGGCGATGCTGAGCAACAAAACGCCTTCCATGATAAAGACCGCTTCTTTGGGCAAACCGATTTCCAGTTGCAGGGTGCGGTCGGCGGTACGCAATGAAGACATCGTCAGCGCGGACGGAATCACCGCCCACGGCTCGGTCAGCGCCAGAAACGCGGCGGCGACGCCGTCGAATCCCATCCCGCCGCCGAATCGCGCGAAGAACGCCCGCGAGAGTCCGCAGGTTTCAAACGCGCCCGCCAGCCCCGCGCAGGCCCCTCCCAGCGCCATCGCAGCGACGCGGACGCGCCCGTCGCGTATTCCCGCGTTCCGCGACGCATCCGGATTCGCTCCCACCGCGAGCAGCGTGAATCCGGGGCGAGTGAAAAGGAGCCATATGCTCAGCGCGATCGCGGCGGCGCAGGCGAACACGATCGCCCACGAGAGACGCGCGGCCCCGGCGGAAACAAGCGCCGGCAATACGGCGGATTCGAGAATGTACGGCGTGCGGCTGGCGCCATCGCCCGCGCTGAACCATCCGAACACCGCCTGGTTGCAGAAATGCAGGGCGACGAAGTTCAGAAGAATGGTTGAGATCACTTCATGCACGCCGCGCGCTTCACGCAGCCAACCCGATAACGCGGCCCACGCCGCGCCCGCCGCCGCCCCGGCGATCAGGCAGAGAATCCAATGCACCGGCCCTGAAAACGCGAGCGGCGCCACGCCCACCATCGCCGCCGCGAGGCCGCCGAGCAGCATCTGGCCCTCGCCGCCGATGTTGAACAACCCGGCGCGAAACGGAAGCGCGACCGCCAGGCCGGTCATGATGAGTATCGACGATTTGCCGAGCGCCTGCATGCGTCCCGCCGGGGTTCCCCATGAGCCTTCGGCGATGACGCGCGCGGTTTCCCACGGCGAATACCCCGCCAGCCAGAGAAATATCGATAAAGCCCCAAGCGCGCATAGCGCGGCCGCCGCGAGACGAAGAACGCGTACGATTTTCATGGCGCGCCTCCCGTCATGGCGTTCCCCAGGCTGGCGGCGGTCCAATCGGAAGCGAGGCGCGCTTCAACCGCACGTCCTCGATGGATCACCACGATGCGCCGGCAGAGCAGAAACAGTTCAGGCAATTCGGATGAAAACAACAGGACTCCGGCGCCCGCGCGGCAGGCTTCGATCAGCGCTTCATGCACGAATCGCGCGGCGCGGATATCCAGCCCGCGCGTAGGGTTGTGCGCCACGATGAGGCCCGGCGAGCCGTCGAGTTCGCGCGAGAGTAACAGGCGTTGCTGATGTCCGCCCGAGAGCGTTTCGGGCGGGGCGTCGACCGACGGGGCTTTCACCGCGAAGGCGTCCAACCGGGCGCGGGCCTCGGCGCTCGCCGCGCGGCGGTTGATCCACCATGAAGCGCCGCCGGATCCAAGCAGGTAATTGCTCCAGAGGGGAAAACCTTCCAGCAGCCCGTCGCTCATGCGGTCTTCGGGGATGTAGCACAGCCCCATCTCACGCCGCTGAAACACGGGCGCGAAAGACGCTTCGGCGCCGAGGATCGAGATTCGGCCACGTTGAAACGGCGCCAGGCCGAGGATGAGATCGATCCAGTCACGCTGGCCGTTTCCCGCCACGCCCGCCACGCCGACGATCTCGCCGCGCTGAACGTTCAGAGAGAGACTTTCGATCGCGCGCGTGCCAGCCTGTTCAAGGGTCAGCGCGTATCCGGATGAAGGCTCCAGCGGCGGAAAGCGTTCTTCGGGCAATGTCTCGCCCACGATGGCGGAGGCGAGTTGATTGGAATCAAAGGGACGGCGCTCAACGCGCGACACGGCGCGGCCCTGCCGCAGTATGGTGACGCGGTCGGCGATTCGCATGACTTCATCCAGCCGATGGGTGACGAAGACGACGGCCGCGCCGCGCTCGCGCAAGATCGACAGCGTTTCAAGCAGGCGGTCCGACTCGCTGGTAGTCAACGCGGCGGTGGGTTCATCGAAGAGAAAAACGCGTGCGTCACGAAGCAGTACGCGGGCGATTTCGATGCGCTGCCGCACGCCGGCGGGCAGCCGGCCAGTTTCTTCATGAAAGGGGATCTCGATTTCAAACGCGGCGAGCCGTTCACGGGCTTCGCGCTCAAAGTCACGGGCGTTCAGCCGCCACACGCCCGGCTCGGCGCCCAGCATCAGGTTTTCAAGCGCCGTCATGGCGGGAATCAGAGAGAAATGTTGATGAACCATGCCCACGCCGAGACGCGCGGCCGACGCGGGCGACAAGCGCGCAACCTCATGGCCATTAATCGCAATGGAGCCAGAGTCAGGCTGCAGCAGGCCGGAGAGCAGCGATAACAGAGTCGATTTGCCCGCGCCGTTTTCTCCCAGCACGGCGTGAATCTCGCCGTAACGAACTTCCAGCGAAAGCGAATCGAGCGCGTGAACCGCGCCGAAACGCTTGTCGAGGCCGCGCGTCTTTATGGCGGTCGCGGATTCGTTCATTCGGCGTTGAATTGCTGCAACGGGAGTTCGAAGGTCTTGAGTTCATCCGCGTTGGAGGGTACGACGATCAGATTTTGCGAGATCAGTACACGCGCCTTATCCAGCGCCAGCAAGGCTTCTTCGGGAACTTTGTCTTTCGTGTATTTCATCTCGGTCAGTCCGACGTAGCCCTGCGTCATGCCCGCCCAATACACCCCTGGCTCGAACGCGCCTTCCTGCGCGGAGACGATCTGGTCGGCGACGACGCGGTCCATGCGCTTGAGCACGCTGGTCAGTACGCGCCCCGGCGCGAGAGAGTCCTGATCGATGTCGACGCCGATCATCATCGCGCCCTCGGGGGCTTCCTTGATCGCCTCCAAGACGCCGAGTCCGCTGTTGCCAGCGAGTTGAAACAGAATATCGGCGCCCTGTGAAAGCAGCGATTGCGCCAGCGATTTGCCTTTGACGGGGTCGTTGAAACCGCCGATGGTGGCGCGGAGCGTTTTGATCTCGCGGTTCTGCAGCGCGGCGCCGGTGTGGGCGCCCGCCTCGAATCCGGCGGCGAAACGCAACACGGGTGGTATATCCATACCCGGCATGGCGGCGATGGTTCCCGTGCGGGTGACGTAGGAGGCGAGCAACCCGGCGAGAAAGCCCCCCTGTTCGGCGTGAAACTCGAAACTGGCGATGTTATCGCCCTGCAGTTCGCCGTCGATGAACAGAAAGTGTTTTTGAGGGTAGTAAGCCGCTACGTCTTTAATCGCGTCCGCGATCAGAAAACCGAGGCCGATCACCATGTCGGCGCGTTCGGCGGCCAGATTGAGGTTGTCGGCATAATCGGTCTGTTCACGCGACTCGATCACGCGGGCGTCGAGCGTCACGCCATTGGCGGCGAGCCGTTCTTTCGCTTCCTGACAGCCCAGCCAGCCGGCGTCGTTAAATCCCTTGTCGCCCAGTCCGCCGATGTCCGTCACCAGAATGACGGTGAAAGCGTCCTGTTGAGCGTCCGGCGCCGGGGCTTTTCCGCATCCGGCGAGCGTGCCCATGATGAGCATTAAATAGAGAAGATACCGCCCGTTTCGCATCAAATTCGTCTCCATACGCTGGAAAAATTTGGGACGTTTATCATACCACTACTCGGATCGATGAACGAAGACCGTGTACTACTTCTTCGCGAAGGGAGAGATATCATCCGATATCGACGCCATCATGGTTAATGTGAAAACCAATCGGGAAGCAGGCATCGCCCGCGCTTCCATTCCCAGAATAGCAAAACATAAAACGGGACGTATTCCAGCAGGCGGACCCAGAGAATCTGCTCATACGGCTTGGGAATGTAAAACGCGTAGTACAGCAGGCATGAAACGGAAAGATAACTCCACGCCGCCGATGGAAAAAAGCATAAAAAAGGCGTCATCCACGCCAGATACCAGGGATTGCATACCGGGCTGCATATCAAAACGGCGCCGAGCGAAATCGCCGTCCAGCGAAGGCGGTCTTCATCCGATGGATGGGATGCGCGCCGGCAGCGAAGGGCCAACCAGAGCCAGATCAGAACCGCCGCGGCCGCCGCGATGGTTTTCGACAGAAAAAACGAGTCGCCGTCGAATCGCGCGCCCGCCCATTCGAACCACTGCGGCCCTGTCCCCCATGCGGGGACCCCACAGGCAAGCAGCAACGTCTCCAGCAGCGCGGGGACGCTGGAATTGGCTTCCCAGCGCTGCATGTAAACCGCCAACCCGTGCGGCTCGCCCGCGTTGAACAGAAACGGAACCCACAACGCCACGATCGCGGTCACGAAAACCGCCCAGCCCGCCGCACCCCACCGGCGCCCCCAGAAGGGCGCCGCCAGCAGCGGGAAGCCCTTGCATTGCACCGCGCAGGCGCCCGCCAGTGCGGACTGTTTGATCCGTCCCGCCATCGCCAGCGCCATCATGACGAACAAACCGCATAACGCGATCACGTCAAAATGCGCCGTGTTGATGTATTCCTTCAATACCAGCGGCGACCAGGCGTAAAACACCACCATCGACGGATCGCGCGAAAACGCCTTGAGCAATACCAGAATCGCCGCGATCAGAGCCGCGTCGAACGCCAGCGCGATCAGCCGCCATGCGAACAGCACGCCCGGAAAATAGTACGCCGCCGCGCCGAACAGAATCTGTGCGACGGGCGGGTAGATCGTGTTGAGATCGGGATTATTGACATCACGCAATACGCGCAGCATGCCGGGATGAACTCGCAACTGGTTACATAATCGCAACATGGCGGGCGCCATGGTCTCAACCTCACCAGCCTGGTATGCATCAAGAACCTCCGCGGGAGCGTAGCGGTATGGATTCACGCCCTGCGTCAGGACGTACCCGTCCCACAGGTAGCGGTTTGGATCGGTCTCATAAAGCGGCTGACCGGGCAGCAACGCCAGACGAGCCAGAGCCGCCCACAACAAAACCGCCCGAAGGGGCAGACGCCCGCGTAAGGCGTCGCGGCAGGCCGCCAAAAAGGCGAGGGACATCAGGGCGCCGACCAGCAGGAACTCGATGAGTTCGCCGGGGCGTCCAGCCGGATCGAAACTATACGAGCGGACCGACCACCACGCCGCGCCAAGCGTCAGGATGAGCCCTGAAAGATGATAACCGCGCAATCGCACGCCTCCCACCCAGATCGTGAGTCACGGTAGTGTACCGCAAGGGCGAGCGTTTGTAGATGTTATAAGGTTCCTGTCACACCGGGTCAGCTGTTGAAATGGGCGGAATCAGGGGGCGGGATGGCGAAAATAGCCGACTTTTGCACAATCGCGTCAATTTTCTCCTTGCGTGAAAATCCCGCTCTATTTATGATAGAATCGGATTTTTATAAACCGATCACAAATCGGACCACGGTATGGAGGATACAATGAACAAAAGCAGTCTCTCGTTGTTGTTGGTCGCGGGCGTTCTCAGCGTCGCTCTTATCGGTTGCGCTTCCAGCTCCAAGATCGCCGACGCCGACATCGCCAACGGAATCAAGAATCAGCTGGAATCGCCGGCGGGTCCTGATGGCCCCTTCACCGTCGATATCTTTGTTTCGAAGGGCGAAGTGACGCTGGACGGCAAAGTTCCCTCCGCCAGCGCCAAAGAACAGGCCATCAGCTCCGCTCAGTCGGCTGAAGGCGTCAAGACGGTGAAAAGCTTCCTGATTATTCCATGAAGCAGGTTGTAAACCAGTCGACGTTGGAACTGGTTCAAGGCGATATTACCCATCAAGACGTAAACGTGATCGTCAACGCCGCCAACTCCTCGCTACTGGGGGGAGGCGGCGTTGACGGGGCGATTCATCGCGCGGGCGGCCCCGAGATTCTGCGCGCGTGCCGTCTGTTGGGCGGTTGTGAGACCGGTGACGCCAAAATCACCCCCGGCGGCGCCCTGAAAGCATCCCACGTCATTCATGCGGTTGGACCGGTGTATCATGGCGGAGAGCGCGGTGAAGCCGCGTTGCTCGCTTCCTGTTACCGCCGCAGTCTGGAAATCGCCGCCGAGCACGGGCTGGAGTCGATCGCGTTCCCTTCCATCAGCACCGGCGTCTATCGGTATCCCGTTCAGGAGGCGGCGAAAATCGCTCTCTCCACGGTCTCCGAATTCCTCAAGCGGACTACGTCAATCAAACTGGTTCGATTCGTATTATTCGACGCAGGGACTTTCAACGCCTACAAAGACGCGCTGAAGGCGTTGGAAATACACTGAATCAAATCGATTCCCTCCGATTAGATCGTTGATATTGCGGATCCCCATACAATTATCGAAGCGCGCTTTCAAAAGAAATACCCGTTCTTGCGTTCTGAACCGCTTGCGTAATGCTACGGGATTGGTTCGCAAGAAAATCCGCACGCGTACAAATGGATAGTCCGGTGTAAGGACGAAGATAACGGGAATCACAACGCAAATAAAAGCGTTGGGCCCAACGCGGTTCGTAAACACGTTCGACTCAAAATCAATTCTGGATCAACGAGAATAATTCACATTTCTGAAATATAACGATCGATCTCCTGAGAAAAATTCCTACTGGGCCTTGGGCGGCTCGGGAGGCGCAGGCGTGTCTTCATCGCACGGCGGGGCTTCCACCGTTGGCGGAATAGGGCGTTCGGGCGATGATGACGGCTCCGGCGCGGGCTCAAGGGGAGTCTCGTCGATTGGACCCGTGACGGAAGGTGAAAAATCAGGCGCCGGCGTTTCCGGGGCCGGTGACGCCGCTTGAACCGGCGCGCCCGCTTCCACCGGAATGTCATTGAAATGAACCGGCCCTGTTTGGGCGGCTGGCTCCATCGGTGGACGGGGCGGAGCGGGAGAGAACGGCGGTTCGGGCGCCGGGCCAGCGGGTTGCTGCGCTCCGCCGCCATCCTGTTCGTTCGGAGGCTGATAACGCGAGTCGCCGGTTATGGCGCGCATGAAATACAGCGAATACGCGTCGCTGAGCAGCGGAAACGGAAACAGGAACGCGGTCAACACCAGCATCAGCGGAGCCATCAGGAACGAGTTGATGGATTGAGAGATGCCTGCGAATGATGATGGATCGAAACCCGATCCTCCAGCCACGATCAGCATGATGAAAATACTCATGACGAAATAGCAGACGAAAATAATCAGTCCCATGATGAAACCGATCACAAAACGGATCACGATAAAGCCGATGAATTCAAAGAGGTGTTCGGTCAGGAGTGAAAGCGCCCGTCCCCAGGCGGCGAGAATGCCGGTCTCTTCGATTACCATCTGCGGAATCACAACGCCATCCAGCAACACAACATAGAGCGTGCTCAATACAAATAAGCCCAGGCCGATGACTAAACCAATCAGCACCAACAACATAAAGCCAATGCCCACTCCGTTACTCCCCGCGCCTAGAAGCATCATGATTCCGACTAACACGCCGCCGACCAGCATTGCGGCGATGAACGCAAGGATGATGATGCAGATGTTCCACAGGAAGAATGAGATGATGGAACCGATATGCCGGGCGAAATCGCCGCGAATTTGAAATGTTCCGCGCTGGACGCCCTGATAGAAAATGATTCGCGCCGCCGAGGAGAGAAACCCGAGCACGATGCCGAGCAGCATGAACATCACCAGCCCGGCGAGCATGTAGGGTAATCGTTGAATCAGGGCTTCAGCCAGTTGATCGGCTTCGCGATGTTCGCGGATCAGGTCTCCGTATAGAAAACTGGGGTTGCAATACTGCATGGCCTGCATCAGAAAAAGCAGCAGAACGCCCTTCAGCCAGAACGCTCCCCGAACCGGTTGAAAGGCGAGTTTCATCATCCGGTTCCAGCCGCTTGAAAACGCGTCGGTGCAATGCGCCATAATCGTTCCTTCCATTCTCCAGACGGCGTTCATCCGCCCGGCATTGAATCCTCGTCAGAGTCAACGCAAAATCGCTTGTCGACTATTGTATACGAAATCAAGAGAGCCCTGTTTCAGTCAATTGAACGGAATGATTTATCATACACGACTGATCATCGATCTTCGAGCGTACCGCGAGAATATCCGCCGAATCAAGCGTATGCTGGGCGGAGACGCCGGGTTATGCGCGGTGGTGAAAGCCGACGCCTACGGCCACGGGCTGCAATGGATCGCTCCCGCCGCGGTGGATGCGGGCGCCGATCTGCTGGGCGTTGTGGACAACTGGGAGGTGGAGCGCATCCGGCGGGAGGGGCTGACGGTTCCGGTGATGCGTCTGCGTCCCGCCCTGGCCGATGAAGCGGCTGAAGCCGCGCCGTGGGGCGTGGAGGAGCTGACCGGATCCCTGGATCACGCCGAAGCGCTCTCCCGGGTGGGCGAGCGGCTCGGCGCTCCGATTCGCGTCCACGTGAAGATCGACGTGGGTATGGGGCGGATGGGGCTTCCACCGCGCGGGCGTGAGGCCGCCATCGCGCGAATCGCCTCATTGCCGGGGCTCCGCGTAGCCGGGGTGATGACTCATTTTCCATCAGCGGATGAAGACGACGAGACGATCACTCAAACTCAACTCGCGGCGTTTCGGGATGAATGGCGGCGCATCGCGCCCATGCTGCCTTCCGGAGTCAGGCTTCATTGCGCCAACAGCGCGGCGGCGGCGCGATTCAGCGAAGCCCGGCTGACGATGGCGCGGGCGGGTGTCATGACGTATGGTCTCAGCCCCGCGCCCGGTTTCGACGGCGGGGTCGACCTGAGTCCGGTGATGTCATGGACGACGCGAATCGTACAGGTGAGGGACGTGGAACGCGGCGCCGGCGTGGGATATGGGATGACGCATCGCATGCCGTATGACGGGTGCGTCGCGCTGTTGCCGATCGGGTACGCGGATGGCTACCTGCGTGATTTTTCCAACCGGGCGAGGGTGTTGATACGGGGCGAAAGTCACGCCGTGATCGGGCGTGTCTCCATGAACCTGACGACGGTCGACGTTACCGGCTCTCCCGATGTCGCGCCGGGCGATGAAGCCGTCATGATTGGAAGACAGGGCGATGAACGGATTACTGCCGCCGAACTGGCGGACTGGGGTGGGACGATCGATTATGAGATCGCCTGTCTGGTGGGGCGATGTAATTCACACCAGGTTAAAGTTGTTGAATAACCTTGCCTTTTCTTTGTCTATTATTCCATAGCGTTGTGTTGTATTTGTTGTTGTCTTGCGTTGTTTCGCTGCAAGATGGTCATTTTTTGTTATAAAAAGTGTCATGGAAAGGTTTTGTATTCAATAAAATTGAAAAAGATTCTTGACTTAAAATAATATCAGCGTAATATGGTTCTATGGGCTTCCAACCTTTGGGATCGCGCGATGGGATTTGTTCCCGACTCGATCCCTTTTTTTGAGATGATAATTATACAAATGTTCACTTGTTGTAATCTTACCCATTACCACACATTCCGCTCCGAGAGATCGAATCACCAGGTAAAAAACCGGAAACCGAGGTTCGCCCGTCTATAAATTAAGACAGGCGAGCGGCGATGGTTGCGGCGTTCCGGTGAATCCGCTCGATGGCGGCGCAAATCAGATCGGCTTCGCTCCCGGTCATGTTGGAATACATGGGCAGGCTCAACGCGCGGCGTTCGAGCGCGATTGAATTTGGCAGACGCTCAAGGTCCGAGTCGTTGACGAACGATTGAAACGCCGTCATCTGGTGAAGCACCGGCGAGTAATACACCCGTGTCTGGATCCCCTCCGCCCGCAAGGCTTCGCCTAACTGGTGGGCGTCGAGTCCGAATTCGGCGGGATCAAGGATGATGCAGAAATCTTTGTAGGAACTTCGGTCGCGTGGATCGATCTTCTGAAACGACACGCCGGGCAACGGCGCCAATCGATCGCGCATCCGCGACGCCATGCGGTTGCGTACGGCGGCTGCGTCTTCCAGCCGGTGGAGCGAATGCAGCCCGAGAACCGCATGGAGTTCGCTCATGCGGGCGTTGAGTCCGGGAAACAGGCAATCGTAATCGCCCGGGTTTCCGTAGTTGCGGCCCAGGCGCACGTGTTCGGCGAGTTTCGCGTCGCGGGTGGCGACCACGCCGCCCTCGGCGGCGATCACCAGTTTGGTGGGGGTCAGGCTGAAGACTTCAGCGCGCCCACCTCCGCCCAGCGGCTTGCCGCGATAGAGCGACCCTAATCCATGGGCGGAGTCAAACAGCAGCGAGACGCCGCGCCGCGAGGCGATCGCTTCGAGTTCTTCAACCGGCGCGGGGTTGCCGAACTGGTGGACGGCCACGATGGCGCGGGTTTCGGGAGTAATCTCGCGCTCGACTGTTTCGGGATCGACGTTCATGGTTTCGATGTCGACATCGATGAACCGCGGCCGGCATTGGTTCCAGACCGGGGCCAGGCCTGACGCCATAAAGGTGAAACTCGGGATGAGTACTTCGGCGCCGCGGGGTATCCCCATCGCTTGAAACGCCAGCAGCAGACCGGATGTGCAGCTGGAAACCGGAATGGCGAATGGAACTGATAAAGCCTCGGCGACCGCCTCGGCAAAGCGTTCGGCGTGAGGCCCGGTGGTAACCATTCCATTCGAAAAAATGGATCGATATTCTGGAAGAAGTTCATCCAGAGGGGGAAGCAGGGGACGAGCGAATGGCAAACCAGGTTGAGCGAGAGGGGTTCCTCCCAAAATCGCGGGGGTCGAATTGGTCATTGAATAAAACCTTTTGAAGATCGTTAGTCATGTAAGATTCGTCGCGCGGAACGCGTCTGAAATTAACTTTTTTGTCGCGATTCAAGCCGTTATAATGTCAAAAAGCGGTTAACCTCAGAGTCCATTATCGGTTAAGAAACCGGATATAATGAGTATCTGAACGATTTTCTTTTCATGTCCGGAGCGCCGGCAAGAAAACAACTCCGGTAAAAAAGGTCTAACATGAACCTGTTTTTGCGGTTAAAATCAAGTTAGACTTGAAAATGCCGATGTTATAAATGTTGACACTGAAGTGAAAGAAATAACCACACCGGTTGAAACTTTTTGAATTGTTTTGCTATACTATGTTATGATTTAAGAATAGTTGTGTTGTACATTTTTTCATGGCTACCCGGGTTGAAGGAGATTCATCGCCAATCGTAAAAAGGCGGGTGGCATTGTGCAGAAGAAAAAGCAGGCGAATTCAAAAATCACCCAGGAAGAAGTTCAGGCGCGTCTGCAAAAGATTCAGGCCTTGAAGGACATCGACAAGGTCAAAAAGCAGATGCAGGCTGGACAGACGTCTGGAGCCGCGCCCGTTTCCGGCTCGTCCGCGTCCATGCCGCTGGAAAATCTGCTGGGTATTGGGCAGGATGAAGATGCGGTCTATCTGGAAGTGGATAAACTGCTGCACGACTTGCTGACCAAAATCGCTGAATTCGCCTTTTCCGCCGACGCTAAAACTCGCCTGTTCCCGAAAAATAAAATCGCCCACCTGGTCAACGTGATGCGCAAGGCCCATCTCGAGATGGAATCGCGTTTTGTTATGGATATCTTCAAAGACCGGGTTAAACAGCTGCACGACGGCAAACTGCCCAAAATCAAGGAACGGCAGGGGATGTTCGGCCAGGTGGTCCGGCCCATGCGCGTCGATGAAATCGCGGCGAAATTCACGATCGAAGACGATCTGCCCGCCGGTACGGAGACGCCGACCAGCACGGTTGGTACCAAAAACGGCTTATTACGCTACCTGCAAAACACCCTGCTGGCGAACGATGATATCTACGACCCGCTGAAGGCGAGCCCGAGGCGAGTGATCGCGCTGTTTCTGGACGCGGCGGATATTGTCAGTTTGAAGAGTTGTGAAGGTAATCAAAAATACTTTAACGCCGCGCTGTTGACTCCGGAATCGATTCAACCCAAGAGCCGGACTGACAAAGATAAACTCGTCAAACTACGCGCCGTATTCAAGCGCGCAAACGAGTGGCTCGATGAAAAACTGAAAAGCGTCAGTAAAGACGCCAAGGCGGCTGAGGGAGACGGAAAAACCAAGGCAGCGTCCAAACCGCAAGCCGCCGCGAAATCCGCATGACGAACCCGCCGGACTGAATTAATCCATTAGAAGCAAGAAAAAAGGCGATCGGGAAACCCGGTCGCCTTTTTATTCATCGTGTCTGTCCAAAAAACGTTCGGCATTTTTCTCGCCACGATGGTTTCGGTCATCCCCATGGCAATGGAAATATCTGAACGGGATAAGGCCTAGTTCAGGTCACGCGCGGTCCACTTGATCGCCTTAAGAATGATCTGCTGGAAGGCGGGGTTTTCCCAAACGTCTTTGCGGTGACCCAGGGCTGAAGCGAAGACGCGGCCTTTGCCGGGTTCTTCGATCCAGGCGATGGGATAATCGCCGGTCTCTTTGTAAAAATCTTCAATCATGCCGCCGCCGTGAACGATCATCAGCGGAGTGAAGGTGTTGGTGACGTTCTTGAAGCAATAAAACTCGTCGGTCAGTTTCCACGATTCAGGCAGGTGGGAGGTGATCGGGTGTTTTTTGACGGTGATGGTGGCTTCCTGCTGCTGGCCGTGGCGGGCGAATTCAGCGCCGATCAACTGGGTGTAAGGCGCATAGCCGTGGAAGGTGTCGGTGGCGGTATGCGTACCGACCAGCGCGCCGCCGTTTTTAACCCATTCGAGCAGGGCTTCACGTCCCTCTTCAGACATGGCGGAGCTCATATCCTTGTCTGAACCCTGGCAGAGATCGCCGGTGGTGTACAGCATGACGACGTCAAACAACGGCAGGGTATCGGCGTTGATCAGACCGGCGTCTTTCGTGGGAATTACTTTCAGGCCGTTTTCCTTGCCGAGGTCGACCATCAGTTTTTCGGTGAAACCGAGCTGGCCTTTTTCGCGGTGGATGACTTCATGCTCATACCCCTGCGACTTGGTCAGAAACAGAACGGTGAGCTCCTTGTCGGCGGTGAATCCGCACTGGGGGACGGCCATCGCGGCGAACAGGCTGGCGAGTAACGCGATTCCAAACAGTCGTTTCATTGAAACACTCCCTCTGATGAGATGATACGGCGCGAACGATCCACGCCGTGGGGTTGATCTGAAAACTCTCCATCCTATCACTTTTGTCTGGAAAAAATCAAACCTCGGCGCTCATTCGGCGGAGGCCGTTCAGGCGATCCATTCATACGAGCGGATCCGTTTGACGCCAAAGCCGGCGGCGGCGGCGGTGAGCGCCGCCCACAGCACCAGCCAGGCGAGCACTGACGGCGCGGCGACGGGAGGATCGGCGGGATGATTCAGCACAAATCGGATGGCGAACCAGAGAAAGCCGCCGATCTCCAGCACGGCGGCGGCCATGTACAAAAACGCGCCCTTGCCGAGCGAAACCTCAAGCAGATGCCGATGGTTGTACATCGGAAAGCAGAACCCGAGGAAAGCGGCGAGAAAAATCACCTGCAGGGTAATCAGCCCCCCCGCCGCCATCGACCACAGCGTCCAGGCGGGAGTGAGATGAAGAATCAGGCAGGAGCCGTACAGCATCGCGATCGCGACCAGCAGCGCGGGCGGCGCGGAAAACAGAACCTGTTGAACCATGCGGAGCCAGGGCGACGCGGGCGCGGCGGCGACGATCCAGACCGCGCGTCCTTCGCGGCTGGCGGAGGGGAAGACGAAGCGCGCGCCGATCACGGCGACCAGCAGGGCGATCAATCCGACGTTGGCTACCGCCATCAACGGAGCGAAATCGCTTTGACGAACTGGAAGAAACGACAGGTTGACGAGATACATCGCCACCAGCGGAATCATCATGAAGAGCTGCGTCCAGATGGAGGGATCGCGCCGCAACAACAGGCCGTCGCGCGCCATCAGGGCGAGGCCGGGGCCGCGATGAAGGCATCGGCCCCAGAAGCGTTCGGAAAGCAGCGCGCCGCGCCGGGTTTGAGGATCGGCCTGCTGTTGGGCTTTCCACCACCCACGCATAAACAAGACGCGCCCGGTCAGCAGGGCCGCTGCTACGCTGAATCCAGCGACGAGAGCGGCGATCTCCACGCCTCCGCGCTGATTTGAAAAGCCGACATAGGGCAGCATGGCGCGCGAAAAGAGCGAACCGGGGCCATATTTCATCCAGCCCTCGGGTTGCTGACGGAGAAATACCAGCAGGGGATTGGCGAGCGCGTCTTCGCTCCAGAGGGTTTCAAGGTGAAGAAAACGCATCCCGCCGATGGCGGCGACGGCGATGCACAGCCCCAGGATGGACAGCGTCTGGTGAAGCCGCCGGGCGGGGAAGATCGACATCATCGCCATTGAGGCGACGACGCCTGCGCTGACGCCCGCTGCGGTCAGCGCCGCCGCTGAAAGCAGAAACGCGCCGTAATACCCGACGCCCAGATTGAGTTTGACGCCCAGAGCGATCATCGGCGGCAGGCAGAGACCAAACAGCGTGGCGCCGGTGCGAAAGGCGACATCGAACCATCTGGAAAGCAGGATCGTCCAGAGCGGCGCGGGCGAAGCGATCAGAAAGCGGAGATCGTCGGACTGGTAGTATGAGGTCAACGCAGTGATGACGCTGGAATACGCCAGAAAGCCGAACAGGATGGAGCCCATGATGGAGAAGGCGTTGGGCAGGACAAGAATGAAGCCCATCGGCGTGCGGCCAAGCAATTCAAAAAAACGTTGAAAGAAGGCGTACTCCGCCCAGAGCACGCCGCTCACGAAACCGCCCAGCGCGATAAACTTGAGCGCGTCGTCAACCCGCGTGCGGCGAATCCGGTTGACGAGTTGACGAAGAGGAAGCCAGAACAGAATGAGAACGATCGGTTTCAGGTTCATTCTTTCCGCAAATTATGACGACTCGCGCAGTTCGATCCATAGGCGGCGGGCGGCGTATCCCGCGCAACCGATCGTGGCCGCGAATGCGGCGGGCGCGATGGAAAGCGGGTGCATGCGGATCATGCGAATCCACCAGAGATCGAGATCGTCAAACGTGATGTAATCGGGGTTGCCAATCGGGCGGCGTACCAGTTCAAAGAAACCGGGGGCGTTGAAATACGACTGCGCCATCCCCTGATGAGCGTAAACGCCCGGCCAGTTCATCCACGCGCCAATGGCGGCGAGCGCCAGCGTCACCGCGATCCAGACGCGGCGATGAGGCGATTCAAGCAGCCATGCGGCGGGCGCCAGCGCGAACGGCAAAAGAAAATACAGATGCCGAGGCCCCCAGCAGCGCCCACCATGCCACATATTCGATTTGCCGTAGAGAACCAGATACGCGGTGAATATCACCAAGCAGAGAATCCAGAATGGCATGCGGTCTTTCTTTCGGCTTACGGCGAGCGAAGCGGGTAGCAGCAGGCATAAAGGCGCGTAAGGAACGATGCCCCGGCTTGAGCTGAACAGCAGCGCCGGGATGCTGACGATCAGCGGATAGTTGAAGTCGATGTCTTCGTAATTTTCGATAAAGAACGCGCCGAAACGGATGTAGTTGTGAAGGCCCCACACCAGCGCGGCGGCGGCGGCGCCCGCCAGCAACGCGGCGGCGCGCCAGGCGCGGTCTCGAACGCCTCCCCCCGTCAGGGCGTACAGGCCCATCAGGGCGGAGGCGATGACGGCGTCTTCACGAACGTTGAGCAGCAGCGTGACGCACAAGACCATTCTGATGAGATGACGCCGGGCTGGCGCGCGCTGATGACGCAGGATGAGCTCAAGCAAAAGCAACAGGAGCGCGGCGGCCGTGGTCTGGCGGAACAGGGTCTGACTGTAGGGCCAGAACGGCGATCCCCAGACGAGCACCAGCGCGAGCAGAACGCCGGTGGTTTCGCCTGCGCCGAGCAGACGGACGACGCGATACATCAACAAACCCGCCGCGGCGGTGATGAGCAGCGCGCCCCATAAACAAGCGAAATAGTGAGAGCCGTGAAAAAAAACGGCGGAGTGTCCAAACAGGATGAAGAGGATTTCGCCGATGTAGTAAAACGGCATCATGATGAGGACGAAGCCGATTCCATAGCGGCTGTAAAATTTTCCATCGGGGCCGGGCAACGCCTGAAAGCCGGGCATGGCCTCCAGGTTGCCGCGTTGGGCGAGCGAATCGCAGACCTGCATGATGAGGTTTTCATCGACGAACGAGCCATGCCCGGCGTAGGTGACCGCAAGACCGGCGGTCAACAACAAAAAGAGAGCGAGTTGGATTCGGGTTTCACGCGTCACGGATGGAACGATTCACTTTCCTGGCGAGAATGCAAGCGACTATTAATGAATCCTCATTCTAGAAAACAAGGAAACGAAGGCAAGGCGGGGAGACGCTCAGGGAAACACGCCGGCGGAGGGCGAGTGACGGCCCCGATCGTCAAGATAGAGAAAACCCGAACTGTCGAGCCCGTTGGTTGGATTGAAGAAAAGAGTGGATTCAAACAGAGGGGTGTCGAGTTTCAGATTCAGGTTCAGATGAAAACGCTGGATAAAGCCCGCGTCGATGACGTCAGGCCCCATTAATCTTTTCGCCATCGGCCACTGGGTCAGCATGCCAATGGTTTCGGCGCGGGTCGAGCCGGGCTCATCGAACTGGACGACGAGATACAGAGAACCGTAGGCTTCACGCAGTTGAGCGATCTCACGCGGGATATTCTGCTGTTCGGGGAAAAACGGCTTGAGCCAGACGTGCATGTAATCCCAGTTCAGGCTGATGAAACGGAAGGATTCGCCGTCCCGCTCCATGCGGCCGCCCGAATTGAACTGATCGGGCAGACGGCCATTATCGACCTGATATTGATGGATCGCCGAGACGATGGAGTTCATGTCATGAAAAACGCGGGCGAGTTTATCTTTGTATTGATTGTCGAGAAACGCGGGCAGAGTAAGGGTGAGTATCAGCGCCAGAACGGCCAGCACGGCGAGGGCTTCGTAGAGGCGTCGGCGTTGCATCCCGGCCATCTCAACCGCTCGCGCGCATCAGGTAGTCGCGGATGACGAACGATGACCAGCTTTCATATTCGACGCCGTCCATCAACTCAGCGGCGGGTTTCCATTCTCCCCGGCCCAGCGCGCGTTCACGGGGGACGGCGTTCATGGCGGCGAGGTTCGCCTCGTACACCACGCCGAGATGGAAGACGCCGACCTCGACCTCATCGTCGTTGATGAAGCCCGCCAGGCGCAACGACGGCTTTTCGGCGAGTTCGACCTCTTCATCGAGTTCGCGCTCGGCGGCTTCGCGCAGCAGCGCGCCCCCGGCGGCGAAGAGATTGTCATCGTGCGGGTTTACGTGGCCGCCGACGCCGACCGAGTAGAGATGATGGAGGCGGCTCTCGCTGCTGGTTTTGGTTCGCCAATAGCGGAACACGCGATCGCCGCAACGCAGGATGATGTAGGGGATGAGTTGTTTGTAGGCGGCGTCGCTTTCCATCTCAAGACGCGGCTTGAACGAGCAACGCGGCGCCCAGCTCTCAGGGTCGAGATCGCCAACGGGGCGGAATCCGCGAAAGGGAAGAAAGCCCTCCAGCTCGGCGCGGGGAATCACCAGTACGTGTTCTTGTTCTTGAATCATACGCGGTTACTCAAAATAATTCCATTTGATTTCAGAGCGCGAACATTCAAAATGAGCGGCGATAGACTGAAGATGTGAGGCTCACGCCCTTCATCGAATTGGCAGCTTTTTAAATGCTTCGTATTCATTGCGTCTGAATCAGGATAAACAGGATTTAATGGATGAACAGGATAACGGCCTCAAAAAATCCTGATAATCCTTAACATCCCGGATAATTTGATACGAAATTTATCACTCCGCCGCGTCGTCGGGAGTGATGCGGAACTGGCGGCGTTTTGATTCGTCCAGCGTGATCGGCAGGCCGAGTTTGCTCCAGATTTCATCCACCTTCGCCTTGATGGAGGGCGACATAATGATGTCGGGCGGCCATTCGCGGTCGAAGCCCTCCTCGGGCCACTTGCGGGTGGCGTCGATGGCCATCTTGGAGCCGTAACGCGGATGCTCGGAGGAGTTGTCGAGGACGTCGACCGGCCCCATCACCATCTGGACGTCGCGTTGCGGCGCGACGTTATTCGCCACGCGCCAGAGCACCTCGCCGAAGTCGTGTACATTCACGTGTTCATCGACGAGGATGATGGTTTTGGTCAACGATAGCAGGCCGGTTCCCCAGATGGCGTGCGCGACCTTGAACGCCTGACCCGGGTAGGATTTTTTTACCGCGACGATGGCGAGGCTGTGAAAACCGCCTTCGACGGGCAGTTCCAGGTCGACGATCTCGGGAAAGGTCATCTGAATGAGCGGCAGAAAGATGCGCTCGGTGGCCTTGCCGAGAAAGGCGTCTTCCATCGGGGGAATGCCCACGATGGTGGAGGGGTAGACGGCGTCGGCGGCGCGAGTGACGCAGGTGACGTGAAACACCGGGTAGGGCTCGGCGAGCGAATAGTACCCAGTGTGATCGCCGAAGGGGCCTTCCATGCGCTGCTCGAGCGGTTCGATGTAGCCTTCAAGCACGATCTCGGCATGCGCGGGGACTTCAACGTCGATGGTCTCGCAAGGGACCATTTCGACCGCCGCCTGGCGCAGAAAACCGGCGAACAGCATCTCGTCGATGTTGGGCGGCAGCGGCGCGGAGGCGGCGTATAGCAGCGCGGGGTCTCCGCCCAGCGCCACCGCGACCGGCATGCGCTTGTTCTGTTTGAAATACTCGCGGTAGTGAGACGCGCCCACCTTGTGAATCTGCCAGTGCATGCCGGTGGTGTGCGAGTCGAACACCTGGATGCGATACAGCCCGCAGTTGCGCAGTCCGGTGAGGGGATCGCGGGTGTAAACCTGTCCGAGAGTGATATACGGTCCGCCGTCTTTGGGCCAGCAGGTCATGATCGGCAGTTGATCGAGACGGGCCTGTTCGCCCTTCAGAACGACTTCCTTGCAGCGGCCGGTGGAGACCTTTTGCGGCGCATAACCGGCGAGCTCTTTCAGTTGAAACAACGCCTGAACTTTTTCCCACATCGTGCCGGGAGGTTTTTGAGTAATGAGCGCACGGATGCGCTCGGCGATTTCGTCAATGGAATCGACGCCCAGCGCCATCGCCATGCGGCGTTCCGAGCCATAGGCGTTAATCAGCACGGGAACGTTGTAGCCCTCGGGATTAGTAAACAACAGCGCCGGGCCGCGCGCTTTGGAGACGCGATCGGTGATTTCGGTCATCTCAAGAAACGGAGATACGGGATGATCGATCTCGATCAGTTCGTTTTCGCGCTTGAGCCGATGGATGAAGTCTTTCAGGTTTCGATAGGCCATTTTTTCGCCGCCAACGTTTTTGGTCGAATCAGAAAAAGAGATGGATTTCGTACTGGATTCCATGAATTCGAATATTCGTGCGGGAATCACTTTTCAGCGATTCTCCGGCTCCATCGTGGATGCGAACGGGGTATGCGTCAAGTTGACGGCGCCGGTGGATTCATGGTTTCCGGTTTCATGTTCCGCATGGGATTCACCCAGCGAGCGAGTTCAGGCGCGGCGAAAAGAATCAGCAGAGGAAGCGCCTGCTCGCGGAAGCGGAAATTCGACATAGGGCCGGAAGACAGAATGACGAGATAGATCAACGCCAGCGCGGCGAAGGCGAGAAAAGCGAATCGAGCTCGTTCTGTGTGCGACGATCGCAATAAGCGAGGGACGGATATCGATGCGGCGATGAGCGTCAGTAACGTCATCATCAGTTCGAACAAACGAGCCGTCAATCCGCCAATCGCCCAGATCAGGCCGGAAGCGCCCTGCTCGAAGCGCAACGCCGCGAGAATCGACGTAAGCGACATCGGGGTCGGCGCGTTGAGCGCCTCCAGCAGGCGGGTCGAGCCTGAATCGATCCATAAACGCGCGAAGCCATGCGCGAACACGGCGGCGGTGGAGAGGGGACGCGCCCACAGAATTTCAATCGCGTGGCGAGTGAATTCACGGCGCATCGCCGGCGGCGTCAGGGTCTGGCTCGCCTGGTTCCATTCGCTCCACGCGTTTTCAACCCGCTCATCAACCGTGTCTCCGGCCGGCGTGGACGCGGCCTGCGCCCAGTATACGTACAGCAACGCGGCGGGGAGCTCGGAGACGTACCATTCGCCGTAGTGCGCGGCGTTGCGCGCGAGCCAACCGCCCTGTAACAGGGCGACTCCCAGCAGCATCAGCGCCGCCCGGCGCAACGCGGCGCGGCGGGAGGAGTGAGACAGCCACAGGCAAAACACGGCGGGGAGAAAAAGCCATACGGCGATGGGGCGAACGAGGGTCAACGCGCCCAGCAGAAAGCCCAGCGCAACATAACGCCAGCGGGAACCTTGCTGGAGCGCTTCATGCAAAAACCATAAGGATGAGATGAGAATAAAGACGAACAGCGTTTCAGAGAGCAGGCTCAGGCTAAGCACGGCGGAGCCAGGATTCAGCCAGTACAGAAGCCAGGCGATCCACGCGGCGCGAGCGTTGAACAGGCGCCGGGCGAGCTCAAACAACATGACCGAGGCGAACGCGGAGAGCGCGGCCTGAACCACGGCGATTATTTTGAGGTGAAAGACGCCAAGCCAGTGGAATAACGCGAGAAATAACGAGTAACCGGGCGTCCGGAAGGTTTCCGGCGCCGAAGCGCGAGCAAACTCAAAGCGCTCAGCGAGCGATTGAGCCAGCAGGAGATATTCTCGGGAATCGGAGGAGACGAGGGCGTGAGGCGCGATGGCGATCAGCGCGCAACGGGACAACCAGAACGCGGTGAACAGGAAAAGGCATCCCCTCGTCCCGGAGGTCATCGCCCTATTGGGGCTGGACGTTATAAATCACCCAGCGCCCATGCTCCAGTTTGAGGCGATAGAGATCAACTTCTTCGCGCGCGGGTTTGGGGCCTGATTTCACCGACTTGACCGCGGTGACTTCGGCTTCGCCGCCGATCACGTCGCTGGAGTCGATCCGTTCGAAAGTGACGCGCAGGCCGCCCTGGCCGAGGTGTTGCTGGTATGAGGCGTGGCGGGCGTCGATATACTGCTGGCGGTCGATGCGCATGAAATCGCTGCTGAAACAGTCGAATTCCGCGCCAAATTTCTGTTGATTCCAGCATTCGATGTAGCGCTGGACGACCTCTTCGGGTTTGAAGCCGACGATATGCTGAACTTTCTTTTCTTCCGGCTGTTCTTCGAGTTCTTCTTCAGGAATTTCTTCGGCGCCGTGCGTACCCAGTTTGACGCCCGCTTTCAGCTTGGGTTCGGCTTTATGCTGATTTTTATTCTTCGATTTAGACAGATAGGAGTCGAGTGGACGATCGGCGATCGTCATCTTGCGCAACTGATGAACGCGCTCGGTTTCCTGATCGAGTTTTTCGACCAGCCTGATCACGACGTCCCGTTCTTCGCCCGATAACACGTGACCCGCATTGGCCAGTAGTTTCTGCAGGGCGGCGGATTGCTCATGAGACAGGACTTTGACGTCGCTCGCGACGCCTCCATCGTCAATTTTATAACGTGGCTGTTCTTCAGGATTTACGTTCATAACAGTTCCTTGATACCGCTCAGTACAAAGCGTTTACTATCATATCGGAAAACCATTACGGTTCAACCGGACTGGTTTTGTTTCACTTAAGTCGATCGGCGCTTTCTTTCGGTTATTGCGTCGCAATTGCCGATATTCCGAGATGGCGTCGCATACGCTGCTATCTGATTTGTGAACCGCGCGCGTACGCCGGCGCGGGCGGCTCGACTGGAAATCGAGCTTCACGCCGAGTGACGTCGAGCGGAATCGCGCCGTCCCGTTCATCCCGCCCCGCGATGGAATCAAACCGCACCCATGCCTCGCCTTCGGCGGTTGAGACGAAGAACAGGGTTAATAATGAGGCCTCCACGTCACGCAACGCGCCGGGTTCAGCGGCCTTAATTTGCTGGCTGGTGAGTTTTCCGTTCTCGTTCGCATGAGAAGGCGCGTCGAAATGAGTCTGAATGGGCGCGCGCGGGTTCCACGCGGCGCCGGGCGTCATGCCGAGAAATTTCAGGGTATCGCGTGAAAAAGAAAGATCGAAATCAAGCGTCTGAATCCGGCTGGCGTGACGCGCGGTGAGATCGAAACGGAACACGCCCCGCTTGTTTGAATCGTCGCCGGGGTTATCGACCTTGGAGGCCTGTTTGAGCCAGACCAGACTCAGTTCGGGTTGAATGGGTTCCAGTTTGACGGTCACGGCGGGCGTTTCGGTAGTCAACAGAAAAGGATAACGCAACGCGGCGTCTTCAAAGTAAAAGCGTTTGACGCGGATCTCAGCCGTGGCGGAAGTGACGCCCGCCACCGGGGCGACCGCGATCATCGCCGCGTCTCCGCCGCCGTTGGCGCCGCTGAAGATAGACGAGGCTCCGGTTCCATGCACGGTGAGGATCCCCTTTTTTTCATCGAGCGATTTATGAATCTGCGGCGCGGAAATCTCGCGGCTCCACCATGAGCCGACGCGGACCTGATCGGGATCGAGCCGCAGCCGTTTGGGATTAAATTCGATCTCGGCCCAGAAGCGGGCCATGTTTTCAGCCCGGTCGACGTACAGCGTGAGATATTTCGCGGGGCCGGCGGGGTCGAGCAGCAGCGTTTCCGGTTGAAACGCGACCTGGGTGTTCCAGCCGGCGGGGAACCACTGCGGCGCTTCGTCGGCGGGAATCCATTCCAGATCGACGGCGGCGTCGCGGGTCAGCGGCTCGGTGGGAATCTCGGGCGCGCCGCCGCAGGCGTGGATGACGCCGAACACATCGAGAATATAAAAGCCCGCGCCGAAAGGCGACGGTTCGAGGTCGATGGCCAGCCCGTCGCCCAGCTCGGGCGTGTTTTTCTGAAGGGCGGCGTTTTTGCGCGTGACGAAATAGACTCTGGATTTCCGGGTCAGCACCGCGACGTCGGAGCCAATGACTTCCACATCGACGGCCGTATCGTTTTTGAGTTTGAGGCCATCCAGCGATTCAGGCGAGCGCGGCCCGGCGCAGGCTACGCCGCCGTCTTCAAACAAGATCCAAAGCTGGCTCTTGACCGGGTCGTATTCGAGATCGGCGATGCGGCGTCCTTTTTTCAGCGAGGCGGGGTAGGCCAGCTGGGGGGGGCGGCCGATCTGGCGAATGTAGTCGTCAACCGCCATCCAGCCGCCCAGGCCGCCGGGCGTCATGGCGAGGGCGGAGGCGGTCTGATTGGGCGCGGTGTCGACCGGGATGGGGTGGGCGGCGCCCATCGGCAGAATCATGCCGTTTTTGAGGAGCTGATAACCGCCGGTGGAGTCGGCTTCCATATCGATGAACTGAATCGAATCGGGCGATTCCATCCAGGGGCGCACGATGGCGGGGTCGCGGACCTCGCCCTCCGCGGTGCGGGTCAGGCCGATGATTCCACCCCAGCGATCCTGAATGAGAAAGGTAGCGGCGCGTGGCGCGGCGGACGCCAGGCATAGCAGAAGCGGAAGCGCGATTCGGAAAAAGAACGCGCCGAGGGCTAAACTATGAGGAACCGGCTTCCGACAATGGAACATAGGAGAACGATGCGCCTGATAATCTCAACGCTGATTCTGCTTGGATTCGGATTCATCCAGCCCGCGATGGCGCTGGATCGGATCACGCTGGATTTTGGCGATATCTTTCTCGGGACCGAGAAGGAATATCATGAGTTTCGCTATACTTTCGCCCGCTTCGGATACGATAACGTCATCCCGCGATGGTGGATCCGCAAGTGGGAAAAGGACGTCGATCAACTGGTATCGGCGGAGGACCTGAAAAAGTACCCTCCGCGCGGCATGAATACTATATCTGGATATCAAGTAAACGTCACATCCAATCCACCCGCCGAAACAAGTCACTTGGAATTGTACCCTCCCCGCGATCATTTCTGGATGGAGAGCGGACGGTATTTACGAGGATACCTGGTCAATCAGACGGAGGAAGGACATCAGCATCTTGTTGTTGAAATATCGTATTACGACAAGGACGGAAAGGTGATTTTCCGCCATCGAACCGAGGTGTTCAACGTGTTTCCCAAGACGATGAAGCCGTTCATCATCGACGCGCGGTTTGTGCCCTGGCGCAACGTGGTGAAGATGAACGTCACCGTGGTGGGCGGCGAAAGCATGAACACCGGAGACCAGGAGAAAGGTTGAACCGGTTCAATCGAATGCGCCGGCGTCGACGTGTTCGGCGACTTTTTCCACTACCTGTTTTTTGACTTGCTCCAGCGTTCCACCGATCAGGGCGCCCGCCGCGCGGACATGCCCGCCGCCGCCGAACGCCTGCGCGATCTCGACAATGCTGTACGGTTCTTTGGCTCGCCAGCTGACTTTGACCTTTCCACCGGGTAGTTCGCGCAAATACACGCCCACGCGCACGCCCTCAATGTTGCGGGTCAGGTCTGAGAAGCCGTCGTCGTCGTCTTCATCGGCGCCGCTGCGCTCCATCATGGCGAGGGTTGTACACATGAATCCCACGCGGCCATCGAACAGCACTTCGGCGTTCTGAAAGGCTTCCGACATCAGGCGCATGCGCGCGAAGCGCATCGTGCCGAAGACGGGCTGGTAGACCTCGGCGGGTTTGACGCCGGCGGCGAGGCATTCCGCCGCGATCAGGTGGGCCTCTTCGGTGGTGTTGGGCAGATGGAAGTTGATGGTGTCGACGATCAGGCCGAGGTAAAGCGCCTCGGCGATTTCTCTGGTCAGTTTCAGACTTAAAAAGCGTAAAAAACGATGAAGCAACACCGTGGTCGAAGAGGCGCTGGAATCGACGATTCGCAGCCCGGGAAAATCGCCCACGGCGGGGTGATGGTCGATGCAGGCCTTGGTGGCGGGGTGAGCCGCGAAGAGATCGCCGACCTTGCCGAGGCGGTTCCATGCGCCGGCGTCGAGCATGACGAGCAGATTGCGGCCGGCGAGGTCGACTTCATCCACGCCGAGCTGAAGGATCTCGCCAGGCTTGCAGAACAATTCCAGCTGGCGGCCCGCCGGATGAGCCATCACGCAGGAGACCTCTTTGCCTATGTCTTTCATCATTCGCGAAAACGCCAGTACCGAGCCGATGGCGTCGCCGTCGGGGTGGATGTGGCTGGAGACGGCGATATTGGGCAGGCGCTCGATCAATTCGATCAGGCGCGCCCACAGGGTGGAGAGGTTTTCTTCAGGCAAGGTTCCGGCTCCTTTCGGCTGGTCAAAGTCTGGTGGGAGTATAGCGGCGGCAAGGCGGAAAGGGACGGGCCGCCCGGCGCGCGGCGGACGGCGGGATTTACACCCGGTCGGGGGAAGGTACGCTTTTCTAATCCATAGGACGGAAACGATCTTCCACTCATGAAAACGCCCGAACGGCTGGTTCCGCATCGCCCTTTTCCCGCGTACGCCTTCATCCCCGGCAAGACGCCTCATCCGGTGCGCGATCCGCGCGGGCACAGCTATGGCCACGTTCCCGATCCGGCGGAGCCGCTGTCCGTTAAAAACTGGCGGGAGAACGAGCTTTACCTCTATGGAATCGACCTGTTCAACCACGGCTATTACTGGGAAGCGCACGAGGCGTGGGAGGATGTGTGGAACGCGACCGGCCATGAGAAGCATCCCGCGCGGTTCTGCAAGGCGCTGATTCAGTTCACCGCCGTAGGGGTGAAAGCACTGGAGGGGCGCATTCTGGGGGTGCGGACGCTGAGCAAGTGCGCCAAGCGCGGCTTCGTCAGCCTGTCGCTGGAACTGCTGCCGCCGGATGGCCGTTACCTGGGGCTGAGCCTGGCGGCGTTGATTCGCCATACGAATCAGATCTACCTTGCCAGTCAGAGCCAGCCTTCCGCCGCGAAGGCCATGCTGGGTTTTGTGCTGGAGTTAAAACAGGACGAAACGAGCCGCGATTGACGGTGTGAAGCGTTGTCTTGACGCGCGTCGATGGAGTTGAGGGAATAATACCGGTCCATCACACGCACCAAGGCGGTTTTCAACATGAATAGAGCTTGGAGCGGATGTGTGAGCAGGTCAAAAAAACATTGCTTGACCTTCTTCAATTTCCTGTGTGAGAATAGGCGGCATCCGGCAATCTGTAGTATTGTGATGAATTATGTCGATGAACTATGCGCTGACTAAAACGGGGAGGATGTTTTTCATGGGTTTTAAACGCGGATTTACTCTGATCGAACTGCTGATCGTCGTGGCGATTATCGGGATTCTGGCGGCGATCGCCGTGCCGAATTTTCTGAACGCGCAGATCCGCGCGAAAGTGGCGCGATGCGTATCCGACATGAAGACATTGGAAACCGCACTGGAGATGTACCGTCTCGACGCGGGAAGTTACCCGATTTATTACGGACAGACGCCGAACGTTCTGCGATGGTACGTGCTGACTTCGCCGATCGCATACATCGGCTCCGTACCCACGGACCCGTTTTTTTCGGTCACGTCGGAGGACGCCGCGCAATGGGGATCGGCGTACGATCTGACGGCGATCAACCTCGCCCGGGATAATTACGACTGGGATTGCCTGTGGGGCGCTTACTATCGAATCAACGCCTGGGGGCCTGACGGACGAAACGACTGGGGCGGATGCCGCGCGACCCGCAGCGGGAGGCAGGGATCGTTCGGCTGCCCGAACGGGGTGCCGAATTTTCTGTATCAGTCGTCGAACGGATTGGTCAGCGACGGCGACATCGTGTGGCTGGGGCCGAAGACGGGCCGCCGCAAAAAACCGGACTGCAAGATTCCTAATGGGATATAAAGCGTTTTCTCACAGGGCGGGCGATGGTTTCAATCGCCCCGTGGATTTTGTCTTTGACGCCCCCCTTCGGCCAGAGAAACAGCAGCCGGCGGGGGGCGTATCATGTATGGTATAATCAACTCATGCCTGTTATTGGAGCGCACGTGCCGGCGGCGGGCGGTTTGAAGAACAGCGTCGCCAACGCGATAAAAATCGGCGCGGAGTGCATGCAGATCTTCGGCGCCTCTTCCCGGCAATGGTCGGTCAAGCAACCGAGCGGGGAAGAGATCGCGGAGTACAAGGCGGCTCTGCGCGAAGCGGGGCTGGGGCCGGTGTTTCTGCACGCGGCGTACCTCGTCAACCTGGCCAGCCCCTCGGCGGAGCAGCGGGGAAAATCGATTCAAAGCCTGGTGGAACACCTGAAGATCGCCTCGGCGATCGGAGCGGAGGGTTTGATCTTTCACCCCGGTTCGTCCAGGGGCGACCCGGTGGATGAAGCGGTGAAGCGCATCGCGTCTGGCGCCGGCGAAACGCTGGAGAAGGTCAAAGGGAAGAGCAAACTGATTCTGGAAAACGACGTTGGCGGCGGCAACCTGGTGGGCGGGCTGGATGAAATCGGCCGCGTCATCAAACGGGTTAAATCGAAACGGCTGGGGGTGTGCATCGACACGGCGCATGGGCTCGAATCAGGGCTGATCGAACGATTCGACGAAGCGTCCGTAAAGCGGCTGTTCGACGAGTTTGATGAAAAGATCGGAATCGAACGCCTGCGGGTTCTTCACGTCAACGACTCGAAAACGCCGGCGGGCTCGCGCCGCGACCGGCATGAAAACATCGGGGAAGGCTACATCGGGCGGGACGGTTTCAGAGCGCTGGCGTCGGAACCGCGCGTCAGGGAACTGCCCTGGATCATGGAGGTTCCCGGATTCGACGGCAAAGGCCCCGACAAGCGCAACGTGGACCTGCTTCGGTCGATCGCCGCGTCACCTTCCTGACCCACCGTCAAATAAAACGGGGGAAGGGCAGGTAAGAAACCAGCCCCTGCGGCGAAATCGATATTAATCGTTTTCCTTAACACTGGTGCTAAGTGGGTTGATCTACGCTATCTGGCAAAACGGATTGCTAAACGCCTCGCTGGCCGTAGCCGCGTTTGGCGCCGTCGCCGAGGTCGGCGCGGGCGCGGTCGGCCAGAGCGGTCAGGCGCTCTACGACGTCAGGGTGCCGATCGACGAGATTATGCTCCTGATGGATGTCGGCCTCCAGATCGTATAACGCGAGTTCGGTGCGGGCCTGTTCGTATTTCACCGGCATGCCGTTGACGCCGCCGGGCCGCCCGTTCAGCGTGCGGTAGGGGTGAGGGAAATGCAGGCTCCATCGCCCGCTGCGCACCGCTTCCAAGTCTTTGTTCCAATAAAAATAGAGCGCGTCGTGCGGCGATTTCGCCCCCGGTTGGCCCTCCAGAATGGGCGAAACGTCGAGTCCGTCGATGGGGTGATCGGGCAGGCGCGAGCCGGTGATGCCGGCCAGCGTGGGCAGCACGTCGATGGTCATCAGCGGCTCATCGCATGTCCGCCCCGCCTCGATCACGCCCGGCCAGCGCATGATGCAGGGCGTGCGCACCCCGCCGTCCCAGGTGGTACCCTTGCCCTCGCGCAACGGCCCTGCCGACCCGGCATGATCGCCGTAGCTGAGCCACGGCCCGTTATCGGAGGCGAAGATCACCAGCGTATCGCGCGTCAGGCTGAAACGGCGCAGCGCCGACATGATGCGCCCCACCGACCAGTCGATCTCCATAATGACGTCGCCGTAGAGGCCGCGCTTCGATTTGCCCCGGAAGACGTCCGAGACGTGCAGCGGGACGTGAGGCATATTGTGAGCGAGGTAGAGAAAGAAGGGGCGCTCGCGGTTGCGCGTGATGAAGTCGACGGCGCGGAAGGTGTAGTTCCGGGTGAGCTGGGTCAGATCGGGGTTGTACTCGATGACGTCGTTGCCCTCAATCAGCGGCAGATCGGGAAAACTGTCCGTTTCTGGATGAAACGGCCACATATCGTGCGAATAGGGGATGCCGTAGTATTCGTCGAAGCCGTGTTGCAGCGGCAGAAAGCGCTTGCTGTCGCCGAGGTGCCACTTGCCGAAGATGGCGGTGGCGTAGTCCTGCTGTTTGAGCAGCTGGGCGATGGTCATCTCTTCGTCGCTGATGCCCATTTTGCTGTTGGGGCCGGGCGCGCCATAGATGCCCACCCGGTTGGGGTAGCATCCGGTGAGCAGGGCGGTGCGCGAGGCGCCGCACACCGGCTGGGCGACGTAGAAGTTGGTGAACCGGATTCCCTCGCCGGCCAGGATGTCGAGGTTGGGAGTCTGGAAGCCCTTCGCGCCGAAGACGCCGACGTCGGCCCAGCCCTGGTCGTCGGTATAGATGATGACGACGTTGGGCAGGCGCCCGTTAGAGGCTCGCGCGGCGGAGGCGGCTCGGGCCAGCGGAGCGAACGGCGATAACGCGCCGGCGACGGCGGCGGTCTGAATAAACTGGCGGCGTGAAGCGATCGAGCTCATGGCGTCTCCCCGGAAAGAGTATCGTCTCCCGTATTTAAACCAGATTTTGAGTAAAAAAACAACAGCCCCGCCTTCATAGTCCGGTCGGGGCCGACCGTATCGGCTTCCCAGTATTTGGGCTGTGTGAGTCTAGGGCTCCCGTTGGTCGCTGAGGCGAGCAAACAGAGATATGTGAAACGCATAAGTTTCACCCGGCGGGCGCTTATACTGAGGGTGGAGTAATTGTCAGTAATTATCTACGCCAGACCACCCCTTGCCGTGCTGAAAGCGATTGGGCAAGGTGAAAAGGATTTTTTTTCACCTTGCCCAATATGGTGAAGCGCTATTCTAATCTTCCTCTTACTTGTAGCTCGCCGCGTTGGCCGCGAATCCGATGGCGCTCGGCGAGATTTCTTCCACAACGTACGGCGCGCGGTATTCGCGTTTCAGTTCAGCGTTGGCCGCCTCGGCGTGGGCGCCGGTGAAACGCTCGGTTTTGGGATCGTGCGTCAGCACCGGGCTCATCTTCATCGATTTACCGTCGAGGCCGAAATGGCCCAGCTGCGTTTCCATGTCGTCCAGCAGTTCACCCCACGCGTCCAGCTTGGGCAGGATCGATTCCGCCCCGGAGCGCGAGTATTCACCGCTCACCTTGAAGGCGACGTTGGCGAGGTTGCACCAGCCGGTGGAAGCGTGTCCTTTGGCGATTTCGGCGTTGAGGATGCTGTTGTCATGAGCGCGCACCGCGTCGAGGAAGTTGCGGGTGTGGATGGCCATCATGTCGCCGCCCCGGAAGCGCTTGATCTCTTTGCCGTTTTTGTCGACCGCCTTGCCGGAGCCGCGCTGGCCGAGGTAGTAGCCGCCCTCGCAGACGACCACGTAACCGCTGCCGGGGCCGGTCATCGGTTTGCCCGCTTTGGCTTCCCAGTTGCCTTTTGCGTCCGGCGCCGAAGTCAGGTTCGACAGGGCGAGGATGGTGGGGAAGGAGCCGAAGTCGAAACAGACGAAGTGAACGTTGGGCGTCTCACCCGCGTCGTTCCAAACCACGCGCCCGCCGACGGCGAGGATGCGTTTCGGGGTGGTTACGGAATCCAGATAGGCGACGTTGCGTACGTCGTCGAGCACGTGGACGCCCCAGTTGCCCATCTCGCCGTTGCCGGTGTTGAAGTTCCAGTGCCAGTCGTAATGGAACTGGTCGCGATAAATCGGTTCGTCTTTGGCCGGGCCGAGCCACAGGTCGTAATTCACTTCATCGGGCGGCGTCAGCGGCGTGTCACGCTTGCCTATGCTGGCGCGGACGCCAAGCCGATTGGCCTGCACGTAGAGAATCTCGCCCAGGGCTTTGTCTTCATGGAGAAATTTTTTCGCTTCGCCCTGAAGCGGGTCGGAGCGCTGCTGGGTGCCGAGCTGGCCGATGCGGTCGTACTTGCGGGCGGCGTTCACGACCTGGCGGCCTTCCCACTGGGTGTGAGAGAGCGGTTTTTCGACGTAGACGTCCTTGCCGGCCTGCATAGCCAGGATGGCGGCGAGGCAATGCCAGTGATTGCAGGTGGAGATGGCGACCGCGTCGACGTCTTTGTCGTCGAGCAGCTCGCGCAGGTCGATGTACGGCTTTGCGCCGGATTTATCCGCCGCGCTCTCGACGTGCGAGCGGTCGGGGTCGGCCATCGCGACGATGCGGACGTCGTTGTGCCCGCTGAATGCGCGATTCAGCTCACCGCCGCGTCCGCCCATGCCGATCTGGCCGAGGCCGATCTGGTCGTTGGGGCTGGCGGCGCGTGCGTCGCGGATAAAGAAGGAGGTGGGGAGCGAAAGCGCGGCGGCTGCGGCTCCACCCCGTTGGATGAAATGGCGACGAGAAACAGTACTCATGGTTGTAATCCTTTCCCTATAAATAATGATGACAAAGATTCATTCAATGTATCATGGATCGAGGCCCGCGTCGATCATCGCGCGGCGCCCGTTTTTACAAATTTAATTCTTCGAAGCGGAGAGACGATAGGCGATGACGTAATCGCCCAAAGGTTCCGCGCCTGGTTTGCATCCGCCGCCCGCACAGATCACGACGTACTGTTCGCCGTCCGAGCCCAGATAGGTGATGGGCGCGGCGAAACCCGCCGCCTCCATCTGGTCGCGCCACAAGACCGCGCCGTTTTCCGCGTCAAAGGCTCGAATCTTCGCGTCCGGCGTCGAGGCGATGAACACCAGCCCCGAAGCGGTGACGGTGGGGCCGCCGAAGTTTTCCTGACCGGTGGGCGGGATGCCACGCGCGGTCAGTTCGGCGAATTCACCGAGCGGCTGGCGCCACACGATCTCGCCCCGGTTGAGGTCGAGTTTCACCAGTTCGCCCCACGGCGGCTTGATGGCGGGGTAGCCGTTCTGATCGCGGAAGGGCGCGCCGCCGGCGTTGAGGTAAGCGAATTCGCGGCCCTCGGGCGCCTTTTTCATCGGGATGAGGTAAGGGAATTCGGTGGTGTTTACGTAGAGCATTCCATCGGGTGAAGCCGCGCCGCCCGACCAGTTGCAGCCGCCGTGCAGACCGGGCAGGACGATGGTTCCTTTCAGCGAGGGCGGCGTGAAGATGCCTTCCGAGCGCAGTTCATGCAGCTTGTTCAGAATGTATTCATGCGTTTCTTCATCGAGGCCGGTCACCTCGTTTTCATCGAACAACTGACGGGAGACGGCGGGCGGTTTTTCGGGGAACGGCTGAGTGGGCCACGCCGATTCACCGGGGACGCCGCTGGCCGGGACGGGTTTTTCATGAATGGGGAAAAGCGATTCGCCGGTTTCGCGGTTCAACACGTAGATGAAACCCGTCTTGCCGCATTGCGCCACGGCGGGAATCGTTTTTCCATTCATGGTGAGATCGAGCAGGATGGGCTGGGCGGGGAGATCGTAATCCCACAGATCGTGGTGAACCGCCTGGAAGTGCCAGACGCGCTTTCCTGTTTTGAGCTCGAGCGCCACCAGCGAGTCGGTGAACAGGTTTTGACCGGGGCGGTCTCCTCCGTAGAAGTCGTAGTTGGGGGTGCTTACCGGCACGAAAAGCAACCCGCGCTCCACATCGGCGCTGATCATCGCCCAGACGTTGCCGCCGCCGCGATCGACGTTTGAATCGCCTTCCCACGTATCGGCGCCGAATTCATTTTCGTTCTGCGGAACCGTGTTGAACGACCAGACGAGTTCTCCGGTTCGGGCGTTGAAGGCGCGCAGGGGAATCTGGGGATTTTTGCGGTTCCAGTCGTTTTCGCCATAGGGCGGGACGATGAGATCGCCGCACACCGCGGGCGGCGCGCTGAGAAAATAAAAATCGCCGTCATTCGGCAGACCCTCGCGCAGATTCAGGCAGCCGTTATCACCGAAGGCGGGATCGGGACGATGGGTTTTCAGGTCGATGCTGTAGAGCCGGCCATCTCGCACAGGCAGGAAGATTCGCTCATCGCCGCCGTCTTTCCAGTAAGCCACTCCCCGGCTGGCGAGGCCGCCCGCACCGGTTTCACGTTGCGACAGAGGCGGGTCAGGATTGAATTCCCACAACAATTCGCCGCTGAGCGCATCAAGCGCCTGAAGCCGGGAGAAGGTGGTCATGACGTACACGGCGCCATCGATCATCAGCGGGGTGCATTCGAAATAATGCGCCGATTTTTCATCGGCGATATCTCCGGTCCGATGAACCCAGGCGCGTTCGAGACGCGAGACGTTCTGTTTGTTAATGCGAGTGAGAGGCGAATAGCGCGTGGCATGCTGGTCACGGGCATAGTGCGTCCATTCGCCCTCGTTCGCGCCAGCCACCGCCGTGAAGGCGGCGAGCAGGATGGCGAGAGCGAGCCGCCTGCTGAGTCCGGTCATGATTGTCTCCCCAAAACCAGTTATTGAAAAATGCGAAAATCAGTCGAGATGATATCGCCGCTGGACGTCAGGCCGTTGGTGGTGGAGTAAAAGATGCCGCCGTCCTGATTGGGCCCCGCCGTGTTCGGCGATTTAAGCCGCAACAGCGTTTCGCCGAGGATGGCCCACGGCCAGTTGGGCTTGCGGTCAGGCCCCCAGCCGAAGAGAAAGTAACCGACGCCCGCCTTACGGAAGAGATTGACGCGGTCGGCGTTGTCGAGCTGGTCGATGTGATAAGGCGCGCCGTAGGCGTACCAGCGGCCGGTGTCTTCTTCATTCATGCTTTTGAATTCATCGAGAAAGGGATCGATGGTGCTCAGGTAGGGCGTGGGCGTGGTGAGCGCGATGTAGGTTACGCCGGTTTCAGCGTCAGGCCCCATGTCAATCGGCGTGGAATTGTAATCGACCTGATAAGCGCCGATGGCGGTTTGAATGGTTTTCATCGAGCCGTACGACGCGGCGAGTTTGGCGCGGGTCTGGGCGTTGAGAAAGTTGGGCACGGCGATGGCGGCAAGTATGCCGATGATCGCCACGACAATCAATAGTTCGATCAGGGTGAAAGCCGCGTTGCGGCATGAGCGAAGCATCAATTTTGACATTTATCTCCAAGGCGTGTTTGCGCGCGAATTGCGTTGAGTGGTCCATCGGGATGCGCGAAGCGCTCAGCGGGGGTGATATCAGCGAGGGATGATTCTGAACGCGGTCCTGAAATTGCGGCGCTGAATTATTTTCGCAAAGTTCGTCGAATATTCAAGACGGCGCCGGGCGGGATCTTCCAGACCGTTCAAGCCCGGCTATTCCTCCGTCGTGCGCAGCCCGCGCAGGAAGGCGGTGAATTCGGTCAGAGTCGACAGACAGATCAACCGGTTGGATGCGTACTTGCATATTCTTTCCATGTTGCGCCCGCCCGCCACCGCCGCGCACCCTCTTTTGTGCGCGTATTCGGCCAGTTCTGAGGCTCCTTCAATGATGTCGCGGGTGACGCGGTCAGAACTGATACTAATCCACACGAGCATGGGGTTTCGATCATCGATTCCGTTCCGTATGGACTGATACGGCGTGTTGGGACCAAGGTTGATGGGATGAAATCCCTCGCTTTGCAGCACCAGTGAAACGCAGAGCGAGGGCAGGAAGTAAGGGTCTCCCGGTATGGCGCCGCCGATGGCCAGAGGCCCTTCATCGATAAAGGGAATGGTGACGCGGAGCTGATTGAGCGCCTGCATGCAGATATCGGTGGCCTGATGTTCGATGCGAACGTTTTCGATGCGCCGCTGGGCGTATTCGCCGATGCGTTCCATCGCCCGGCGGATGGGGCCGTCGCAGAGCGCCGCCAAACTTTCACCGCGCAGGTAGATGGAGAGGATCAATCCGCGGGCGCGGCGCTCTTCACCCGCGAGCAGCAGCTCATACAGAAGATCGGCGCCGCCGAGTTCCATCTCATCTTCGGTAAGCGAGTCGGCGTCGTGAAAGCCAAGAGCGCCGGGCTGGACGATGCGGCGCCCGCTTTCACGCACAAACTGAATGGCGGATTCGAGCGTAACGCGGCGATGGCCGCCCTGGGTTTTGAGGGCTTCGATGCGCCCGCCGTCGATCCAGCGTTTGATGGAGGATTCGCTGGCGTCGATGGCGGCGGCGATTTCTTGAGGGGAGAAGGTTCGGTTCATGGTCTGTATTGTATTGATTTCGTTCAGGAAAGGCAAGTCTTTGACCGAAATATCATTCAGAGATGGGCCGGGAGCGGAATTTTTCAGGATAAAAATTCAGAATTTTTTTTGCATCTCACGCGCGGGGGTGTTACTATTAGATCATGAAGAACGTTATTTCGTTCAATTATTCGCTGTCTTCCCGAGGATTTCTTGCCTGGTTAAAAAGGCGAATGAGCAATGAACGTATAAACGTTCAAATTCTGAAATGATGAAAAGGAGACATACTCATGTTGAAACACGCCGCCGTCATTCTGATTCTGGCCACGCTGGCGATCACGGTCGCCTTCGCGGCCCCGGAGAAGACCGTTGTGGGCATCGCCGCCAGCGATGAGTCATTTTCGACGCTGGTTACCGCTGTGAAAGCCGCCGGACTGGCGGACGTACTGGAAGGAGAAGGGCCGTTTACCGTTTTCGCGCCCACCAATGACGCCTTCGCCGCTCTGCCCGAAGGGACTCTGGATGAACTGTTGAAACCGGAAAACAAGGCGAAACTTCAGTCGATTCTGCTGTATCACGTGGTTCCCGGCGAGATTTTCGCCAAAGACGCCCTTAAAGCAGGCAAGGCGAAAACCGCAACCACGAATCAGTTGATCGTTGATTTTTCAACCAAAGAAGAAAAGGCCTATGTCAACGGCGCCAAGATCACCGCGACTGATATCAAGGCGTCGAATGGCGTCATTCACGTGATCGACTCGGTAATCCTTCCGCCGTCGCCGGACGATCTGGTGGATACGGCCGTCAAGGCTGGCACGTTCAAAACATTGACCGCAGCGGTGAAAGCCGCGGGATTGGTCGATGTGTTGAAAGGAAAGGATCTGTATACGGTCTTCGCTCCCACGGATGAAGCCTTCGCCGCATTGCCCGAGGGGACGGTTGAAAACCTGTTGAAGCCGGAGAACATCGAGCAACTGAAATCGATTCTGCTCTACCATGTTGTTCCGGGCAAGGTGATTTCGACCGAAGCGGCCGGGTTGAATTCGGCGAAAACCGCCAGCGGTTCGATGCTGGAGATCGATTCCAGTCATGGCGTTACGGTGAACGGCGCACACGTAACGGCCGCTGATATTGAGGCGTCGAACGGCGTGATTCACGTGATCGATCACGTTTTGATTCCGCCCGCCGCCATGACCTCCGCGAAGTAAACCATTCGCTATCGCTGCAAGACCAGCCATTGATTACAACGCCAATCCGGTTCTCCGGATTCCGTTAAACCCACCCATACTCTCTCGGGTGGAGCCAGAACTCCCCGGTTCAGGCTCCACCCCTTTTTTTTACGACAGCCTGTTCGTAAATGCATTTGAACACAAGAACGCGGAGGATGCGAGCGGCGCGCGCTACGTCATCCTCCGCGAAATCGTCTGGCTCAAACCAGCTTATGCACTGTTATGCAAACTAAAAAGTAATCGCGCCTTCTGAAGCGGAACGGACCGTTTTGGCGTACTTGGCGAGGACGCCGCGCTTTTCACGCGGTTCGGGCGCCGTCCAGGCCGCCTTGCGTTTGGCGAGTTCTTCGTCGGTGACGTTGAGGGTCAGCGTTTTGGCGTCGCCATCGATGGTGACGGAATCTCCGTTTTGAACCAGCGCGATGGGGCCGCCCACCCACGCTTCCGGCGCCACGTGACCGACCACCAGACCATGCGTGCCGCCGGAGAAGCGTCCATCCGTGATGAGGCCGATCTTGTCGCCAAGGCCCTGACCACTCAGAGCGGCGGTGACGGAGAGCATTTCACGCATGCCGGGGCCGCCCACCGGGCCTTCGCCGCGCACCACCACCACGTCGCCTTCTTTGATCTCACGCGCCTGAATGGCGGCGAAGCAGTCTTCTTCACAGTCATATACCTTGGCGGGGCCGGTGATGTGGCGCACTTCAAGGCCGGACACCTTCGACACCGCGCCTTCGGGCGCCAGGTTGCCTTTGAGGATGACGATGTGGCCGGATTTGTGAAGCGGCTTGTCCAGCGGCATCAGGACCGACTGGCGCCGTTTGTAGATGCTGGGGATGCGTTGCAGGTTTTCAGCCAGCGACTTGCCGGTGCAGGTCATGCACTCGCCATGCAGCATGCCGGCTTCGAGCAGGGCTTTCATCACCGCCGGCGTGCCGCCCGCCTTGTGGAGGTCAAACATAACGTACTTACCGCTCGGCTTGAGGTCGGCCAGATGGGGAACCTTCGCGCCCAGCCGGTCGAAGTCGTCGAGCGTCCATTCCACATCGGCTTCGCGCGCGATGGCGAGCAGGTGAAGCACGGCGTTGGTGGAGCCGCCCAGCGCCAATACGACGGTGAAGGCGTTTTCGAGCGACTCGCGGGTGATGAGATCGCGCGGGCGGATGTTTTTTTCGATCAGGTTGAGCAACGCCACGCCCGCCTGATAGGATTCGCGTTCCTTGGCGGCGGAGACGCCGGGATTGCTGGCGCCGTAGGGCAATGACAGGCCCATCGCCTCGATGGCGGAACTCATGGTGTTGGCGGTGTACATTCCGCCGCAGGCGCCGGCGCCGGGGCAGGCCTCGCATTCGATTTTTTTGACGCCTTCTTCATCGAGTTTGCCCGCCTGAAAACGGCCGACCGCTTCAAAGATGGAGACGATGTCGACGTCGCCCTCTTCTCCGACGCCGGGCAGGATGCTGCCGCCGTAGATGAAGATGGAGGGGACGTTGATTCGCGCCATCGCCATGACGCTGCCCGGCATGTTTTTGTCGCAGCCGCCGAAGGCGAGAACGCCGTCGTGGTTCATGCCCGCGGCGACGACCTCGATGCTGTCGGCGATGACCTCGCGCGAGACCAGGCTGTAGCGCATGCCCTGATGGCCCATCATAATGCCGTCGGACGCGGTGGGCGCGCCGAAAATCTGGGGGACGCCGCCCGCCGCGCGTACGCCCATGCACCCCTGGCGGGCGAGCCGGTCGAGGGGGGCGTTACAGGGGGTGATGTCGCTGTAGAGCGAACAGACGCCGATCATGGGGCGTTCGAAATCGTCGTCGTGAAAGCCGACGGCGCGCAGCATGGCGCGGTTGGGCGCGCGGCCCATGCCGTCGGTGGTCAGGCGGCTTTTGCGATTGTTTGAACTCATGGTTTCCTCACTCAATGATTGATAATGACCAGCATCGAGGAGACGAAGATGCGGATGGCGGCGGGATGATTCTCGATCGCTTGAGGTAGTCATTATGCAAGCGGAAGGGGCGGATGCAAAGCCGAAGGGACAGCGCGGCGCCTCGCGGTTTATCCGTCGACCCGTGTGGAGGTTTGAGCGGGGATGAAGAGATACGCCGGGCTCTGCGTTACCGGCAGGCGGACGCTTCCATCCTGTTCGAGCGTAAACTCGACCTCGGGCGCGGGGCCGTCCCGCAGCGGCATGCGTTCGATCGTTTCCGGCGGAGCGGGGAGACCGGTGACGAGGGTTTCGCGTTCCTCATCGCCCGTCGCGTTCCAGACGGCCCACACGCGGCGGCCGTTTGAGCCGTTCACGTATTCATAGATGTGCAGACCCCGGTCGTCTTTTTGTACCACTCGGTTGAAGCGGTAATCGCCCAGCGTCTTGTACAGGTGACGCATCGCCCAGTATGAAGGCTTCGGTTCGAAATGACGCGTTACTCCCGACGCGGCGTGGACCGAGGGTTGATCGTCGTCGTTATAGAAATACAGATAGGCTCGATCCACATCGTATTCAGAAAAGCACAGGAATGACCGTACGATGTAGCGCGCCTGCCGTTCGTCGCTTTCACCGCTCCAGTTCAACTTTTCAAACCAGCCATCGCGCCGCTTCATCGCTTCGGGCGTGCAGGCGTCCCAGCCGAATTCGGTGATCCAGATTTGCTTGCCGGGGGCTTCGGCGTCGCGCCAGGCGATGGCTTCATTCACGATTTTCAGGTAATCAATGGACGGATCTTCGGGGTAGCTGCGCTCCCAGGGATGAGCACGCGCGCCTTCGGGTTTCGTGGCGTAGACATGCAGGTTGATAACGTCGAATAGCGCCTTTATCTCATCGGAGGCGAAGGTTTCGCGCAGGTCTTTCGAGTACTTGTCCGAATCGCGCGCCTGTACGGTACAGGTGACGATCTTCATCTCGGGGTCGCCTTCGCGGATACCCGCCGCCATCCGTTTGAACAGGCGCTGGTAAAGCGCGTCGTTGAATTCGTTCCCCGGTTCGTTGCCGATTTCGATGGAGGTGCAGAGTTTGTGTTCGCCGGAAGGGCCGAGGTAGCGGGCCAGGGTGAAGCCGTACTCTTGCGCCCAGTCTTCCCGGTCTTTCCACAGTGCCTCGAAGCCCTCGGCGCCGCGTCCAAAAGAGCCGAACTGGACGCAGACGTCCGTTTCAAAGCCGCCGGTTTTCCACGGGCCGAAAACATGGGCGTTCCAGTCGACGCCGTTAACGCAGCGGGGAAACGTGATGGCGCCGCCGGGGCGTTTGACGTCCCAGTCGAGGTTGTGGTAGTTACGCGCCAGGCGGCACAACGGGCGATACAGTTCAGGCTTGAAGGTGAAATGGCCATTGACGCCCATGAAGTCTTTCATCAACGGCTTTTCATCGGCGGACGCCGCCGCGCAGATGAAAACGAACAGGCCAAGGATGGTGAGATTGCGCGCGAGGCGGGAGAACGGGTTCATACGATGCGGTTCCTGCCGGGAGTTTCAGGGATGGGCGTTATGCCTGTTTATTATTACGGACGCTATTTTGATTGAGAAGTGGGAAAGGCGTTTGTTGTTTTTCCTCTTGACGGGGAGGGGCGCGAGTGGGATGAATGAGGCGGTTTTATGGGAACGAAAATGCAAGTCAGGGAGAAACGGCATGAACGCTGCAACCGACTTGAAACCTTGTCTTGAGACGCTCGCCCGCATTCTGATCCGCTGTTTTGTTATGGGATTTGTCTTAATGGTGATCTGGTTCGCCGTGGTTTTCTGTGCGGAGGATTTTGTGTTCAACATTCACGCGAGCCTGTTCGGAATTGAGAAGGCGCAGTTTATCGCGATCAATTATTACGGCCTCGCCGCCGTGAAGATGTTCGTCATTCTGGTGTTTCTGATTCCCTATATCGCGATCCGGCTGGTGATGATGAAGGGGCTGCCCGAAGGGAAAAACTGACGTGGAGCCGAGTCGTTATCGCGGGAACTCATGCGGACCTACGCCGCGTAGATCTTCTTTTTGAAGTATAAGATTTGTTTGATCATAATGGCTTCTGGCATCCCGAAAGCTCCATGAACTTGGAACTCGCGGCCAGAATTGCTCATTGGAGAATGATTTGTTCGTTTCAATAGTCTGGATCTGGACATCCCATTTATACATGCATAATGGTTCTAAAATATTAGCATTAATCTTGTATATATCCCATTGAAATTTGTCAGTTAGCATAGGGCATCTGGAGTTAATTTTTGTTTGATCAATATCATTTTTAATCTGGTATAGCTTTAAAACACTAATTTTAAATGGCAAATAAAACTCTCCAACTTTCCTGTAATCAGAGCCTTCAAAATACCACACATGATCAGCAAAATTAAGATTATTCTTCTGAAAGATTATTGTCTTTACGGAGCATCGATATGCCATACTGTAAAGCGATATAATGGTGTTGTTGGAACGTGTTGGAGTATTGTCGGACAGAGACAGTAAAGAAATTTCATTATTCGAATTTTCTTCGTGAAGTTGAGTTAAATCAGATTTGCTGAACGGATAAGCGAAATCAACTAAATTAAAATTATGGTCATAGACATCTTGCTTGGCGACTTCAAACGATTCAGAATCCCACAAATGTATTCTCTCAAGATTTGCTATAGAGAGAAATGAATTGTTTTGATTCACTATTTCTTCACGGATCATTTCCTGAGGCATTTTAGTGCCAGGGGGAGTAATTAATAAAAAAGACGCTTTCTTTCCATCAAAAGCCGTAATATAATCTATCGCGTACTTTCGGCCGCTTTTTTGAATTTCTTTGTACCAATCCTCGACTTGTTGAGGAGTTATGATGCTAGAACTATTTTTTATAGCATATTCAAGATAGCGTGAATGTAACTCAATGTTGTTGGAATCCATGCTATAATTGTCAAGCCGCGTTCCTTGAAAGCATATTTCCAATGGTTCCAAGCTTCGTCTAATTTCTTCGATGGTTGTGATTTGGGATGCATGGGTCGAAAATTGAACGAAGATTAGTGAAAGAACAGATAAAAAGTAATATTTAATTTTCATGATTTGTCCTCTTTGATTATACATATATTAATTATGGACATGTAGATCCATCAGGACAGGATGTTTCTCCAAATGGGTGGGTATCATCACTCGGATCACATTGGGAATTTCCCCGGTAAACATAAATCTTTGAAAAACCGCAAGTGACTGCATCGTCACAATAGGTGAGAGGATGAGGATCATAATTTACGGCGACATATGAAGCAGTGCATGTAGAAAGCACCGGAGATGTGGCTGGACATCCAACATCAGCGCCAGGCACACATCTTGATGAACAACACCCCGCTACAATCCTCGCTGTGCAACAGTAATGTTCTGTGCTCCCAACAAAACAAGGAATGACGTACCAGCTTCTATGAGGGTAATAGTATTCACAGCAATTTGAGCAATCACTGTGTGATATTTGCGTGTCGAAGCAAACCCCAAGACACAAAATCCATACAAAGGCACATATTAAAAAAAAGAGATTCCGCATCATGGCCTCCGAATCGGAATTGATTTTCAATTTATTAAATATTCTAGCAAAAAAAAACAGAAGAGTCAATAATATTTTGGAAATTTTTCTATTATGGGGAATGATCAATATTATTCGCTATGCTTTCCCTTAAGATTGATGGGTTGGTCACTCATATAATTGAATTTAAGATAATTATGGAGGCGAGGTCCTTATACAGGTCGCGCAGGTTGTCCAGCAGTTCCTCATGGGAAACGCCCTGCGTCCAGTATTCGGAGAATTCTTCCAGATATCCGAGCCAGACGCCGTCCTCCCGCCAATAGACGTAGCGTAGCGTCGACATCGCGTCCTCTTTTCAGATGGGTTGGGATTTCATCAGCAGTATATCGTAAATCGATTTGTGCGAGAACGGAAAAGGGCCGATACGAGTCGGCCCTTTTTGTTTTCTATGGTGCGCCGACGCTGTCGGCCTAGTCTTCGCCCTGGGCTTTGGTGAAACCGTTTTCGCCGTCGATCAGGGGCAACTTTTCGACGTGCATCCAGTGATGTTTTCCGCGCAGACGGATGAGGAAGTCGGTGATGACGACGTCGGCCTGCTCGTCGGTCATCTTTTCATCCAGCAGAAAACGGCAGCGCCAGTGGTCGACGCAATCGGTCAGATTGTCGGTCAGCGGGAACACCTGAGTGCCGCGGTTGGAGATCATCTTGAGCAGCAGCGGCATGCCGACCGTCAGCGCCTTAAGGCTCTCGCCCAGTTCGCCCGCCGTGCAGTCGTCTTCAATGAAGATGTCGGCGCCGATCACCGAGCGCTTTTCAGGGAAGACCGAGACGGGGTGGCGCGAGACGTCGGGCAACTGCATCGGTTTGAACTCGCGCTCGGGGACGTGTTTGCTCTTTTTGCCGAGGTTGTCGATCACCGCACCGGTGAAGGCGTCGGTGGTGGCGCCCTTCGAGCCGACAACGTCGCCGGTAAGGCACTTGCCTTCTTCCATCGTAACGAACAGCGCGTTCTCGATGGCGGAGGCGGCTTCGAATTCGCCGATGTGCTGAAGCATCATCACCGCCGAGAGGATCAACGCGGTGGGATTGGCGATGTTCTGGCCGGCGATGTCGGGCGCGGTGCCGTGAACCGCCTCAAACATGGCGACCTCGTTGCCGATATTGGCGGAGGGCGCGAAGCCGAGGCCGCCCACCAGCGCCGACGACAGATCGCTGAGGATGTCTCCATTCATGTTGGTGGTGACGATGATGTCGAAGTCGCTGGGCTTCATGGTCAGCTTGTGGGCGCAGTTGTCGATGATGATGTGCCGCGCCTCAATGTCGGAATATTCGGGCGAAACCTTTTCAAACACGCGTTTGAAGAGGCCTTCGGTGAGTTTCATGATGTTGGCCTTGGAGGCGCAATGCACCAGGCGTCGTCCCTGCGAGCGCGCGTATTCAAACGCGAGGCGGATGATTTTTTCCGATCCTTTGTGGCTGATGAGTTTCAGGCATTGCGCCACGCCGGGGGTCTGCATGTGTTCGATGGAGGCGTAGAGGTCTTCCACATTTTCACGCACCACCACCACGTCGACGTTCTGGCCGACGTAAGGCGTGGGCACGTTGGGCATTTCACGCACCGGGCGGATGTTGCCATAGGTTTCGAACATCTTGCGCAAGGTGACGTTGGCGCTTTTTTCACCGAAGCCGACCGGCGTCTGAAGAGGGCCTTTCAGGACGACGCGATTGCGATGGATCGAGTCGATGGTGTCCTGGGGGACGCCTGACGCGAAACCTTTTTTAAAGACCTCCGCGCCGGCTTCACAATCTTCCCATTCCAGCTTGATGCCGGTCGCGTTGATGATTTTGCGCGCGGCGTTGACGACTTCGGGGCCTACGCCGTCTCCCGCGATGACGGTGACGCGTTTGGTTTGAGTCTGGTTCATTACGTATATCCTCGGCTCAGGGTATGGTTTGAAACCGTCTGGGACTTCGAGCGGCCCTGGGGGAGGCCGTAAAACCGCGCCGGGGTGGTTGCTGGCTGCAGGATGAGTCGATAAGACGCGGGGGATGAATCCGTCTCAAATACTTCTCTAAATTAAAGCAAGAGAACGAAAAAACCGAAGCGCTGAAGCGTAAAAACGCTTCCGCAAATGGTTTTACGTCCATGAACGATGTAATCATTCATTGGCGCAATGATTATTCCCGCCATCTCCAACAGCGTTACGCACCTGAAATACCATTGCACGCCGGTGAATTGGGAATAATGTTTACAAAATTTGTAATATTTAGTCTATCATGATCAATGCACTGATGTTCGTTGTCGCGATCGGCGCCGGTCAATCGCTGGTCCAGGTGGACGCCGGACCCGATCAAGCGATCGTCATCGGCGGCAGCGCCGCCATGGATGCGTCGGTTTCGTTGAACATCGGCCCCGTGGGTTACACGTGGACGGTTACATTCGGTCCGGACGCCAGCGCGGCGCAGTTTTCCAGCACGACCGTTCAGGACCCGGTATTTACTCCATCGGCGTCCGGGACGTACATTCTGCAGGTGGAAGTCAGAGACCTGATTCCGGCGACGTCGGACACGGATACCGTCGCGGTGGTGGTGTATTCGCTGGTTACCGCCGACGCAGGGCCCGATCAGAACGTTCTTGTGGGGGCGCCCGCATCTCTGAACGGGACGCCGGGGGGAGGTGATGGAACATACTCCTACTCGTGGAGCATCGATTCCGGGCCCGATTTATCATCCAGCCAGATTTCCAGCGCCACAGCGGAAGACCCCTCGTTTACACCGAACTCAAACGGGACCTATGTTTTGCGATTTACAGTAGATGACGGAATCCAGACTCCGGTTTCCGATACGCTGCAAATCGTTTCATCAATCCCGACTCCAACCCCAACTCTGACAGCGACGATTACGCCCACGCCCGCGCCGACATCGACGCCGACGATTACGCCGACGTTCACTCAGACGCCGACGCCAACGGCGACGATCACTCCCACGCCCGCGCCGACCTCGACGCCGACGATTACGCCGACGTTCACTCAAACGCCGACGTCAACGGCGACGGTTACGCCTACGCCCGCGCCGACCTCGACGCCAACGATTACGCCGACGTTCACTCAGACGCCGACGTCAACGGCGACGATCACCCCCACGCCCGCGCCGACCTCGACGCCGACCATCACGCCGACGTTGACTCAGACGCCGACGTCAACGGCGACGGTTACGCCTACGCCCGCGCCGACCATCACGCCGACGTTGACTCAGACGCCAACGTCAACGGCGACGGTTACGCCTACGCCCGCGCCGACCATCACGCCGACGTTGACTCAGACGCCAACGTCAACGGCGACGGTTAC
>WGLV01000031.1 GCA_016125385.1 bacterium
AAAGGTCCGAAGATCCGCCAGACCCTTCTTGCCCTGCACCATCGTGATCGCCGCCGTCAGCGTCGTCTTGCCGTGGTCAACGTGACCGATCGTCCCTACGTTCACGTGCGGTTTCGTCCGCTCAAACTTCTGCCTGGCCATGTCGTTTCCTTCCTCAATCTATTGAATTGGTTACGATTTCGAAATCCAAATCCATCTATGATTTCATTGACCGGCGGGGGCGGGTACGCCATCGCCCCGTACTACGGTTTGACGATTGAGTCCGAATCAATGATCGTTTCAACGGAAAGAAAGCCCACGACCGGACTCGAACCGGTGACCTCATCCTTACCAAGGAGGCGCTCTACCTGCTGAGCTACATGGGCGTTCGTTTATGTTCCGCTTGAGTCCAGGGGGGAAAACCGCATAAAGCCCGCGGTTCGCCGAATCGCCTAACTGGCGGTTATTGTAACAAACAGGGAATCATAACCAAGAGGCGTGCAATGTCAAGTTTCAAAGACGGCGGGGGCGTCTGAAACGCGTTTTTTTGCCCACGCCCCAAAAACGCCTTTCGAAGCCTTATACAGGCGTCCCGCGAGAAAACGCGAACCCGGGATCAATTGGGCTTTCGCTCGGCTTCTTTCATGATGCGATAGATGCCTTCTTCAATGGCGGGAATACGCGGCGCGATCTCGTATTCAAGAATGTCAGAGAGCTCCAGCATGCGGTTTTCCTGAACCAGATCGGAAACCGTGTTGAGAAAATCATGAACCTCGTTGTTGATTTCAAGAAAGCTCCGCCCCTCGACCAGCACGTCGCCCAACTCGACGCCGGTAACCACCACCGCGTTCTGAAACCCCTGATAGAGTTCAGCCCAGGTCGCGGTGATCTGTTCGAGCAGGTGCATGCCTTCCTGTTCGTCGCCCGACTGGATGCGGCTTGAGGTTTCAACCAGCGCGGCCTGGATGCGCGGCATGTACCCCGCGATTTCATGAAGCACCTTCGACGCCAGCAAGCGGGGTTCTTCCGACACCAGGCGCAGGTTCGAGCATTGTTTTACGGTCATCTGCGCCAGTTCAGGATCGTCGTAGCCCCCGACGGCGCGGCCATCGAGAATGATCTCGCTGACGACGCGTTTTTGACCTTTGAGTTCTTCCGCCACGCGCTCAATCACTTGCGTAAGGGTGGCGTCGTCAGCCTCAATAATATCGATCGGCCGATCGTCAAGCACGAGTTTCATGAAATGGGCCGTCCTTCCATCATAGAATCAGAGCTATTTAACATCCTGATTTAATTTTTGTTTAGTCTTATTTTTGATAAAGTTCAATCGCGAGAAACTTCTCCGCGCCCCACTCCGATCTCTATCGCCGGGTCTTGCCCTTGAATTGTTCGCGCTTTCAAGAAAACGTATGCGCACTCCACCGCGTCAAAACACAAATTTCAGGCTACTGTACTACTATCTGTGTAATCGAACCATGACCGGGCGCGCGGCGCCTATTTCGATTCCCATGAAAATCGACCCAACCCGGATACACCGGATTCTATTTCTGCGATTGTCAGCGCTGGGCGATTGCGTCGCCGCGATTCCGGCGCTGATCGCGCTGAGGCGCGCTTTTCCGAGGGCGCACCTCGCCTGGGCCATTCAAGATAATTATCTGCCGCTGATTCAAAATCTTAAATTTTTCGATGAAGCGATCGTGTTCCCCCGCCGCCGATGGAAAGAAACGCCGCCCTTTCGAGTCAGGCCGGATGAAGCGCTCGCCCTGACGCGCCATCTCCGTTCACGGCGGTTCGACCTGTGCGTCGATATTCAGAGTAACACCAAAAGCGCGGCGCTGGCGTTTCTCTCAGGCGCCCGGATCAGGCTCGGACACGGCGGCGAATACGCCCGCGAACTAAGCGGTTACTTGAATAACGTCCTCGTGACGCACCCGCCCGAGATGCGGCACATCGTCTTCAGAAACCTTCACTTGCTCTCGGCGCTGGGAATCGAAGGCGTCAGGCCGGAATTTTCGCTTCCGGTCGATGGTTCCGCCAGAATACGCATGGAAGCATGGCTGCGCCGCAGAGAGATCGAGCCGGGTAGATACGTCGTGATCGCCCCGTTCTGCGGCCGGGCGGAAAAAAACTGGCCCGAGGCGAATTTCGCTCAACTGGCCGATCTGATCGCGTCAGCGGGCGTGGCGGCGGTGATGCTGCATACGCCGGGCAAAGAAGACGAAACGAAAGCGTTGACGGCGCGTTGTTCAGCCGAGGGCGTGTTCACCGCCCCCCCAACCTCCCTGCCTGACATGGTGGAACTGATCCGCATGGCGGGGGCCGCGGCGGGAGGAGATACAGGACCGTTACAGATCGCCGGCGCGCTGGGCGTGGCCAATGTCTGCCTGTTCGGCCCGACCGATCCGGCCAAATTCGCACCCTGGGGCGAAACCCGGATTTTACCGCTCGAATCGGACGCGCGCGCGACCTTTGCGGCGCTTGAACCGTTGTTAGTAAGAAGACCCGTAAACCGAATTGCGGCCAGCTGAGCCGGACGGCTCCGGCGCCTCATTTACGAAACACTCGATGTTCCTTATAATTGCGCTGACTCAAACCCCATGAGCGAGCAGGATGAATTTGCGAAAAATCCAACGTTTTTTTTCTTCCGTCTTTCTTCCCCTTGTGGCCGCGGTTCCCATCACGGTCGCCTTCATGATGCTGACGTTTCTTCATTTCCGCATTGAGCGGGAACAGATCGAACAGATGGACAGGCCGCTGGTGCTGGCCGCCCGGCTGGAAAGCGGGACGCAGGAAGACGTCTTGCAGCCCCTGCTGCAGAAAACCCGCCAGCTCGATCACGTCAGAGAGGTGACCATTCAATCTCCCATCCCGCAATGGACCGGCGACCCGGAGTATTCCAGCGAATGGGAATCGCTCTGGAGTTCACAGATCGGTTCGATCCTGTACGTCACCGCCGAACAGACCGCCGTCCCCGCCCAGCTGGCTCAGGAACTATCCGATCAGATCAAACAATTATTCAATGTCGCGGAAGTGGAATGGAACCAGCGCGACTATGAAGCGATGAGTGAAGAAAAGCGGGCGGTTCAACTCAACCAGTTTCACATGACCTGGATGTTGTTCGTGCTGTTGGCGGTGATTGAAGGCAGCCTGATTTTCAGCATCCCGCTGCGCTTCCGGCGGCGATTCACCATTCTGCTGGGAGCGGGCGGCGCGGGAACCCAGATCAATCCCGAAAGCGTCTGGATGCGCATGATGCTGACCCAGACCGGCCTGGGCGCGGCGGTGTTTCTGATCGCGTTCGGGGCGGGCGCGGCTCCACTGGCGATGACGCTTCAGCCTGGCGGCTCGCCGGGCGTCGCGGCGCTGGCCGTGCAAGGCGTGATCTGCACCGCCGCACTGATCGCGGCGGCGACGGCGATCGGATGGTGGCTGCCCCCCAACGAAACTGAAGCGGCGGGAGTACTACGCCCGCCGGTCGGCCTGTAAGGAGAAACGAATGCGACGGAGCGCCCTCGTTTGCGGCTTGCTGGCGCTGATCGCGCCGCTGGTTTTCGCCCAGGACCTGTCAAAAAAAGCCGACGAACTGAAAAAACAGATCGAAGAGCAGGAATCGCTCGCGAAGAAACAGCTGCAACAGCAGAAAAATCTCGAAAGCGATCTGAAACAACGCCAGCGCCGGGTAAACCAATTCGAACGCACGCTTGAAATCTACCAGTACAACCTCGATCAGGCGCAAAAAGTGATCGACGGCGCCCAGGCGGAGATCGACGGCATCACTCAACGGAACCTCGAACGCGGCCAGATCGTCGAACAATGCGCCCGCGTCTACCAGGCCCTGCTGCTTCAATCAGCCCTCCAGCAAAACGGCCCCGGGCTTGAACCGCGCGTCCGCCGTGAAGCCGCCGCCCGTATCGCCACAAAGCTTTTTGAATCGATGCAGGAAGAAAAACCCCGCCTCGCTGAGTTGACCCAACTGGTCGAAGAAAAAACCGCCTATCAGGATCGTATCCGTTCCTTCTATATGCCGGTCGATCAATCCAAACAGGATAAAGAAACGGAACTGCTCAGCGACCGGTCGCAAAAACTCGAGGCGACGAAGGAAACCACCGAAAAACTGAACGCTTCGCTTCAACAACTGCGGTCGGATCTCGCCGCCGCGCAAAAACAGATCGAGGCGATCCGCAAAAAACGGCAGGAAGAACTCGCGCGCCGCGCGAAAGAAGAAGCGGAACGCAAGGCGAAGGAAGAAGCCGAACGCAAAGCGAAAGAAAAACAACTGGCCGAAGCCCAGAAGGCGGCGCAACAACAATCGAAAACCGAATCTCCCGCGCCGCAAAATACGCCCAAACCTCTTGCGTCACTCCCGGTTCAGCCCGCGCCCGCCGTGAATTCAGGCAAACCGATCACCGAACTGCGCGGCATGCTGCCCTGGCCCGCCGCCGGACGGCTGGTGCGGCCCTTCGGCGAGTTTACCCACCCCCAATACAAGGTTACAATGAGAAACACGGGAATCGACGTCGAAACCGCCAGCGGAACCGCGATCAATTCAGCGGCCCGCGGTGAAGTTATGTTCGTCGGCGAGATTCCCGGCATGGGGCGCTCCGTGATCGTCGATCACGGTCAGGACTACATCACGATCTACGGCAACATCATCCCCCAGGTATCAGACGATCAGGCGGTTAACGCGGGCCAGGCTCTGGGCCGCGCGGAAGACGGTCCCGGAGGCCGAAGCGTCTATCACTTCGAGATCCGCCGGGCTGAAACGCCGCTCAATCCGCTCGCCTGGCTGAGCCGGCCCACGGCGAACTGACGCCGCCAGGGCGTCGACCCAACAAAGCGCACAAGCGCGGGAGAATCGAACCGATGTCTTCACCCGGAAAGAAACACGTCACCCTGTTTTTCGTGATGCTGCTGCTGGTGCTGGCGGGAGTGGGCGCGGGCCTGCAACGAACCGTCATGGCCTTCGACGAATTCGATGAGGGGCTGCGCAAAATCAAACTGCTCACCAGCGTGCTGGTCACCATTCAGGAAAATTACGTCGATGAAGACAAGGTCAAAACCGAAGACCTGATCAACGGCGCCATCCACGGCATGCTCTCGACGCTCGACCGCTACAGCGTGTACATGGAACCCGACGAAGCCAAGGAATTCAACGATCAGACGCAGGGCCAGTTCGGCGGCCTCGGCATCCAGATCGACGTGGTCGACGGCTGGCTGACGGTGGTGGAGCCCCTGCCGGGCACGCCCGCCGCCGAAGCCGGGCTGACCAGCGGCGACAAGATCGTCGAGATTGAAGGCGAAAACACCAAAAACATCTCCATCTATGAAGCCATCAAACGGCTGAAAGGCGAACCCGGCTCGCAGGTCACCATCACCGTCGCGCGGCAGGGCGAAGCCGATCTGTTCAAGCGGACCATCACCCGCGCCATCATCAAAACCAAGGCGGTCGAAGACAAAGAGATCAAAATGCTCGACGACCATGTCGGGTACATCCGCCTGCGCGACTTCACTCGCGACGCCGCCGAAGAACTTGAAGCCGGCATCCGCCAGTTGCAGGGCCAGGGCATGGACGCGCTGATTCTCGACCTGCGCGACAACGTGGGGGGCCTGCTCGACGTGGCGGTTAAAATATGCGATCTGTTCATCCCCAAAGGGCAGGTTATCGTCAGCCACCGCGCCAATCGCAAAGGCGACCCGAACGAGCGCGTCTACACCGCTCAGCGCGACACCATGGGCGACTTTCTCGTGGCCGTGCTGGTGAATGAATTTTCCGCCAGCGCCTCCGAAATCGTGGCGGGCTGCATTCAGGACCACGCCCGGGGCGTCATCGTGGGGCCGGTGGGCCACCGCACGTTCGGCAAGGGGTCGGTTCAGACGCTGATGGAAAACAAGGAACTGCAGGGCGGCGCGCTGAAACTCACCACCGCCAAGTATTACACCCCCTCGGGACGCTCGATCATGGATGATAACGGCCTGCTGCCCGACGTCTTCGCACAGGTAACCGACGAACAGCGCATCGAGATCCGCCGCGCGGGCCGCGTCAGCGAGATGCCAACCATCGACGGCGACAAGGCGATCAGCGGCCGCGTGATGGAAAAGAACATGGAAGAACAGCAGGCGACGCACGAACTGACGGTGGAAGAAGTTTTCACCAAACAGGATGAAAAAAGCGAAGCCGAACTCAAGAAAGAAAAACTCTACGACGTCGAGCTGTTCACCGCCTATCAATGCCTGAAAGGGGCGGCCGTGATGAAAAACGGCGCCAAAAAGAACTACAACGTTGCGAATTCTGGGAATTGAAACCTCATGTGACGACACCGGCGCCGCCATCGTGGATGGCGCCGGGTCCGTTCTCGCCAACCGGGTCTCCTCTCAAACCGAACTGCATCGTCCGTACGGCGGCGTAGTCCCCGAGCTCGCCTCGCGCGCGCATATCGAGACGGTCGACCCGCTCACCCGGCTTTGCCTGGACGACGCGGGACTCAATCTGAGCGGCGTTGACGCGGTGGCGGTGACGTATACGCCAGGGCTGGCGGGTTGTCTGCTGGTGGGCGTCTCGTACGCCAAGGCGCTGGCGTACGCGCTGGGCAAACCGCTGATCGGGGTGAACCATCTCGAAGCGCATATCTACACCAGCGCGCTGGGAGTCGCGCCGGAAAATCATCCTCCCTTCCCTCACCTCTCGCTGCTGGTCTCGGGTGGACACACCACCCTCTATCGCGTCGACGGCTGGACGAAACAGACTCCGCTGGGCTCAACCCGCGACGACGCCGCCGGTGAGGCGTTCGACAAGGTCGCCAAGCTGCTGGGGCTCGGATTCCCCGGCGGACCGGCGATTCAGAAACGCGCGAATGGATATGAAGGCGAGTGGATCGAATTCACCCGGCCGATGATGCACCATGGGTATGATTTTTCGTTCAGCGGGCTGAAAACGGCGGTCATGAACGAGATTCGCGGGCGAACGCTCAGCGAAGACGAGATCACTCAGGTGACGGCGTCGTTCCAGCGCGCGGCGATCGACGTGCTGGTGACGAAGACGTTACGCGCGGCGCGCGATTTCGGCTTGAACCATATCACGCTGGTGGGCGGCGTCTCGGCCAATACGCCCCTGCGCGAAGAACTGACGCGGCGCGCCGCCGAGCAGGGCTGCATCGCCTACCTGCCCGACCGCAAGTATGCGATGGACAACGGCGCGATGATCGCCGGGCTGGCGCATCACTACCTGGCGGAAGGCAAAGTCTCCAGCCTCGCCCTGAACGCCGTCGCGTAAAAGAGTAGAACTGCTTTACACTTTATCCATGAACCAGTGGACGTATCCACACCGGGTACAGATATAACTGTTCGCCGCACGATTGAGCCAGTCGAGGTTGAATATGGTCAATCCCCATGTATTCATCAGCGTTTTTCGCAGGACGAACTGGTCGTTCGAACAGATTTGACATTTTAATTGTTCCCCCGTGGCATGAATCAACACTGTACCGCTGGTTTGCTCATTCATGTGACGCCCCCCTCCAAATGATTGTGCTTTTCTTCTATACGACCGAATCACTCAAAAACTTTCATCCCTTCCATGTATGACTCTGGCTTCATTCATGAAAAGGCCGCATGGCTGAATGACGCACATGCGAGATGTATACCACGTCATCTTGAATAAAAAATATGATTCGGTACTGTCCCGCGCCTTTTCCCACAATCAAATGGCGAAATTCCGTGACAAAGAGAGCGTTTTCAGGGGCGAGAGGACAACGCAGGGGAGATTCCCGCAGGGTTTTGATCCGGGAGCGAAATCGATCCAGCCAGCGCAACGCCCTGGCAGGGGAGTCGTGGTGAATCCAGTTCACGATTTTCCCCAGTTCCTCACGGGCGGTCGCGGTGATTTCAACGCGGTGGTTCATACCGCCGCATCAATTCATTCACCGCGTCTTCCACAGGCTGGGTTTTGCCTTCTCGGACGTCGTCCAGACTGGAGCGCAGACTCTGGACCGCGTGAGCGAATTCGAGCGCTTCGCGGTCTTTCCTGTAGTCCACGGCGTCTTGAAGAACCAGTTCAGGTTTTCCATCCACCGTCAGCACAATGGAACCGCCCGACTCGCGCAGTTTTTTGATAGAGGCGGCGGGATCGTTTTCGAACGCCGCCAGCGACTCAATTCGTTCCCTGTTTTTCATTCTACTATCCTGGGCCGGCGTAATAACATACAAGATATTTTATCGCGCATGATCCGGCGCCGCCACTCAAAAACTTTCATCCACGCGGAAGGCGTCTTCGATGTGCTCGATCTCGGGCGACTGGCCTTTAAGCGCGAGGATGGAGACCACGTCGTAGCGCACGTCCCACCCCTCATGCAGCCCGCGATCGTACAAATAGCGCTCGGCGGCGGCGATCAGCCGTTTGCGCTTGGTTTCGGTGATGGCTTCGAGCGGCGAGCCGAACTTTCGCGAGCGCCGCGCCTTCACCTCAACGAAAACGATCATCGTCCCCTTGCTGACGATCAGATCGATCTCGCCGCCGCGTACGCGGAAATTCCGCTCCATGACGGCGTAGCCTTTTTCTTCCAGCAGGCGCGCGGCGGCGTGTTCCCAATTCTCGCCGATCCGCCGGCGGCTGGGCGCGCGGCGTTCATCCGGCGCGAGCGCGGCGAGATGAGCGGCCAGGCGCTGTTCGAGGTAATAGCACTCCAGTTCGCTGAAGCGCTCATCACGCAACCGGGCCCGTAACGCCTCGCCGTCTTCCGGTCGGCCACACGCGGTCAGCGCCTTGAGAAACGCCGTCAGCGCGGGCGGGACGTCCGGCGCAAGCAGGCGCTCGGCGACCGGCTTGTAGGTGGTGCGGTGTTCGGCGCAGGCGCCGAAGAGTTGCAGCGCGGCGTCGTGATATTTAGTCGGATAGCCCTTGTGCTGATCGAAGCCGTAATCGGGGTAGCGCTTGTGCAGTTCGCAAAGATGGCGATCCCGAGTCACCTTCGCGATGATGGACGCCGCACCGATGCTCAGGCAACTGGCGTCTCCCTTGATGACCGCCTCACCCGCAAGGGCGAGATCGGGGTAATCGCGTCCATCGACGAGCACGTATTCAGGCGATGGATCGAGGCGCTCGACGGCGCGTTTCATCGCCAGCAGCGAAGCGCGGCGGATGTTGAGTTCATCGATCTCGCGGGCGGAGACCTCGACGACCGCCCAAGCGAGAGCGTTTTGCGTGATGCGCTGATAGAGTTGCTCACGCGCCGATTCGCTCAGTTGTTTTGAATCGCGCACTCCGGCGAAGAGTTCGGGCGGCGCATCGGGAGGCGGAATCACCGCCGCCGCCGCCACCGGCCCCGCCAGCGGTCCGCGCCCGGCCTCGTCGACGCCCGCGATCAGCCGCACGCCGGACTGGCGCAATTGAATTTCACGCGAGAAGGATGAAGCCATCGAGTTATTCGTCCCAGTAGAGAATCGCCCGGATCACGGCGTAAAACAGAGCAAAAATGATATACACGCCGCCAAAGATTAACAACAAGAAGGGTAACAGGCTAACGCTGTTGTGCCCCTGTGGAGTGGAAGGCATCCACCACGACTGGACTACTAACCACGCAAAGAAGTTGAGAATCGTGGCCACGCCCGCGAGGATGGGGATCACGGTATACATCACGTAATTCTCATCCTTGATTCGCTCGCGCAACGTCATCGGCCGTTCGCGCCGTTCATTTTCCCGGCGATCCTGAGCGAGCCCCTCATCGCGCACGTCCCGCAAAAAACTGAAAAAGCCATAAAGAGGAAAACGCAAGCGAAGCAACATCCAGATATCATGCGCGGTGGCTTTCGGTTCTTTTTTCTCCGGTTCCGGTTTCATCCGACTATCCCCCCGGTCTTAATAGACTTTCAATCAGACAACTTATCATATCAAGAATATCGCATGAAAGAAAAAGGGCCGGGATGATCCCGGCCCTCGTGGATAACGAATCGTCAAAAGTACGGCTTACTTTTTCTTCAGCCACGACATCAGACCGCGCAACTCGCCGCCGACCTTTTCCAGCAACAGCTCGGAGTCATGACGGCGATGGGCGTTGAGCACCGGGCGGTTGGCCTGGTTTTCGAGAATCCATTCGCGGGCGAACTGGCCGCTCTGGATCTCATGCAGAATGTCTTCCATCTCCATTTTGGTCTCTTCACTGACGACGCGCGGGCCGCGGGTGAAGTCGCCGTACTCGGCGGTGTCGGAAATGCTGTCGCGCATGCCGGCGAGCCCCTTCTCGTAGATCAGGTCGACGATCAGCTTCATCTCGTGAACGCACTCGAAATAAGCCATTTCGGGCTGATAGCCCGCTTCAACCAAGGTCTGAAAGCCCGCTTTCATCAGCGCGGTCAGACCGCCGCACAACACCGCCTGCTCGCCGAAGAGGTCGGTTTCGGTCTCTTCACGGAAGCTGGTCTCAATGACGCCGGCGCGGGTTCCGCCGTTGCCCTTGGCGTACGCCAGCGCGGTTTCCTTCGCTTTGCCGGAGGCGTCCTGATGGACGGCAATCAGGCTGGGAACGCCGCCGCCTTCGGTGTACACGCGGCGGACGAGATGACCGGGGCCCTTGGGCGCGACCATCGCCACGTCGACGTCGGCGGGCGGGACGATCTGACCGAAGTGAATGTTGAAGCCGTGCGCGAAAAGCAGCGTCTTGCCGGCCTTCATTGAGGGGGCGATGTATTCATTGTAAACGAACGCCTGATACTGATCGGGCACGGTCATCATCATCACGTCGGCCTTCTGCGCGGCTTCGGCGATGGTGAAGACTTCGAATCCGTCCTGTTTGGGTTTGTCGGTGTTGCGGCCGGGGGCCTGGCCGATGATGACCGAAACGCCGCTGTCGCGCAGGTTCTGCGAATGGGCGTGGCCCTGGCTGCCGTAACCGAACACGGCGACGGTTTTCCCTTTGAGGATGTCCAGATTGGCGTCGTTGTCGTAATACACTTTAACCATCGTATGTTCTCCTGATTTGGCTCTCTTGGTTCAAACGTTGTATGGTACTCACATCCACTGCATTATGCTACTGGCCGGCAGCGCCGGCTTCCATGTCTTTGGGTTCAACGCACCCAGCGCTCCCGCTGGCCGCTGAAGCGGGTGAGATCGAGAAAGGCGTTTGGCGTCCTGATAAAACAAGATGATGCCGCACTGCTTCAGAATCTCAGCGAAAAAATCCGGCCGGTTGCAGGGGCGGGTTTGAAACCCGCTCCCCCGCGGAGACCGTGTGTTTTCAAGAAAATTCCCGGACAGGGCCGCTAGACCAGCGAGGGGGCGGCGTACTCCGCCTCCACCACGCCGCGCGCCATGGCGACGCGCCCGCCGCGAGCGACCTCAAGCACGCCGTACGGCTGAAGCAGCCGCAGCATCGCGCCGATCTTCCCTTCGGAGCCGGTGGTCTCGATCATCATGCTGTCGAGACTCACGTCGGCGATGTGAGCGCGAAAAATATTGGCGATTTCAACCACTTCCGAGCGATGTTCCTGGTCGATCTTCACTTTCACCAGAACCAGTTCGCGATTGACGATGTCGCGGGCTTCCATCGAAAAATCGCGGCATTCATGCACGTCGATCAGCTTGTTGAGCTGTTTACGCACCTGGTCGAGAATCTTGTCATCGCCGGGGACGACGATGGTCATGCGTGAAATCGAGGGGTTCTCGGTCTCCGCGACGGAGAGGCTTTCGATATTGAAGCCGCGGGCTGAAAACAGGCCCGCCACCCGGCTGAGAACGCCGGAGCGGTTTTCAACCAGCACGTAAAACACGTGCCGGCGGATGGCGCCGTTTTGAGACTGAGGCGCGGTCGCCGCGCCGTTATTGGATCGTGTCATGGTTTTTCACCTTTAGGTTATTTGCCTTCAATTCAACTCACTGGTTCGCGCCGATCACGACATGCCGTCGACGATCTGATCGAGCGATGCGCCGGCCGGCACCATCGGGAACACGTTCTCCTCACGGGCGACCCAGATATCGAGAATCGCGCAGCCCGGATATTTGAACGATTCCTTCAGCGCCTGTTTGAGTTCGCTGCTCTGGGTGACCTTGCGGCCATAACAGCCGTACGCCTCGGCGAGTTTGACGAAATTCGGAATGTAATCGGCGTTCATCCAGTCGCCCGGCTTGGTGTCCGACGGTTTTTTACCCGGCATGGGGCGAGTCAATTCGGTGGCGGAGTAGTTCTTGCCATAAAACATATCCTGCCACTGGCGCACCATCCCCAGCCAGCCGTTGTTCATGATGATGATCTTGACCGGCAGGTTGTAATAAACCGCCGTGGCCAGTTCCTGAATATTCATCACGATCGATCCATCGCCCGCGATGTTGATCACCTGGCGTTTGGGGAACGCGCGCTGCGCGCCGATGGCGGCGGGCAGGCCGAAGCCCATCGTCCCAAGACCGCCCGACGTGATCCAGGAGCGCGGTTTGACGAAGGTGCAGTACTGCGCGGCCCACATCTGGTGCTGACCGACCTCGGTGGCGATGATCGCGTCATCGTCAGAGACCTCGTCGACCATTTTCACGACTTCCTGCGGAAGGATCAGCTCGCTGCCTTTCTCTTTGTTAAAGCGCAGCGGGTGTTTCTTTTTCAGTTCGTCCAGCGCCGCCAGCCATTCTTTCGTGTCGCAACGCTTCACGTATTTGTTGAGCTCGCGCAGAGTGTGTTTCACGTCGCCGACGAGATCGATATCGACCTGCACGTTCTTGCTGATCGACGAGGGATCGATGTCCATGTGAATGATTTTCGCGTGCGGGGCGAATTCCTCCAGTTTGCCGGTAACGCGGTCGTCAAAACGCGAACCGGTGGCGATCAGCAGATCGCACATCTGAACGGCCTTGTTGGCGTACACGGTTCCGTGCATACCCAGCATAAGCAGAGAGAGCGGGTGATTTTCGGGGAACGAGCCCAACCCCATCAGCGTGGTGGTCACCGGAATGTTGGCCTTGGTGGCGAAGGCGTACAGTTCATCGGCCGCGTTGGCGTTGATGACGCTGCCGCCCACGTACAACAGTGGACGTTTTGAGCTCTGAATCATCTCCCACGCCGCCTTGACGTTTTCTTTGGGCGGGTCGAGTTCGAGCCGGTAGCCGGGCAGATCGGGCCGATCGGGATACGAATAATTCTCCAGCGTCGCCTTCTGAATATCTTTGGGGATATCGATCAGCACCGGGCCGGGGCGGCCGGTCTGGGCGATGTGGAAGGTGTTTTTGAGCAGCTGGGGCATCTCCTGAATCGACTGAACCAGGTAGTTATGCTTGGTGACGGGCCGGGTGATGCCCACCACGTCCGCCTCCTGAAAGGCGTCGTTGCCGATCAGGCTGCTGGGAACCTGGCCCGAGATGCACACCACCGGGGTGGAATCCATCATCGCGTCGGCGAGCCCGGTGACGGTGTTGGTGGCGCCGGGGCCCGAGGTCACCAGCGCGACGCCGACTTTGCCGGTGGCGCGGGCGTAGCCCTCCGCCATGTGAACCGCGCCCTGTTCGTGACGAACCAGAATGAACTCGAACTTGCGCGACTGGTTGATCATGTCGAAGACTTCGATGATGGCGCCGCCGGGGTAGCCAAACACCACCTCGACGCCTTCCCGCTCAAGCGCGTCGCACACGATCTCCGCCCCGCGCATGGCGCGCGGCTGCACCTTCACCTTGTCTTTTTTGCGGGACGCCGATTTGGCGCTCGCTCTGGACCCTTTTGATCCATTCCGTTGAGCCATGAACCTCTCTCCCTTCTGACGATTCGGAAGTTGTTCCGATTGAGTTTCGATCCGTTCGATCAAGCCACAAAAAAAGCCGTGGGCTTGGCGCCCACGGCTTTGAGGTTTTCGGCTTGATTCTTCGTCTTCTTAAGCGGTTATCCTCAGAGCAGTGGGCGTCCGTTCATCGCCGACTACGACGACTACCAGAACGTTTACCAATACGAGGAGAACCGCTTGAGAAATCATCTGTTCAGAAAGCCCTGAAAAATGAATTAAAAACACGAGATGAGACGGTACTTTCAACCCGACAGGCTGTCAAGTGGAAAAATCTTCTTTCTTCTCTTGTCCCGTCGACGGAAAAAACGTCCTGTTTTTCAATTCTCTATCATTCGTTTAAAAAAAGCCCGAAGTTGGTTAATTTTCAGGCGAACTTTTTAAAATAGATGAACTAGCTTTTTTCAGAGAAAACACAGCCGGTATAACCAAGCCATACACTGGGGCGAAAAAGCCGCACAAAAATATCCTGATATATTCTATGAATTTTACAGAATATAGTCAAAACTGTCTTGACTTGATTCAACCCGTCTCAAGATTGACACGTCAAATTGGCACACTGGCGAATTTGGAAGAGAGAAAAGTGATGAAAAAGCGCGCGCCATAATCATGACGCGCGCGTTTTTCGGGCTGATTTGAGTTTTCATGGGCCGGAACTGTGTCACCCTGAGACCAAGCTTTACCGAGGTTCTCCGGTGAGAAACTTGGAAAAGCCTGCAAGGCGGCCTCGCCCGGCTGACCGAAGCCTTACCCGCTTAGACGGCGGCGCAGTCCAGGCAGGAAACCTCAACCAGTTCGATATCCTTGGTTTCATCAAACTTCATCGAGCCGCCGCATTCAGGGCAGATGAAGAGATGACCGATCAGGTCTTTTTCGCTGATGGTCTGGGTGTAACCACAGTCATCGCAATAATGTACGAATTGTCCTTCGTCGATGACCAGTTCAGAGCCTTCAAGCACGGTGTGATTCGTCAGCTGTTCAAACGCCTTCCGAAGTTCGATTTCGGAAAACACATCGCCTTTGCGCAGACGGATACTGTTCACGTGATCGACGCCCTGCGTCTTGAGCCGATCGTTCAATTGACTGACGAGCCGTTCCACAGTTGCATACTCATACATCGTTTCCGCTCTCCTTTGTCGAGACAGGTTGCTTGTTACTCCCGTGGCGATGGGGATGGGCCATTCGTCGCGAGGAGAAGCGGGCTCAGCGCGAGTCCGTTGGTTAAAAAAATACGCAACGCTCGTGCCATCATGAAATCCAGTTTCCGTGACCGGTCATCGCCGGGCGATTCAGGTTCGATCGAATGTCAGAACCGGATTCCAGCCACCGCTCGTGAAGAGAAGCGGGTTCAGACGTCGACGCCCAACAGCTCAAGACCCGAACCTTCGTCGATCTGCTCGGCGTGACCGCAGTTGGAACAGATATGCAGGTGGCCGATCAGATCGTCGGCTTCCACGGTTTCCTTATGCCCGCAATGCTGACAGACCCGCTCCAGCGCGACGGATTCGACGCGCAGCTCGGTGTCTTGCAGCGGGGTGTTCTGGCTCAGCATTTCAAACGCCTGGATGAGCGCGCCTTCGGCGAAGGCGCTGCCTCGGCGCAGATGGACGGTTTTGACCCGTTCGACGCCCTGGCGGGCGAGCTCGCGCTTCAGCTGGTCGATGAGATTTTCAACGATGGAATATTCGTGCATGGCGAGGCTCCGGAAATCGAGAATGGATATCGGCGGGGCGCGCGGACGAATCCGTCTTTCGAACATGGCGAAACGCCGCCGTCTTCGTTATGATGATACGCACGAATCGTGTTATTATTAAGATGGTCCGGCGGCTTCAGCGCCGGGAATCGATCGCCCAAGGCAAGGAGCCCCATCCGGGGAGTCAACAACGAAATGAAACGCATGCCTGTATGGGCCGCCCTGGCGGCTTTGACGATTTTGACATTCAACGCGCCGGGCTGGTGCGACCAGATCAAACCCATGGCGCTGAGCGAAATCACCCGGTCGGCGGAAATCATCTTTGAGGGCGAGTGTCTCGACGTGCGATCGGGACTCGATCCGGAAAGCGGACTGGCCGCGACGTGGTATACCTTCCGCGTGCTGGACGGGGTAAAAGGCGGCCTGGATGAAACCTTCGTGCTCAAGCAATACGGCGGCGTGATCAACCAGACCATGACCCACTCGCCCAGCGCCTCATACGAAAAAGGCGAACACGTCATCGTTTTCCTCTATGGAATCAGCAAAATCGGCTTCAGCAGCGCGGTCGGCCTTAAACTGGGCAAGTTTAACGTGGAAGAACACCCAGAGACCCGGGCGAAATACGTCACCAACGGCGAACCCGCCGCCGTGCTCTTCCCCGGCGGCGTATCGTCAACCGCCTCCATCGCCGCGCCCGCCTCCATCGGCGTGAACGGAAAGCCGCTGAACGGCGTTCAACGGCTGCAATCAAGCAAACTGGAGCACGACGGCTTCATGGACGCGGTCAAAGCCCTCGTCGAAGTTCAGGCCGAGGAAACCGAAAGGGCGAAACAGTAACATGGCTCAGGAAACGCCCGCGCCGCCCGCCGACCTCCGATGGTCGCCCCTGCAGGCGGCGATCGTCATCGGCCTGCTTGGTTTTTGCGGCTTTTTCGTCTGGGAGACCTATCACCCCGAAGACATTTACCTCACCAGCCTGAAATACGACGTGCTGGCTGGTGAAACCGAACCGCTGGAAGACGCGGGATGGAACGGTCATCCCCTGCAGATCGCCCAGACCGTCTACCCCAGGGGGCTGGGCGTGGATAACGCGGCCACCATCGAATTACGATACGTTCCCAACGGCTACAAGAATTTCGTCGCGGAAATCGGCCTCTCCGCCGAAGAAATTCCCGGCGGGCCGGAAGGCGTGACGTTCACCGTCGTCTGCGATGGAACCATCCGCTATCAAAGCGGCGTTATGAAAGCGGGCGAGCCGCCCGTCGAGATTCGCGTACCGGTGCTCGGCTGCAAGACGCTGAGCCTTCAGGTCGCGGGCGCTCCAAAGGGCAGGGCCGTCTGGGGTCTGGCGCGTTTCGTTCATGGTTGAACGCGCCGCCTCGTGACGAAGATTGACAAGAACAGTGGATTTTCATGAACCCGATCATTCTGGCGCACGGTTTCATCGGTTTTCGACGCTTTCTCATCTGGAGACATTTCGATGGCGTCGCCGATGCTCTGCGTCAGGCGGGGTATGAAGTCTTTCAGCCACTCGTTCACCCCACCGAAACGATCCCCGTCCGCGCCGGGCAACTCGACGCCGCCATCCGCGCCCGATATGGAGACAGCCAGCCGGTCCATATCGTCGCCCATAGCATGGGCGGGCTCGACTCCCGTTACATGGCTTCGCCCGGCGGGCTGAATCAGGGCCATCGCATCGCCACCATCACCACGCTGGGCACGCCTCATTACGGCTCGCCGGTCGCCGACGCAATCCCCGAAGCGCTTATTCCCGTGTTCTGCGGGGGCGCGTGGTTGCTCGGACGCCTGCCGCTCGACCCCGACAGCCGAGAGCTGGCCCGGCGTATCGGCGAGCGGCGCTTCGACGGGCTGAGACAGCTTCGCACCCGTTACATTCAGGAGGCGTTTAACCCCGCCACGCCCGATCACCCCGGCGTGTATTACCAGTCCTACGCGGGCAGCCTGATGAACCGGCCGGGGTTGCGCTACATTCCCTGGCGTTTTCTCAAGAACCGCGCGGGCGAAAACGACGGTCTGGTTCCCGTCGAATCGGCTCGCTGGGGCGTCTGGCGCGGCGTCATTGAAGCCGATCACGGCGGGCTGGTGGGGCTGCGCATCTTTCCCTTCATCAAGACGCGCAACGATTACATCGCCTTCTTCCTCAACCTCGCGCAAGAACTGGCCGAGTGGGAGCGTCAACCCTCCGAATCGAGCCAATCCGCCTGACGCAAAAAAGAGCGGCCAATGCCGTTCTTAAATTCAGCGCCTTGAAATTAGCCTCACGGTTGTGCTCAGGGCTATTCGATGTCAAGTTTCGAGATTATTAAGTTGTTGACAAGCGGTGACAAAAAAGGCACCATTGAATATGCCTAAAGAAACAAAACGAAAAGTTTCGTGGGTTAAAGCCGCGCTTAAAGAATTCAACAATTTCCCTTTGACGGCAAGAGAGGAAATTGCGTACGCACTTGCCCTTGCCGCCGATGGCCGGATGCCGGAACTCGTCAAACCAATGAAAGGACTTGGTTCCGGAGTTTTTGAAATCGCCTTACGACATCAGGGTGATGCGTATAGAACAATCTATGCCGTACAAATTGGTGATGATTTATGGGTAGTTCACGCCTTTAAGAAAAAATCAACATCTGGCATCAAAACCCCGAAACATGAAATCGACCTGATACGGAACAGGATCAAAGCAATTAAAGAGGCGCTAGGATGAACGAAAAAATTGAACTTGTCCGGGGGAGTGGAAACATCTTCAAAGACTTGGGCCTTCCTGATGCGGACGTCCGGCAAACCAAAGTCCTGCTGGCTTCTAAAATCATCAAGATTCTGGATGAACGCGAACTCTCCACCCGCCAGGCGGAAAGTTTAACAGGCGTATCCCATAGTGAATTTTCACGGCTTCGCAAACCGGACTTGAAACGGTTTACCATTGACCGGCTGATTACAATTCTGAATAAACTGGGTCAGAAAGTGGATGTCTCTTTCACCATCACCGCCCGTCAAAATGACATGGCGCCCCGCGTTCATGCCTGAAAGGGATGATGCCGTCCTCCTGACTCATACCTTCCGTATAAACCGGGGCGTTCCATTTCTTAGTTGTTCACGCTGCTGGTAACCTTGCTCCAGGGGTTGAGCCCCTCGACGTTCAGCCTGATTTTGTAGAGACCGGTGCGCGCGGTGATGTAGAGCGATTTCATGTCTTCATCGCCGAACGCGCAGTTGGCGGGCTGCTCGGCGACGCGGATGATTCCGATGCGCTCGCCCGTGGGAGCGACGACGGTGATCCCCGTCGATGACGACGACCAGATCCGCCCGTCGACGTCCACCGCGAATCCGTCCGGATTGGAGACGTTGGCCAGCGTGCGAGGATTGCTGACGTTCCCCTCGGCGTCGAGGTCGTAGACTCGAATAATGTTGCGGGTATCGTCCGCCACGTAGAGCGTTTGCTCATCCGGCGAAAGACCGATGCCGTTGGGTTTGGCGTAGTCTTTATCGAGCAACACCGTCTCGCCGCCGGGCTTCACCCGGTAAACTCCATTGAAGCCCAACTCTCTAGAGCGGCCTTCAAGCCCCCAGTCAGGGTCGGTGAAAAACACCGTCCCGTCCGAGCGGACGATCACGTCGTTGGGGCTGTTGAGACGCTTGCCGTCGTACGAGTTGGTAATCGTGACGATGGAGCCGTCTTTTTCGGTCATTGAGACGCGGCCGGCGCCGTGCTCGCAGGCAATGAGGCGGCCGTGGGTATCGATACCCAGTCCGTTCGATTTAAAACTGTTGGCGCGCCAGACATCGGCGCTGGTTCCGTTCCACGCATAGATGCGGCTGGCGTTGATATCGCTGAACAGCATGACGCCGTCCTGATGCCACACAGGGCCTTCGATAAACTGGAACCCGCCCCGCAGTTTCACCACCTCGCCCGCGACGAGCGAGTCCAGCGTATCCTGCGCGCGGACGCCCATCGCCCCGCATGAAAACAGCAGCAGAATCGAAAGCAACTTCAGTTTCATTTTCTCCTCCATCGTCAGACAAATCATTTCAGCGTGTCTGGCATCAGCCGAATTTTTCAGAATTACAAAATTTTGCCCAGCGTGTCGCCGACGGTCTCGACGCGCACATTGAACCCCTTGGCGTTTTTAAAACGGCTGGCGTCGCCTTCAAGATGGCCGAACACCGTCACCGGGCTGGCGGCGCGGGGGCGTTCGTCGCACGACGCCGGCGTGGGGCCGTAAAAGATGCAGAACGCCTTGCCGGGCGGCCAGTAGGCCAGGTCGCCCGCCGCGACGATCTCCTGCCCTTCCTCCAATGGAATCTCGACCGGCGTGTGAAAATAAATCTCGTCGCCCCAGTGATGATAGGGCACCTCGATCGGCAGCGATTCGTAGATTTCACGCGCCGTGCGGTTGTCATTCAGTTTGGCCTGCATCGACAGAGCGCCGATGCTGATTTTGATTCTCATATCGCCCCCCGATTATTGGTTTCCATTTTCATTTCGCGGTTTTTCAGGCCCGTCGAACACCACCGCGCGCTGAATGGCGGTCACGCCCTCGCCGCCGCGTTTATCGGGCCCCGCGTTCACCAGTTCGATCGTATGCTCTCCTCTGGGCAGGCCGAACACGTGGTAGATGCTTTCTCCACCGCGATTGGCGTCGGGCGTGAACAGCGCGGCGGTGCGGACGAAGTTGCCGTCGAGGTAAACTTTGACGTCCCCCGCTTTTTCGAAGTACGTCCCGCAGATCATGGCGCCGGTTCCGGTGAAAGTGAGTTTCGCCTTCGCGCCTTTTTCAGCCGAGGCGCGGACGCCGCGATTCGTATCCCACGCGCCGGTATATTCGAACATGGACGCATCGGCGCCGATCGAATCGATGGGCTGCTCCTGAATCCATTGTTCCAGCGGCGCGGGCTCGGCTGTCTGGGTTTCATATATCCACTCGCCGCCCGCTTTTTTGCCGCCCGCCTCCGCGATGATCGTCTTCGCGCGCTCCAGCGTGCTGCGGCAGATATCATTGAACGAGTAATCGGTGAACGCGAACTTTTCGTTTTCGATCTTTTTCAGTTCAGCCACCCAGTCATCGGGCATCGCCTTGAAGCCCAGCGCCACGCCCAGCACGCCCGCCGCGCTGGCGGGGTTGCAATCGGAATCCTGACCGCAGCGGGTGGAGATCTCGATCGTCTTTTTCAGGTCGCCTTCCCCGTAAAGCAGGCCGATGGCGATATAAGCGCCGTTGGTTTTGGCGTCGATGTCGAAGTTATCGAGCGCGCCCTGCGGGCATGAATCGGTGTTGGCCCACCTGGTTTCAAAGCGTTGCCAGACCGCCTTCCAGTCATCGGGCGATTCTTTCGACCAGTCGAGCACGTCGCGAATCGCTTTCGCGTAGCCGCTCTCGGCGGGCAGCGCGGCGAGCCCCGCCTCAACCAGCGCGCGCGGATCGTTTTCATAAAACGCGTCGGCGTACATGGCCGCCACGAAGACGCCGCCGTAGACGCCGTCGCCGTAATTCATCACGTGGCCCACGCGGTCGCAGAAACGGTTGGAGGTTTGAGGCAGGCCGGGGCACATCAGCCCGATAAAGTCGGCCTCGATCTGAAAATCGATGTCGTCGGCGTGAGCGTTGTACTCGGGCGATCCGGAATCGGGCGGCATGATTCCATTGCGGATGTTCTGCCTGCCCATGAAGTTGGCGTGCCAGAGGTGATATTGGCTTTCGCCGAAGGCCTTGCCGTAATCGAGCATTGAGGCGTCGAGCCCTATGTCGTCCATCACTTTGGCGAACGTCATTTCGACGTAGAGGTCGTCCTGGCCGATGCAGTCTTTCACTTCGGCGGCGTTCCAGTTGAGCGGATCGGCGTAGGTTCGGGCCTGCGCGCGGAACTCGGTGGGGCCGCCCACCACCACGCCGATGATCTGTCCCAGCCATCCGCCTTTGATTTTATCGAGCAGTTCCTCTTCGCTGATTCGTACTTCCCCGCCCTGACAGGGCAAAGCGATCAACACGGCCAGCGACGCGAGCATCCACATCAATTTGCGAGTTTTCATGGCGTTCCTGTCCCCCCGGCGATTTCACGTATGAGTAAACGCATTTACGAATCACTGTGAGTTTTATCGATTTCACTCAGTTCACTGACAGTCCGTATACGCGCGGCGTAAACGAAACTCCGGCCCGCGTCATCCAGATCAACTCGTTGCTCCCCTGATTGAGCGGGACGGCGAAACGGACCGGCAGCCGCTGATGGGTTTCCGCGTCGAACAGCGTCTCATCGCCGCCCTCAAGCGGGATTCCGTTCACCAGCAGGCGCGCGGGCTGTTCTTTCATGCTATCAGACTCCTGCGAAAGTAAAAAAGGGGTTGATGAATGGGGAGCGGCGTCAAAGCGGTACAACCCCGCCCGATCAGCCTCGACGGTCATTTTGACCAGATAATATTCCGCCCGATCCGAATCCGCCGAGACCGCCTTGATCTCAAACGCTTTGGAGGAACCCGGCTTGATGACCGCGTCTTTGGGCGGCTTCGCCGCGAAACCGAGCGGCAATGCGGGCGCGCCGTCCGGCGTAAACGCCTGAAGCGTCTCCCCCTCAGCGGGGTTCAGATAAAACGGCCCCCGCACCGTCAACGATTGCGGCGCATCGGGATGTGCGATCAGGCTGAAGCAGTCGAGACCGGCCGTCCACCCCGACGAATCGGCGTTGCGGCCTTTGAGAATCATCTTGACGATCGGGATTTCAGACGCGTGATAAAACGAAGGTTGAGACGATTTGTACGTCACTGGCATGACCTGTTTATCGTACAGGTCGATCGCCTGAAAGATATCGTTGTGATTGACGAACATCTGAATGACGGGCGCGTCGGGCGCGCGAGTCAGTACGCATTCAAAGTCGTAATATCCCGAATAATCGAAACGGGGCGCCTGAACCTCCAGCATCGATTCTTCGCCCAGCCCTTCAAAGCGCAGTTGCCGTTCGCCGCTCCAGTTGGGGCCATAGGGGCGCATATCCTGCGGCTCATATACGCCGCCCGAGGCGGCGGCGAGCGCCGTTTCTCCTTCGATCACCAACGGCTGGGGCGAGGCGGTTTCACCTTCGACGCGCCACTCGGGCTGAACGAATTCAACGCGTCGAAACTCGCGCGCCGGGCCGGGGTCGGGCTGGATGAATGGCTCGTGCGGCTCTTCCTGATACCAGTACACCACGCTCGACATATCGGTGCGCAGGGTGTTGGCCGGCCCCCGCTCAAAACCGATCTCGCACTGCGTGCGGAAATCGATGGGGAATGGAGTGAACAGCCGCAGGAATTCACTGACGCCGTTCACGTCGCCCAGATTGGCGCAGAGCGGGCGGTTGAGCGCCGATTCCTGACCGGCGGCGTTAAAGAAGCTCGCCGCGCCGCCGCCCGCCGGCATCGGAGGCCAGGCGCGCTCATCGACCGACACGCGCGCCGCGCCGCTGATTCCGGGACGCAGGTTTAACATCGCCCCAACCACGTGGCCGTCGCCCCGCGCCTTGAACGCGTCGTAATTCAACGCCGGATTTCGGCGGGGTTCGCCGCGCTGGCCGTCATACGGAACGGGATGCAACGCGAAATCGTTCTCACGGCGCCACTGCGCGTGAAACGTGCGCAACCGTTCGGGCGGATGATCGAGCGGCTCTGAATCGATGGAGATTTCAACCCGGTGCGTTTCGCTCTCGGCGCCGTTTTCGATCCACAGGCTGGCCTTGCGGGCGAAGGGCATGGGCAGGTAGCAATAATGGACGTCATCATCCTGACGCCCGACCGCCAGCGTTTTGGCCCGCCCTCCAAAGAAATCGTACAGCGGCGCCCATACGCTGGGCGCGTCTTCGTCATCCCAGAAAATCTTCAGCATCAGGTCGCGGCCGCCGGCGTCTTTGTCTCCACGCCATTTCACCCGCAGTCCCCGGATCACGCCGGGGCCTTCCAGCGTGGCCGCCTCAACCCGCGCGCCCGCCGAAACCGTCGCCAGCAGCGTCTTGCGCTTGAGCGTCTTGCTCAGTTTATAGGGTTCTTTCGACGCGGGCGTGAACGCTTTGGCGGCGGCGGTCATCGCGGCGGCGTCGGCTTTGGAAAGCGGCAGGCTCAACGGCTCCACCGAAGCGTCGAGCAGAAAAAGCGCGTAATCGATCTGATACGGACACCGGGCGTTCAGTTCAATACGGCAGCGGCGCGAATAGGGAATGGGCACATACGACCACGCGGCGTCGACCGATTTCGACCCCGCGTAGACGAACGGCTTTTTGAATGGCTCCACCCCTCCCTGAAAGACCTCATCGAAATCGCACTCGACTAGTGGCTTTTCAGCATCGTCGATATAGAGCCGGAAACGGCCGCGCGGATCGGACGACCAGATGCGCGTCACCGCGCCGGGGCCGGGCAACTCGGCGGCGGCGTACCACTCGCCCCCGGCGTCGTCATCCTCATTGCCCTGGCTGACGACCACGCCCATATCGCCGTCGGGCGCCTGATATACGCCGCTGAGATCGGTCAGCCGTTCGATCAGCGATGAAAAACGGATGGCGGGTTCCACGGCGGACCAGGCGCGCGATCCGCTCACCATAACGGCAAACAGAACCAGCCCCCACACGGCGCAATGACAGGCGTGAAATGAAAGTAAACGATCGTGTTTCAGCATGTGTTCAATGAAATGAATCCCGATTCGCCGCCAGACCGGGCGGCGGCCGTTATCAATTTTGTTCATGGTACATCAGTCGGCGGGCGGGTTGAGGGGATGCGGCGCCGGACGCGGACGGAGAAATCGGACGGATTACCGGTCGCGCGATACCGTGGCGACCTGAAACTGAAGCCGTTGCTCGCCGCGTATCACGTCCAGACTGACCACCTGGTTCGGCGTGGATTGAATCAGATGGCGCAACAGCCCTTCGAGCCGGCGTTCGTCTTCACCCTGAAAACCGACGATGATGTCGCCGGGCTGAAGCCCCGACGCGGCGGCGGGGCTCTGGGTATCGATGTTCTTGACCAGGATGCCGGCGGGCGCCTCGGTAAACCGGTTTACCAGTTGCTGGAGTTCGATGCCGGGAATCCAGGCGTGCGAGTCTTCACCGCGCTGCAGAATCTGGTTGACGGAGTCGAGCACCAGATCGGCTGGAATCACGAACGTCACGCTGGGGTAATTGCCCACGTGAAACTCCGACGCCATCATCCCGACCAGATTACCCGAGGGGGAAAGCACCGGCGCGCCTTCGTTGCCGGGGTATAGCGGCAGGTCGGTCTGGATATACCGCTCCAGCGGAAACTGTTTGAGCCGGCGGAAATACCCCCCGATCATGCCTGAATAGGGCGAAGGCGGCAGGGTATAGGGGCTTTGAATCGTCATGACGTATGACGAAACGGTCAACTGAGTCGAGAGACGGCTGGTATCGATGAAGTGCTCAAATGTGGCGCCGGGGATGTACAACACCGCCACGCCGGTCATCTCATCGATCCCTTTCACCTGAGCCTCGAACGAGTTGTCGTTCAGATCGCTGACCGACACGTCGGCGCCGCCGGTAGCGTTTTTGATCACGGTACTGAGCGTAACGATATGGTGGTTATCAATGGCGAAACCCGAGCCATGCACCCGGTTGTTGAGCAGCATCTGTTCTTTCAGGTAATTCAGCTGCCGCTCCCACTTGTCGATCAGACTGTCGAGCATGAAATAACTCATGATGGGCTGGGTTCCGCCCATCACCATGTCGCTGTACTGATCGTGAAAGTCGCGCAGGCGCGTGATCGATTCTTCATATTTCGCCATGATCACCGTCTTGGGAACCTGCACATTGATGGAATAGACGGCGGGTGAAAAACGGGTGAAGGTATCGTAAATGGCGGAATCATACTGAGCCCAGGCCGGCCTGACGCCGGAAACGGCCAGCAGGCCGAGGATCAGAATGAGTTGAGTTTTCGCTGACTTCGCCATTTTTTTCACTTCAATCAACCGGATTGGCGCCCTGCCGCGCCTGTTTTATATCGAATGACGTCCGTGATTGATAAACGCGAGCCCGAATCGTGTGTAACGCTTGAAATCCGAACCCCTGCGTCATTCCCGAAGATAATCACTGAACGCAACGCGGCGCCTGTACGAGCGTCCGCCCCGCCACGGCCCGTTCGCGAAACGGCGCCATGGAGAAATCATCACCAAACGGTTCATTGTTCAATGGCTTATCTTGAAGCGCAAGAGGCACATGCGTCTCATCTGACTCAAAGCGAGGCGCGTGAGAGAATCGAATCGGATTCGAACGGGAGGCGCCGCCCTGTTTATACCCGCCGCGCATTGGCGAAGATGAGGCGGAAACGCCCCGGCCAACTTGAAAAATTCATAAAGCGGGCGATGATTCTCGTGCTCAGCGGCCCGCGCGAACGACAGGCGTTCGCAAAAAGGGGTTGCGAGGCGATGGGGAAAGCGTTATAACCCCATACGGAAACCCGGGACGGCGCCGAACGCGAGCGCGCCCCGCCATTGAACCGAACGCGAAGGAGTCAACATTATGACTTATGTGGTTTGCGAACCCTGCGTCAAGTGCAAATACGGGGACTGCGCAGAGGTGTGTCCAGTCGAATGCTTCTACGAGGGTGAAGACATGCTGTACATCAACCCCGATGAATGCATCGATTGCGACGCCTGCGCTCCGGTCTGCCCCGTGAACGCGATTTTCCCCGAAGATGAAGTACCCAAGGATCAGCAGGAATACATCGAGAAAAACGCCAACTTTGAATTTCAGGAAGATTTGCGGCGCAACGCCAAAGATCAGGTGACCCACGGTCCCGACTGGGACGCCGCGACCGCGGGCGAATAACCCGTTTCACAAGCGCCGGATTCGCTCCGGCGGCCTCTCAAAACGCAAAAAAGGCGGAACCCTGTTATACTATGGGTATCCGCCTTTCTTGTTTGCGCGGAAATCTAGTCCCGAGAGGGTTGTATGAATACATCTGAATTTCAGGTCGAAGGTATGTCATGTCAGCACTGCGTGAAATCCGTCACCAGCGCGCTGGAAGCGGTGAACGGAACGTCTGCGGTTTCGGTTGACCTCGATTCAAAAACGGCGCGAGTGGAATTCGACCCCACCCACGCCACCGAAGAGGATCTTTTTTCCGCCGTCGTCACGGCGGGCTACACGCCGGTAAAAAAAAACTGAACTCATCTGATGACAGGCCTGACGCGTGCGAAATCGCGCCCGGCTCGTCACCCGAATCATCTTCTCAAACAAAAAAATCCATCCCCAAAGACGCCAATACCATCCGGCTCGCCATTGAAGGCATGACCTGCGCTTCATGCGTAAGCCGGGTAGAAAAAGCCCTGAACAGCGTGGAGGGCGTGCGTGAGTCGCGGGTCAACCTCGCCTCTGAACAGGCCACCGTCATCGCCGGTGAACGCGCGCCATCAATGGACGCGTTGATCCGCGCGGTGGAAAACGCGGGCTATCAGGCGCACCCCCCTCAAGCCAATCAGCGCGAACAGCACCGCCAGCAACACGCAAACGCGTTGCGGCTCTGGACCTGGCGGCTGAGCGTTGGAGCGGCCCTGAGCATCCCCATCATGGCGCTGAGCATGGGCGCCGGTTTTCCGGGCTCGGGTTGGCTGGTGTTCGCGATGGCGACGGTGGTGCAGGTATTCGTGGGCTGGCCGTTTTACCGCGCGGCGATCAAAGCGGCGCGGCATGGCGCGACCACCATGGACACGCTGATCGCGCTGGGCGCGACCACCGCTTACCTGTTCAGCACGGTCAATCTGTTTCGCGGCGCGGAACCGCTCTATTTCGACGGCTCGGCGATGATTCTGACCTTCATCAGCATCGGCAAATATCTCGAAACGCGCGCGCGCGGCCACGCCGCCTCGGCGGTGGAAGCCCTGCTCGATCTGACGCCGCCCACCGCGCGGAAAATTGAAAACGGCGAAGAAAAAGAAGTCGACCTTGATGACGTGGAGATCGGCGACCGGCTGCGCGTCCGGCCGGGCGAGGCGTTTCCGGTCGATGGCGAAATCGTCAAGGGAGAAACCAGCGTCGATGAATCGATGCTGACCGGCGAGAGCATGCCCGTCTCCAAACAAAAGGGCGACGAGGTCGCGGGCGGCACGATCAACAAATCGGGCGCGATTGAGATCGAAGCGCGCCGGGTCGGCGCCGATACCGCGCCGCAACGCATCGTCGAAATGGTCAGGCGCGCGCAGGAATCGAAAGCCGACGTGCAGGCTCTGGCCGACCGCGTCTCGGCGGTGTTCGTTCCGGCGATTATCGCGGCGGCCGCCCTGACGTTTATCGGTTGGTATATCGCCGCGCCGGACGAGTGGGTCCATGGCCTGGTGAACGCCGTCTCGGTGTTGATCGTGGCCTGTCCCTGCGCGCTGGGCCTGGCTACGCCGACCGCCGTCATGGCGGGCACCTCGGTAGGCGCGCGTCAGGGGATTCTCATTAAAGAAGCCCACACGCTGGAACTCGCGGGCCAGTTAACCGACGTCGTGTTCGACAAAACCGGCACTCTCACCAAAGGCGAACCCGAAGTCGACGAGGTTTTCTCATCCGGCGGGGATGAGTGGATCGCCAAAGCGGCATGCGTCGAGTCGGCTTCGCGTCATCCCCTCGCCGAAGCGGTGGTTGAATACGCCCGCGGAAAAAACCTGAATTGGAACGATCCGGAAAACGTTAACGAACCCGGAGGCAAGGGCGTATCCGCCAAAGTGGACGGCGACACGGTTCTGGTCGGTTCTTTTGATTTTCTGAAAGAAAACCAGATCGACGTCTCATCGCTGGAAGACGCCGCCAAACGTTTTACCAACGACGGAAAAACGCTGGCGGCGTGCGCGGTGAACGGCAAGGCGGCGGGAGTCTTCGGCCTCGCTGACACCGTCAAGCCGGGCGCCAAAGACGCGGTCGAGCGCCTCAAGCGGCTGGGGCTGCAAACGCACCTGCTTACCGGCGACAACGAAAACACCGCCAGAACCGTGGCCAACGAGATCGGAATCGAAGACGTGATCGCCCACGTGAAGCCCGACCAGAAAGAATCCGTCATCGATCGCCTGCAGAGCGAGGGCCGCATCGTGGCGATGGTGGGCGATGGCGTCAACGACGCCCCCGCGCTGGCGAAAGCGCACATCGGCGTGGCGATGGGCGGTGGAACCGACGTGGCGAAAGAGACCGGCAATATCATTCTGCCCAGCGGCGACCCGATGGGTGCGGCGCGGGCGATCGTATTAAGCCGCGCCGCACTGAGCAAGATCAAACAGAATCTGTTCTGGGCGTTTTTCTACAACGTGTGCGCCGTACCCGCCGCCGCTGTCGGGCTGATGTCACCCATGATCGCGGCCGCCGCGATGGCGATGAGTTCGGTCACCGTGGTGTGCAACTCTCTGTTGCTGTTACGATTGAAAGAGAAAGATTAGGGTGAAAGAGATTGGCCGCCCAGTGAATCGTCCTGTCCGGGCAGGTCGGCGCCAACCAGCATGGTCTGCGCCTGATAGGCGGCGCCGGCCTCGGCGCCGTCGCGCGTCATCGGTTTGAACTGGCAGGTTTTCTGTACGAACCACCCCAGCCCATCCGACCAGTACGACTCGACCCGGCCGTTCATCTTCACCGTTGAGCCCGCCAGATTCGCTTCAATGGTGATGTTCGAAACGAAATGGCGGCAGAGAATCGCGCCCATCGGAGTCACGACGCGATAATCGTACAGCCGCTGGGTTTCATCGGTGGTGGTGGCCTCGCCGATGACTTCGTTCTGCTCGTTTTTCACCGTCTGGTGAATCACGGTGGTTTTCTTCTGGTTCTTATGCCAGTCGATGTACCGCACCGGAGCGGGTGGTTTTTCCTCGATCTTGAGTATCGAACCCTCTTCGCGGACGCCCTGCATGTGGCGCAGGTATTTATCGTCGATCAGGCTGAGCTGGACGCCCTGGTCATGCTCGAAGCGCTCTTCGACGACCCAGTGGTTCCCCATTTCAGGGTCGCGGCCCAACACCGTCACCGTGCAGCGCCCGCTGGCGTCGTTCAGACCATCGCCGAAGGGGCGCGGGCCTTCATGCTGATAAACATAGGTCTGTCCGGCGGCCAGCGGCGCGGGCGGCCGGTCAAGCACTTCGTCGGCGGGTTTCTTCCTGGGGGTGGTTCCACACGAGGCGAGCGCCAGCGCGGCGCCGTGAAGCGATGCCTGAATAAAAAACGTTCGGCGGTCCATATCAAAGCGGTGCATCGTCATTTTTTGTCTTGATCGTCCCGTTTCATGCGTGATGAAGCCCGTTGCTTGGCGCGGAAGAGCGCGCTGGTGTATTCATCCTTCTGTTCTTCTTCAAACTGGGGCGCTTCCTGACCCGGTTTGACTTCTTTCCACGGTTTTTCTGTTCTGGCCCCGGCGGC
>WGLV01000056.1 GCA_016125385.1 bacterium
TGGACTGACCACACAGACGTCTCAGCGCATCGCGTTGCCAGGCGGGCAGGTCCACCGACCACTTGAGGATATCGGCCAGTGCTGCAGCTTCGTTCGAGAGATCAGTCTCGTGCGCGTCCATGTCTTCTGCCCCGATCCCGCCCGCAAGATCTGGCGGGCTGTTTTCTATGATGGTTGTCTTCTGTGATCATTGTTTCAGGTGCCGCCTTTCATGCGCCGCTCTTGGCCGAGTGGAATGATCCAGCCGCCAGCTCGATCCGGTCGTGCAAATTCGTCCGGGCTCGTCTTGTCGGCGAGACGGCTGCGAATGGCTTGCGGCTTGGCGTCGATTGCGGCGCGAATGAGCTCGCGTTCGACCCCGACGAACACGGGCCGGAGATTAAGGCGGGAAAGTGCTTCTTGATCCGCTGGTTCAATGTCGGTGTCGGTGAGCGGTCCGGCGCGGGTGACGATCCCGCCGATCAGACCGTCCTTGGCGACACTTGCCTTCTCAACATCCCGCACAGGAGAAGCGTCGAGCAGCGAGCGTGCACGCTGTGTCTCGCCTTGTAGGCTTCTTGGAAATGATTGTCGCGTTAGGCTCCGAAGTGCGCCAGCCAATTCAGCATGGCCGAGCGGCTTGATGAGATTGGCGACATGCAGGCGAAGCATGCCGATGAAGAGCGCGTCCTTCTCCTCCTGGGTGTGAGGCTCGCCTTCCTCGATGGGGTCCCTAACCGAAAGACGGGCATCGGTTGGACCGGCCGTTGCCATTCCCCAGCGCGTGGCGATCGCGATACGCTTCACCCCAACCTTGTGGCCTCGGACAGTGACGTCGATTCGACGTGCTTGCGCCCACGCTCGGTCCAGCGCTTTGGCAGGGCCACCGACATCGTGGCAACCCTTAGCTTCGGCGACAGTCAGCGAAGACAGGTCAGATGCGCAGGCAATCCAGTCAGGCAGGTCGCCACGGGCGAGGCGTGTGATCTTGACCTTATGTCGGCGATCGAGGTCGATCGTGCGGCTGCCGAGATGGGCGAAAATCGAGAGGTTGAAATAGCGCTCGAGGTAGGCACGCGCGACGAACCGTCCGAACAGGCCGGAGAGCGCGACCTTGACCTCTCGTGCTTGACCGAGCGGCTCCTTGAACACGAACGGTGTGCCTGAGCCGGTCGGGGCCAAGAGCGCATCAAGAATCGACCAGGCGCCATAGGCCGCACCCGGTGTCTGAAGCACCTCTCGGATGCCGGCATCCTCTATCTCGGAAACTTCCAGATCGACGATGGCCCCGGAGACCGGGCTCGCACTTGGCGGATCGAAGCTATGCAAGAATGTCCTGGTCATAACGCCAGCGCCCGCGTGAGATCGTCGTGCTCGAAGGCGCTGGCCATGCGGTTAATCTCGGACGATCGTGCGCCTACGACCTTTGCGGTCTCGCGCCATGTCGCAGTTACGGTCGCAACCTCCTTGATGATCGCGCGTGCCTGCGCCAGCGTGAGGGCGAAATACTCCGAAGCCTGTTCAAGCAGATCGAGCGAGCAGGTGCCCTCATCGAGGTCGATGTTCGTCGTCAGCACGCGCGCCTTCAGGTCCGTGGGCACCGGATTGAGGTCGTAGGCGGGCGAGAGCGACCACCCAGCCTTGCCTAGCCACAGAAAGCCGTGATTGCGCAAATGATCGTCGACATTGGAGATCAGCACATTGAACACGACACGCCGATAAAGTGCGTGGGCGTCCGTCTTTCCCTGTGCGCCATGCTGGGTCAGTGCGTCGACGATCTCGGGATAGCTGCCACGTTCGCCGTCCTTGGCACCCATCATCGCCATGGCAGACAGGAACGGGATGCGGATCGCGCCATCGCGGTCAAAGCGTCGCGATAACATCACCGATTTACCAGCCACTTCGACAAGTTCGTGTTGTGGGGTGACGATACCGGCTTGGCCAGCCAGCCGTAGTGCGATCTCCTCCCAGGTTTCCATACTGTAGTCATCTGTTTCCTTGGGAAACTTGGCGATGGAGAGATGGCCATGTTGGTCGATAACCGAGGCCTTCGGCCGCGCACCGCCAAGGGAGGAGCCGGGCGCGAAGATCAGTTGAAGATCTTCGTCCGTTTCCTCGTCCCGGAGAATCCGCTCGGTGATCTGGAGCAGACGGCCAAGCTCGATCAGGGCTGGCACTCCGGCCCTGATCGGCGCCTGGAAGGTTTCTTCGCCGGCCCAGCGAAACCGTAGCGCGCCGAGGCGCGTCTCATCTGCAACCCCAAGCAGGTAGTTACTTTCCGCAAGTGTGCGGACTGCTCGGCCTTCGCGGTCGGCTAAGCGACGCTCGGCACGCTGCATGAGGCGGCGGCCCCAGGTATCTGGCGCGGAGTCGCCGATGGATCCGAATGTCGCCAGACCGGCAGGAGGAGCGAAGGCGCCGCGCGTAAGAGCGAGCGCAGGCTCAAGTGAGAAGCGCTCGGCGTCCTCAAGCCAGGCGCCGTCATGTTCGAAAAGGATGGTCTCTGTGCCTCGAACACGGTTGCTTCTCGCCAATCCGATCGGGCGCGTGCGGCCGTGAAGATCGATATGGACCTCGAAGTCAGCCATCGCGGGACGACCTAGTTGACCGCTTCATATGAACGCGCTTGGGCAGATCGGCACTCGCCAGTGCTTGCCCAACACTATCACTGCTTATGTCGGCAACTTGACCAAGACCTTCGAGCAGTCCAAGGGCCTGAAGTACAGCAGCATAGATGCCGATGCTGACATTTGTGTCGCCGGCTTCGACCCTTTGCAGGGTCGAACGAGACGTGAAGGCGCGCTCCGCAACGACCGCCATTGGTAGCTTGCGGCGGCGTCTTGCGTCGTGGATATCCGCGCCGAGCTTACGCAGGGCGCGGCGCACGGCCGCTGGAGGAGTGTGTGGAGTAGGCATTTGCAACCTTCGCACTACAGATTTACAGAATATGTAGCACGAAGCTGACAATCTTTCCAGTCCTACTCAGGGTGACTAGCGCTTTCCGACAGGAGCACGGCTCAATTCATTCAGAAGAGCTAGCGTCGAAACGCAACTGCGGTCGATTTCATTCTTGCCACCCCGGCAAGACTCGTTTCGCCCCCCTGCGAAACGCTGGTCGTGCCACTAGCCGCTCTTCAAGTTCCCGTGATTGCGGTACCGTTCTGTCAACGAGCGGAAGCATGAGGCCGCATCAAGAAACCATGCAACGATTATCGCATTGAAATTACAAATATTTCATGAGACCTCAGACGAATCGTTGCACTGCGAATGAACCGATAAGCAGAACGACCGAGTTCGCGCTAGGCATCGGCAACGGAGACCAGCAAGATATGAGCCTACGGGCGAAAAAAAATTTATCTCAGAGGTTTATCGCACAATGAGATCGGCAACGCGTCACCCGAAATCAACTTGTGGTGCTTCGCCTACAACCCCCGCATCCGCCAACTGCTCCCGATCCGGAAGATCACGAAGGCTCTCCAACCCGAAGGCGACAAGGAACTGCTCGGTCGTGACAAAAGTATAGGGAGCGCCGCGCCGAGGCGACCTTGGCCCGGTCCCGATCAAGTCGCGCGCATGCAGTCGCCCGATCAGGTCGCGGCTGATCTCCTTGCCAAAGATGTCCTTCAGCCCGTCGCGGGTGATCGGCTGGTGGTAGGCGATCGCCGCCAGGACCGCGACGTCGAATTCGCTCAGATCGAGTAGCTGGTCCCCGACATCCGCCGCTGCGCGGATCGCGGGGGCGTAGGTGGCGCGCGTGCGCAGCATCCAGCCGCCAGCGACCTGGGCGATCTCGAAGGCCCGCCCCTCCAGATCGGCGGCGAGGTCCTCGACCAGAAGGTCGACCGAAGCCCCCTGCCCCACCACGCGTGCCAGGTCGTCGCGCGGCACCGGCGAAGCTGAGGCAAAGAGCACAGCCTCGATCCGGCGCATCCATTCCCGCCAGCGCAGCTCAGGCGGCAGGTCGGGCAACTCACGATCCAGTTCGGGGTCAGAGCGATCCTTCGCCATCGCTACACCCCGTAAAGCCGGAAGGTGTCGCGGCCGGTCAGTTCACGGATCGCGCCGAGGTCAACCAGCCGGTCGCAGAGCCGCCGCGCGGCGCGATCCGGCAAAGGCAAGGCCGACGGCGCCACAGCGTCGCGGGTCAGGAACATCTCGACCGCGTGGCCCGCCCCCTTGGCCCGGAGCTTGGGTGCGACCGCTTTAAGGTGCGCAGCGCGGCGTGCGAGGTCGGCGGCCTGCCGCACGGCCTCGATCGCCGAAGAGATTAGCGCCCGATGACAGGCCAAGCGAAGGTCATCGCCCTGTTTGCGCAGGTCCGCGCGTTTCAGGGCTGCGGCCAGCAGCGGCACAACGTGATCCCAACCGAGGGCTTGGGCCAGAGCCGCCTCAGCAAGGATCAACGCGGGCACATCGGCCCGCGGCGCTTCGGTCAGCACTGCATCCAGCACCATCGCGGCCCGGGTCACCGGCGCCCCTTGCCCCGCATCAAGCCACGCGGCAATCTGGCCCGACTCAAAGGCCGGCAAGGCTCGACCCAGAGCCTTGATCGACACCGGCCGCTCCACCGCACGCCGCCAAGTGAGGCAGGTTTCGCCAGCCGGTCCGGGCAGGTCGCCGGGGCGCAACAGGTGCACCGCGTCGCGCAACTCCCCTGTCCTCTCTGGTCGGCCAGAGAACGCGACACAAGCCTCGGCCGCGCGCAGCGCGAGCCGGTCCCGCAACAAGGCTTGGGGCACCGCCTCGTGTCCCAACACAAGATGCAGGTGGTTCAGGGCGGCGCCCGACAAAAACGCAACATCTTCAAGGGTTTCAGCACGCGTGGAGGTGACCCAAGCAGGCATCCGGGGTAACGTCTCGAGGTCGCTGATGGAGTCCGGTCGGGCAAATTTCATGCCCCGAGCCTACACTCGTGCGGCGCTTTCTGCCAGAGAATAGCGCACTAACCGCCCCGCCTTGCGCCTTTCTTTTATGTCCAATAAGTTTGCATTATCGGACACTATTAAATATCATCTGCGACATGTCAGAAAACACTGAGAAATCGAGCTCAGAACCGCCAATCGGGCCTTCGTCCAACGAGGACAACGAGAGAGATCGCCCTGACGGCGGGGCCTTGAGCCTTCCGTCCTTTGTCGCCGGTTCCGGCAGTCTCGATCGGCTGGTGGACACCGCCCGCGACTACGCGCGCGCGGCGGCGTCGGACAACACGCTTAAGGCCTATGCCAAGGACTGGGCGCATTTCACGCGATGGTGCCGGATGAAGGGCACGGAACCGCTGCCCCCCTCCCCGGAAATGATCGGGCTCTATCTCGCGGATCTGGCCTCTGGATCAGGCCCCTCCCCTGCCCTATCGGTCTCGACCATCGACCGCCGCCTGTCGGGCCTCGCCTGGAACTACGCGCAGCGGGGACTCACCCTCGATCGGAATAACCGCCACATCGCCACAGTGCTGGCCGGGATCAAGCGCAAGCACGCACGACCGCCGGTCCAGAAGGAAGCGATCCTGGCAGAAGACATCCTCGCGATGGTGGCCACCCTGCCCTACGATCTGCGCGGGCTGCGGGATCGGGCGATCCTTCTGCTCGGCTACGCCGGAGGCTTGCGCCGTTCGGAAATCGTCAGCCTGGACGTGCACAAAGACGACACGCCGGAGTCCGGCGGCTGGATAGAGATCATGGAACAGGGCGCCCTCCTCATCCTCAACGCCAAGACCGGTTGGCGCGAGGTCGAGATCGGCCGCGGCACCAAGGATCAGACCTGTCCCGTGCATGCGCTGGAGCAATGGCTGCACTTTGCCAAGATCGACTTCGGCCCGGTCTTTGTCGGCACCTCGCGCGATGGCAAGCGCGCCCTCGATGCTCGGCTCAACGACAAACATGTGGCACGGCTGATCAAGCGCACCATCCTGGACGCTGGCATCCGATCCGAGCTGCCCGAAAGGGAACGCCTGGCGCTGTTCTCTGGCCACTCGCTGCGCGCCGGCCTCGCCAGTTCGGCGGAAGTCGACGAACGCTACGTGCAAAAACAACTCGGACATGCCTCGGCCGAAATGACCCGCCGCTACCAGCGCCGGCGCGATCGGTTCCGGGTGAACCTGACCAAAGCTGCCGGTCTCTGACCCCTGCCCGATCACGCCGCCTGCCCGCTAAGCCTGCCATAAAAGCTGCGCTCGAGATGCAGCTCCCCTGCCCCGGCCTTTTCGACCATGCCACGCAGATATCCGCCCGGCGAGGACACTTCGCCTGCGCAATGTTTCTCGAAGACAAGCGCCAGCGCTGCTGTCGCCACCTGTTTGCCCAAACGGTCCTGCGCCACGTTCCAGGCATGCTCGGACACACCGATCATCGGCCTGAGTTGACCTGCAACCCGGTGAAGATCGCCCCAATCTTTCAGGAACCCGCCCATATTGCGCGCCCAGGACGCAAATTCCGGGCAGGCTTGCATGACGGTTGGGAGATCCAGCGCTGCGCGCTTCTTGCGCACCTCTGCCACCCAGTCTTCCAACTCCCTATCAACCTGATCTTCGGGCTGAGCATTGGGCACCACGGCCGCGTCTTCCTCATTTTCTGAGGAATTACGAGTTACAGGATCGAGTTGGTTTGTAATTAGTATATGAGGGTCAGAAATGACTTCCCTGGGGTTCATTTCTTGAGTCTTCTCAGGAACTTGTTCCTTGGTGTCCGGCGTGTTTTCCACAGGTTGAACGACTTCGGTTGCCTTGAGATAGGCCGCTTCGACGCGTTCCTGAAGCTCCCTGAACCACATCAGGAGTCGCGCGAGCTGCTCGGAGGCTTCATGGCGGCGCGGCAGTCGATCCAGAAGCTCCTCAAAGAGGCCCGTGAATTGCCTCCAAGGCCCACGCAGCGCGGTGCTGACGGCTGCCTCGATCCGGGCTCGGATCATCCGGCGCGCCACTGTGATCTGGCGCTTCAGGCGCTGGCAGAGTTCGCGCTCGGCCTGCAACTCGGCATGGAGCTCCTCGAACTCCTCGACACGCGCCGACAGCGGCGACAAATCAAAGCCATAGGCCTCGATAATGCGCCCCTCGACGTCCCTGCGGCCCCACCGCTTGCCGTTAGGGCTGTCCTGGAAGGACATCACGCCCATCTCGGCCAAGCGCCTTGCATGGCGTTTGAGAGCAGAGAGCGAGAACCCGGTCTGCTCCATCAGATAGGCGTTCGATGCCCAGACGATCGGACGCTGCCCCTCCTCCCAGTCCTGGGCCTGAGTAAAGGCCCCGAGCGTGTCGAGGAGCATCATGTCTCCGGCCTTAAGGCCAATATAAGCACCGACCCGCTTCACGGCCACGAAGGCCCGTTTTTTGGGTACAGCCACCTGTTCGCCGGCTTGGGCAAGCTGCTCTGCAATGCCAAGGCCCGGTGTCGGCTTGCGCCAACCTGTATGTTTCATGCCTGTTTCTCACCTCCAGTTATGTGGAGGCAAAAGAAAGCCGTTCGCTCAGAAGCGTTCGTCGTTGACAGTGATTCGAGAGAGACTTATCTTCAAGGCGACCAAACCAATAAGATCAGCTCTCAGGCCCTCAGCTTGGGGGCTTTTCTTTTGCCTTTAGATCACATTCTTCCTTCTTGCTCGTTGCCTCAATGTATGGAGATGCACCGGTATTCAGGCTTTAGCCCGTCGGTGGAACCTCCTTATTCTTCGCCAAGAAGTCCGCGATCAGATCGCTCAACTCCTCAAGCTTCTCTTGGCTCAGCGGTACGCTTGCGGCTTTGATCGAGAGAGTGCCGTTCGCTGACGTGAGCGAGAGATTACGACCCCCCACCTTGCGCTTGGCGGTGATTTTCTTAGCGGACTTTCTGACTTGCTTCTTCGGTTTGCCCTCAAGGCTGGCCAGCGCTTTTTGCAGATCCTGGAAGCTCATGTCGTAAGCGCTCTTGAACGCGTTCAAGATTTGATCTCGAGCCCCGAAAACTGCACGAGCGCGCGACACGATACTCTCGTGGACACCAATACGTCCAGCAAACGCCACCGCGGTCGTCTTTTCACCAGATTCACGAAGCGTCTCGTACAACTCTCCGATAGCCAATAGGCGCTCGAAAGCGCCAAGGTTTTCCCTTTCCTCGTTTTCCCGGAAACGAAGGAACAGCATCTCGAACTGCGCGTTCTCCGCGCCTCGCTTATCTGGGGACGCCAAGATGGCTCTTAGATTAAGCCCTAAGGTCTTCGCTGCAGCATGACGACGTCTGCCGGTCAGCATGATAAAGCGAGCATCCGCAACGTCAGTCGGGTTCAACGGGTCAGGCTTCCAGTTCGGATCCTCTGGCCAAACAAGGATGGGCGTGTCTTGGCCGTTGATTTCGATGCTCTTAAGAAGCGTTTGAAAGGCCTCTTGTGCCAGCCAGTCATCACGACGATCTGAACCTAACGGATCCTCCACTTGTTCCGGTGAAATCTGAAGCTCGTGACGGCCGTTCAGAATGTCTTCGACGAGCTGCGCCCGACTCTGCTCGACCGCTGCCTGCGATTGGGCAAGTGCGCCGGCCTTCCATGCACTACCCGCTCCCTTGAAAGGTGCAGTAGTAGAAGACGTTGCAGTGTCGACTTTTGCCTCGTCGCCATTTCCACTCGGCTCAGATGATTGGTTCAAAGCTTTCGAAACCAGCGACCTCGGGATAGTTCGCTTCATGCTGCGGTCTCCCCGTCATCGTCATCATAGAACGTGTCCATCCAAGCATTCGCATAACCACGTTCGAGGCCTGGCCACAGACGGCTGACGATTGCATCGTTCACCGCGTCTGCGTTCTCGATAAATCTGTTGATGCCTTTTCGTTTGCCAGGCGTGTCAGGCTCATATTCGTAGACCGACTGATAAACGTCTGAAGCGTTCGAAATCGCGTCTGACCGAAGATAGAACACGGGCAAGATCTCCGTGGGGCAGTGCTCGAGAAGATTGCCGATGTGGTTGAGATCCTGACCGTTGGAACGCTGCACAATGGTTGGCAAAAGCATGTTGGCACCCGAGCCAATATCGATACGCTCATGTGCTAGGATGTGCTGCAGCATGCCGAGCAGGCCGGTGACAAAGGTCGACAGTGTTGCGATGTCGAACCCCTTCATAGTCTGAGGAATGACGAGGGATGAAGAGGCTATCACATTGTTGAGCTGGAAAAGCGTCAGCGCCGGTTGATAATCAATGATGATGCAATCCAGCGTTTCGTTCAGCGCCTGCTCAAGTCGGACAGGATCGACCTTTCCATCCGTAACAAGTTCATTGGGAGCTGTTGCCGGAGGGTGCGCCTCTTTCCAGCGATCAATCGCGTCCCGAAGGTAGCGGTAGAAACTCTTCCCTGCAGGAGCTTCGCGAACCAAGCGGGCGATCTGAATCTCGCCCTCAGAGGTCTCTCCGTGCGCTGGAACCAATCGAAGCCCCGGCCAAGAAGTCTTCAAAAAAAAGCTATCCAGCGTCTCCGCAGAGTGATCCGTGTACGGCGCCTCCTCAGACTGGAAGAGGCCCGCGAAGTCCACCATCGATGGCGTTTCTTCAGTAGGCATTTGGGACAACCCCTCACCGCCTACAAAGTAAAGTGTGATCGTGCTCTGCGGGTCCGCATCCATCACGCCAACGCGCATTCCGTAGTGTAGGCTCAGGTACTGTGCGAAATGTGCAGCGCTAAGGCTCTTGGCGGTGCCGCCCTTTTGGCTGGCAAATGAAATGACTGGAAGCGGATCGCCGGGCTTGCGCCACGCAAGATAGTCAAAAGGACGCTTTGCAGACGCCGCCATCAAAGCGCGCATATGCATCAGTTCATGAAGGTTGAAGACACGCTCGCGTCCAACGTACTCACCCTTTGGAAAGTCGTCGTTACCATTCGCGAACTTGGTCAAGTATTGGATGCTGACTTTCAAGAAGCGAGCGCACTGTCGCATCGACCATGTGCGCTTGATACGATGGCGCAGCGTCAACTCTTTGTTGACGGCGACCATTGTGCGCTCCAGACCTCGTGACAGGTCGGTCAAAAACTGTTCTAGACTTCCGCTCATATCGCTGCCCCGACTTCGGTTGATTCCGAGTTCGACTCGTTTCGAGTCTCATAGTAGCACTATTATAGGCGCAATTGGAAGATACCACGCGCCTACCTGATTTCAGGAGTATGATTAGAGGCGGTGAGGTGCAAAACAATCTAGTCTTGAACGCGTTCAAGATCGACTCGCGGGTGCTGGGCCCGAACGATGTCGGGCCCAATTCTTCAGATCACGCGGCGTCTTTTGGCCCCCAAGGGATGACGGCCTGCAGGGACAGATTGTCCTGGTTCGCGGCCTTGCCGAGGTTGGCGTTGAAGCCGTGGTCGCGGATGGTCAGCGTGTAGTAGTCGGCGCCGGTCTCCTTGTTCTGCTTCTTCCAGATGCCGCCGCACTCGACCAGCTTGCCACGCGGGGAGCGGCCGAGGACGCGGTGCGTGGGGGCCATCGGGTTCGTGCTCGCGACGGGTTCGACCGTGATGTCGAGGTCGAAGGTCAGGGTCGAGATGGAGCCTGTGCCCTTGGCGGTTTCGATGTCGGCGCTGGTGAATTTGATGCAGTTCGTGGTCATTGCTCTTCTCCTTGTTTGCGTTGCAATGATGGTCACCTTGCAGCTGGCCAAGGCCCGGCCACACCGAA
>WGLV01000015.1 GCA_016125385.1 bacterium
AGGAATGAACAATAAGGCCAAAGTCATCAGTCATCGTTGCTATGGATTCAGGACGGCGAAAACTTACATCCTGGCTCTATACCATGGACTCGGAAACCTTCCCGAACCAAAACTCGTGCACAAATTCTTGTGAGGAGCCGGAAATGAAGGCTGCTCCATCGATATCTTTTCTGAAGTGATAATTTGTCGGGATAAACATAATATCTTGAGAAAGGCCCGAGATTTTGTTTCAAGAAAACATAATATGATTTAAAAAAACGATCTTCTTCGGATCTGCCCCATTTGTTCCAGTTTTTAGTTTTTTTTACTCTCATGTATCGGAAGCGAGCATATTTGTCTTGGATAAAGACATTTGCAAACTGTTGGTAGAGTAAGACATTATGATTTGCAACTTTTGCCCACTTGAATTCGCCTTCGTAGTTATTATTGGATCGAAGTTTTTCTATTTCATTCAATAAAATTTCTGATCGTCTTGGTGTGCAAATTAACGCTCCAAAGCAAAAAGCAAATTTCTTTTTTGAATAACTTTCGTCGGTATAAACATCGTAGTTTTGTATAGTTGGGCTCATGCTGTTTTTAATATTGCGAGTCGAGTTCGTGTGTAATGAACCTGTTGTATATGATTCATGATCCCCCCCCCTCTCACCCAAACACTTTATCCCCGCCGACGTAGGTGGCTTTGACGCGGCCTTTGAGTTTCCACCCGTTGTAGGGCGTGTTGCGCGATTTGGAGAGGAACTGGGTCGAATCGACCACGTGCTCGGCCTGCGGGTCCCAGAGAACGAGGTCGGCCGGTCCGCCTACCCGCAGTTCGCCTCCCGCGAGTTTCAGCGCCCGCGCCGATTTGTAGGTGCATAGCGCCAGCGCCTCCAGCGGCTCAAAACCCGCCCGCTCCATGATCGGCCCGAGCAGCAGCGGCAGCAGCGTCTCGAAACCGACGATGCCATAGGGCGCGGCGGCGAGCTGCTGGTCTTTTTCCGCCTCGGTGTGGGGGGCGTGATCGGTGGCGATGCAGTCGATGGTTCCGTCGCGCAGCCCCTCAAAGAGCGCTTCCTGATCTTCGGCGGTACGCAGCGGCGGGTTCATCTTGGCGTTGGCGTTGAAGCCGTCGGTGGCGTCGTCGGTCAAAGTGAGGTAGTGCGGCGCGGTTTCGGCGGTGACGGGTGCGCCCTTTGCCTTGTAATAGCGGATCAGGTCGACCGTCTCGGCCGCGCTGACATGAGCGATGTGCAGCCGCGCGCCGGTCTTGAGCGAAAGGATCATGTCACGCCCCGCCTGAATGGTTTCGGCCTCGCGCGGCCAGCCCATGACGCCCAGGGTGGTCGACATGCGGCCCTCGTTGATGGGCGCGCCCTCGGTGAGGTTCATCTCTTCGCAATGGCTGATGATGGGCGCGTTGAAGACGGCGGCGTACTGCATGGCGCGCAGCATGAGGTACGAGTCCATCACGCCGCGCCCGTCGTCGGAGATCGCCACCGCGCCGGCGTCGATCATGGCGCCGATGGGGGCCATCTCCTTGCCCTCCATACCCTTGGTCAGCGCGCCCACGGGGTAGACGCGCACGCACGCGGTTTTCTCCGCGCGGTCGAGCACGAACTCGATGGCGGTTGGGCTGTCGATGGGCGGGCTGGTGTTGGCCATGCAGACCACGGAGGTGATTCCGCCCGCCGCCGCCGCGCGCGATCCGCTGGCGATGGTCTCTTTTTTCTCGAAGCCAGGCTCGCGCAGGTGGGAATGGATGTCGACCAGCCCCGGGAAGAGCCATAGGCCCTCGGCTTCGACGATTTCCGCCTCGCCGTCGGAGAGTACGAGCCCGATGTCGGCGATGCGTCCATCTTCGATGAGCAGGTCGGCGGCGCGGTCTTCCATCGCGGCGGGTTCAAGAATGCGTGCGTGTTTGATGAGTGTCTTCATATTTTCTGTATCTTTGTAGCCGTAGGGGCGGGTTTGAAACCCGCCCCTGCAGGAGGAAATCAATCAGAACAGCGACGGCGTGTCGATCGCCGGCGCGGCGTCTTTTTTCACCGGCTGGGGGTCGCGCTCGGCGCCGATCAGCAGGTACAACAGCGCCATGCGCACCGCGATGCCGTTGGTGACCTGTTCGAGAATCACCGACTGCGGCGACTCGGCCACCTCGGTGGTGATCTCGACGCCGCGGTTCATCGGGCCGGGGTGCATGACGATCGAGCCGGGTTTGGTGCGCTTGAGGCGCTCTTCGTTCATGCCGTAATAACGGCTGTATTCCGCCAGACTGGGGAAAAAGTTGGCCGTCATGCGCTCTTTCTGTACGCGCAACAGGTTGATGACGTCGGCGTCCTCGAACGAGCCGTCGAGTTTGTGGCGCACTTCGACGCCCAGTTTTTCCACCTCGGGCGGAACCAGGGTCGGCGGCCCCACAAAGCGCACCTTCGCGCCCAGCGTCAGCAGCCCCCACATGTTGGAACGGGCCACCCGGCTGTGAAGAATGTCGCCTACGATCACCACGGTCAGGCCTTCGATACGGCCGTGATGCTGCTTCATGGTGAACATGTCGAGCAGCGCCTGAGTGGGGTGTTCGTTGGTTCCGTCGCCGGCGTTGATGACGGGGATGTCGATGTGGCGCGCGAGGTGATGGGGCGCTCCCGACACGCTGTGACGGATCACGCAGCCGTCGGCGCCCATCACGCGCAGGGTCTGCGCGGTGTCGACCACGCTTTCGCCTTTGACGACGCTGCTGGTTCCGGTCTGAATCTGGATGACGTCGGCGCTGAGGCGGGTGGCGGCGAGTTCAAACGAGGTGGCGGTTCGGGTGCTGGGTTCGTAAAAGAGGTTGATAACGACTTTGCCGCGCAGGGTGGGGACTTTTTTCACCGTGCGCGTCTGGATTTCCTTCATACCGCGCGCCGTTTCCAGGACGAGTTCGATCTCTTCCCGGCTGACGCCGCGCAGACCGAGACAGTCGCGGCTGTTCCATCTGCTCATGCTTCTGATGTTCTCCTGGAAGTTCGCCCGGCCTGAACGGGCCGGTCCAGTCGCCTATCCACCAAACAGCATACGCCGATTTACGACGCTTGGCTACGCTCGTTTACGATGAAAACGCCGTCGGCCTGATCGTCTTCGCGCAGGTGAACGACGATGCTCTCATCGGCGTAGGTTTTGACGGTTTCACCCACATAATCGGCCTGGATGGGCAGCTCGCGGTGACCTCGGTCGATCAGCACGAGCAACTGCACGCGGGCGGGGCGGCCCAGGTCGATCAGCGCGTTCAGCGCGGCTCGCACGGTGCGGCCGGTAAAAAGCACGTCGTCGATAAGGACGATGTCCTTGCCGCTGACGTCGAAGTCGATTTCGGTGCTGCGGACGGGAGGCGCGGGCGAGCCGAGGCCGATGTCGTCGCGGTACAGGCCGATGTCGAGCACGCCGACCGGCACGTTTTTACACGCCATGCCTTCGATCAGCGGGCGCAGGCGTTCGGCGAGCGTGACGCCGCGGCTGCGGACGCCGACCAGGGCGAGATCGCTGTTGGCGCTGCGTTCCCATATCTGGTGCGCCATACGTTGCAGGGTGCGCTGAATGTCGTCGGCGCTGAGTATCCGTCGTGGTGATGATGCGTTCATGTCATTCGCCTCAGAACGTCCAGAAACGGTGCGGCTGGTTCGGCTTCAATGTACATCTCGCGCCCGGTCATGGGGTGTGAGAATCGTAACGAACGGGCGTGCAAGGCGATGCCCGGCAGTTCGGCGAAAATGCGTTCGAGTTCCCCCCGGCCTTCAAACTTGCGCGTTGAGTAAACCGGATCGCCCGCCACCGGCGTGCCCAGGTGCTTGAAATGCACCCGGATCTGGTGAGTTCGCCCGGTCACAGGATAAACCTCCACCCAGCTCCCGCCTAGTCCTTCTTTCATGACGCGATATCGCGTGACGGAGGGCCGGCCGTCGGGGCGGATGGTCATGCGTTTGCGGTCGGTCTCATGACGTCCGATGGGCTGATCGATCTCACCGGTTTCGCCCGGGGGGCGGCCGTGGACGATCGCCCAGTATATTTTCTGCATCTTGCGGTCTTTGAAGCGCGCGCTGAGGCGGCGGTGTGAGACGTCGTGTTTGGCGACGATGAGCACGCCGCTGGTGACGCGGTCGAGTCGATGGACGATGCCGGGCCGGGCGACGCCGCCCACCCCCGAAAGGTTTTTAATATGATGCAGCAGCGCGTTGACCAGCGTCGGACCTTTCCATGAACCCGCCGGATGAACGCTGACTCCCCACGGCTTGTTGACGACGGCGAGGTCGTCGTCTTCGTACAGAATTTCAAGCGGCATGGGGTCCGGTTCAAGCTGGCTGGGTTCGGGCGGCGGCGGCGTGATTTCGATCAAGTCGCCTTCCTTCACCTTTTCGCTGACTTTGAGGCAAGGGTTTTGATTGAGTAGCACGGCGCCCTCCGCGAGCAGCGCCTGAACGCGGCTGCGTGAACAATCGGGCGCGTGTTGGGCGATAAACTTGTCGATGCGTTCGCCCGCGCCGCTGGCATCGACCTGGAGTTGGATGGTTTCGTTCATGATAGGGGCTGGTTCGTTTCGCGTATTGTATCGCGAAGCGATGAAGGCGATAGCGCTTGCCGTCATATCTTTTCGCTTCCAGAGCGCCCTTCAACCTGAATGATCCATCGGCGATCGATTTTAATGAGCGGCTCTGGATTGCAAAACGTATACCCTGATGGTAGGCTATTTGACAGACACAGTTTTACTACACCATGACCACTATCATCTGCTGGAGGAAACGATGGCCAAACGCGCGATGAACGTAACCGAATTGATCGGCGATACTCCGATCGTACGAATTAATAAACTGACGGAGCCCGGTTCCGCGACGGTCTGGGCCAAGCTGGAAGCGCAAAACCCGGCGGGATGCGTGAAAGAACGCATCGGTCTTGCGATGATCGAAGCCGCTGAAAAAGCCGGTAAGCTAAAACCGGGCGGCGTGATTGTTGAACCCACCAGCGGCAATACCGGCATCGGACTTTCAATGGTGGCGGCGGTGAAGGGATACCGCTGCATTCTGGTTATGCCCGAATCGATGAGCCTTGAACGCCGCAAGATTTTGCAGGCGTTCGGCGCCGAACTGGTGCTGACCGAAGGCCCCAAAGGGATGAAAGGCGCCATCGACAAGGCGGAACAACTCGCCAAAGAACTCAACGGCGTCATGCCGCAACAGTTTAAAAACAAAGCGAACGTCGAGATCCATTACAAAACCACCGGCCCTGAAATCTGGGAACAGACCGAAGGGAAGATCGACGCATTCGTCGCCGGCGTCGGAACCGGCGGTACGGTTTCGGGCGCGGGCAAGTTTCTGAAAGAAAAGAACCCGAAGCTCAAAATCGTCGCCGTCGAACCGGAGGCCTCGGCGGTGATGTCGGGCGGAAGCCCCGCGCCGCACAAGATTCAGGGTATCGGCGCCGGATTCATCCCCGAGATCATGGATATGTCGGTGGTCGACAAAGTCATGACGGTCTCCAACGAAAACGCCATGGAAACCGCTCGGCGCTTGTGCCGTGAAGAAGGCGTCTTCTGCGGCATTTCATGCGGCGCGGCCGCCTGGTGCGCGGTGGAACTGGCGAAGGAGCTGGGGGAGGGCAAAAACATCGTCGTCGTGTTGCCCGATACCGGCGAGCGCTATCTCAGTACGGAACTCTACCCGTATATTGAGCCCGCCAAGCCTGAAGCCTGATTCTCGGATCTGAAATCTGAAATCACAAAGGCCGGTCGATTCGACCGGCCTTTGCTGTTGGCGCCTGAAGGATGCGTGAACCGGGCTCACATCGAGCGGCGTACTTTTTCAAGCGCGCGGCAAAGCCGGTTGATTTCGTTTTCGCTGAAATCATTCATGATGGCGTCGATGCGCTCCAGATAGACTTTTTCGGCCTTCTCAAGCAACTCGGCGCCGGCTTTCGTCAGGCGGACGCGATTGACGCGCCGGTCTTTCGCGTCAGCGGTACGCTCCACCCAGCCCGCCTGCTCCATCCGGTCGATCAGCCCGGTTACGTTGGAGCGATTGACCAGCAGCATGTCGCCCAGCCGGGTCTGATCGCTCTCCTGATTTTCAGATTGATACTTCAACAGCATCAGCATATTGAACTGCGAATCGGTCAGTCCAAGCGGACGCAAAATGCGGTAGGCTTCTTTTTCGAGCAATTTGCCGGTATAGAGCATATTGAGAACGGCTTCATGCGATTTGCCTTCGATGGGCGTAAGAAAATGGAGTTCGTCTTGAAGGGGCATTTTTTTACCTGATTTGATAGATTGATGTGATGAAATGTGGTAGAATTACGGCGAACGTAACAACAGCGTCCTGTAACAGGATAGCGATTACGCTCTGAATTGTGTAGAAGTATACATTGTTTTGCAGGCTGTGGGGAACGTTTGATCCAAGGCCGCCTCTGGAACCCTCGAGATGTCTCGTTCTTCATCAGGCAACCGGCTTCGGCCGTTATTTATGAATTATTTGTGTGGATGGTTCAATGGCGAATGACATTCTGATATCCAGGCGGCAGGCGGTGCGGGCGTCCAGCGTAATTGGTCCAGGAACCGAGCTGGAGGGAACGCTGCACAGCGAGGGCGACGTGCTGATCGAGGGGGCGTTCACTGGCGATCTTCACGTTCTCAATCATCTGACCATACGGGAACCGGGTAAGGTGAGCGGCTCGATTGAGGCGGGAGAAGCCTCCATCGAGGGCCATACCCACGGGCCGATTCTGGCGAGCGAGCGCGTGATTCTGCACGCGTCCAGCCAGGTCCAGTCCGACGTCGCGGCGCCCCGCATCGTGGTTGAGCCGGGCGCCCGGGTGAAAGGGCGATTTTGCATTACGCCCGATGAAGAAGAACGCAGGCGTTTTCAGGGCAAACCGGCGTCAAAATCGGCCAGAAGCGAAGACGGCAAGCGTGACGTGCGCTTTACCGGTGAATTTTCCGGCGTCAAAACCGTCGCCCTGCTGGGTGATTTTAACGGTTGGGATGAAAAAGCGTCGATCCCGTTCCATGCCTCGGGAAACGGAACCTGGTCGTTGCGTCTGAAACTGCCTCCCGGCCGGTATGAATATCTGTTTCTCGTAGACGGCGAACCCAGGCCGGATCCGGGGAATCAGCAACGCGTAAAAAACGAGTTCGGAGGGGAGAACTCGGTGCTGGTGGTGGAATAATACCAATCCTTATTTGATCCGAACATCGAGTATGATATCGGTACAGTACGAGCATCGTTTTGGAAAGGGGTCAGGGGGTGCGCACGCGGGGATTCACGTTGATTGAACTGCTGATCGTCGTCGCGATTATCGGAATACTCGCGGCGATCGCCGTACCGAATTTTCTCAACGCCCAGATCCGGGCCAAAGTCGCGCGCGTCGAGGCTGATCTGCGCGCCATGAAAACCGCGATCGAAATGTATCATGTCGACAATAACGGATACCCGCCCTCCTGTACGCTGGAAGTCGTGGGAAACGTTCAGTTCCGCGCAGGGGAGATATTCAAACCCGTCGAGTACGCCTCTGTGCCCGCCGTTGACCCGTTCAACACCGCTGAAGGCGCCCGGCCGGGTACGACCTTCGCCGCGAATGAATATTTTTACATCAATGATGACAAAGAGTGTCCCTGGACCAAAGACATTCTGATCTGGACGATTGACAACGTGCCCAACTCCCCCTCTCATGCGGCGTATTTTCTTGCCAGCCAGGGACCGGATAATCTTTCTGAAGTTCAGGTGCGAGTCGTATCGCCCATCTATAACGCCTCGAACGGATTGGTCAGCCAGGGAGATATCATCGTCTTCGGGCCGTGATAAGGTTGTTTCTTCTCCAAATGACTTATCTATCATTGGAAAAATATTAAAATAAGAATAATACAGTGACTATAAATCAATGATTTTCGGTTGACCTGCCCTGAATTTCGATTCGTAACCTTTTTTGTATCAGTAGAATCCATGTTCTCGCTATATTTTGAGGCGAGAAGGGAATAATTATTGCTTTAATCTGAATCGATTAAGTCAATTTCATTATGTAGATACATAAAAATTATGTTGTACGCTGCGATTGGCCTTGTCTGTATGCTGCTGGTTTTACTTTTGAGGCGCGGAGATACCCGCTCGTCCTCAATCGAAAAAAAACGTATTTCTCCAGTGGATGAAAAATTTCTCCGCCTGTTCGTCAAGCATTGCCCAGCCGCCGTCGCCATGTTTGACCGTGAGATGCGGTATGTCATGGTCAGCGACCGATGGCTCGATGATTACCGGTTGCATGAACCCTCTATTATCGGGAAAACCCATTATGAAGTGTTCCCTGAAGTTCCCGAGCGATGGAAGGCGATTCATCAGCGCTGTCTCACTGGCGTGTCCGAGCGATGCGATGAGGATTCGTTTGAACGCGTCGATGGAACGCTCGAATGGCTGAAGTGGGAGATTCAGCCGTGGCATAATTCCAGCGGTGAGATCGGCGGCATCATCATGTTCACCAATGTGATCACCGACCGCAAAAACATCGAAACCAGCCTCCATGAAAAAGAACAGCGGCTCAACGCGGTGGTGAACAACGTCGTGGATGGAATTATTACACTGGATTCGTCGGGGTTCATCCTCACCGCCAATTCCAGCGCGGGGCGATTGTTTGGATGCCAACCCGCCGACCTGGTGGGGCTGCCGCTAAACTCTCTATTACTCAGACAGGATAAAAATATCAAGTCGATACTCGACTCTCGTCTGTCGAGCGGCGATGATTGCTTCGCCGATGTGTTTGAAATGTCGGCGGTTAAAGACACTGGTGTGCAGTTCCCGATAGAAATCGGTTTCAGTATGACGAATTTCAACGGCCGGACCGTGATTACCTGCATCCTGCGCGATATCACCGAACGCAAGCGTCAGGAAGAGGAGATAAGCCGAATCGCGTATTATGATTCGCTGACCGGCTTGCCTAACCGGACGCTGTTTCAGGATCGTCTCAGCGTGGCGCTGGCCAACGCCGCGCGCAAACAGGATCAACTGGCCGTCATGTTCATCGATCTCGATGGTTTCAAACGGATCAATGACGAACTGGGACACGCCGCGGGCGATGAGGCCTTGATTGAGATTGGCCGGCGGCTGCGAGGCGCCATCCGTGATTGCGACACCGCCGCCCGTCTGGGAGGCGATGAATTCGTTGTGCTGCTGCCCGCCATTCACCACCGCGACGCCGCCGCCAGAGTGGCTCATCGGATCCATCGCTCGTTTCATGAAGCCATCGTGTTTGGAGAACAAAGTTTCTTTGTCGGTGGCAGCATCGGAATCAGCATTTTCCCACAAGATGGTCAGGATTCGGAAAAACTGGTCAAAAGCGCCGACGCCTCCATGTATCAGGCAAAGCGCTATGGCTCAGGATTCTTCGTATATGCTTCCGATCTTTCCTCGGCGCCTGGCGCATTGGCCGAACACGTCTGAATTTGCTGCCGCTGATTCCGCTTTTTTTCTCAACCATCGCAAGCCGCTTCCCCCCACGCTTTTCCATGTGCTAATTTATGGATGCAGCGTAATACGGTATTTGGGGGGAGCATCATGAGCAACGGCAACGAAGCGCTGTACCAGCAACGTCTCGCACGGTATACCGCCGCGATGCGTAATGAAAAACCCGACCGGGTTCCTGTCAGGCCCTTCGCGGCCGAGTTCGCCGGCAAATACGCCGGCTTCACCAATCAGCAGATCACCCATGATTTTTCCAAAGCCTTTGAAGCGGTTCTGAAGTGCTGTGCCGATTTCGACTGGGACGCCGCCGTGGGCAACATGGTCTACGTCTGGACCGGGCTGACCGAGGCCGCCGGGCTGAAATATTACCTGACGCCGGGAATCAACGCTCCCGCCAACGCCTGCTTTCAATATCTGGAGCCGCCCGATGAAGCGGGCGCTCACATGAAAGAAGACGAGTACGACGCGCTGATCGCCGACCCCACCGCGTTTCTCGCCAACGTATGGATGCCGCGCGTCTCGCGGGACGTATGCGCGCCCGGCGAACCCACCACGTTTCGCAACAATATGTCGTGGCTCAAAGGCGGTCTGGCGATGCTGGCCTACTTTCAGGGCTTTGGCGTTCAGCACGAACGCATGCGTCGCGAGTGTGGAACCGTACCGGCCATCATGGGCTGCCTGAAGGCTCCCTTCGATATCATCGCCGATAAACTGCGCGGCTATGGTCTGCTCTGCATGGACCTGTACCGCCGTCCTGAAAAAGTAGAAGCGGCCTGTGAAGCGCTGGCCCCCCACATGATGCACTACGCGCTGGCCGGCGCCGATCCTGATAAACGGATTCCGATTTCGTTATGGCTTCATCGCGGCAGCGTACCCTTTCTCTCTCCCGCGCAGTTCGAACGATTTTACTGGCCCACGCTCAAGGCCATTCTCCTCGAACTGCATCGCCGGGGACATCAGGTTCTCTTTTACGCGGAGGGCGACTGGAACCCGAACCTGAAATACATCGCCGAGCTGCCCGATCGCTGCATCGTCTATCACGTCGACCGGGGCGATCCGTTCGAGGTGCATCGCGCGGTGGGGCATAAATTCTGCCTGAGCGGCGGGCTGCCCAATGAATTGCTTGCGCTGGGCGAACCCGATGAAGTCAAAGCGTATTGCAAAAAACTGATCGACGGTCTCGCGCGCGACGGCGGTTATATCATGGATGCGGGCGCCATCATGCAGGACGACCCTCGCGTTGAAAACATCCGGGCGATGACCGAATTCACCCGTGAGTACGGGACGTATTGAAAGGGGAGCGATGATGGATGAACAACAAGCGCCGATGCGGCCGCCGGGATGCTGCGTGCCGTGGGATGAACGCCGCGCCGAATGCGGCGAGTTGCAGGGCGATGAGGAAGTGGCCCAGCGCGTGTGGGAAGACGTCGACCAGTTGGGCTGGCTCTATATCTGGTCGTGCCTGATCGCGTTTTAAGGAGAGAAACGCCGCCTCCGCGGTGAAAGTGAAATGAGGATGCAGCCATGACGAATCAACAACGGCTCACCAAAGCTATTTTGGAAATGAACGAACCCGGATCGATCGCCCTCATGCGTGAAATGCTCGACGCGGGCGAGAGCGCCGAATCGGTGATGACCTGCTTTCAGGACGCGCTGACTGAACTGGGACGCCGGTATGAAGCCGGGGAATGTTTTATCCCCGAACTGATGATCGGCGGCAAGATCATGGAAGAAGCGATGAGCGTTCTTCAACCGCTGATCGAGACCAGCCGTACTCTCACGCCGCCCAAAGGCTGCGTGGTGCTCGGCACGGTTCAGCACGACGTCCACCACATCGGCAAGGACATCGTCGGCATGATGCTGCGCGGCGCGGGCTATGAGGTGGTCGATCTGGGCGTCAACGTTTCGCCGGAGCGTTTCGTCGAGGCCGCGCTCAAGCACAAGCCGGTGATGGTGGGGTTGAGCGTATTGATAACCACGGCCTATGCGTCGGTCATGAAGACGGTGAAGGCGCTTGACGAGGCGAATGTGCGGAACGGATTGAAAATCGTCGTGGGGGGCGCGGCGGCGACGGACATGCTCGCCGAAAAAACCGGCTGCGACTTTTACGGCAATTCAGCCACCGACGCCATCAACTACGTAAGAGGCGAAAACTGAAAAATAATCAAATCGTAATTCGTTCGAAGCGTATTTCTTAAACAACTTCTAACTCCCGCCCGATTGCTCCTTTGCGATTTGCGGGTATAATTCCCGTTCGGTCCAGCCCATCCCCCGTCTCGATGCGGGGGATTTTCATGTCAACGCACCGCGCAACCGCATGACGGAAACCACCGGCCATTGACCTTATTCAACCAGTTAGATCAGGAAATAAAAGAACTTATGAAAACGCTTCTCCGCAATGAAAGCCTTCGCAACATCGCCATCATCGCCCACGTCGACCATGGTAAAACCACCTTGGTCGATCATATGTTCCGCCAGTGCGGCGAGTTCCGCGAAAATCAGTCGGTGGAAGACCGCGTCATGGACAGCATGGACCTCGAACGCGAACGCGGCATCACCATCGCGGCCAAAAACTGCTCCGTCCACTGGAAAGGGGTAAAGATCAACATTCTCGACACCCCCGGCCACGCCGATTTCGGCGGCGAGGTCGAACGCGCGCTGATGATGGTCGATGGCGCGGTGTTGCTGGTCGACGCGTCGGAAGGGCCGCTGCCGCAAACCCGTTTCGTGTTGAAGAAGGCGCTGGAGGCGAACCTCAAGATCATCGTCGCGGTCAACAAGATCGACCGGAAAGACGCCCGCCCGCAGGAAGTCATCAACGAGATTTACGATCTCTTTATTGATCTCGACGCCAACGAAGAACAGATCGAATTCCCGCTGCTCTATGCCATCGGCCGCGAGGGAATCGCTCAAACGACGCTGGAAGAGAAGGGCGATAGTCTGGCGCCGTTGCTCGACGCGATCGTCGGCGAGGTCCCGGCGCCAACCTACGATCCGGACGAGCCGTTTCAGATGCTGGTGTCGGACCTCGATTATTCGGAATTTCTCGGCCGGCTGGCGGTGGGCAAGATCGCCAACGGCGAAGTGCACTGTAACGACGATCTGGTGTGCATCGGTGTGGATGGTAAAGCGCGTACTCTGCGGGTGAATAAATTACAGGCCTACGACGGCGTGAAAATCTCCGACGTCGAGCGATCGCTGGCGGGCGATATCTGCATTATGGCGGGCATCGAAGACGTCCACATCGGCGACACCATCTGTAATAAGACCACGCCCAAGGCGCTGAAGCGCATCACCGTCGACGAACCCACTGTGGCGATGAAATTCGGCGTCAACTCGTCGCCGTTTTCAGGGCGTGAGGGCAAGTTCGTCCAGTCGACGAAAATCCGCGAACGCCTGATGAAAGAGACGCTCAGCAACGTCGCGCTACGGGTTGAAGACACCAGCGATCCCAATGTGTTCATGGTGAAGGGACGCGGCGAATTTCAGATGGTGATCCTGATCGAGACCTTGCGCCGCGAGGGCTACGAGTTGAGCGTCGGGCGTCCGCAGGTCATTTTCCGTGAAGAAAACGGCGCGGTGATCGAGCCCATCGAACACCTGTTCGTCGATTGCGACGAGCATTTCGTTGGCATCGTGACCGAGAAACTCTCCGGACGCAAAGGCCGCATGATCAATCTCGTCAATCACGGTTCGGGCCGCGTCCGCATGGAGTTTTCCATCCCGTCGCGCGGGCTGATCGGCTACCGTAACGAGTTCCTGACCGATACCAAGGGAACCGGTATTTTGAATTCGTACCTGGAAGGCTACGAACCCCATCGCGGCGATTTTCCGTTGCGTCTCACCGGATCGCTGGTGGCCGACCGCCAGGGCGACGCCTCGCCGTACGCGCTGTTCAATCTGGAGCCGCGCGGCGTGTTGTTCATCCCGCCCAACACGGCGGTGTATGAAGGCATGATCGTGGGCGAACATAACCGCGACAATGACCTGAACGTCAACGCCACCAAGGAAAAGAAACTCACCAATATGCGCGCCGCCGGCCGCGATGAAAACGTGACTCTCACCCCGGTGACGCCGATGACGCTTGAACGCGCCATCGAGTTCATCAAAGACGACGAACTGGTTGAGATCACGCCCAAATCGATCCGTCTGCGCAAGTCGATTCTGCCCGCCAGTCAGCGTAAATAGACCCCCGGCGGCCGCAAAAAAGACTGGCGTTTTCTCCGCTTGCGGTCATAATCGGCATGGACTTGTCATCCTGCGGCTACGATGCAAAGGACCATGCACGAACGGGATAAAATCGTTATCGGCTGGGTCGAACCGGTTGAATTCGTGGACTGGGGAATTCCCCGAATCCGCGCCAAAGTCGACACCGGGGCGCGCACCAGTTCCCTGCACGTGGAAGATGTGACCGAGTTGCCCGATGGGCGGGTTCGGTTTCACGTCATCGCCGACCGGAAGCATCCCGAAGCGCGGTATGAAGTCGATGCGCCGCTGGTCAAAAAAGCGCGCGTGCGATCGAGCACCGGCAAGTACACCATGCGCTGCTTTATCAAAACGCGCGTGAAAGTCGGCGACGTGGTGAAAGAAATTGAATTATCGCTCGCGCCGCGCGAGAAAATGGTGTTCCGCATGTTACTGGGGCGAACCGCCCTGCACGACGACTTCGTCGTTGACGTATCGATGCGTCATCTGACCTCCCCAAAAAAGAAACGGAAGCATAAACCCTCGTGAAAATCGCCATATTGTCCCGAAAACGGACTCTTTACAGCACCAGCCGCCTCAAAGAGGCGGCGATCCATCGCGGTCACCGCGCTCTGGTTCTCGATACGTTGAGGTTCGCCATCGATCTCGAACAGGGATCGCCGCAATTATATTACCGGGGCAAAGCGCTCTCCTCCTATGACGCCATCATTCCGCGCATCGGCGCGTCGATCACGTTTTACGGGCTTTCCGTCGTGAGACAATTCGAACAGATGGGCGTTTATTCAGCGAACGATTCCGTCGCCATTTCGCGTTCGCGCGATAAACTGCGCGCCATGCAAACGCTCAGCCGGCACGACATCGGAATCCCCCCGACGGCGTTCGTTCGCGACAAAAAAGACGTACTGCCCGCCATCGAGCGAGTGGGCGGCGCGCCGGTCGTTATCAAGGTGCTTGAGGGCGCGCAGGGCGTGGGCGTGATTCTCGCCGAAACCAACAAGATCGCCGAAGCGATCATCGAAACCATGCACGGCGCCAAACAGAACGTGCTGATCCAGAAATTCATCAAGGAGAGCAGAGGACGCGACATCCGCGCCATCGTGGTGGGTGACCGGGTGGCGGCGGCCATGCGGCGCCGCGCGGCTGGCGACGAGTTCCGCAGCAACGTTCACCGCGGCGGCAAGACCGAAAAGGTGACGCTTGACGCCGAATACGAACGAACCGCGATTCGCGCCGCGCAGATCATCGGGCTGCGCGTGGCGGGGGTCGATATTCTTGAATCGGATGACGGCCCGCAGGTGATGGAGGTCAATTCGTCGCCAGGGCTGCAGGGCATTGAGTCCACCACCGGCATCGACGTGGCGGGCGCCATCCTCGAAGATATCGAACATCAGGTTCTGTTCCCCGAGGTCGATCTGAAACAACGCCTTCGGCTCGCGGCGGGCTACGTGATCGCCGAGTTTCCCGTTCATAATATGCCGCGGCTGGAGGGCAAGCCTTTGCGTGACACGCCGCTGGCTGAGAGCGACGTCCACGTGATACACATCAACCGCAACCGCTCGATCATCCCGAATCCCAAGGGCGACGTGGTGATCCAGACCGGCGACTGGTTATTGTGTTACGGCCCTTCGATGGAGTTGAGGCAGCTCACGCCGCCGCCGCAGAAAAAATCGAAAACCCGCAAGCCGTCCGGGAGAAAAGATGACTCGTAGACGCCCCATCTCCATCGCGCGTGAAACCATTCACCTGGGCGAGACGCGCGACCTTCATCTGGAGTTCAGCGAATCGTACCTGGGCCGGACGGTGTCGATTCCAATCAGCGTGATCCGCGGTCCCAAAGAAGGGCCGCGGATTTTTCTAAGCGGCGCGATTCACGGCGATGAACTGACCGGCATCGGAATTATCCGCGACCTGCTGTTCGACCGCCCGCCTGAATTGCTGAAAGGCACGCTGATCTGCGCGCCCGTGGTTAATATATACGGCCTTGAACATCATTCCCGGTATCTGCCCGACCGGCGCGATCTGAACCGCTGTTTTCCCGGGCAGCCCGACGGCAGCCTGACCAGCCGGCTGGCCCGGGTGATTCACGACGAAATCGTCATGCAATGCGATTACGGGATCGATTTTCACAGCGCGGCGGTGAGACGCACCAACTTTCCCAACGTGCGCGCCGACATGACCAAACCCGAGGTCAAGCGTCTGGCGCGGGCTTTCGGCTGCGAGCTGATCGTCAACTCCAAAGGCCCCGACGGCTCGATGCGCCGAACCGCCGTCTCGAGCGGCGTACCCACCATCATTCTTGAAGCGGGCGAGGTCTGGAAGATCGAACCCGCCGTGGTCGAGATCGGCGTGCGCGGCTGTATGAACGTGCTTAAGGCCTTCGGCATGATCGAGGGAGAGCCCGAGCCGCCGGCGTTTTCCATCACCATCGACCAGACCACCTGGGTGCGCGCCGAGCGCGGCGGGTTTCTCACCTTTCACGCCAAACCGGGCGACCTGGTTTATCAGGGGCAGTTTCTCGCGACGAACTACAGCATCTTCGGACGAGAGCGCAACCTGTTGACCTCGCCCGCCTATGGCATCATTCTGGGGATGACCACCATGCCGGCGGTGCAGCCCGGCGAGCCGGTGTATCATATTGCGACCCTCTCCGAGCGCACTTTCAACCGCATTCGCCGTAAACTGGATTCCGCGCCCGCCGAGAGCCCGATTCAGAGAATTCGCGAATCGATGTCGTCCCGAGTCTCGATCGAAGAACGAACCGAACCCCCGAGCCAGCCATGAAACTCCAAACCCTTTGCCCCGAACCGTTGCCATCCGGAGCGGATCTGACCGAAGAAGTTTTTATTGAAGCCGGCGCCGCGCGCCTCTTGCCCGAGGTGACCGCGCGCCTGCTGGGTGAGCGCATTTTCTGCGTGGGCGACCCCGACACGCTGCAAGCCGCGTCGGCCTCGATCGATCTCGTCGCGGCGTTCGGTGAACGCCTGACGTTGCACACGCTGCCGCCGCATCCGAAGTGCAGCGTCGGCCTGATCGATGAACTGGCGCCGGCGGTGGGCGAGTGCGACGGCCTGCTGGCGATCGGCAGCGGAACGGTCAACGACCTCGTCAAGTGCCTCGCTCGGCGCTTCGAGAAACCCTGCGCCGTGCTGGGGACCGCCGCCAGCATGAACGGTTATACCAGCACCATCGCCGCGCTGATGGACGGCGACCTGAAAGTGACCCTGCCCGCCGTGGCGCCGCGCGCGGTCGTGCTCGATCTCGATATTCTATGCGCCGCGCCGGCCGCGATGGCTCCGGCCGGTCTCGCCGACCTGCTCAGCAAGCCGGTCAGCACCGCCGACTGGTGGATCGGCAGCCAGCTGGGCGAAGCCGGGTATAACGCGCTGCCCGGCCTGATCGTCGAACACGCCGTCAACCGCGCCATCGCTCACGCCGCCAACCTGCCCCGGCGCGACCCCGACGCGCTCAAAGCGCTCAGCGAGGCGCTGGTGCTCAGTGGAACCTCGATGGCGGTGGCGGGCAGCAGCTCGCCCTCAAGCGGCGGCGAACACCTGCTCAGCCATCTGTGGGATATGGAACGCATCGCCGCCCGGCGCGAGCTTAATCTGCACGGCGCGCAAGTGGGCGTGGCGGTGTGTCTCACCGCCGCGTTGTACCGTTTTCTGATAGAGTTGGAGTCTCCCGCGTTCGCCTCGCCGCTTTCGTGGGAGGATGAAGAGCGCCGCATCCGCGCCGATCACGGCGCGCTGGCTGAAAGCGTTCTGCGCGAGTCAGCGAAGAAGCAGGCGGGGTGGCCCCAGCGCCGCGAGACACTGAAACGCGAGTGGCCGAGGCTGCGCGACCACCTCGATTCGATGGAAATCCCCACGCCCGCGCGCGTGCGCGAGATTCTGATTCAGTCGGGCGCGCCGCACACGCTGGCCGGGCTGGGCCTGACGCGGGACGACGCCCGCCGTGCGCTGCTCATCGCGCGCGACATCCGCTCGCGCCATACCGTGCTCGACCTCGCTTACGAGACGGGGTTCTTCCCCGGCGGCGTTGACGCCGTACTCACCGCCAGTGGCGTCTGCGGCTGAGACCTCCGCGAAACGAACGCGCCTGGCCCGCCTCACGATTGATGCGAACGGATCTCAAGCCGCAGCGCCTCCAATGACATGTTCACGTCGCGGATGAACAACAGCAGCGAGCCGATCAGCGCCGCCATGCCCGCGACGAACAGCCCCCCGATCAACCAGCCCAGCTCGACCCGCATCAGTACCGTCACGAACAGCGCGATGATCAGCGTCGCAGCGCACAGCGCGCTCGACGACGCCAGCAGAATCGACGCGCGCAGAATAGCCGCCCGCCGCCAGAGAATCTCGACCTGCTGATGGATGGGAGGGTGATCTTCAGGATGCTGGTTGGAGAGGATGCGGGCGCGGTCGATAACGCGGCCCAGGCGGTTGGTCATGGTCAACAGCAGCAGGCCGATGCCCGAGATCAGGATGACCGGGCCGATGGCGGTCTGCAGAATGGGGACGAGGTTGCCGTTTAATACGTGGTCCATGCGCGCTCCAATCGTTAAGGATGGATTTTCATCCATTATAACAATGGCGCGGGGCTTCAGGATGAGGCTCTCGCCCGCGCGGCGTCATGAATTCAATCTCTCCCACCCGCCCGGCTTGATTCGCCGTCCTTCCCGCTGGATGATGGGGTGGTGTTTATGATTCCGATATCGCGCGCGGTGAGGACGGCCCTCTTGATTCGAATCCGCTTATGGATGACGTTCGTTTGTTTCCCGCTGCTGCTGGCGGCGATGATCTTCCGCGCGCCGGCGTGGAGTTCAGATGCGAGTGGTATACCGAAGGATTTGCTAAAACCCGCGCCTAGGATCCAGGCAGATTGTGCCAAGTCGGTCATTCTGGTGGCCACCTAACATAAACATCTGCAGCTTGTCTGCAGAATATTATTGGTTGAATTAAATATGATGTCCCCCGATTTTATTCGTCAGCTGGAGCTACTTGTTGGGCAGACTCGTTCGCCGTCATCACGCGTGCGAGGTAGTACCTACATAAAGAATCGGTAGTCGTATACGTCATCTACAATATCTGGTGTGCCTTTTACGACGTTGGCAAAACGCTGCGAGTACACCAGCGTCACAGGCAACGTCTTATAAAGTGTGTTATTGTTCCAGTCACACTTGGTCAGCGAATATACGCTCGAACAGGTATCATGCCAACCGCCCGCCCCTGACCAGCGTCTAAGTAAAATGGGGTTCGGTGTAGGCTTGAAGACAGCCTCCTTAAAGACGGGTCGGTTCGCCTGCTGAGCGTTCACGCCAGACACACTGCCTTGTGTCCAGAGCAGGCATTCAGTCACAGTGAGTGGAAGATAGCTGCCGCGATCAAGTGGGTAACCAGCCGGCCAGGCCTTCTCGCCCCGTCGAGGCGGCGGATCAACCTTTAGACCATGCCACTCCGTACCGCGAATGATCTGTATGAGTTCAACCTCTGTCTTTGAGCCAAAAGCATCCAGCGCACCCTGGATTTCCTCTTCGGTAAAGCGGGTCGATTTATGAACGAAGATTTTGCGGGGCACATGCGCGTAGTGACCGTTCTGGTACAGCAGCAGGCTGCGCGAGAGTACCGACATCATTTCCTGATAGCTTAAGTAAGGATTCCCTTTTCTGTCCGTCTCAAACTCTCGCGTATCATAGGCGACAAATTCAAAACCTGTTCCGTCCGGATCGAAGATCTGGCTGCAACACGTGCTGTACTCCATACCATCGCCAAGCTTGCGCATCGCGTAGCTAAGTCCAATATAGGCTTCATCGCGATCAAAATTCGCAAGCTTCCATGGGATGCCTCCTGCCTTGGCATAGAGTGCGACGGTAATACCCCACATCGCCTGAGCACGACAGGTTCGCGAAAAGACTGTTTCGTTCATGATCTGTACGGGAATGCCGAGCGGCGCGATCAGCGCTTTTAGCCGGTCGTGGAGATTAAACCCCTCGTACGTGAAGGCATTTTTCCACTCCGGTGGAAGATAGATCATGAGCACATCGAAAGAGCTACGTTTAGCACGCGTAGCACCAATGGTGTGGACGAGCGCACGCACAAGCCCTTCGCCATCCTGCAACTGCGCAAGGCGTGCACAATCATCAGACGTCGAAAACCTCTGCGCATCATTCGCCGGTACGAGAGGAACACGAAAGACGTTCTGAAATCCTGGATACTCGAAATAGTAATTTGGTGCTTCCCTCACTTTTGCCTTTCGCTGCATTTCGCCGACGATGGACTCTATCCACTTCATGCGATCAGCGGGTGCCAGGTAGGCAAGCCTCACCTGTGCGGGAAAACCAAGTTCAATACTGTATGGTCCGTTTGCGATCAGGCCGCGCAACGGGTGCGTGTCGGTCTTCTTGCCAGCAAACAAGAGTGCTGGTTCAGGGAGCATGCCGTGACCGGGTAGTTCATCGTGCCGCTGCGCGTTCATGCGGACGCCCTTCTGCTGAACGCCGTACGGGTGGAAACAGTAAAGGCAGCCGGATAGTCCGTATCGGCTCCATAGGTGACGGTAATCGGTGTGCTCTGACCGATGGGACCGATGAGAATTTCAATCCAGGCATTCAGGATAGCGTAGGACTTTTTGTTGTATCGTTGCCGCTTGCGTTTTCGCAGGAAGTCTTGAGCATCTTCACGCTTCTTTAGCGGCTTGATCCAGACATCGGGTTCAAGCAGGAGCCACAAGACACCGGCACGCTCCTCGAGCCTGAGTCTTAAACACTCTGACCAGTGCGTATCCGGCAACTCGCGAACGGTTCCGCAAATCGGTTCGGGATTACCACAAAATCCAACAGCCTTTTTGAGTGACGCGAAGCGCTCATCGTCAGCCTGGCGGAAGTCAACTACGGCAAAACAGGTCTTGCCCTTTTTGCGTAAGAGAACAGGTTTGTCGTGACAGAGCGCTTCGGCGATGCCATGCTCGTAGAATGATTTTAGATATGTTGATTCGGCGATCTCGGCGACCGGCTCGGCGAACTCACGCACGCCAATATCGTTCTCTGTCAGTCCCTCCAGACTTCTCTTAACCTGTGTGGATTCTCCCCAGAAGACGATGCCGTCCTGATAGGAAATGACAACATCCGGCTGCTTTTCGCGTACAATAGCAAACACATCGGCAACTGGAACGCCGGGTGCAGGAAGAATGCCACACTGCCGGGGCGCATCTACGATTTCGAGGGCGTTCGTTCGCAGGATTGGATAGGATCTGCCAGGCTCGGGTAACGGAATCGATACCGGATGCGCCTGTGCTGAGCGTACTTTGTCATCCAGAACCTGCGGCTTATCAGGAATCTGCCGCCAGACCTTGTAGAGCATCAGATCAAACGTCCCGGTTTCTACTATGTAGGCCTTAATGCCTCTTAACCGTGCCTCCTCAATGAACGTAACGACGGCAGGTGCGGCACTGGACGCTTGCGGGACTGTCCACCAAATACCGTGCGGGAATGGATTAGGCTGTGCTAGCGCCATTTCAAGCATGGCCATAACGTTACTGTCCCGGCCGCTATAGCCTGCGACAATCAGGCCATAACGGCTGGCCGCAGCAACAAAACATTCCTGAATCTTCTCATCGTTACTGAGCAGATCCTTGGAAAGGTTCTTGATCTTCTGGTATCGAAAGTCCCCGTGAATTTTCGCGTATACCGGAAACCGCTCCGCATTGAGCGCTTCAAGTGCGGCATATGATCCTTCGAGATTAAAAGGGGTCAAGTTTTTTCCGGCGACGGCGGCATAGGCATCCTCAAGTACATCATCAAAGTTTGTAGTGAAGACAAGACGCGACCGCCCCATTTCGAGAAGCGAAGCAAGCGCACGAGGCCCGATCGTCAGCGTCACCTTTTCAGGAGACATTTGGTCCTGAATATAGGATTGCTGCGCAGCGTAGTCCTCGCCGAACATCAATTCAAAATAGTAGGAATATTCCTCATTACTCCAAACTTTCGGGCAGCCTTTTCCAGTGAAGTAGCTTTGAATCTTCGCCTTGATGGCATGATTACTGACGTTGTGAGCCTGAACGTCCTGATTCTCTTTGGCGCAGTAGTACTGCCGCTTTAAATCCCAGATCAGATCCGCCGCAGCCGGCAAACCAGATGAACGTGACGTACCCGCACCGAGAAACCACATGAGCTGTGGCGCATTCTGGACGAAGTGACGCAGAAACTCCTTTTCGTCGATCTGTAAGTGCACGCTGCTCAATCTGCTAACTGCCTCCCAAGATCCATCCAAGGCTCTAAGGCCTCATTAGGTTTATGCCAGTCGATTTCATCAAATATTGAGATTGACTGCTTCACTTGGCACCCTCAATTGCCCAACAATTTATGCAATGGATTCCGTATTTTATGCCTTATTGTTACAATCGTCAAGAATGTTTCGCATAAATTTACCGTGATTCTAACCGTTGTTTATCACAAATAGTCCACAAGACCGCAAACAATTGTTTATGAGAAAAATAGATCAGAACTTGATCCATATCTATTCTGAGCAATTAACGAATCATTTCGTTTCTTCGGCTGACCGAAGGGATTTCTTCAAATGGTTGTGTTTTTACCTGGACTTTTGAACCAAGTATAAGCATGCGCCTCGAGATCAGGAGTTCAAGACGAAATTCTAATCAAAAAATCAGACTGTCGCACAACAGGAACAAGCCTCAAGAGCCATGCATTACAACCATTCCCACAGTCCAAATAAACAAAATAAACGCGAAGCGTAGTCCCCAACACCGTCTGAATCACGATATCCATGATGAAAAGGATTTTCAGGATATTGGCGGCGGGGCGTATGGCGATGGAGTTTTCGTTTCACCATGCGCCTGAAAATTCTCCCACCGAAGATCGTGGGGAGTTAAAGGGGTGGAGCGCCCCATCGGGAACGCATGCTATATCGGCCAACCCCCTCCTTTGCCTTCCCCAGGCTTTGGGGGAGGAAACATCGCTTGACCACGCCCGCGTCAGCGGCCAGCGGGAGCGCTTGAAACGCAGACTCCAAATATCAGGCGCAAGCACTGCCCGCCTGTCCGGTTGACGCGGAGACCAAATATTCCCTATCGTTACCTGTATCCGGGTATTTCTAAAACGTTTGTCTGAATATCATTGGTGATGGACCTTGGTACAACCGGAGAAAATCACAAGGCAACGTGATTTTCTCCTCGATGTATCCTCACGTTTCTCTGGTAAAAAAAAAGATGAGGTGACGATATCATGCCGCGATGGTGGATGAAAACAGCCGGCGCGCTGCTGCTGGCGGCCCTTCTTACGCTGTCCGCGCAGGCCCAGCGCGGGCGCTCGAACCGGCCAACCCCAACTCCGGCCCCCGCCGATCAGCAACCCGTCCCCGACGAAGTCAAAGTCACCCTGACCGAAACCGATATTCTCGTGCTGGGCGGCACGCCGGGTGGAATCATGGCGGCGGTCAACGCGGCGCGCGGTGGAAAAAAAGTCGTCCTGCTTGAACGCACAGCACACGTCGGCGGCCTGCCCGCCAACGGTCTCGGCGCCACCGACATCGCCACGCGCGGCGCCACCGGCGGCCTCTTTCTCGAATTCGTCGAGCGGGTGCGTCGCTATTACGTCGAGACCTACGGCGAAGATTCGCAACAGGTGAAAGATTGCAGCGGCGGCTATCACTTTGAACCGCATGTCGCCGAACAAATATTCGAATCGTTTCTGAACGAACATCCCGATCGTCTCACCGTGCTGACGCGCCGGCGTTTCGACGCCGATCCGAAAAACGTCACGCTCGCCAGCGGCGCGCTGAACGAGATCCGCGCCCTCAATCTGGAAACCGGCGGCATGGAGCGCTACCGCGCGCGCGTCTTTATCGACGCGACCTACGAGGGCGACCTCGCGGCGGCGGCGGGCGCGCCCTACCGGCTGGGCCGCGAGGCGGCGTCCGAGTTCGATGAGCCGATGGCGGGCAAACTGTACAAGGCGTGGGGCGGGGAGGTCGGGCCGGGTTCGACCGGGCTGGGTGACAACGCCGTGCAGGCGTATAACTTCCGCCTGTGCCTCACCGATGTCAAAGAAAATCAGCTGCCGATTGAAAAACCCGAGCATTACAACCGCGATGAATACCTGTCGCTGATCGGCGACGTGCGCGACAAGCGCACGGCGGGCAGGCCGGGCGGCGAGATGGCGTTTGACGGCATCGGTAAACTGGTCAACATGGTGCGCCTGCCCAATGGAAAAACCGACGCCAACAACCAGCACCTCGCCTTTATCTCGACCGACCTCCCTGAAGAAAACTGGCCCTGGCCCACCGCCAGCTGGGCGTGGCGCGACGCTTTCGCCCAACGGTTGCGCGACTACACCCTGGGGCTGATCTGGTTCGCGCAGCACGATTCGGGGCTTCCGGCTGATTTCCGCGAGCGCTGCCTCGAATGGGGCCTCGCCAGAGACGAATATCAGGACAACGGCGGTTTTCCCCGTCAGGCATACGTGCGCGAAGGGCGGCGCATCGAGGGCGAGTATCTCTTCACCGCGCACGATGCGATCCCGGTGGAAGAGGGCGGGCGTCCGCCGATCCACGCCGACAGCATCACCGCCAGCCATTACAGCCTCGACTCGCACGCCGTGCTCAAACGCGAACCTGGCCGTGTGCATCTCGACGGCTTTTTCAGTTATCCGGCGAAGCCCTACACTGTGCCTTACGGCGTGATGGTTCCCAAAAATGTCGATAACCTGCTGACTCCGGTTCCCGCCTCGGCGACGCATATCGGCTTCAGCACCCTGCGCATGGAACCCTGCTGGATGGCGCTGGGCCAGGCGGCGGGCGCGGCGGCGGTTATGGCCGTCAACGGTGGAATCTCTCCACGCAAGATCGGCGTCGATCTTCTGCAGGAGGCGTTGATCGCACAGGGCGCGGTGCTGATCTATTTTGAAGACGCCAAACCCGGCGACGATCATTACAAGGCGCTGCAATACTTCGCCCTGCGCGGGTTTTTCCCGATGAATGAATGGAACGCCGAACTCGGCAAGCCGGTTTCGGGGGTGCGCGCCAACCAGTGGCTTTTGTGGACGAAAGCGCCCCAATCGATTCACTATCTGCCCGGCGTCACCACGCGCGGCGAGCTGCTGACCGCACTCTATCATTACGTCCAGTTGCTGCCGGAGTACGATCGTGGCAAGATCAGGGGCGATTGGAATTGAACGGCTCATGGGAGGATGAACGATGCGATCTTGTTTTTATGCTTTGATGGGGATGTGTATAGCGCTTTCACCGGTTTTTGCCCAAAACCTGACTGACGATCCGGAGGCGGTTCCTCAATATGGCGTTTTCGAAATAACGCTGAACGCCGCGCCCGGCGAGCGCAACCCGTTTTTCGACGTGGAGCTTCAGGTTCGGTTTACCCGGCCTGACCAGACGGTCGCGGTGACGGACGGTTTCTATGACGGCGGCGAGGCCTTCAAGGCGCGCGCCTATTGTAATCAGACCGGTGAATGGAAATGGCGCACGGTCTCCAACCTGGACGCGCTGAACGGCCGGAGTGGATCGTTCAAGGTTGCGCGATCGTCTCTCAAGGGAAAACTGAAAAAACATCCCGATGATCCACGCCAGTTCGCTTACGATAACGGCGAATGGTTTCTTCACATCGGCGATACCGGTTATCGCTACGTCACCGACACCGAGCCTGAATGGCAAGCCTATATCGATCAGGCGGCTGAAGCGGGATTCTCCAAGATCCGCACGTGGTTCTGCCGCGGGCGAGGAGACGTTCAGGCGTTGTTCACCGAATCGCGCGATGGAATGGACCTGCCTTACTGGCGGGAGATCGATCGCCGGATGACCTACGCGCTCAATCATCATCCCGGCGTGATCTTTCAGCTGATTCCCTATGGAGAAGATAGCGAAGAACTGATCCGTTACGGCGAAGGAGACCGTGCCTCGATTTTCGCGGCGCGATACGCGCAAGCCCGGTTTTCCGCCTTCCCCAACGTCTACTGGGCGGTCAGCAACGACCGGCTGATCGTTCACGGGCGATTCGAACATAACTATGACGCTTCATGGTATACGATCGACCGGATAGGACGCGACATGAAAAACCGCGAGCCGTGGGGAACGCTGATCACCAACCATCAACGCCGGCACGATGGCTATTCTTTCGTGGACGAACCGTGGTCAGGCATCATCACGCTTGAAGATCAGGACCAGGTGACCGGGGCGATCGTGCTGCAATACTGGCGGATGGGAGACGATCCGGTCGTGCTTGATGAAGATCGCTACGAATTATATATACCTCCCGCGCATCCGATGTATTTCTTCCGGCGCCTGATGTGGGCGAATCTGCTTTCCGGAGGCTCGGCCACCTATGGCGGTTTGCGAACCTATGAAGCGTATGATGGTAAGGAACGAGGCGTTCGGGGATATTACGATGCGATCAAGGAAGGGACGCTCAAAGGCGGCGCGCGCGATCTGCCCGCGATCCGCAAGTTTTTTACCGATTCAGGCCTGACGCTGGTGGGTATGACGCCCTGCGATGAAATGGCGGGTTATGATCCCCAGTCGTTCAAGTGCATTCGAGACGATAAACACATTATCGTTTATGCGGCGAATCCCGATTCGCGAACGCCCGAAAAAGCGGATGCGCTGAATGAGCCGGCTGAGATTGAAATTCACCTCACCTGGGGTGAATATAACGTCCACTGGTTCCATCCCGTCACGGGAGAATGGACCGCCGCTGAAAACGTGATCGGCGGACACGACCGAAAACTGAAAGCGCCTTTTCCTGGAGACGCCGTTCTGATGCTGAGCCGCATATAACCAGTTCAGTGATGCGGGGGCGGCGCGATTCGCCGCGCATTCTGCTATACTCCTGTCGTAAACCTGATGAAGATCGCGCATGACGGATCTACCGCAAAGGCATGAACGAAGAAGCCCCTACCATATTGATTACGGATCGGGATCAACTGGCCGGCTGGTCGCTGCAGAACGAGCTGATGGCGGCTGGATACCGCGTCAGCACCGCCGCATCGGGCGGCGAGGTGATTCAGCTCTCGCGTAACAACCCCCCCGGCATGATTGTGTATGACGCCCAGACGCCCGATGTAAACGGGATGGATCTGTTGAATACGCTCGCTCAAATGAATGTGCAAAGCGCCGTGATTCTCGTCTCGGACCAGGATGACGCGCGCAGCGCGGTCGAAGCGCTGAAAGCCGGCGCCGTCGATTATGTTCCGCGGCCGTTCGAAATGGGCGATCTGGTCCAGCGGATCGATAAAGCGATGGCGTCCCGCCGCATCGACGGGGCGGTCTACGGCGTCCATTCCGAACCGGTGGTTCATCACGGGCTTGATAATGTGGTGGCGGTGGGCCCCGCCATGCAGAAAGTAATCGGCATCGCCACCCAGATCGCCCGTCAAAGCAACAGCACCGTTCTGTTGCGTGGCGAAACCGGCGTCGGCAAAGACCTGATGGCGCGCGCCATCCACCGGCTAAGCCCACGGTCCGAACAACCTTTCGTCGAAATCAACTGCCCATCGTTCCCCAGCCCTCTCCTTGAAAGCGAATTGTTCGGCCATGAAAAAGGCGCGTACACCGACGCGCGCACGCAGAAAAAGGGGCTGCTTGAAGTTGCGCATCTCGGCACAGTGTTTCTCAACGAGATCGGCGAGATCGAGCCGAACATTCAGGCCAAATTGCTTCAGTTCCTCGAACAGAAGGTGTTTCGCCGCATCGGTTCAACGCAGGAGCGCCTGGTTGACGTGCGTGTCATCGCGGCGACCAACCAGCCCTTGGAACGGGCGGTGGAGGAGGGGCGTTTCCGGCAGGATTTATACTTCCGCCTGAACGTGATTCCCATCGTGGTTCCGCCGTTGCGCGAGCGCAAGGAAGACGTCGTCGCCCTGGTCGATCACTTTCTGCGCATCTTCCGTTCCGAATTCTCCAGGCCGGACCTGACCATAGAGCCGGAGGCGCTGCGGCGGCTGAAAGAGTACAACTGGCCGGGCAACGTTCGTGAACTGAAGAACGTACTTGAGCGGATGGCGTTGTTACAGAAAAATAACGTCATGCTGGAAGAACATCTGCCGGAAGAGATTCTCCACGCGGCCCGGCCGCAAGAAGAAGAGGCCTCCCCCCTGGTTGAACAGGAGAAGGTGCTGATTCTCAAGACGATGAAGGAATCGGGCTGGAACCAGAGCCTGGCCGCCCGGCGTTTGAAGATTACTCGCGACACCCTGCGCTACCGGATGAAGAAGTACAACATCCGCTCCCCCCTTCACACTGCATACTGAATTTTGCATGTTCTGAACACTCAACTCGCATAAATATGACTATTTTATTACACCAACTCAAGTAATGCTCTTACGCTCATTTTTGCCGCGCAATATCCAAAATCGCCGCATCGTGCGGGTTATATGACTGTTATTGGTGACCCAATTGGGTTATTTAATCCATATTGATTAATTTAATCAAATTCATAAACCAAGCAAATAAGGCTATTTAATTTATAAATGCATTTGTTTTTATAAGCTAGACTGATAGCGGTTTTTTGTATTCAAAACTAAAGTGATTCATAGCTAATCAGGCATAAAGTGGGTATTTTTTTAACTTTCCAAGCAGTGATGAAATCCATTGAATTGCAAAGTGTTTTATATATATAAGTCTCATCAAAACGACTGATTCACTAAGTTGACTTTTTTGGGTGATTTGAGACGGTCGGTACGCCCTTTGCTCTTTTAGGAGAACGTCAGCTTGTTTCATCATCTTATTGCAAGGAGTGTTTGTACCAATGAAGCATTTCAACTGTGTGAAGACCGTCTTGTTGCTCGCTTTGTTGGCGTTGCCTATCGGGATGGGATGGAGCGCCGATGGCCTCGTCGTCAAAATCGAAAAAGTCACCATTAACACCGATCTGAAGGCCGAAGTGACCTTCTCCATGACGGATGAAACCGGCGAACCGCTCGGAATCACCGGCGTGACCGAAGGCGGCGACGTTTCCTCGCCCCGTTTCATCCTGAGCTATCTCGAAGGAACGGATTACCACTGCTACATCACTCGTACGCAGACCGTGCCTGAAGGCTATCCCAACGCGGGCGTGAGCGCCGATCAGGCTACGACCGACAGCGGTGGAACCTTCGCCGATCTGGGTGGCGGGCGTTATACCTATACGTTCAAAACTGCGGTTCCGGCTGATTACAAAGGCGGATTGACCCATACCGTCAGCGGCCAGATTTCCCGCCCCGTCGGCGACAATACCTATTATGCGAACCCGGTTCATCATTTCATCCCCAATGGCGGTCAGGTGACCCAGTTGCTGCGCGTTTCCACTACGGAAACCTGCAACAAGTGCCACACCAGCATGGGCTTCCACGGCGGCAGCCGCAAAGAAATCACCTACTGCCAGACCTGCCACACCGCTGAAAACCTTGACCCCGACACCGGCAACAGCGTCGAACTCGGCACGATGATCCATAAGATCCACATGGGCGAACATCTGCCCAGCGTGCAGGCGGGCGTGCCCTACGAAATCGTCGGCCACAACCAGACCCTGGTTGATTTTTCCGAAATCGCGTTCCCCCAGGCGCCGAATGACTGCACCGTGTGCCATACCGGTGAAGAAGGAAGCATCTACAAGACCGCTCCCAGCATGAAGGGCTGCGGATCGTGTCACGACGATATTGACTTCGCCAACGGCGTCGGCCATATCAAACAGACCGATAACAGCATGTGCGCACTGTGCCACACGCCGGAAGGCTCCGGGTTGTCCATTGTCGACGCGCACGTCGTCCCGGCCAAATCGCCCAAGTTGAAGGGCCTGATCGCTGAAATCGTCAGCGTCTCCAACACCGCGCCCGGCCAGAACCCGACCATCGTGTACAAATTACATGAAGCCGATGGCACCCCGGTCGCGCCCAGCAGCCTCTCCAGCAACAACGTGAACTTCGCGGGCCCGACGAAGGAATACACCTCTTATATTCGCGAAGACAGCAAGGGCGCCGTTCAGCAAGGCGACGCCTGGAGCTACACCTTCACCAACCCGATTCCAGCCAACGCGGTTGGAACCTATGCCTTCGCCATTGAAGGCCGCCGCACCGTCACTCTGACCACCATCAGCGGTGAGGTGAGCGTTACCGAAGGCCTGATGAACCCGATCGCGCTCGCGAAGGTGACCGACGCGCAGCCTGTGGCTCGCCGCGAGATCATCGATCAGAGCAAGTGCAACGGCTGCCACGGCAGCTTGGGGCTCCACGGCGGTCAGCGTACCAACGTTGAGTTCTGTGTGTTCTGCCACAACCCGAAAGAAAGCGATATCGCGGTACGACCTGACGGCGTGGGCGGCGGTGTTCCGATTAACTTCTCGTACATGATTCACAAGATTCACCGCGGTTCAGAACTGACCCAGGATTACACGGTGTACGGTTATCGCAGCTCGGTTCATAACTACAACCACATCGAGTTCCCGGGTATTGAAAACTCCTGCACCATCTGCCATACCTCGAATCCGACGCTGCCGCTTCCCAGCGAAGTCGCTGCGATTGACTTCACTGACAAAGACGGCAAGCAGGTTCACATTCCGCCGACGACCGCGATCTGCACCTCGTGCCACGACACGCAGGAAGTCGCCGATCACGCCGCGATGTACAATGCGGGCGGCCAGGAAACCTGCTTTGCTTGCCACGGCCCTGGCGGCTTCAAAGATATCGCGTTGACCCACAAGCTGGACGTCTTCCTCAACGCGGAAGTCACCTTCGGCGGACAGGGTACCCGCGTCAGCGATTGGCTCATGCAGTAATCTTCAGCGCGCTCAAGCGCGTGAAAGATCGAAGTTCGAGGGGAGCGGTTTTTGCCGCTCCCCTTTTTGTTTGACGCCAAAAATCGTGTTCAACACACTCGCTGATCAACCGCGCCCAAACACCAATGGATAATCACCATATTAAAAGTCGACTGGATTTTCATTCATGAATACTAATTGTGTGAAAAATGTCATCTATGAAGTGTGAATTAAAGGGATGAATTTGGTTTTTTGAAAATGCAGTCAATGCGTGATTATTTCTGCGGTGAACCTGAAGAATATTCTAGTAATAAATGCGTTTTTGAATCACTTGTTCGATTGTATGTTGTATTTTTTGCAATGTGTTGAATCGAATCTTTTAATATTTGGAAAATAATTGAATTATTTCTGACTGTATGTTTGAATTTTGTTATCAGTATTATAGGGGTGAACCGTGTTCGCCCGGCTGCATCATCAATTTTCAGGAGGTTTGTGTTATGTTAAAGAAGTTTGGCTCCGCCATGCTGATATCAGCGTTGGCAGCCGGTTCGGTTCTGGCTCAGACGGAGAAGATACCCGTCGAGAGTTTCGAGAGCATCGACATCGCGATGACGGGTGGATCGGTTACCGGTTCTCTGGTGGGCGACGTGGCGTTTGACGACGTCCCCGAGATCGATGGACCGATGGCGCTCTACGTGGAGTATGACGCGACCCCCAGCACTTACTGGTCACAAGCCGCGATCACTCTGCCTGAACCGCATGACCTGACCGGAATCACGGAATTGCGCTTTTCATTGTATTTTCTTCCGAGCAGCACCACCAACACGAACGGCGAAGTTCCGGTTCGTACCCACCTCCCGCCGGATGACGGCTATTCGATGGATTACATCCACCCGGGCGAATGGTACGAAATCACCCTGAAAATCGATCCGTACGTCGCGGAGACGGAGATGCCAACCTTCGATCTGTTCCGCATGGTTATCAGCGCGGGGCTCGAAGGCAGCGGCGCGTTTTACGTTGACAACATCTACGCGTTGCGCCCCACCAATCCCGTCGCGCTGGAAGTCGTTCCTCTGTACGGTTTCAACTCCACCAACCCGGGCGCTTCCACGCCTCTGGGCTGGACTCGGGACCAGGCCAGCGTGGATCCTTCTCTTGGCGCGGATCTGATGACGCCTTCAGAAGGTACGAACTGCATGCTGTTGCCTGTCACGGGCGGTGCGGTTCAGGCGGTTCAGACGCTCCATGCCAAAGACGATATTGACTGGACGCGAGTCCGGGCGATCTATTTTGACGCCACCGTTACCGATGATTTCTCGACATGGTGCACCGTTCGCCCCTATATCAAATCGTCTTCCGGCGGTACGACGGTTCCCGAAGAGTTCCGTGGAATCTCCGGCAACAAGGGCTCGTGGAGAACGGTCAGCTACTGGCTCGATCTCGGGCCGCACATGAATTCGATCATCGGCGACGGCGACTTCGCGATCGGCATCCGCAACGATAACGGCGGCGAAGCCAATTCTCCCGATGCACAGAATATTCTGATCGATAACTTCCGCGTGGGCATGGTTTCTTCCTTCTGCCTGGCGGTTCGTGATTTTGGTCAGAACGCTTCGATTTATGAAGGTTCTTCCGGCTCATATCCGGTGACGGTCAGTCTGACGATGAAAGGCGACGCCGCGCCGGTTGAAATGGTCGAAATGCTGCCTGAAGGCTGGTCGGCCACCGATATCAGCAACGGCGGCGTTCTGGCCGATGGAACGATCACCTGGAACCTGGACGTCTCGCCTGACGCGGTTCAGACGCTCAGCTACACCGCGGTATCCCCGGCTTCAATCTCCAAAAAACCCGTCTGGTCGGGTTCGGTGAACGGTGAAACCGTGTTTGGTTCCGCCGGCCCTGCGTATTTCGACAAGACCGTGACGGATACGCTGGTCGAAGCGCCCCTGCTGTCAAACACCGTGACTCTCGACGGCGTTATCAGCGCGGGTGAATACGATGGCGCGAATGTGTATACCTTCAACCATGACACTTCGGACGGCAACAAGGCTCCGGGCGTTCACCTCTCCGGCAAAGAGTACCCCGCCGCCGTTGAAAACATGACGTTCCATGTTTTCCATGACGCGGATTACATCTATGTCGCCGCTGACGTGGTTGACCCCGACCTCAGCTTCGAGTTCAACGACATCCAGTTCTGGAACGCCGACAGCGCCGAAGTGTATTTCGATGGCAATCTGTCGCGCAGCAACGCGATCGAAAGCGAGCGCCATGGTTGCCAGTTGACCGTGGTTGGCGACGGCCGTCTCGCGGCGTCGAACAACAAATATTTCCCCACCATGCTTGACGCGGCCGGCGGTGGAAAATACATGGAAGACGGGCGCGACGGCGCGGATCAGCCTGTCTACTGGGCGTGTGGCGCCAAAGCCAGCGCCACTGGTTACGTGGTGGAATACCGCGTTGCCAAGGCGCAGATCCTGGATCCGGCCAACCGGACTCAGATCGGCTTTGAAGTGATGGTTAACAGCAGTGAAGCGGCCAGCGCGGCCACCCGCACGGGTAAGTGGGGCTATCACTGCAGCGACGCCTCCGGCGTTCCGTTCGAAGCGTACAACAACGAAAGCGGTTGGACGCTGATGAACCTGCTGGGCACGTCGGTAAACGATTGGAGCGTATTCTAGGTTCAAACCACGGCGAATCGCCTGCGAAGGTGAATCGCTGAAAATGAACTGGCTCACAGAGGGGGAAGCGGGAAACCGCTTCTCCCTTTTTCGTTGTGATAAAAGAAGTGTTAAAAAAGATGTTCGCCGCGCAGGTACCTCTCGGCGGCGTTGGGCGTTTTCAGGGCGATTTTCAGCCCCCAGACGAGGTTGTGCTGGCTGACGTCGAGTTCGAGCTCTTCCATGGCGCGTCGAATCGCGTCGTACTGAATGGAATAGATTTCATTGATCAACGAGTCGAATTGCATGATGACGGGGAGTCCATGCAACGCGTCGCGGCAGTCTTCGGAATCGGGAGAATGATGAGCCTGGCAGTTCATGGGCCGCAATCCATGAATCGTACAACTGTGATTTTCCAGCAGCGGACAATACAGAACTTCGTGCGATTCATGAAACGGGCTGAGCAGGTCTGAATTTTTGATGTAGCGGTCGATACGCCGCTTAAGTTGAGTCTGCTCTTTCTGCGGCCATTTGGTTTTGATCTGTTCGGCGATCAGGATGATTTCATAGCTGTGAGCGTTGACGGGGAGAAAACAACAGTACGAACAACCGTCGCGGCAGGCGAGATTCTGAATCACGCCGCCGCGATGCAGCGAATCGATAAAGGTATCGATGTACGCGTAACACTCGCGCATGACGGTAATGAACACCGACGGGCGCGAATTGCGCTTCAGCGTCCGGATGGATAGACGGGTTTTACGGATGATCTCCCGTTCCGTCAATTCGGTCAGCATGCGTCCCCTCTCCCCGTTGCGGCGGCTATTGCGGCCAACCAATACACAGCAATTGTGTTGAAGAATCCTACCATACCAATTTATCGTCTGGATAGGATGAATTTGGTTTTTTTGCGAAATTCAATAGAAAAGGTTTATTTAGGGGCGCTGTGTAAATGCAGCAGGTTTCATATAAATATAAATAATATACATGAACGGATTCCCCCGATTCATACGGCGCGTATGAATCGGGGGCGTTGAAAATCTTCTTGTTCAGCTTATTCGATATGAAATCTCCGGACGCCGCGGACTATTTCATCATCGCCGCGCACCAGCTCGGCGATGAGTTGATATTCGCCGGGGGGCGCGTCAATGTTCATGGTAAATTGAAGATCGCTTTTTCCCAGAGCTTCGGCGCTGCATGCCAGGCTCTGTTCGCTGATGATTGCGTCTCCTCGTTGGAGCCGGAGTCTCACCAGTCCACGCCATTCTTCATTGCGATCGTTGATGACGGAAACGGGAATCGTTCTTTGTCCGGCGGAGATATGTTCATCCCAGAAATCGATCATCACGCCGGTGGGCGCGAACGCATCTCGCACGGTTTGTTGAAAATGCGGTTCGAGAACGAGGTTGGCGATATCGAGAAAATGATCGCGGGTCGCGCCCGCCGCGGGACGTTCCAATCCGCCGGGCCGTGAGTATCCCAATCCGCAGAAATGCATAACAGCCGCGCATTGGCGGCGTCCGCGCCAGAGCTCGGTGAGTTCGGCGAGGTAACGCGCGTACAATTCTCGCCGCTGTTCGATGGTGGAGTTTTCTCCCAGAAGGCTGTTGTAGGCTTCGCGCGTCAGGCAGGTCGGCGAACCATCGCGATTAAGCCACAACCAGGCGTATTCATTGATGATCAAAGGATTTTGCTTGTTCCGCTGAACGTCACGAACGCTTGGGCGGCCATTGTTTCCGTTGAGTTCAGAAAGGTGAAATTCGCCTTTTTGCCAGTATTTGGAGAAAAAATAGGGATGAGCCTCGATAGAGTCGCCAGGTTGTTGAGGGGCGCCCCATCCGTTATCCCAGGGGCGATTCGACAGATCGAGATTTCTAACTTTCATCAGGGCGTCACCGGTTTCAGTGGTGACGCTTTCATTTTGCGCGTCCCAGATCACCACGCAGGGGTGGTTCCAGCGCTCGCGCATCCATTCTTTATATTCAGCCGCGATGGCGTCGCTTTTCAGTTCGGCGGGCCATTCGCTTAGCGACCAGATCGGGAATTCATCCTGAATGAGAAAGCCCAGCTCATCGGCGATGTCGTACCACGCTTCCGGCGGAAAACCGATACAATAACGAATGCAGTTCCAATTCATGCCGATGAAGGTTTCGTGCAGTTTTTTAACCCAGGCTTCGTCCCACGGCAGATTGCCTCGGGCGGCGTCCTCAAAAAAACGATAGATGCACACGTTGGTCCCGCGCATGAAGTATGGTTTCCCATTCAGCATCGCCCGTCCGGTTTCCGGGTCGAACTGAAACGTGCGCAGCCCAAAGCGTACACTGGCGTCGTCCGCGCCGGTCGTGAGGTTCAGCGTATAAAGAAACGGATCCTCAGGCGACCACAACCGCCCCTCAGGCATCGCGATGGTGTAATCGACAAGCCATGATCCGTCCTCCTGGCGTTTGGCGTCACCGATTTCGCCCGATGCGGCGCACTCGCCGCTTTTCGCTTCATGTACCGAATAACTCAACTGCGGTGCGCCGGACCCATCATCCGTTTCAAGCACCGCTTGAAAACGGAGCCCGCGTGGTTCGAGAATGGGCGCCGTCTGTATGTTCGAGATTCTCGGCAGGCCTGTAAGAATCAGGCTGACCGAATCGTAGATCCCCGGAATGTATTTGTATTTTTCGAAATCCCATCCATTGGGCTGTGATTTGGGGATGGACCCGAGATGCGCGCCAACTCGAATGGTCAGCACGTTGGTTTGACCCTCGCCTTTTAACGCGCCTTTGACGTCAAACCAGCCGGGCGTGAAACAGGCCGCGTGATCGCCGATGAGTTCACCGTTCAGGTAAACCCTGGTTCCATACTTGGCTTTATTGATCTTGAGCAGGGCTGATTCGGGAATCTTTCCCTCCACGGTGAATTCGCGTCGATACCAGAACGCTTCGCGCCGTTGACTGGGGATTCCCACTTCAAAAAAGTCGGGAGAACTCATATCCACCAGACCCGGCACGGGTACGACGTATGCGAATCGTTCGGGCATGACCTCCATCCCGCCTTCCGCGATGTTCCACCGCCCATCGAGTGATATGACTCGCCTCGCGCCGTCCGCGTGACTTTGGAGAAGGGGGAAGAGGAGGATGGAGATAACGAACAGGGCGGTTCGCAATAAATGCCGCATGATGCATGGACCTCGTTGAAGATGAATTCAGGCTGAATCCCTGTGGCTGCTATTGTTCAATATTCAAGCAGGAAGCGCAATCGCTCTGTGTAACGTGACCTGAAAAGGATTCCATCGTTGATTGTAGACGTTAGTGTCTTTATCATAGGCTTTTCATATTGGTCCAACCTTGCCGCGAATTGGAGAACGTAACAAATCATGTTTACCCTGATGTGGTTCGTCGCCGCCGGGCTGGCTCTTGCAGTTGTACTGCAGGAGGCGATGGGGCGTCACCGGCTAACAATATCAAAACTACCGAATGAATACGCCAGCCGGGAAGCGCGCGCTCGCACCTGGGTGCTATTACAGCGCCAGTGTCAGGTGATGTTGCGCCGCCCGCAGAATTACGTCATTTTTTCACTGGCACTGATCGCGGTCACCGCGATGTTCGCGGCGGCGTACCAGGGATATGCTGAAAAAATATACGACGCCAATTCCGTTACGCTGGTGGCTCCTCAATTGCTCAATCTCTACCGCATGATCAGCCTGTTCGCGATCTTTCTCTTCGCGCCCATCATGGGCGTAAACGCGGTGATGCAGGAACGGGATGCGGGTACGCTGGACTTGATTCTGGCTACCGCTACGCACCCGCTGGAATTCGTGTTTTCCAAAATCGCGGCGTCGATGATCGTGTTGTCGACGGCGATCGTCGCGAGCGCGCCGTTATTGGGAGTTACCTTTCTGATGGGCGGCGTGGGGCCGGATGAAGTGCTGGTGCTGTTTGTGCTTCAACTCGGCGTGGCGGCGATTTCGATCTCGATCGGGTTGTATACGGGCGCCGCGTTCGACCGTTTTTTTACCGCACTGATCACCGCTTACATCATCGTCGCGGTTTGCGGCCTGTCACCCTGCTTGGCGGCTGATTTTGGCCAGCCGCGTGAAAATCCATTCGTTGCATTGTTCGGCGTCGGGGGATCACTGGCTTTTATCTCAGTTATCTTCACAACGATTCCCGGCCTGCTGGCTCGCGAAGTGAAAAAAGTGAAACCGATATATTGGCGGCCAATTCCCCTGATGGGTAAAGACATGTAGATATGGTCGTTTCTGGGAGCGCGGGAGTACGGCGATCCCATCCCCGATGGTCAGAATCCTGTATATATTTGTGAGCGCGATCGCTATTTTGCTTCCGTGGTGAAGCGCGACTTCGACGCGCCCGCCCTGCTGGTTTTTCTTTCCTGTTTTTTCTGCGTCGCGTCCGTCTCGCCCCATGTCATGCTGAATTATGGATTGCTGGTCGCGATGATCTTCACCCCCGCGCTGGCGGCCACGTTATTCACCTCGGAACGCGAAGGCGGCCGTTGGGAAACTCTGCGCTCGACGCAGCTCTCTTCCACTGAGATTGTAGGGGGAAAACTGAAACTGGCCGTGGGGAACGGGCTGATTCATGTTTATGCATTTTATCTGCCCGCGCTGATCATTCTGGCCATGTTGTTCTTCACCGCGCTGATGTTGAGCAATAATGGCGTGTTTCGCCTTACGTGGGATAACATCCCCCGCGTGTGGGTGGGGCACGTGTTGACGCTGGTGGTTCTCTCGCTCAGCGTCTACGCCCTCGCGGCGATGTCGTTCTGGATCTCGACGCGCGAGCGCCGCGCTTTTCAGGCGATCATGAAATCGTACGCGGCGGCGGCGTTTCTATTGTTTTCGCCCTGGTTTTTCCAGATATTCGTCCCCGGCTATTCCACGGCGGCTGGTTCTCAGAACGTGAATGGGATATTCCGATTCTTTCTGGCGATCTGGAACGCGCCGGTACTGTTCGAGTACTGGCCCAAAGCCGCCATGAGCGGCCCGAGCGTTGAATATGACATTTCGCAATTCTGGCCGCTATTCGCCGCTCATATCGCTTTTCTGGCCGCTCTCAGCTTGTTCTTTTATGAATCCGCTCTCCGTAATATCAATAACTCACCGCTGGATTAGCGCGGATACAGCGCCGTAATTCTCTTACAGTTTCAACTGATCGTTCCAGGCGTCCAGCTCCTTTTTGAGCGCCGCCGCAAGGTCTGGTTTCTCGTCGAGCCGATTCGTCATCTCGGCGGGATCGTTCTTCAGGTTGGCGAGAAATTCTTTCGGTGTGTTTTCAGACCGGTTGTCGACGCCATTCAAAACCAGTTTCCAGTCGCCTTTACGGATGGCGCGCTGCTTGCCGAGACGCCAGTAGACGTGTTCGTGCGGCGAGGGAGAGCCGTGCGCGATCATCGGCCATGCGTCGAGCCCGTCGATTCGGTCCGGCGCCTTGCCGCCCGCCAGTTGCATGAACGTGGGGTAGACGTCCATTGTCACGCCGATGTTGTCATTCACGGCGCCTTCAGGGACCACGCCCGGCTGGCTGATGATGCAGGGCAGGCGTACGCCGCCTTCAAACAGGCTGAACTTGTGCCCGCGGAATCCGCCGGGGCTGCCGCCTTCATACAGCGCCTTCTGTTCTTTCGACATGAAATTGCGCTGTTCCATCGACGGCCCGTTGTCGCTCTGAAAGAAGATGGTTGTGTTTTCGCGCAGTTTCAATCGGTCGACCTCGGCCATGATCTCACCGATACAGTCGTCCAGCGCGGAGACCATCACCGCCTGATGACGCCGTTCGGGCGGCAGGTGAGAGAAACGGTCGAAATACTCGCTGGGCGCGTGCATCGGGTAGTGGGGGATGTTGAACGGGACGTAAAGAAAAAACGGCCCGTCGTGATTTTCGCGTAAAAAGCGTTTCACTTCGCGTACCACCAGTTTGGGGAAGAACGAACCGTTCTCCCATACTTCGGTTTCGTTGCGCCATAAGTCATGCCAGGGGACGCTGACGTTCCAGATGAACAGGTGGGAGTAATTGTCGATGCAGCCGCCGAGATGTCCGAAAAACTCATCGAAGCCGCGCCGGGTGGGGACGCGAGGCCCCGCGCCGCCCATGTGCCACTTGCCGAATATCGCGGTGCGGTATCCGAGTTCTTTCATGCTTTGCGGAAGAATGGTCACGTTGGGGTCGAGGCCCTTGTCGTCGCCGCGTCCTCCCAGGTTTCCATCCACGCCGACCGTCTGCGGATAACACCCCGTCATCAATGAGACGCGTGACGGCGAACACACCGGGCTGTTTGAATACCACTGAGTGAATCGCGTCCCTCGCGCGGCGAGTTCATCGATATGGGGCGTCTGGATGTCTTCCGCGCCGTAACAACTGAGGTCGCCGTAACCGAGATCGTCGGCGTAGAAGATGATGAAATTCTGCTTTTTCGAAGCGGCGGCGTGAGCCGGAAATCTCAGGGCGCTTGCGGTGAGCGCGGCGGTTCCATTCATCAGAAACGATCGTCGATCCATGATTGGTTTCCTCCTGTTTAATCGAGAACTCACGCCGCACGTTGACGCGGTGTTTTCGGTTATAGCATGATTGGCGAACGATGAATACGGCATCCGGCGCGTTCGGATGACCTGTTCAAACCTCGATTGCCGGGAGGATGTGAACGATGAGAAAAATATTCGTAAGTTTTGCCGCGTTGGCCGGTCTCCTGTTGTGCGCCGGACCAGCCTGGGTGGAGCCTTTTAACGGGCTGGGCGTCAACCTGGGCAACCTGTACCGAATGTCCGATGCGAAGACGCGTTCGATCAGTCCGGAAAACTTCTCCGGCGAAAAAGGTCACGGCGGTCGTGCCACGGAAGGCACGGGAAAACACGCCGCGCGTGAACTGGGCAAAGGGTGGAAAATCTCGCCTTCGATCGAGATTAAATCGAAAACCACCTTCACACTGGCGGAAATCGATGGGCCAGGCGCCATTCAGCACATCTGGATGACGCCCACCGGTAACTGGCGCTTCTCGATTTTGCGCATTTATTGGGACGGTGAAAAAGAGCCCTCGGTCGAATGCCCGGTCGGCGACTTCTTCGGCGTGGGGTGGGGTAAGTACGCCCACCTCAACTCGCTGGCGGTGTGCGTGAACCCCGGCAGTGCGTTTAATTGCTACTGGGCGATGCCGTTTCGCAAAAAATGCAGAATCACGATGGAAAACATCGATGAAAACAGCATGCACCTGTACTACCAGATTGATTACACGCTGACAGAGGTTCCCGAAGACGCGGGGTATTTTCATGCGCAGTTCCGCCGGTTCAACCCGCTGCCGTACAAAGAGGTATATACCCTTCTTGACGGCGTGAAGGGTAAAGGGCAATACGTGGGCACGTACATGGCCTGGGGCGTGAACAATAATGGCTGGTGGGGCGAGGGCGAGATCAAGTTTTATATGGATGGAGACGAGGAATACCCCACTATCTGCGGAACCGGTACGGAAGATTACTTCTGCGGATCATATGGTTTTGAAAACAAGGAAGAACATCGTTACGACACTTACTCGACCCCTTATGCGGGCTTTCATCAGGTCATCAAGCCGGATGGCTTTAACGTGTCAGAACAGCGTTTCGGGCTTTATCGCTGGCATATCGCTGATCCCATCCGCTTTGATAAAGACCTGCGTGTGACCATTCAGGCGCTGGGCTGGCGCTCGGGCGGACGCTACCTGCCGTTGCAGGACGACATTGCATCGGTGGCGTACTGGTATCAGTCCGAACCGCACGCGCCGTTTCCGCCATTGCCCGATAAGGATTCGCTTGAAGTGAACTGATTGAGGAATACCATCCTTCTCCCGTTTTTGACCGAACCGTCTGAAACGGGAGAAGGATTTCCACTCGAAGTGCGCTATACTGAAATTGTCTGAATATTGATTCCGGTTGAGGCTTAAATCGATGTCCGGCGTTCATCGCCCGCGTTTAAAACTGATTCCCGTATACTGCGTCAAATGCGGCCGCTTTCTGGCGGGCATCCCCGTGTTTTCATCGGCGGTATGTCCATCGTGCAATATCTGGAACTTTCCTGAAGGCGCGCCGCCGCGTCCTGTTAAGCCTGACGTCCCCCAACCGGCTCTTCCCGACCTGCAGGAACGCTTCTGGTAGTTTCGATTCTCCGATATCACTCAGCGAATTTACCGGCTGCCGCGTTCTGTGTATCAAAAACAGATTGCGTGTATGATGCCGGTATTCATTTCATTGCTGGAAGGATTCTCATGATGACCTGGAAAGAACGATCTCTGGCCGCGTTTCCCGCTGGCTCAAATGGTGAGTTTAATCTGCCCGAAGAATTGACGATCGTGATTGGCCGGGGCGAGGGATGCCGCCTGTGGGACGTTGAGGGCCGCGAGTATCTCGATTTCTCGATGGGGTGGGGCTCCGGGCTGGTTGGCCACGCGAATCCTGCCGTGGTCGAGGCGGTGACGCGCCAGGCCCCGCTGGGATCGAATTTTTCCTATGTGCATGAAAACACCCTGCTGCTGGGCGAGGAACTGTTACGATTGAGCCCGGCGTGTGAACGAATCCGCTTCAGCGCGTCGGGTACGGAAGCCACGCTGTATTGCCGCCGCCTTGCCCGTGGATTCTCCGGGCGTTCAAAGATCATGAAGTTCGAGGGCGCCTATCACGGTGCGGCTGAAATCGGCGTGGTCAGCCTTTTTCCCAAAGACCCGCCGCCGTTTCCCCAACCGGACTCGACTGGAACCGGCGCCAGTCAGGCCGCGCTGAACGACGTGCTGGTCGCGCCGTTTAACGATCTCGAAACCGCCGTGTCGCTGATAGAACGATACGCGGACGATTTGGCGGGCGTTATCGTAGAACCGCTTCAACGCTGTACACCGCCCGCGCCGGATTTTCTGGAAGGATTGAGAGAACTAACGCGCGCGCATGGCGTTTTGTTGATTTTCGATGAAGTGGTCACCGGGTTCCGTCTGGCGTATGGCGGTGCTCAGGAATATTACGGCGTGGTTCCCGATCTGGTCGCGTATGGCAAGGCGCTGGGTGGTGGATACCCGATTGGTGCATACGGCGGCCGGGCCGACGTAATGGATCTCGTGCGTGAATCACGCATGAACGCCGCGCCGTATGTCTGGTCGGCCTCAACGCTGGGCGGTAACCCGATCTCGACGGCGGCGGCGAGCGCCGCATTGAGCGTGTTCCGCGAAGAAGGCGTGTACCCTCGGTTGCATACGCTGGGGCGCTATCTGCGTGAGGGGCTTGAACGCGTCATGCAAGATCAGGGGGTGGAAGGCCGGGCGATCGGTGACGGACCGTTGGCGCAGGCGGCGTTCGGCGCCGAGCCCGCCGTGAATTACCGCTCGACCCTGCAATGGAACTCATCGCTCGCGCGGCGGGTGATGCTTGGCCTGTTTGAGCGCGGGGTCTTCATTAATCCGATGGGAACCAAACTGTATTTATCCATCGCGCATGATGAACCGGTGTGCGATGAGTTTCTGAATCGTTTCTCTGATGCGCTCAAAGCCGCGCGAGAGTAGCCATATCCCTGTTTCCCATTCGCTTTTATAGAATCGAGTCTATGCGATCGTCTCCTCATTTTCCATTCTCGCCCAGGCGGTTCCCATTTTATTATGGATGGGTGATTCTCTTCGCCTGCACGGTCGGCGTCGTGATGAGCATCCCCGGCCAGACGATGGGCGTCAGCGTGTTCACCGATTACCTGATCGATGCGCTGGGCGTTTCGCGCGTTCAGTTGAGCGCGGCCTATATGGCGGGCACCATCGCCAGCAGCCTGATGTTGCCCTGGAGCGGCGACTGGTTCGACCGATGGGGCGCCCGGATGATGGTGGTGTTTTCCGCCTCCATGCTGGGGGTGACGCTGTTGGTGTTGTGTCAGTGCGATCGCATCGCGCACGGCGTGGCGTGGCTGACCGGGCCGGGGCCCTGGGCTGCTTTGGCCGTGATGGCGATTGGTTTTACCCTGCTGCGATTTTCGGGGCAGGGGCTGTTGAGTATGACGTCGCGCGCCATGCTGGGCAAATGGTTTAACCGGTATCGCGGCTTCGCTTCCGGACTGAACGGCGTAATCGTGACGTTTTTGTTTTCTTTCGCTCCGCTGGGGCTGAACGGGTTGGTGAACTCGTTTGGTTGGCGCGGCGCCTGGGTCTGGATGGCCCTCGCATCATTCGCAATGGCGGCGCTGGGGTGGTTGCTCTACCGGGATAATCCGGAAGAGTGCGGTCTGACGATGGATGGACTGATTGAAGAGGATGAAGCCGAACATACCGGCGTCAGAGCGCATCACATTTATAAAGAATACACTCGCGGCGAAGCGATTCGAACGTTTTCATTCTGGGTTTTTAACGCGGGGCTTGGCGCGTATGCGTTGATCGTGACCGAGTTGACGTTTCACATCGTTTCAATCGGTGAGGATTTCGGTCTCGATCGAGACCATGCGCTGGCGATTTTTCTGCCGATGGCGGTGGTGAGCATCGCGTGTAATTTCATCTTCGGATGGGTGTGCGACAAGGTGAAGTTGAAATACACCCTGGTCGTGATGATGGTGACGATGCTGGTTGGAGTCGGCGCGACGCCGTATCTGCAAACGCCAGCGGGCTGGTGGATCATGGTGTTCGGTCTGGGCGCGACGGGCGGAATTTTTTCTCCCCTGCTGACGGTGGTCTGGCCTGCGTTTTTCGGACGACGGCATCTGGGCGCGATCAGCGGAATCAGTATGTCCGTGATCGTGTTTTCCAGCGCGATCGGCCCGTACCTGTTTGGATTATCGAAAGTCTGGTTCGGCGATTATCAGGCGGGTGTGTGGGCGTCGATGGCGATTCCCGCCGTGACGTTGCTTCTCGCTTTCACGGCGGAAAACCCGCAGGATCGCTGGCGCGCATTCGAAAGCCGTTAAGCCTGATTCGAACCGGGCCGGCTTAATTGCTTCTGAACGGCTTGTATCAGCTTGTTGATCGTGAATGGTTTCGACAGGTGAGCCGTATTGCCGCTGGAATCCTGATGTCCCGGGTTCTGATCGTATCCGCTGATCATCAAAACGCTCGCTTCCGGTTCGGTATCCCGGATCTGTTGCAGCGCCTCCCATCCGCTCATCCTCGGCATGGAAATATCGAGCACGATCAGGTTGAACGCGCCGGCGTGCTTCCTGAACAGTTCGACCGCTTCCAGTCCATCTTTGGCCAGAGAAACGCGATATCCGAGTTCTTCCAGCGCGGTTTTCGCCAGCGTCCGAATGGGTTCTTCATCATCCGCGAATAGAATCCATTCCCCCTCGCTGCTTTTGTTTGTTGTTGATCCGTCCCTGGATTGTTCCTGATCCGATTCCACCGTCTCGCGATCCGCCGCCGGCAGAAATATCATGAAAGTCGATCCTTCTCCCAGGCGGCTTCTGACTTCAAACCGGCCGTTGTGTTGCTGAATGATTCCATACGAACTGGCGAGCCCGAGGCCGTTGCCTTCCCCATCTTTTTTGGTGGTGAAGAATGGTTCAAAAATCTTTCTGCGCGTCTCCGGGCTCATTCCCGCGCCGTTGTCGGAGACTATGATCCTCACATTCCGGATGATGGAACCATCTTCTTTCTTTTCCTCTGAATACCCGGCGTTCAATTCAATACGAAACATTCGATCCATGATGTCTGGATTCATCTTATCAAACATCGCTTCGCGTATCGCGTCTCGCGCGTTCAAACAGAGATTCACCAAAACGCTTTCGATGAGCCCCTTGTCGCCGAGCGCCAGAATCGGGGCGTCATTCGGCTGAACGACGATCTCGATCCGCCGGTCAATGGTCTGACGGGTGAGAGAGAAAACGTCCGCCAGCACTTGATTCATGTCGATTGGTTTGATTTGCAGCGTGCTTTTACGGCCAAACGCCAGCAGCTGCTGGATCAGGCTGGCCGCCTGGTCGACCGCTGTGCGGGCTTTCTGGATATATTCGCTGACGGGGGGGTGCGCGCGTGAACCGGCGAGCTCCAGATTGCCGATCAGGCTGGTCAGGATGTTATTGAAATCGTGCGCGACGCCTCCGGCGAGACGCCCGAGCGCTTCGATCTTGCGGCTCTGGTGAAGTTCTTCTTCCAGGCTTTTCAAAATCGTGATGTCGTGCGCCACGTAAAGAACGCCGATTTTTTCACCGCGATGATCGTGAATGTGACGGCGTTCTTCACTGACGATGATCGACTCGCCGTCCGTCGTTTGATAAACCACTTCTCCCCGCCAGAATCCAAACGCCGTGGCGGGTAATGCGTTGAATGGGCTCGAAAGGCATGGCTGAAAATCGCCGTAGGCTTCTTCACGGGTCTTACCAACTAGGTCCGCCGGATCGTGCCCCAGCAGCGCTTTGACGGATGGACTGACGTAGGAGATTCGTCCATCGGTTCCAACCACCGTGACCCAGTCCGTCATGTTTTCCAGAATCGCGGCGTGAAAACGGAGCGTTTCTTCATGGCGGATCTGAACGGAGATATCCCGGCTGACGGTGAACATGCAGAGCCGGCCTTCCAGCATTAATGTCCCTGAATACAACTCGACGGGAATCTCCGTCCCGTCTTTTTTGCGATGACGCCGGATCGGGATCGACGCCGGCCCGCCGCCGAGATAATTCCGAATGGCCTGTTCCGTCTGGTCGGGTTCGGCGGAAACCTGGGGCGCCTTCATGGTGCGCAGTTCATCCAGCGAATAGCCGTACATGCGCTCAGCCGCCTGATTGGCGTCGATAATGCACAAAGTCTCAGCGTCGTATAGAAAGATGGCGTCTGATACGTTGTCGAAAACCTGGTGATACCTGATTTCGCTCTCGCTGAGTTCGCGGGTACGAAGCTGAATCTGTTGTTCAAGATTTTGGGCGTGGCTTTGCAGTCTCCTTCTGGCGTAGATCGCGTAGAGGCCCAGTACGGCGATCGCGAGGGTCATTCCCGCGATGAGGGCTTGAAACCATGATTTTTTATGAATCGAGGTCGCATTGACGTTGAAAGTGATCTCGGCGGGGGAGGGGTCTTCTTCAAGCCCTTGATCGCGGGCTTTGATTTGCAGGGTATAGTATCCGGGTGAAAGACCCGCGAGCGTCAGGCCATCGGCGGGCAACTTCTGATATTCGCTCCATGGACCGTTGTTGATTCGCCATGCGAATTGATAGCGGGTCGAACTGACGACAGGTTTCCATCGTTCGATACAGACCGGGCGGATATGAAGAATCTCCCCCTCGTCGATCGAACCGGGAGCGCCGAATATTCGGGTGTCAGGAGCAGTTCCATCCGTCGTCCATTGCAATAATCCGTCCGGAGTTTGTATCCAGAGCCGGTTCGTCGATTCCACAACGACGCGATCGACCTCGGTGTGAAATGGAAGAAAGATCGACCGGGGCGCCGAGGACCCGTTGCGCGGCGCGGCGTAGAGCCAGTCTCCGCCGCCGAAATAAATCACGTCATCTTCACCCAGTACGCCGCAGGTTAAGTCGTCGCTTTCATACAGCGTCCAGCCCGAGCGGTCGTCGCGCAGCCGCGCCGCCCCGCCTCGCCACTGTCCGGCGCCCGCCAGGCCGATCCAGATTTCAAATCCGCGAAACAGAATGAAGCGCACGTCCCGCCCCGGCAAACCTACGATTTGAGCCCAATTGTTATTCGCATTGCCCTGCCGGTCGCAAAACGCGACGCCGTGCGGGCCATAGAGCCATAAATCGTTTTGAGGATCGATCACATAATCGAGCGGCTCCACCGTCGGCACGTGATGATCAAGCGCGATGGTTTCAACCTCATCGCTGCTGATATTGAGGAAATAATGATTGTTATTGGCGGATTTCATCAAAACGTAAGCGCCGTCATTGCTTGCGGCGTGCATGTTGGTGACGTCATCCCGCTGCATTTCATCGGGAGTACGGTCGTTCCACTCACCACCGGTGAAATGCTTTAACCGAAGTTCTCCATCGCGGTTTTCACCCAGCGCCCACGCTTCGTCTTTACCTCCGAGTTCCAGATACCGGATCGATATGAGTTTGTGATCCTCCGCCTCAAAAACCTGGGATTCGTGATTGCCGTTCCAGCGCACGATCCGATCGTCTTCCCAGCCCCATATTTCTCTCCCATGCCGCTGGGTCAGATGGCCTTTGAAATCCTGAATCCGATACCAGTTCTCTCCCGATTTGACGAGGGTTTCGCCGTTTGAAAACCAGAGGTTTTTATTGCGGTCCGTGAATTGTACGGCGGGGAGTCCGGTGTATAACTTCCATTGAGTGTTTTTGCGGTTCCACCGGGCCAGACAATTGTATCCGGCGGCCCAAAGCGAACCATCCGGCGCGTTGTTGATGATTTCGATGCCGCCCGCCATGCTCGAGAGCTGCGGCGACGCTGGAATGAAATTTCCATTCCTCCATTCGCAGAACGCGCGAGTTTCCTGCGATTGATTGCGATAAGAATAGACCCTGCCTTCCAGGTCGCTGGTCAGGTTGGCTGTATTGTTGTTTTTATCCGTTGGATCAATCTCATAACGCCGCCATGCGCCCTCTTGATTTTGAAAGATCACGCCGGGGCCGCTCACCAGTAAACCTTCATCCTTCGATTCCGCGATGAAGAATACAGGATCGCTTGCGTTTTCAAGACCCGCCTGTTCAAGCGGATTAAACCATCGCGAACCATCCCATTGAGCGAGGCCGCCTTTGGTTAGAGCGAACTGGCGGCCCTGAGAGTCAGTGAACGCGTTGACGATCTCTTTCGCGGGCAGGCCGTCATCCACCGTAAAGACCCGTGAAAGACCATCGTGATAGAGCGTCAGTCCGCCCATTTGCGTTTCATCGGGCCATGGATCGCTGCAAAACCACAACGACCCATCTCCGTTCGTCACGATGCGCCGTACGCTGGGCCCCGCCAGTTCTAACGAGGCGGTCGCTTTTTCAAAGGCGTCTCCGTTTTTGATGAACACGCCTTCGGTGGTTCCCGCCCACACCTGATCGCTCTGGTCGACGCAAACGCAACGCACGATCCGGCTGGGAAGGCCCTGCCGTTCGCCAAAACGCGTCCATTCATAACCGTCATACCTGACGAGCCCGTCCCATGAAGCGATCCAGACGGTTCCATCGTTTTCAAACGAGAGGTCGAATATGGAATAAAAGAGGAGACGGCTGTCTTCAAGAAATGAAGCGATGCTCCATGGAGCGTCGATCTTGTGTTCAGGAGGAAGTATGGGGACCCATGGATAGGCAGGCTGCGCCCAAGTTTCCGTAGCCGCGAAAATACACGGAATGATGGTGACAAGAATCCATTTTTTCATAGGAGGCGGAAGCCGGGATGCTCGAATTGCACGATAGAATAGCCGTCCTATTCTGTATCGGTATATGCTTAAAAAACTTGAACTTGGATTTCAATTTCCTTCATGATTCATGGCGCGCATGCTCACTTGAACGGGTATCGATGGTCTCTAAGTTTCTCCGCCGATTGGCGATGCTTGGCTCATATAAACGACTGGATGAATACCGGATCAACCTGGTTGAACCGAACCTCTCAACAATACGAAAAAAAACAGCAAATTGCAAGCATGGAAAATTGATTGAATGGGAATTATTCAAGATAAAGTGAGGCGGGTCGGGGTGCCATGCGGTTTGATCCGAATCAGCAGAATCAGGCAGACGATCAACCCGGCGGTCGGGATCGGGTATTTCAGCAGATTGCCTGCTTTTTCGATGAAAGTCATGAACTGAACCTTCCAGTTAAATCGTGAACCGGGCGGATAACTGGGGAACGAGTTATCTTCGGGCGTGGTGAAAAAATCGACGGTATCGGCGCCCGCTCCTCGCGGAAGAAACCATTGTCTGACCAGGTCTCCCGACTTTTCAAAGTCAGAGACGCCCAGAACCTCGCCGTTTTCGTCCGTGGCGACGACTTCATAGTCGGGATCGTAGAGGCGCCACTTGCCGCCGTAAAAAATCTCCATGGTGACGTGCCCGTTGAGGCCGACGTGACGGGCGGGGTAGCCGAAATGCAGGGCGAGATCGACGAGAACGTATGACACTTGGCTGCACAGGCCATTGTCGCCGTATTTGAGCAGGGCGTCGACGTCACGCACCGCGATGATGTCGTGCGTCATGCCCACTGGCGCGGCCAGCTGTCCCAACGTCCAGATCAGCCAGTTGCTGAAAGGGGTGTAATTCGCTGTCTCGCTATGGCCAAAACGGGCGGCGACGACATCGTAAAGAATGTGGACTTTCTCCGCGTCGGATGCGCCTCCCGCCGCCTGCAGCCTGGATTCAGCATACCGGTATAACGCCTTCCTGTTGGGAGTGGAAGCAATCAGGTTGGAATCGAATTGTTCCCACGTGCGAACGGGGACCGATGGATACCGGCCCAATGAAGTGAGGTCGCCGAGCAGCGACAAGAGCAGCAGGACGAAAAAGAACGATAAAAACAGATAGAGAAGTTTTTTTTTCATGAGCTCCGATGACGATCGGTACGGATGAATCGTGTAGATTATGATATCACCGGATGCGTCCTGAAACAGGCCGGCGTTACGAGCGTCTTGCGCTGGAAAATGCGATGTGTTCACGGTTTAATACGGCGTGATCCACCCGCGCTGTGCGATTCGCACCGTGCGTGGAAAGCATTTGAAGGGAATTCATGAACGAAGAGAAAACACATTCCACGCCCGAGGGAGCGACGCTTGAACCATCTCGGCCTCCCGCAGAGAGCGCGCAAAAGAGATCGAGGCTTCGAACGTTGCTTTTTGGGCTGATCGCGATCCTGTTTGGAATCGCCGCGCCGCTTCTCATTCTGGAAATCGCCTTGCGCTTCTTTCCGGTATGTCAGATATGGAGACTTGAATCGGTCGATGCGGATCATCCCGTCAAACACATGGTTCCCAATCAGACGTTTCTCTACTCAAAAAGTTGGTATTGTTCGCCCCACCACTTCGTTCATGTTAACAACTATGGATTCGTGAACGATCAGGATTACGATCCAGATGACACGACTCCGTTACTGGCTGTGGTGGGAGACAGTTATATCGAATCGTTAATCGTGCCGTATCCTGATACGATTCAGGGACGGCTGGCGAAAACTCTCTCTCCGGACGTCAGAGTCTACAGTTTTGGGTTGGCGGGGGCGCCCCTTTCACAATACCTGATCTGGGCGAAATACGCCCGGGATACCTTTGGCGCGCAAGCGTTCGTCATCGTCGTGGTAGGCAACGATTTTGATGAATCATTAACGAAATATCAGCCGGGATATGGATTTTATCAGTTCGATCGAAAGCCGGACGGCGACTACCAGTTCGTAGGCAGCGAAAGCCGCGCATCCTTGCAAGGCCGGTTGCTGATGGCGTCGAGCGGCTGGTCGAAACTGGTCGCCTACCTCTATTTGAATTTGCGCGCGATCGATTTCGCGAGAAGCGTCTTGAATGGAGAAATCTCTCTTTTCCCTTCCGGCAACCAATACGCGGGCAATGTCGAGGCGCACGTCGATCGACAGCGTCTGGATGACTGTTTCAACGTGTCGAATCTGTTTTTAGACCGAGTGAAGGAATACACCGGCGCCGAGCCTTCCCAGGTGATGTTTATCGTGGATGGCGTTCGGCCCCAACTATACAATGAGGCTCCTGATAAAGCGGGAGAAGACACCTTCTGGGGCCAGGTTCGCGGCGATTTCATCACCAGGGCTCGCGATCGTGGATACCGGGTCGCCGACATGCAGCAGGTTTTCAGAGATCATTACCAGCAACATCAACAGAAATTTGAATTCCCCAACGATGGTCACTGGAATTCATTGGGAGACCAGATCGCGGCCGAACAGGTTCTCCAATCGAGATTTATCGGCGATAATTTCGATCTTCAGAAAGCTCAAACCCGCTCGGCGGGTGATGAGTGACACCGCCCCGGAAAGGCGAACGCGATGGAATTTATTGCGTATCGGCAGTTGACGAAAAATCATTGTAAGGACGCAGGCATGGCCTTGACGCTGATCTGCCTGTTGATCGCGTGGCTTGGCGGCTGGCACGCGTTTTACGCCTGGGCCGTGGCGTCTCACGTTGTCAACATGGTCTGGCCGCCAATATTCAAGCCGTTCGCGTTTTTGTGGTTTGGTTTGTCGTTCGTGTTGGGCACGGTCGTATCAAAAATCGTGCTGGGAATCATTTTTTTCATCGTTGTAACGCCGGTTGGCTTTTTACGAAGCGTAACGGGCGGCGACCCGATGAGGCTGAAAGGTTGGAAGAAAGGCGGCGATTCCGTCTTTATCGAACGCGGCGTGCGCTTCTCTTCCAGTGACGTGGAAAAACCATATTAAGACCCGTGAGGAACAAGCATGGATCTCTTTAATGATTTTATCGGCTTTATGATGGAGCGGAAAAAGTTCTGGTTGATTCCCATCATCCTGACGCTGCTTCTGTTTGGTTTGTTAATCGTGATCTCCGGGGGCTCGGCCATCGCGCCGTTCATCTACACCCTTTTCTAAAAAATATGCACGAAGCGATCCTTGGCGTCTCCGCGTTTTATCACGACAGCGCCGCCGCTCTGCTGGTCGACGGCGAGATTCTGGCCGCCGCTCAGGAAGAACGGTTCACCCGCAAAAAACACGATCCTTCTTTTCCTGCCAACGCTGTTCGTTATGTGTTGGAGGAAGGCGGGCTCTCGTCGGATGATATCGCGGCGGTGGCGTTTTATGACAAGCCTTATCTCAAGTTCGAGCGCTTGCTTGAGACCTATCACGGCTTTGCACCCAGCGGGCTGACCAGCTTCATTCAGGCGATCCCCGTCTGGATCAAGGAAAAGCTGTTCATGCGCGACATGCTGGTTGAAGAGCTGGAGAAGGTGGGCGTTCACAAACCGAAGTTCTTGTTTTCTGAACATCACCTGTCCCACGCCGCCAGCGCGTTTTACCCCTCCCCGTTTCATGACGCCGCTATCCTGACCGTCGACGGCGTCGGCGAATGGGCGACGACGACCATCTGCAAGGGAACGGGTAAGGATATCGAAATCCTGCGCGAGATCGAGTTTCCTCATTCGCTGGGCCTGCTGTATTCGGCGTTTACGTATTATTGCGGCTTCCGAGTCAACAGCGGCGAATACAAATTGATGGGCCTCGCGCCGTATGGTCACCCCGGTTCAGATCGTGTGAAACGTTTTCGTCAGCTGATTCTCGATGAACTGCTCGATCTGCGCGATGACGGTTCGTTTCTGCTCAATATGAATTACTTCAACTACGCCACCGGGCTCACCATGACGGCTGACCGCAAGTGGGATTCGCTGTTCGGCGTCCCGCGCCGCGCGGCCGAGTCGGAGCTCACGCAGGAACACATGGACCTCGCCCTGGCGATTCAACAGGTGACCGAAGACGCGGTGATCCGCCTTGCGGATACCGCGAAAGAACTCACTGGTTGTGAAAACCTGTGCATGGCGGGCGGCGTCGCGCTGAATTGTGTGGCCAACGGTAAACTGTTGCGCAAAGGCGTCTTCAACGATGTCTGGATTCAACCGGCCGCCGGCGACGCGGGCGGCGCGCTGGGCGCGGCCTATTGCGGCTGGCATATCTGGAAGGGGCATGACCGCTTGCCTCGGAAGTCTGACTCCATGCAGGGCGCCTACCTGGGCCCGCTCTACGATAACCGTGACGTTGAGCGCACGCTGCGCAAGTTCGGCGCCGCCGCCGACCGCTACGACGACGAGGATGCGTTGTGCGCGGCGGTCGCGGAAATTCTCGACCGTGGTCTGGTGGTGGGGTGGTGCAACGGCCGCATGGAATACGGCCCGCGCGCGCTGGGCGGGCGCAGCATCCTTGGCGACCCGCGCAATCCTGAAATGCAGAAACGCCTCAACCTGAAAATTAAATACCGCGAAAGTTTCCGCCCCTTCGCGCCCTCGGTGATGGAGGAATGTATCGGTGAGTATTTCGATCTCGATCGTCCCTCGCCGTACATGCTGCTGGTGGCGCCGGTAAACGAAAACCGCCGCAAGCCCGTGCCGGACGATTACGATTCGATGAACCTGCGCGACCGCTTGTACTATCAGCGTTCCGACGTACCCGCTATCACGCACATTGATTTTTCCGCGCGAATTCAGAGCGTGAGCCGCGAGACCAACCCGCGCTACTGGAAACTGATCGACGCCTTCCGCCAGCGCACCGGTTACGGCCTCATCGTCAACACCAGCTTCAATGTGCGCGGCGAGCCCATCGTCTGCACGCCGGAGGACGCGTATCGTTGCTTCATGCGCACCGAGATGGATTTTCTTGTGCTGGGCGATTACGTGCTCGACAAAACCCGCCAACCCGAGTGGAAGGAAGAGAAAAACTGGCGCGAGGACTACGTTCTGGATTGACGGCACAGAATTCTCTTCGATCGCTTCAACGGTCGCTTTAGATGACCTGCTGAATAATCTGTCAGCGTGGTTGTTGTCGGATTTTTTTTGTTTACAAGAGTGTCAATTAAAAAGTCAATGATACAATCAATTGAAAATAAACGGGAAACAAACGATGAATACGAAACAGATTGGATAATACATGGCCGCCAGCAACGCTCTCGCTCGTAAAATCGAATCGATCTGCTTGAAAGGTGGAATGAAGCAGAGCGATATCGCTCAACTGCTCGCCACCAACCCGGAAACCGTGTCGCGATGGAATCAGGGGAAAAATTATCCACATTCGAGCACGGAAACCATTTTGCTTGAATTGGAATATATTATCGATCAGTTATCTGATCTGTACGAACCAGACGAGGCGCGTTTCTGGATGTTTTCTCCGCAGAAATATTTTGATGGAAAAAAACCGGCGGACTTGATTCGAGCCGGAAAAATAGATGATGTCAGGCTGCTGGTGAATCAGCTGCGGGATTCCGTGTATGGATAGCCTGTTCGATATTGAATTGACGGACAAATTGAGTGAACTGATTCCCGAGGAGTTTGAAGGTTCTGTTTATCGGGTTACTCGCCAAAACGTCGATCCCACCGCTCCATCATCCAGCGGTGGCCGCTGGGCCTTGCCGTCGAATGCTGGCGGCAACGGTACGCCGTTTTTTTGTATACGAGCTTGGAGGAAAGCGGCGCGAAAGCGGAAATCGCTTCGTTCCTTGCGGGTCTCAATCCGCTTCCGACGAAGAAATTATTGCTTACTGTCTTAAGCATCAGTCTACGCAAGGTGATTACGCTAGGTCATCAGGAATTGGATTATCTGGGCGTCGATCTGAGTCGATATAAGGAAAGAGATTATTCGTATACCCGGGTTATTGGATCGGCGGTTGGGTTTTTAGGTTTTGATGGGCTGATTGCTCCATCCGCGAGATGGGATTGCAATAATCTCATGATATATACGGAGAATCATTCAATTAATGAAAAACTGGAAGTCATTGAGTCTCGTGAATTCGATTGGCTGGAATGGGCGAGATCGAATCGGATTATTTGATGATTACTTTATTTATCCAAATGTAAGCTGAATTCGGTTATTCGTCTGTTCCTTCCCTTACAAAAACTCCCCTTGCAGGGTTGTCCCCGATGGGCCGGGCAGGCCGAGATGCGCGTATCCCGCCGGCGTGAGAACGCGTCCGCTGGGCGTTCGGTTGAGCAGGCCCGTCTGAATCAGAAACGGCTCGTATACTTCTTCCAGCGTGCCTTCATCCTCTCCCAGCGCGATCGCCAGCGTCTTGAGTCCCACCGGCCCGCCGCCGAATTTTTCCGTGATGATCGTAAGGATGCGCCGGTCCATCTGGTCGAGCCCGAGCCGGTCGATTTCAAGCAGACTCAGCGCTTCTCCCGCCACGGCGGCGCTGATGACGCCGTCCGAACGCACCTGTGCGTAGTCGCGAACGCGGCGCAGCAGCCGGTTAGCGACGCGCGGCGTGCGGCGCGACCGTGACGCGAGTTCGATCAACCCTTCTTCTTCAAAATCGATGCCGAGAATTCCCGCTGAACGCCGTAGAATGCGCGCGATGTCGTCATCTTCATAAAAATTGAGCCGGCACTGGATGCCGAAACGGTCGCGCAACGGCCCGGTCAGCATGCCCGAGCGCGTGGTCGCCCCCACCAGGGTAAAGCGCGGCAGGTCGAGCTTGATCGACTTGGCGTGCGGACCTTCGCCGATCAGCACGTCAATAAAGTAATCCTCCATCGCGGGGTAGAGGCATTCCTCCACGACGCGGTTGAGGCGGTGAATCTCATCAATGAAAAGCACGTCGCCCTGTTGCAGTTCTGTAAGCAGCCCGGCGAGGTCGGCCTTGCGTTCCAGGATGGGGCCGGAGGTGGTACGCACGTTGACGTCCATCTCGCGGGCGATGATATGGGCGAGAGTGGTTTTGCCCAGGCCGGGCGGCCCCGCCAGCAGGATATGGTCAAGCGCTTCGCCGCGCTGGCGGGCGGCCTCGATGCAGATGCCGAGTTGCTTTTTGACCTCGTTCTGCCCAACGAAATGCGTCAGCGATTCGGGACGAATCGAGGTGGACGCGAGTTCGTCTTCGGGCGACGCCTCGCGGGCGATGATCCGGTCGGGGTGTTTCGAGTCCATGCGGCCGCTCATGTGTCAAGATAGAGGGACGCGAAGTCCCTCGCGCCCGGCGGGGCCGGATACATCTTACACGATTTCATCAAGATTTCAGGCGATGTAATCGACCATCACATCGGCGGCGGTTCCGCTCGAACCGTCGCTGCGGAGATAGGAAGCGGTGGAGAGCAGGGAGCCGCCCTGTAATGTAGAGGGCGCGAGGCGTGAATCGAGCTGGATGGCGGCGATGCCCGCTGCGCGCAGCGATTGCAGTTCGCTGGTTTGCGACACGCCGTCGAGGTTCCGGTCCGAATAAAGCAGCAGGTCGCCATAGATGGCGTCGCGTTCGTCGATGACGCCGTTCCGGTCGCCGTCGAACTTGCGTAATTCTTCAAATCCGTCGCGCGCGCCGTGTTGATCTCCGAACAGTTCGAGTCCGTTATTGATGAGGCCGTCTCGATTGCGGTCGAGCGCGAGAAACGCGTCTCCGCCGGTGGCGAAGGCGGTGCGCTCGCGGGTTCCGTCGCCGTTGATGTCGAACATGGCGCCAGACTTGGCGGTGGTCAGTTCGACGCCGTCGCCGTCGAGATCAATCACGATAGGGTCGGATTGCTGAACCTCGCCCTGTTGCTGAAACTGGACGCTTTCGCTGTTTGAGGCGCCACCCGAGGGCAAACGGCCTTCGATATGAATGTTGATTTGACCGCGTGTCTCGAGATAGGCGGTGAGATCGGCTTCCAGCTGCGCGGCTCCATCCTGACTCGAACTGGATGAAGACGAAGACGACTGAAATTCTTCGATGCGGTTCAGCAGGTCTTGCGCGTGGGGATCGTCTTTACTGAGGCTGCGGATCAGATTGATGTAGGCGTCGAGCTTGGGGTCGCCTTTCGTGTCGATCGCGGGCTCATCGCTCGAATCGCCGTTCTTTCCAGGCGCGGGAGCGTCAAAAAGCCCACCCCCGGCTATTGAGCCGGAGGTGGACGCGGGTTGCGATTGGCCGGTGAAGGATGCGAGAGAAGGGGTTGACCGGGAAGTCCGGGGGTTCCGCGAAGGCTGCACGCCCGCCGTTTCGAATGAATCGGCTTGCCGTGCTCCTCCTCGCCGCGTCGGCTGACCGGCGCGGGCGCCGGCGGCGTTCTCGGCTAGAGAGACGAGCGTAACGCGGCTGACTTGAACCTGACTGCTCTCAACGATCTTGACGGAATCATTGGAGGGAGGAGTTTGACTGCGCGTACTGTTGCGAACGGGAACAACCAGAGCCCCTGATATCGGATCCATCGCCTCACCTCTTCAACCGACCAAAATCCATCCGTGGATCCAATATGCCTTCCCTGGCTGGCACTAGTTGTCGGCTGGAAAGTGGAAAAACTTGAGGCGAAATCGACTCCCGAACGCAAGATGTGTGACAGCGACAAGAGAGTTTATGGTCGTTTAGGATCGATTGATTTAACCGGTTTCATTCATACATCCCATAATCGTTAACGCCAGCCGTCGCATCGGAAATATCGAATATCTCAAGAGGGCCTGATATTGAAGTGAGCATGATGAATTCGCCGTCGGGTGAGAAGAGACCATATCTCTGTGTTGATTGAAAGACGACGGCTTCTTCCAGCGTTTCGGTGCGGTACAGGTGCGGCGCATGATTGTCGCCTCCCGAACCAAAGAAAAACTCTCCAGTAGGCGAAACGCCACTAAGTTCTTCGGCGTTTACCGTTTTAAAACCTTCAAACAGATATGTTTCGTCATTCGTGAAATAATTCCAGCGTCTTAATGTCCATTTCCGCGTGTTATATAGATCAATGGGGATGCGATCCCATATATAGAGGCTCTGCGGATTGGTTGATGGGAAAAATTCGCTGTTATATATTTTGGGGAATGACAGAAAAATTTCTTTCTCCCCGGTGGAATAGAAAAAAGTCGGACTATGCCCGATCAGCAAAACATCTTCATTGAGTTTGTTGAAAAAACCGACGAATTGTTCTGAATAAAGAATCTCTCCTGAATTCGGATCCACCAGCAGTACGAAACCGCCTCCCGCCCAGATCGCGAGCAGAGCGTCGTTATGGAAAAAACCGGTTAGTGAAGCGCCCTTGCCTGTGGGATTCGCGTTGTAGTAAGAGCTGAGGTCGAGTTCCAGCGTTCTGACGATATCGCCAGTCTGCAGATCGATGAATCGGATCGTTGATTTGGTTAGTGTTGAGTTCATGATCGCCAGCGTCGATTCATCGTGGCTGAACGCCATGCCGGGCTGAGCCGCGTACCCTTCATCCGGAAAGGAATATCGTATTTCTCCACTGTGAAGATCCCATACATCGAAACTCGAATCGCGAATGTTGACCGCGAGATAGGTGGAGCGAGGAGAAAAGGCGTATGGAACGTACTGATTAAACTTGATTTTCGGCGTGAGCGTGATGACGGCGGCGCAAGAATCCACAACTGCGATAACGAAGGAAAGACATGCGCATAATGCGAAAAACTTCAGCGTTTTCACCGGTGAATCCCCCCTGAGAATTGAATGGACGATCATACGATATCGTGAGGTGTCGTTTTCGTCTGAAAAATGTGAATACAGGTGAGATTCGAAAATGAATTGAGAGGTTTTGGAAGATTTAACCAATTTAATTTTATAGGTTTAGGTGATCGAATAGAAATTTTTCTTAACGAATCCGCGTTATAGCCTTTGACGGCGCAATCAATGCCCTTATACTTCTCAACATGCTGGCTGACGAATTTGTCATCCACGCGGCGTCGAAATTACTTTCCTAGCGAATTGACGCGGGGTGGAGCAGTGGTAGCTCGTCGGGCTCATAACCCGGAGGTCAGGGGTTCGAATCCCCTCCCCGCAATAACTCGCATCTCTCCCCGATTTTTCCAATCAAGGCGGACAACCGCATGAAAACCCAGGAAATCCGTGACCGTTTCCGTGATTTTTTCGTAGCCCGAGGCCACGAGGCATGGGCCAGCGACTCGCTCGTCCCCAGAAACGACCCGACATTATTGTTCAGCAGCGCCGGCATGGTTCAGTTCAAGCCGTACTTTCGCGGCGAAATGGGCGACGTGCTGAAACGGGCTACCACCTGCCAGAAATGTTTCCGTACCACTGATATCGAGCAGGTCGGCTACACCGAACGGCACCATACCTTCTTTGAAATGCTGGGCAACTTCTCGTTCGGCGATTATTTCAAGAAAGAGGCGATCCGCTGGGCGTGGGAGTTCTCCATCGACGCGATGAAGATTCCCCGCGACCGCATCTGGGTCAGCGTCTACGAAGAAGACGACGAGTCGGAAGAAATCTGGAAAAACGAAACGGACGTCGATCCTCGCCATATCGTGCGTATGGGGGCGGAAGATAACTTCTGGCCCGCGTCGGGCATCCTTGGGCCGTCAGGGCCGTGTTCGGAGTTGTATTACGACAAAGGGCCGCAATACGGTACCGGACGCGAAGGCGCCAACCCCGCCGACCCCGCCGAGGATGAACGCTTCACCGAATACTGGAACCTCGTCTTTACCCAATTCGACCGTCAGGCGGATGGATCGTTGCCCCCGCTGGGCCGTCAGAATATCGATACCGGCATGGGCCTCGAGCGCCTCGCCTGCATCATGCAGGGAGTCGATTCAAACTACGAAACCGATCTGCTGCGTCCCATCATCGGCTATTTTGAAGACCTGAGTGGAATGAAATTCCGTGATTCCAAAGCGATCGATGTTTCGTTCCGCGTACTGGCCGACCACGTCCGCGCGGCGACGTTTCTTTTGACCGATCAGGTGACGCCCAGCAATGCGGGGCGCGGTTACGTGCTGCGGCGCATCATGCGCCGCGCGGTGCGCCACGGCCTCAACCTCGGCATCGAAAACAACCTGTTCTCACCCGCGATGGAAGTCGTTTCCGATATCTATGGAAAAGAGTATGGCGACCTGGTTGAGCGGCTCAAATTCACTCGCCGCGTCGCCGCCGCCGAAGAAGAAGCCTTCCGCCAGACCATCAGCCGAGGGCTGATCAAGCTGGAAGAAATGATCGGCGAGCTGGAAAGCGGAAAAGAAAAAAGCCTGCCCGGCGACAAAGCCTTCACGCTGTATGATACCTACGGTTTCCCGCCCGACCTGACTAGCGAAATCCTGAAAGAACGCGGATTCGAAGGCTATGGCGAGGCCGAATTCGAAACCTGCATGGAAGAACAGCGCAAACGCGCGCAGGCGGCCTGGCGCGGCTCGGGCGAGACCAAGGTCGAAATCGACGTTAACGTGCCGGCTTCGACGTTCACCGGCTATGACTCGATGTGTGAAGAAAGCCGCGTGATTGCTCTCTTTAAAAACGGCAAGCGTGTTGAATCGGCTCTGGCGGGCTCTGAAGTGGAAGTCGTGGTTGAAAAGACGCCTTTTTACGCTGAATCCGGCGGTCAGATGGGCGATAAGGGAATCATTGAAGGCTTGGGCGAGCGCGACGTGGAAATACGCATCGAAACCACGCGCAAATCGGCGTCGGGCGTATTCGTCCATTTCGGCGTGGTCGAGCGCGGCGAGTTGCGCGTCGGCGATGAGGTGAAGTTGACGGTTGATAAAGATTCACGTCATCCCACCATGAAAAATCACACCGCCACCCACCTGCTGCAGGCGGCGTTGCGCGGCGTGCTGGGCGATCATGTCAAACAATCCGGATCGCTGGTTTCACCCGAACACCTGCGCTTTGACTTCACTCATTATGAATCGGTCAAACCGGAAGAACTGCGCGAAATTGAGACGCGCGTCAACCGGTGGGTGTATGAAAATCACCCCGTGCATATTGAAACCACTTCGATCGACAAGGCGCGCGAACGCGGCGCGATGGCGTTGTTCGGTGAAAAATACGGCGACATCGTGCGAACGGTGGAAGTCGCCGGCGTCGACAACCCCGAGCCGGTCAGCCTGGAATTGTGCGGCGGTACGCACGTGCGTTCGACAGGTGAGATCGGCTCGTTCCGCATCGTGTCGGAAAGTTCTATCTCGGCGGGCAATCGCCGAATTGAAGCGGTAACGGGTCCGCGCGCGTTTGAAGAAGCCCAACGCGATCGTGAATTGTTGCGCAGCGTGGCCAATGCGCTCAAATCGTCGCCTGATGAGACGCCTGACCGCGTCAATCGCCTTCAGGAACAGCTCAAACAACTGGAGCGCGAAAACCGCGAACTCAAACAGAAACTTCTCTCCGGCGAGGCGACCGACCTGCGCGCCGGCGCGGAAACGCTCAACGGCGTGACGGTGCTCGCCAAACAAGTCGATATCGAAAGCAAAGAAGACCTTCAGGCGGCGATGGACGGCCTGATGAACGGCTCAAAGTCGTTCATCGCGATGCTCGCTGCGCCTTCCGATGGCAAGGTCACCTTCGTTTGCGGCGTCAGCGACGACCTCACCAGCCGCTTCGACGCGGGCAAACTCGTCAAAGAAACCGCCGCCGTTACGGGCGGCGGAGGCGGCGGGCGCAAGAATCGCGCGATGGCGGGCGGCAAGGACGCCTCCAAAACCGCCGAGGCGCTGAGCCGCTTCAAAGAACTGATCGGGCAAGCGTAAATCCTCGTGGGCGAGGTCAATCTGCTCATCGACGCGATTTCAACTCAGGCGGAAGGCATCGGCCGGGTTGAAGGCAAAGCGGTGTTCGTTCCATTCACGCTGCCCGGCGAATCGTGGCGGGTCCGCGTCATTGAGCGCAAGAAGAATTACGAACGAGCCCTGCCCGTTGAGCCGCAAGAGCCGTTCTTGACCCATCCCGCCCGCGTGGAGCCGCAATGCCCGTATTACGGGGTCTGCGGCGGTTGTCACCTTCAGCATGTCTCCTACGAACAGCAGTTGATTTTCAAGCGGCTGTGGCTGATCGAAACCTTTCGCCGCATCGGGCGGATCGACGTCGATTGCGGCGCCGTCGCGCCCGCCGCCGCGTGGGAATACCGAAATAAGATCACTCTGCCGTTGCGGCGGCCCGAAGGCCGCGCGGTCTTCGCCTATCATCACATTCATCTACCCAACAAACTGGTGGGCGTCGATGACTGCCCAATCGCACACGCGAAAATCCGCGCGGCGTTGCCGCTTTGCGCGGAAGCGCTCGATGATTGCCAGGCTGAATTCACTCCCCCGCGTGAAACGGGCGACCGGGGCGCGCACGCCGTGTTCCGTGTTTGCGGAGGTTCCCTTTACGCGTCGTTTTACTCAATCGCGATCCCGGACGTCTTGCGTAATGAGTTCGTCTCCCGGCTTTTCTCGGATTCTTCGCCGATTGATTTCATCCAGTTCCCGGCGGATGGCGGTTCGATGAAATCGTACGCGCGCGGCGCCCGTCTTGAGACGGCTCCGCCGGATGACGCCTTCTTGCAGGTGAATGACGAAGTCCGCGACGCGTTGTACGATCATGTCGCCGGTTTGCCGTATCAAAAAACGGAATCGCTATTGGATGGTTACGCCGGTGTGGGCGTGTTATCTCGCCGCTTGACGGGCCGTTTTTCGAAAGTGGTTGGCGTTGAAGCCGACCGGTCCACCTCGGATATGGCGAGGCGGGAGGCGGAACGCAGCGGCGCGGCGGTCGAAACCCGCGCGATGACGATGGAGCGATTTTTCAGCGAGACGCGCGATCGATTCGACGCGATGGTGATGAATCCGCCCCGCGCGGGACTGTCTCAACCGGTGCGAGACGCGCTCAAGCGAAACGGCGCCGCTGACCTGGTGATGATATCCTGCCACCCCGCCGCGATGGCGCGCGACGCCGTCGAACTGATGGGGGCGGATTATCGCCTCGTGTCGTTGCAACCCTTCGATATGTTCCCTCAGACTTACCACCTCGAAGCCGCCGCGCATCTTCAACGCGGCTGATCTATTCTCCGACGATGTCCGACACGTCGATGACGTAGAGTTGGCGGCCGTTTCCCCTGTGCGGAGAGTCGATCGCAACCTTGCGCCCGTCATGGCTGAACCGCGGGTGCGTGTCGCATCGCCATTCGCCTTTGTATTCCTCCGGCGAATGAAAATGACCGAGAAACGCTTTGCGGCCCGTGGGGATGTGATAGAGATAGACGTTCTGGCTCCTGTTCTGATCGGGGTAGGTATCGTTCAGAATCCACTCATTATTTGTATTCGGCAAATAGGTGCAGTGGCCGTTGACCGTCATGTCGCCAAGCCCCACCGGTTCGACGCGATCCGACCCGTCTTCATACAGATAAAACGCGCTTTGATGCGAGGGATGCCACGCCCATGCGAGAATATGAACCGGATCCCTCCAGATGAAGTGCGACGTCTTGCCATACGGATCGACTACGTGAATGTCGCCGCCGTCCAGCGACGCGGTCAGCATGCGGGTTCCAAATCCTCCTACGTTCTTATACTCGGTGTTGTCTTCAGGGCGCCAGCGATGCAGAAAGATAAATCGCGTTCCATCGGTGTTGAACAGCAGGTGATTGAACCAGTGTTTTGAATGCTCAAACTCGCCGGGCTCGCCGAATTCATGAGGGATCTTTACGATTTCGGCGAGTGAGACGATAAGACGGGCCTCGCCGCTTTCGAGGTCGACGCGCCAGACGCCCGACTGGCTCGGGAACGGATCGTCTCTCCATGGATCGGGAAGCCCCGCATAGCCGTAACCCGGCCGGGTGTCCTGAATCCGGCGGAAATCGGCGCTGAGCGCGGTTTTCCCGTCGGGGCTCAGGCAATAGATGGGGAAGGGGATGGTTCTGGTCTCGCGTGTAAAGACATCCATCACGCGGCAGACGAACCGGTCTCCCTCGCGATCGTTCCAGACGACTTCAGAACTCGACCCCGGCCGCCATTGCAGCATGCAGCCCTGTTGCCACCCCCACGCGTTCGAAGTTCCCAGTTCGATCCAGCGGTTATCATCCTGAAGATCGACCATGCCGATGCGGATCGTATCCTCCGCCGTGGGGCTGCGGCCCTCAAAGTCGACCTCCATACCCAGCAGGTAGCGTCCGCTCGGATCGAACTGCCATTTGTCATAATATCCGAACCAGTGATAGCCCGGGCCATGCGTCACTGCCTCGATGGGCGGGAGCGTTTCCGCGCTGGGTTGAAGCGGGATGGAACATAACAACGTGAATGCGGCGATGATCCATGTAATGGTCATTTCGCGTCTCCGTCCACTGGATGGGTATTTCAATCTATACCACAAAGAGACCGTCTGAACCAATGGCCGCTGGTGGAACCAACCCTTTCGCCGCTCCGTTATAATGGTTTACGATGAAGTTGAAGCATTTCTATTTTCATGTCTGGAGGTTACGGATGACCGTGTCGATCTATCGAATTCACTTTCACCTGCTTGCTTTGTTGTTGTTGCTGTCGATCGCCGCGCCGGGTTGGACGCTGACTGAAGAAGAAAAAGCGGAAGGCTACATCCCGCTCTTTAATGGCGTCGACCTGTCCGGCTGGAAAATCATGGGCAATGAAGACGCCTGGAAAATCGAGGGTGGAACCATTCACGCCCTGCCCAATCTCGATGGCGGCTACATCGAAAGCGAAGAGTCGTTCGGCGATTTTATCTTACGTGTCGAGTATAAAACCGGTCAGAACGCCAACAGCGGCGTCTTTATGCACGTCCCTAAATACGGGCGTCAGTCACGCGTGGGCGGCGAGATTCAGATATTCGACAGTTACGGCAAAGAGCCCACCACCACCAGCGCGGGAGCCCTGTATGACAAAGTCGCTCCACTGAAAACGGCGTGCAAACCGGCGGGCGAATGGAACGACCTTGAAATTCACTATGAATATCCTCAACTGGTCGTGAAGTTGAATGACGTCATCGTTCAGAACCTCGACGTCAGTCAGGACGAGCGCATCGCCTGGCGTAAGCGTTTTGGCCCCTTCGGTCTTCAGGAACACGGTAACAACGTCTGGTTCCGTAACGTCCGCGTCAAAGACCTGGGCGGTGAGAGCATGGAATCATGGACGCCGTTGTTCCCCGAAGGCGGGTTCGATTTGTGGCAAAATTCGGGCAAGCCCAACTGGAAATACCAGGGCGCCGTCATGATGCTGTACATTGAAACCCAGGGCGCCGAGCAGGGCATGGAATTTCCTAAAGATCGCGAGCGATGGAACCTGCTCGGTCAGGCCGAATGGAAGATTCAGGACCCGGAAATCACCGGTAAATATGGCGATGGATTTCTCGTCACCCGAAAAGCCTATAAAAACTTCGAACTGTGGGCGTACGTCAAAACCAGCCCGGAAGCGTTTGGCGGTATCTGGTACCGCTGGAAAAGCCCTGATGATCCCGGCTACTGCGTGACATTGTGGAACGATCGCCACGATAAAACCAAAACCGGCGGCATTGCGGTGAAGGGCAAAAACTGGCGCGACCTCCAGATGGTGGCGCCCGCCGCCGAGAAATATGTTCGTGACGTCGACTGGTTCCCCTTGCAGATCATTGCGAAGGATGGAACCACCTGGGTGATCGTGAACGGAAACGTCGCCGCGAAATATGAGGAGACTGAAGCGCGTGAAGGACGAATCGGATTGACTGTGTTCAGCAGCAGCGAAACCACTATCAGTCTTCAGGACGTTCGGATTCGCGAACTCGATTAAACGCCGCGGATGAAATGAAAACAAAAGGCCGGTCGAAATTGACCGGCCTTTTTCACGTTCGTGCTTTTGTGTTATTCCGTATACGATCCCGTTGAGCGAGTGAGAGTAAAGTCCTGATCGCCCGCCTTGATGCTGTAGTCCGCCTCTTTCAGGTTGATGGCGGGGTCGAGTACGGTGACGATTCCCTTGACGTAATCGACGGTGTAGCCCTCGCCTTCCTTGAGCGTCTTCCCGTTCAGCGAAACGCTGATTTCGCCGGGCTTGAGCGTCCGTAATCCATAAAATACGTTCCGTGGGTTGGGGATGGCGGAGGCGAAAATGTATTCGTCTTCTTTCAGCGTCAGATCGTGAAGAAACGTGATTTGGCTTTTCTTCTCGTTATAGACGTAATCTTTTTCTTCGCCACGCAACAGCCATTGAGAGATGCCTGGCGTTTTTGTATTGCCGATACCTAACAGCAGGCCTTTTTGTTGAATCGGCCTGGGAAACACATAGACGCGCGGGTCATCGGTTGGAAGAGGCGACATGCCGATCGATTCACTGTAATCCACGTCCGGATCGACGTCGGGTGAAGGAACGTAATCGGATTGCGGAGATTCGCCGCCGTTTCCGAATGACATCGTTCTGCCATTTTTTGACGTGGCGGTTACGTAATACGATGCGTGTTTTTTTAATATGGCCGGGTGAGTGACGGCGACTCGCCCTGTGTCGTAATCGGCTTGATAGTCATGTCCTTCGGTGAGCTCGTTTCCTTCCAGCATGACGCGGATCGATCCATTTTTGATTCCCCCGTCGACCAGAAATACATTGGGCGTGGGTACGCCCTGTACAAAGAGATATTCTCTTTCCGCGGAGGGCGTATCGAAATCGTCTTTGACTCTGACGTGATCGCGAAGAGTAATCGTCGCCGTGCTTTCATCATAGTCATAATCGACGCCGCGTTTGAGCCAGTTGAAGGCTCCATCGTACTTGAGTTTGTTGATGGAAACTTGCAATCCTTTGACTTGGAAGGGGGAATACAGACGAAACTTGTTGCTTTTTCCAATCCGCATCGCGTTCGTCCCCACGGTGTCATTAGGATCAACATCGGGATCGTGATCCGGCGATGGCTTCCATTCGGTTTGGCCTTCTCCCCTCGGAGAGTAATTGCCAAACATGTGTCCGGGGCTTTGGATCGAATAGCGCGTGTGAGGTCCGATGATGGCGGCTGTTTCGTTTATCGTCAGTTTCCCCGTATCATAGTCGAGTTTGAAATCGGTCCCTTCCTTTAACGAGCGGTCGTCGACCGTGACTGTAACCGAGCCTTGGCGCATACCCGGTTCCAGCATGAAGACGTTTCGCTTTGGTTCGCCCTGAACGAATACGAATTCATCCGCTCCCAGTGAAAGCGGTTGTGCGAAGGCGATCGTCCCCGTCTCGGGATCGTATTGATAATCGGCGCCTGAAGTCAGCCACTTCATCTCTCCAAGCCGGTCGCGGCTGGCGATTCCGACGTTCATCGTTTCAGGTTTCATGACATTCGTCATCCGGTATATGCGTGGATCATCGGTTTTCGTCGCGTTGGTTCCTACGATGTTTTCCGAATCGGGAGCAAAATGTTCGGGCAAGCCAAGAAAACGCCGCGCGTCTTCGCTCTTGATCGCCTCATACAGGAGAACTCCGCCCTGTTCGGAATACGGCGTTACGGCATAGCGCTGAGGAAACCGTGGATCGGCCAGATGGCGGTATTCGCATACCACCAGCTGGCGCGGCTTGCAGAGCGATTCATTCAACAGGCGGATGCGGCCCGAGGTTGAATCGACCATGTAGTCATTATTCCGTTCGCAGATTGTGTCGCCGATCAGCAGCTTGACCGAGCCTTCCTCGATCGCTTTCTGAGCCTGAAATTCCCACGGCGTTTTGAGCCGGCCATACGCCATGACCCCTTGGCCGTCCTGCAGCGGCGATTGGATGGAGACGATGCGCGTATTCGGATCGTAACTGTAGCCCTTGCCCTCAGAGAGTTTCATCGCCGCGCCGGTCGATCTCGGTCCGCGCGGGCGCAGCATGATGTAGTCGAGATCGTCGAAGACGGGAATGACGTAAAAGTCGCTCGGATTATCCATCCTGTTCAGCCATGCGTAATCAAGCGGTTTTTCTTCCTGCGCGCCGGCCGGGTGAAACAAAAACACCGCCGTGAACATCGCGGCGAACAACGTGAGTGACAATCGTTCCTGTATCGCGTTTCGCATGGTTTTCTCCGTTTCGTGCAGTATGCGATCGATGCGGTCGGCGATCCGCGTGCGCGAGGCGGCGAAGGGCAGAGCGGGACGCCAGTCATGCGGTTGGCCCGCCGTCCATGCCTCAGTGAGCAGAAAGTCGAGATACGACGCGCGCATGCGCGTCACGTTGACCACGAACCGGTCGCAAAGATGTTCTCTTTCGTGATGCAGGCGTTCAGTGAGCCAATGAATAACGGGGTGAAAGAAATACAGAGACGACAGAGCCAGTTCCACGGCGATCCACCAATGATCCTTACGCTTCTGATGAGCCATTTCGTGAAGCAGGGTAAAGCGAAGCTGATTCTCCTTTCCGGGATCCAGCATGGTATCGGGGATAATGATTTGCGGTTTGAATAAGCCGGCCAGCATCGGCGGCTGACAGATCGCGCATTGACGAAGCCTTGGCGGTTTATTGAGACCGATTCGCTCCGCGCATTCCATTGCGATGGCGTGTGCGGATTCGCTCGTGACCGGTTTGGTTTCAAGCATTCGCTGGTTCAGCCGGTGGCAGGCGAAAGCCACTCGAATTCCCGCCGTGATGACACCCACGCCCCACGACAGCAGGAATAATAATTTCCATGGAATCGATGCTGTTTGTGGTTGATTCGCGGTCGTATTCTCCAGTTGCTCATTTCTGAAATCATTTTGCGGCGCCGCCTTTGGTTGTGCCAGCGGCTCCAGTACCTGTATTGTTACCTTTGGCGGTGATGCGGAAAGATTGGTTCGTTGCGGCTTTTGTGCGGTGGAGCTGATGGGGCTCGAATTCATAGGCGCTGCAGCATCAATCCGCGTTTCGGGCCAGGCGGGTGGATGAAGCCGCCATCCGGCGGGTGTAACCGATTGCAATGGCAGGCACAACGGCGCCAGCATCACCGCCGCATACATCCAGAACGCTCCCGCGCCCTGAATGCGGGCCCACCGCGCCAAACCCCATGCAATACCCCCCAGCACAACGATCGCCGCCGAACTCGTGACAAGAAAACGGATCGCCCAGGTCGCCATATCATCCATCGGACTGCTCCCGTTTGCGTAATTCCATGATCTCGCGCCTCAACGCTTCAAACTCTTTTTGCGTGAGAGGTTCTTCTTCAAACAGCGCGTTAGCCAGCCGCGCCTTGGAACCATCAAAGAACCGCTGTAACACCTCATGGACGCTCGCCCGCGCGGCGGTCTGATGATCGACCACGGGAATGTAGACGTGCATGCGCCCCTCGGCCTCATGGTGGAGGTAGCCTTTTTTCTCCAGGTTGCGCAACGTCGTCAGCACGGTGGTATAGGCCATCGGCCGCTGTTGTTGGAGCGCGTCGCGTACGTCGTGTACGGTGGCGCGTCCTCGTTTCCACACTTCTTTCATTACCAGCGTTTCCAGTTCGCCCATCGGGCGCACGTCCGGCTTATTCTGGTTCATGGTTACGGGTTCGCTTTCTCGATTCCGGCGCAGGATCACATGGAAATAAACGTGGATATTTCATCAAATTCCGCCTTGCCGTCACCCCTGATCGGCCCGGCGGCTCTATCTACTAATATGTTAGTACTAAAGGCGTAGTAACGTCAAGAGGGTTTTTTTCATAATAAAGGATTGACGAAATGAAAATAAATAGGATAATGACATGTGATTAGATATTCAGGAGACCAAAATGCTGACCCGCACGGGAATTCACGCCATACGGGCGATGGCCGCCCTCGCCGAAACGCCGGATGGCGCGTATGCGGGCGCCGCCGCGATCGCCGAACGGATCGACGCGCCGCGCAATTATCTGGGCAAACTGCTGCAAACGCTCAGCCGCGTGGGGCTGGTTGAATCACAGAAAGGCCTCGGCGGCGGGTTCCGTTTGCGTTTGCGGCCGCAAAAGATCACTCTGCTGGATATCGTGGATCCAATCGAGCACGTCAGCCGATGGTCGGGGTGTATTCTGGGCAGAGAGTCTTGCTCGGAAGATAATCCCTGCGCTCTTCACCTTCGCTGGAAGAAAGTAAGAGATGAATATCTTAAAATGCTCGAAAAAACCACGGTCGCCGATCTGCTTGGCGATGAATCCATGTTGCAGCGGAATTTTGGCGGCTAGCCGGAATTTTTTTGATCCATAATCGTATAAAGGTATGCGATTATCCATAAATCAGAATAACCCAGGGCCAAAAGGAGAATCAATCATGAATCCATCCGATGTTCTTATGAGTGAACACCGCGTCATCGAACAGGTTTTGCGGTGCCTGGACGAAATTGTAAAGCAGGGTGAGAGCCAGGGAGCGATCGATCGGGATAACGCGCTGTCGGCGATCGAATTCTTTCAACATTTCGCCGACCACTGCCATCACGGAAAGGAAGAAACGCATTTCTTCACCTGGATGGAAGATCACGGCTTTCCAAGAGATGGCGGCCCAACCGGCGTTATGCTGTACGAACACGAACAGGGACGCGAACGAATTCAAGGCATGCTGAGCGCGCTCGATCGCGCGGCGGAAGGCGAGGCGAAGGCGGTGGCGGTTTTCGCGGTGAATGCGAGAGCCTATATCGGATTGCTGAGCGAACACATTCAGAAAGAAGATCATTGCCTGTTTCCCATGGCGGAAAACCGCATGAGCGAAGCGGAGCGGAATGAGATGCTGGAGCGTTTTCGCAAGACGGAGCGTGAACACGAGGATGGTCACGCGCACGCCCGTTATCTTCAGATCGCGGATCGGCTGGCGGAACGCTATCAGGTCGAACGCGCGAATGTCTCTCCGGAATGGTTCGCCATTTATGAATCGGCCAGAGCGTGACGGTGGAGTGAACAAAAAAACGGGGCGGCGTTTTCCGGCGCCGCCCCGTTCGCATTTCGTGAACTATCGTGTCATCGTAAATTCGTAAACGCCTGATCCGACCTGAAGCGTCATCCCGCTCTCATCCTGTCCGCTCAGGATGATGTTGGGTTTATTTTCGACAGGCGAGCCGCTTTCCATGATGGAATCCACGTCGCGGGTGGGGAGAATCACTTCCGCGCCGGTATTGGCGGGAATCTCCACCTTCAGCGTAAACACGCCGCCTTCCTGCTTCCACTCGCTGCGGATGGGGCCGCGGATCGAATCATACGAGGCTTTCACCCATTGGAAGGGAGGGCGCTCGCCCGTCGCGCCGGGTTTCGGTGGACGGGGATCAATGCGGATCCGGGCGAAACTCGGCGCGGCCTGATCGATGCCCGCCAGGGTATCGAACATCCATTCACATACCGCGCCGAACGCGTAATGACTGAACGAATTCATCGTGACGCTGGCGAATCCTTCTTCTTTCGTATAGCTGTTCCATCGTTCCCAGATGGTGGTGGCGCCGTTCACGACTTCATACAGCCATGACGGATATTCCGTACTCTGGAACAGCCGCAGGGCGAGGTCATGCTTGCCATATTCAGTGAGCACCGGCAACAGCGGCCGCGTTCCGAGAAAGCCGGTGGCCATGCGCCCGCCGTTGTTCTCAATGCGCGTCGCCAGGCGGTTGACTGCCGCGTCCGCCTGATCGTTCGGAATCAGCCCCGCCCACAACGCGAGTGCGTAGGCCGACTGGGTCGCGACGGTGAGCTCGCCGTCTCCCTTCAGATATTTGCCTTGAAACGCTTTTTGGATTTTGCTGAAAATCTCGGCGTAATGAAGCGAGTCGTCGTCCCGCCCAATGGCTTTCGCCATCTCTTTCATCAGCTTTGCGTCGTAGGCGTAATACACCGTGTCGATGTATTCGATCGGAGTTTCTTCGCCGATCGCCAGCCAGTCGCCCCACGTATTGCCGATGTTGACGCCCAGCCCATCGGGGCTGCTCTTTTCACGGAAATCCATGAAGCGTGTCATGGAATCGTAGTGTCGCTCGATGACTCGTAGGTCGCCGTACGCTTTATACACCGCGTAGGGGCAGATGATACCCGCGTCCATCCACGCGGCGCCGAAACCGGCGTGGGGCTTGCCAACCATCATCGGGTAGGGGGAATAGTCGGGGTACGCGCCGTTGGCCAGTTGCGCTTCTTCGAGATCGTCGAGCCATTTTGTGTAAAACGCGGCGGCGTCTGCGTTATAGGTCGCGGTGCGCGCGTAAACCTGCGCGTCGCCCATCCAGCCAAATCGTTCGTCGCGCTGGGGACAGTCGGTGGGGATCTCGAAGAAGTTCGAGCGCTGCGTCCAGACCACGTTTTTGTAGAGCCGGTTAACCAGCGGGTCGGAACATTCGAACGTGCTGGTCAGCGGCGTGTCTGAGTGGATGACGACGCCGGTGATCGTGTCTTCAGCCGGTTTTTCTTTCAGCCCTCGGATCTCCACGTATTGAAAGCCGTGGTACGTAAACGTGGGGGTGTAGGTCTCGCCCGCTGGATCACCGCGCAGAATATACGTGTCGGTGGCGCGCGCTTTGCGGAGATTCTCGGTCATGATGCCGCCGTCGGGATGAAGCATCTCGCCATACCGCAACACGATCTTGTCGCCCGCCGCGCCTTTCACGCGTAAGCGTACCACGCCTGAAAAATTCTGCCCCATGTTAAAAAGAAACACGCCGGGTTCAGGCTCGGTGACGCTGATGGGGCTGATCTCTTCGATAGGATGAATCGGAACGGAGCCGTACGCCTGCATGGTCTTCGGCTCGACGAAGCCCAATTCAACTTCGTGCTCGCCGTCGGCGTCGTAAAAGACGGCTTTCGTGCTTCCGTTGCTGCTGGAGAGTACGCAACCGTCCCACGATGAATCGTCGAAGCCCGCGTGATCCCATCCCGGTTGTTCGAGCCGGGCGTCGTAAGTTTCACCCATCAGGGTGTCGGCTTCAACGAAGGGGCTTTGGCCTGTTTTCCATTCGGGGTTGGTGACGATTGTTTCGCGCTGGCCGTTGTCGTATTCAATTTCAAGCTGCATGCGCAGCGCGGGCGTCTTGCCATAAAAGCATCGCCCGCTGTGGTTCGGGCCCATGCCGTTCAGAAATCCGTAACCCAGATATCCACTGTACCACCCGTCGGCGAGTACGGCGCCCAGCGCGTTTTCGCCCGGCTCGATCATGCGGGTGACGTCGAACGTGTTGTAATACACGCGTTCGCGATAATCGGACCAACCCGGGGTGAAACGCTGATCGCTGACCGGCTTTCCGTTGAGACGCGCTTCATACACGCCCAGCGCGGTGGCGTACAGCGTGGCGCGGGTCACACGGGGACGAGCGTTAAATTCGCGGCGGAAATACCGCGCGGGCGGCAAGGTGAGGCTCTCCCGATTGGCGGTGAAGGGCGAGTCGTCTTTAATCGAAATCCAGTCCGCTTGCCAGTCGCCGGGTTCGAGCAGCCCCATCGACCATGACGCGGTTTCGCTCCAGACTGAAGGCTGGCCGTCCTGATTCCATGAGCGGACTTTCCAGAACACTTGCTGACGCGAATGCAGCGGCGCGCCCTGATAGACGATGTTGACGGTTTCGGCGCTATCCACCCGGCCGCTGTCCCATAAATCGCCCCGGTCCCGCATGAGGTTTTCTTTCGTTGACGCCGCCAGAATCTGGTAGGCGCTTTGCCTCTGGCCCCGGTCGTTTGAGCGCAGTTTCCAGCTCAGGCGCGGCGCGGTGGAATCGATCCCGAGCGGATTGTCGAGATATTCACAGCGCAGGTGATAGGCTTGCAGGTCGGGCGTGATCGTGATTGCGCCCGGCTGCGCCTGAACGAACAGGCCGATCGTGCACAGCATGAGAATGCTTACCGCCCCAAGTGTATTTTTCATCATGACGCGTCTCCCTGTGTGTTGGTTAAACGATTCGATCGATTAGTGGTGGATTCCAGAGCCGGGTACGGTAACCGGCTGGCCCCGGCGTTTGGCCCATTGCATCAAAGCCGTGTATTTCGGCGATTGCGCCGGGTCGTCATCGTAATACTGCAATGCGCCCCAGCTTCCCCATTTGCCCCATCTGCTGACCGAGGAGAAGTAAGCGAACGTTCCTCCGTCGGCTTCGTCCCACGCGTTGAAATACGCGCGATAGATATCATTCATGCGCGGGTCCGCGTTCGCTTGGTGAAACAGGCGGGTGAGCGATTCATTATTCTCCGCTCCGCCCGCGCCGACCATGTGCTGACCGCCTTCATACGCGATCAGTTCCAAACCGTACTGGTCGGCGATTTTCTTTTGATCCTGTATCCAGCGGATTGATTGAGGCAGCGCATGTTTTTCCAGCCGATCCAGCGCCTGCTCGACCGTCCAGCTCGCGGCTTCGCTGGCGGAAGGCTCTCCGCCGGGTGTGACGATCATCGAAAGATAGGGTGCGATGGCGAGCGCGTCGGCGTGCTTGTATGCGTCCTGAAAGGTCAATATCTGTTCCGAGACGTAGGGGTTCGCCGCCTGCGTCGGCAGAACGCGAACCAGACGATCCGCACCGCCGAAGACCTCTTCCCAGATAACGAATATCTGAACCGAGCGGTAAGCGGTGTATTTCCATGCGGCTTCCCACGGCTTCTCGGCGAAGCCCAGCGCTTGTCCCCGCTCACCCGCGTAGTGATTCTGTTGAAAGATGCCGTTCCACACTTCATTAGAGTATTCCACGTAAATCTTGCGTGAGGGATCGAGTTTTTCTTTCACCATCGCGGCGAAGTTGTGGACGTAGCCGTCGTCGGCCTGGTGGGGGATGCAGAACCACGGATCCGCTTCAAGGCGGTTGGCGAGATCGATCATGGTTTCCAGCGCCACCCCCGCCCGGGTAAAAGTGGCGTCGTCCGGCTTGGGACGCTGATCCCAATGTTCAATGTGAGAGTTGTTCGTCTCCATAAAATCCATAAAGCGAAGGCAGGCCATGCCGCGCCAGAGATCGAGAAAACCGGGACGCCAAGGATCGTCCTGATAGCGGTCTTCGAAGCCCGGCATGATGACGCGGATGTTCCGAACGTAATTCTCTGGATCGGTCTCGCTCAGTTTTAAAAATAACGTACCCTTGCCCGGAGTGACTTCCACCGTCAGGCGTCCCGGTTCGCGTTGCGTCACCGTCCCCGCGCCCCAGAAATCGATGGTCCCCTCGCCGTCGTAAAAAACGGTGTATGAGCCGCCGGGGTAATGATTCCCTTCAATGGTGCAGAGCAGGGCGTCGGCGTAACAGCCGGAATCGAGGCGCTTGACCCAGCCGTGTTCGTCCAGGTCAAGCGCGGGACCCTGTCCCCACCCGGCGCCTTCTTTCTGGCTGACCCATTCGCGAGAGAGGCGAAACACGTCCACGAAAGGCAGTTCGGTGTTCCAGTCGACCGGTCCGGCGAGATTGATGCCGACGCTCGACTGCGGCGTGGTTCCACTTTGAGAGAAGACGGACTGTGCGTATAACGCGCAACAGACAGCGATGAACGCGCCGGCGCGCAGGATGCCGTAGATACGAGTTCGCATGAAATCACTCCAGCGGGATGAATTTCCGACCCCATCATCCTACTGGATTCACGGGCTTTTTCGCAATGGACGCCGTGAATGAGAACTCGCCGCCGTATGTTACTGATCGACGTTGTCTTTGGTGATGAGTTCGATCTTGACGGGGATCTCGGCCGGGATGCTCTCTCCCGCGATCCGCTTCAGCGCGTTCACTACCGCCAGCCGCCCCATCTCATGGGGGGATTGCGCGATGGAACCGGTCATATCGCCCCGCCGGATGGCGTCGCGCGCCTCGTCGACCGCGTCAAAACCGATGACGGAAATGGTTCCGGTGCGATTCGCCTGGGCGATGGCCTGAATCGCGCCCAGCGCCATCATGTCGTTGGTGCAGAAGAGCGCTTTCACTTCAGGGTGCGTCTGCAGAATGTTCTGAAACACATTAAATCCCTGTTCGCGCTCGGCGTTGGCGGGCTGAGAGGCGACCACCTTCAACTGGGGAGCGGCTTTAACCGCTTCCATGAAACCGCGCAGGCGCGAATCGTGGGTTTCGTGACCCGGAACGCCCTCCAGCACGCAGATGGGCGTTTCTTCAGTGTATCGTTTCGCGAAATATTCCCCCGCCAGCCGCCCGCCTTCGACGTTGTCGGAACCGATGAACGTATCCGCTTTCGCGCCCAGTTCATCCGCGGCGGCTTGGTCGAGCCGGGTATCCACGATCAGCACCGGTACGCCCGCCTCGTTGGCTTTCTTGACGGCGGGAACGATCTCTTTCGAACCGCTGGGGGTGATGCACAAGGCGTCGACGCCCGCCTGGATCAGGTTTTCAATGATCTGCATCTGGCGCTCGACGTCGATCTCCCGCTCCGGCGCCTGAATCATCACTTCGGCGCCGCTGTCTTTCGCGGCCTGATTGGCGCCTTCTTCCATCGCGATGAAGAAGGGATTGTTCAGCGTTTTCATGACGAATCCGACGCGTGGCGCGTTGGATTTCGCGGCGTCAGGGCCGCGATTGCATCCGGCGAATAACAGCGTGGCGGCGATCAGGGTGATGGCGATGCGTTTCATGATTTCTCCCCTTGGGTTCTACGTGATTCAACTCACGTCAATCGTGAATTCTGGTGCGATTTGATATACCGGTCGAGCAGCGAGGCGACGACGATCACCGCGCCGATAACGATGCTCTGCAGATACGATGATACGTTCAGCAGGTTGAGTCCGTTACGAAGTACGCCAATGATCAGTGCACCTACCAGCGTGCCGAAAACGCCGCCTTCGCCACCCATCAGGCTGGTACCGCCGATGACGGTGGCGGCGATGGCGTCGAGTTCATAAGCGATGCCCGCGTTGGGCGAGGCCGAGTTTAACCGCGCGGTCAACAACACGCCCGCCACCGCGCTGGCCAGACCCGAGATCGCGTAGATGGCGAGTTTGAGCAGGTTGACGTTAACGCCGGAGAGCAGCGCGGCCTCCTCGTTTCCGCCGATGGCGTAGGTCCGGCGGCCGAATGAGGTCTTCGCCAGCGTCAGATACCCCATCAACGTCAGCGCCAGCAGAATCCAGATCGGCATGGGGACGCCCAGCACGGAGCCTTGCGCCAGCCATTGAAACTCAGGCCCGAAACCTGAAATGGGCCGTCCTTCCGCTACCACCAGCGCCGCGCCTCGCGCCGAACTCATCATGCCCAGCGTGACGATGAATGGCGGCAGCCCTCCCCACGCGATCAGGGCGCCGTTTAACAGACCGCAGGCCGCTCCCGCCGCCAGCCCTACGCCGATCGTGACGCTGGGCGGAAGACCGGCTTGCATCGCCTTGGCCATTACCACCGCCGACAGGGCGAGAATCGATCCAACCGAGAGATCGATGCCGGCCGTCAGAATGACGAACGTCATGCCCAGTGCGATGATCGCGTTGATGGAGGATTGCTGAACGATGTTGCGCAGGTTTTCAACGGTGAGAAAATACGGCGTCAGCGCCCAGATGAACAGGCTGATGGCGATGAGGCCCGCCAGCGGCCCCAGTTCGCGTCCAAATCGAATAAAAATGGTTGTAAATCCAGATAAAAGCCAGACGGTGAATCGTTTTAAAGCAAGCAGGTACTTGGTTCCCATTCACTCTCTCATCTCATTGGAATCTGAAATCAAACAAAAGACGCTTGCATGAAACCTCTATATATCTTACGATTCTTATAAAATAGATCAGGTTGAGGCGTTTTGCAAAGTCAGGGAAACGGGAAATCGCTCACCATTGGCCCTGGCGTAATATGAGGCCCAGAATCAATCCTCCTCAACCGGCCGCGGCCAACGCCGCGAACCCTCCATCAACCCGAGTACGAGTAGGGGAGAAAAATCATGTCATTGACCAATCAGCCCGCCAACGCGGGGAATCCGTTGAACAACCTGGAGGAATGGGACGATTTCGTCGAGAGCCGCTATCCCGATCCGGAATCGATCAATGCCCAGAAGAAAAAAGAAGAGTTTCGCGACTATCGCAACACCGCCCGCGAATGCGTAAAAGAATTTTACCGCCTCAACCATCTCAATCAGTCGCTCGAATTCGTCAAGGAAAAACAGAAACAGTTTCTTGGTCTCAACCGGATGGAAATGGGTATATGGGAAGCCGTTGAACTGCTCAACACGCTCGTTGACGACAGCGATCCCGATATCGAACTTTCACAGCTTGAACACCTGCTTCAGACCTCTGAAGCCATCCGCCGTGACGGACATCCCGACTGGATGGTATTGACCGGCTTGATTCACGACCTCGGCAAGATTCTCTGCCTGTGGGGCGAACCCCAATGGGCGGTGGTGGGCGATACCTTCCCGGTGGGATGCGCGTTTTCCGACAAGATCGTGTTTCCTGAATTTTTTGACGATAACCCCGATAAACAGTCGCCCGGGTTGCAGACTAAACTGGGAATCTATGAAGAAGGCTGCGGTCTGGATGCAGTGAACATGTCGTGGGGGCATGATGAATACATGTACCATGTGGCGAAGGATTACCTGCCCGAGCCCGCGCTGTACATGATTCGCTATCATTCGTTTTACCCCGCCCACCGCGAGGGCGAATATGATTATCTGATGACCGATCACGACCGTGAAATGTTCAAATGGGTAAAACTGTTCAATCCATACGATCTATACTCCAAATCGCCCGATCAGCCCGACCCCAACGATCTTAAAGCGTATTATCAGGAACTCATCGCCAAGTATTTCCCTGAAAAAATTCGCTGGTAACGACTGCATGACGACGTGATGAAAGGTGGGCTTCGGCCCGCCTTTTTTATTTTCGGGAGGAATCCAATGATCTGTTGGTTTTATCGTTTCGCCGTCGCCGCCGCGTTGTTCGCAACGCCCGCGCTTGCTCTGCGGGCCCAGCCCGCCGTGACGGACGCCGGGTGGCCCTGTTACGCCCGCACCCCCGAGGGTACGCGCTATTCACCGCTCGATCGAATTGACGCTCACAACGCGTCTCGTCTGACGCGGGCGTGGACCGTCCATACGGGCGAGATCGCCGATATGGGGCGTCATTACTGGGAATGTACGCCACTGATGGTGAATGACACGTTGTACGTGATGACGCTGTATAACCGCGTGCTGGCGCTCGATCCCGTCACCGGCGACCGCAAATGGGAATACGATCCGGGTTTTGATCGTAATCAGGCGCAGGCCATTCGCGGCATATCGTATTGGGAAGATGGCGGCGAAAAACGCATTATCCTGCCGCGACGTGACGCAAAGATGGTCAGCCTCGATGCGGATACAGGCGAAATCGACGAATCGTTCGGCGATGGCGGCGTGGTCGATCTTCGCAAACGGCTTTGTGAAGACGATGGCCATTACCTGTTTCTCAGTTCGCCTCCCGTGATATATAAAAATCTTGTCATTACCGGTTTCGGCATGGCCGACGCCGCGCATTTCTGGATGCCTCAGGTCCCCATCGTCGCGCTCGACGTTCGCACCGGCGAAACCGTGTGGACGTTCAACACCGTTCCGCAGGAAGGGGAGGCGTTTCATGAATCCTGGGCGGGTGACTCGTGGTTTAACCGGGGCGCCGCCAACTGCTGGTCGATCATGAGCCTCGATCCCGAGCGCGGATTGCTGTACATCCCCACCGGCGCGGTGCAGTTCGATTTTTACGGAGGCGACCGCGCGGGCGACAACTTGTTCGCCAACTGCGTCATTGCCCTCAATGCCGCCACCGGTAAGTATGTCTGGCATTTTCAGACCGTTCACCATGACGTGTGGGACTATGACATTCCCGCGCAGCCCAATCTGGTCGATCTGACGGTGGATGGTAAGACCATCCCCGCTGTCGCTCAGGTCAGCAAGACGGGGTTCGTCTACGTGTTGAATCGCGTCACCGGTGAGCCGTTGTTTCCCGTCGATGAACGTCCCGTCCCCAACAGCGATGTCCCCGGTGAAACGGTTTCTCCCACGCAGCCGTTCCCCTCAAAACCGCCTGCTTTTTCAAAACAGGGCTTCAGCGAAGATGATCTCAACGATCTGTTCCCTGAAGAGCGCGATGATTTATTGAAAAGGTTTCATGCCTTGCGCGCCGAAGGGCCGTTTACGCCGCCCTCGTTTCATGGAAGCCTCAATCTTCCTGGATTCCACGGCGGCGCCAACTGGTCGGGCGCGGCGGTCAGCCCTGACGGCATGCTGTATGTGAACACGACCGAACTGGCGGGCATAGTCAAACTGGTCCCCGCCAGAGAGGGGCGTTTTCGTTATAACCACACCGGTTGGATCCGCTTCCGCGATTCGAAGGGGTATCCCGCCAACAAGCCGCCCTGGGGAAAATTGGTCAAGATCGATCTCAATCGCGGCGAAATCGTCTGGCAAAAACCGCTGGGCGAGTTCGACGAACTCACCCGTCGCGGCATTCCCGTTACCGGTCAGGAGAACTTCGGCGGTGCGACGGTGACGGCGGGCGGCGTGGTGTTGATCGCCTCCACCAAGGATGAGCGCTTCCGCGTTTTTGACGCCGCGACTGGCGAGATTGTATTCACCGACAAGTTGCCCGCCGCGGGCTACGCCGCGCCGATTACCTACCTCGGCGCCGATGGGCGTCAGTACGTGACGATTTGCGCGGGCGGCGGCGGAAAAATCGAGACGCCTCAAGGCGACTGCATCGTCACCTATGTATTGGAGTGACGCGCTACGGCGTTTTGACAAGCCGTAAAAACTGCTACTCTGATGGCGTCGCGAACGATCGGTTTCGCGGCGCCATTCTTCTTCAGGGGCAAGCGGCCGAATGGACATTCAATCGATTCGTGATGAATTCTCTCCAACTCGCGCAGGACATATATTTCTCAATCACGCCGGCGTGTCGCCCATGCCGGAACGTTGCGCGAAGGCTATTCGTGACGCCGTTGGTTGTTTTCAGCGGCTGGGCGTCGAGGATTGGGCCGCCAATGCCGAGGCGATCGACCGGGCGCGTTCCGCCGTCGCGCGCCTGATTAACGCGGGAGAGGACGAGATCGCCCTGACGCGCTGCACGACCGACGGCATCAACTGGGTTGCCAACGGTCTGGGCTTGCGATCCGGCGACCGTGTGGTTTCGATCAACGGCGAGTATCCCGCCAACATCTATCCCTGGATGCGCCTGCGAAAGCACGGCGTCGAGTTCCATCTGATCGAGCCGGTTGAGCGCCGCGTCACGCTCGATCAAATCGCCGATGCGCTGACCGCGAACACCCGCGTGCTGGCGATCAGCTGGGTGCAGTTCGCCAGCGGTTTCCGCATCGATCTGGAAGCGGTGGGGCGTTTGTGCGAAGAGCGCGGCGTTCTGCTGGTCGTGGATGTGATACAGGGGCTGGGTGCGTTTCCGCTCGACGTAAAGCAGTGCCGCGTGTCATTTCTATCATGCGGCGCACAGAAATGGATGCTGGGGCCGCAGGGCGCCGCTTTTTTCTATTGCCCCAAAGAGAATCTCGATCGCGTTGAACTCACGCAGGTCGGTTCCGATTCCGTGGCGAATCCTCTGCCGTATCTGGAATACGATTACACCCCTCGGCCCGGAGCGCGCGCCGCTTTGAATACAGCACGTTGCCGTCGTTGCCGTTGATCGGCATGGGCGCCTCGGCTGCCTGGCTGCTTGAGTTGGGGCTTGAGAACACCGCTCCACGCGTGAAAGCGCTGACCGATGTTCTCGTTGAAGGGTTGGAACGCAATGGCTTTCGCTGCCATTCACCCCGCGGCGAGGATGAGTGGTCAGGCATTGTATGCTTTAGCCATCCGAAACATTCCGTCGATGAATGCGCCGCGCGCCTGATGGAGCGCGATATTTTCGCCCGCGAGCGCGAAGGGCTGCTTCGTCTTGCGCCGCACTTTTATCAGACGGAGGATGAAATGCGCCGCGTGGTCGATGCGCTGGCGTTTTAATTGAAACGACATCCATTGGAATGGGGAGAACGGATATGATGAATACGCGTGTTTGGGGAGTACTGCTCATCGTTGCTATGCTTGCGATGGTTCCAGACGCAATCGGAGTTGAATCCGCCATTCCGAAAGCGCTGATCCGCGCCGAACTTCAACACGATGCGCTGACTTCCGCCGAGCCAGGACAGGTTAGCCTGAACGGATATCTCAATGGCCGAGTGATCGCCAGCGAACGGGGGCGCCTGTTGGATGTCGTATCTGAAGACGAACTGCTGGCCGGTTTCCGTTCTCGCCCCGGCTCTCATCCCTGGATCGGCGAACACGTGGGTAAATGGCTGCACGCCGCCGTGCTGTCTGAACTCTATACAGGCGACCGGGAACTGCTCGCCAAAATCAACCGCGTGGCGGACGGATTGATGGATTGTCAGATGGACGACGGCTATCTGGGAACGTATGACCTCAATGGCCGCTGGACGGTGCGTAACGACACCGGATGGGATGTATGGGTACATAAGTATGTGCTCATTGGCCTGCTCAACGTCTATCGCCTGCGCGGCGATGAACGTTCGCTTCAGACCTGCGAACGGATTGGCGACCTGCTGATCGATACCTTCGGCGAGGGGAAGCGCGATATTCTTGAAAGCGGTACGCACGCGGGTATGGCCGCCACCAGCATTCTGGAACCGATGTGCCTGCTGTATCAGTATTCCGGCAAGGAAAAATATCTCCGCTTCTGCCGTTATATCGTCGATCGCGCCGACGCCGGCCCCGGCTTGATGCGGAACATCGAACTGACTGGAACGGTGCAATCGGTCGGCAACAAAAAAGCCTACGAAATGATGAGCAATTACGTGGGGCTGGTTGAATATTGGCGAATCACCGGCGATGAACGCCCGCTTCGCGCCGCCATACTCGCCTGGGATAGCATCGCAAAAGAAAACACCTTCATCACCGGCGCCGTCGACGCGCACGAACATTTCAGCGATCCGTTTACGCTCGATTCACAGGGCCGCTGTACGGAGACCTGCGTGCAGACCACCTGGGTGCAGCTGAATTGGGAACTGCTACGAGCGACCGGCGACGCCCGTTACGCCGCCATGCTTCATCACCATCTCTATAACCACATGCTGGCCGCGCAGAACGACGACGGTATGCAGTGGTGTTATTTCACGCCGATGGAAGGCGGCAAGATGGAAGATGAATGGGCGGGCTTTTCAAAAACCATCCACTGCTGCGGTTCGAGCGGACCCCGCGCCATCGCCATGATCCCCACGCTGGCGTTCATGAGCGGCGATCATTCCATCGCCGTGAATCTGTATGAATCGTCTTCATACCAGACCACGATCAACGGCATAAATGTTTCCGTCTCACTGAAAACGAATTACCCGTGGGATGGAGACGTCCAGTTAACGGTGAAAACCGATAAGCCCGTTTCATTTGACCTGCGGTTGTTGATTCCGGATTTTGTGAGCGAAGCGTCTCTTCAGTTGAATGGCCGGGAAGAGAAGCTGGCGTTGCCCGCGGGTGAGTATGCGTCGATTCAACGGGAATGGAGCGGCGAAACCCGCGTGTCGCTTCAGTTCGAAACTCCGCTCGCCGTCCATGAATGGAACGGGCGTTACGCGCTGAGCAAAGGGCCGTTCATCCTCGCCGCTGAAAAGGAAGAAGGACAAAACGCCGCGTTAACCGGCCTGGTTCCCGATCTGCAATGGATCCGGGGCCATGCGAAAACAAAATGGAAGAATTCCGCGATTCAGGCGCCATGCGTTGCGCGGGATTCGAATTCCAGTGATGAAGCCATGATGACCTTCAAACCCTTTTCGGAGACCAGCGAACATGGCGAGCGCTACAGCATCTTCCTCCCCATGATGCCCGAAAAACAAGAATAAAACGGGCGTGTTTTCAAGAAACGTTCAACAAAAAAGGGGGATGGATTCATCCCCCTTTTGCATTTCCTCATTGGCTTTGTCAATTATGGCCCGTAGCGGACGATGTTGCCCTCGCTCAACAGACCGTTCGACATGTCATAGCTGATGTATTGGCCCGCGAGGGGATGACCGGCTGGATAAACCAGGTTGCCGACCCACTTTTCCGTCGGTCCGAAACCGCGCAGTTGCCATTCGTATTTATTTTTGGGAAACGCGGTCAGTTGCCCCCAGTAATTGCCCGTCTTGCTGTTTCCGTTCGCCCAGTAGCGGTTCCAGTAATCGTAGTTGCCATACCGGTTGGCCGAGTCTTTGGGGCCAGTGCTGGTATCGGTCGGCCGTTTATTGAAGGGATCGAGCGGTACGGATGACAGATACGCCACCGGTGTTGTCAGCGGGATGTAACGCTCATCCATGTATCCACCCCGTACCGGGTACATGTTTCGATCCATCATTTACATACGAATCGCCATGTCGATCGTGCGCATATCGCTTTCAGTCCGGGCGACCTTGGCGCGAGTCTGGGCGTTCAGAAAATTGGGCACGGCGATCGCGGCGAGGATGCCGATGATGGCTACAACAATCAGAAGTTCAATCAGGGTGAAACCGCGCTTTTCCATACATTAAATCCTTTTCACAATGAATATCCGCCCCATTACGGTTGTTATTGATCACATTGTATAGCGAGATGGTTGAATTGTCCGCCCCGGCGAAATTCTCCACCATTTTGCGATTCGCCAGAGAGATTCTTGCGCTGATTTCAAAAAAAAGGGACGAGTTTTATCTCGTCCCGAGTCGCCATCAAACCTTTGATGGAGATTTGCGATGAATGACCTTTTGGTTTCGTCGTTTATGGGCTGGATCGCGCACAATTTCATCTTCCCGCGCGTCTCCCAACCACGTCCACTACTTTAATCAGAAAAAGTCAACTCAATCACCACTTTGCGAAATAAAATCTCCAAATTGCGAATATTCGGATCAATCGCTACGTGTATACGTTCAAGCAGGTTAGTGCAAGATGAAACGGTTCGTTTACATTTTTGTCGATCCATTATGATCTTGAGATGAAGGGCGCGATCAGGCGGGCGTTTGCAGACCCATGACGAGAAATCCCACGATCATGAAGGATAATATCCAGTAGATCAGAAAGGCGTCGCGCTCGGCGACGTAGCGGTTGAAGTGTTCCTTGTCCTGGCGCAGGTTATACAGACGGACCAGATCGCTGGGGAGCGACAAAAGGTTCTTGAATACGAAGAGAGCGGCAATCACGATAATCAGTGCGGTCAAACCCGAGAAGTAAAATTTGAAGTACATCACGATTGGTTCACCCCTGCCGAGTCTCTGATTTACAATAGGATATACGACGCTCGCTCGCAAGACGATTCATCGTATTGGCTTTCGGGGAAATTAAATGTCGACGGATACGCGCGACTGGATGCGCACGACGGCTCATCCGCCTCAAGACACACCCGTGTTGATCTATGACGGCGACTGCTCATTCTGCCGCCGGTGGGTGATGCGTATGCGGCGCGTGACGGGAGAATCCATCGCGTATCAACCCTTCCAGTCGGCGGCTGACCAGTTTCCCGATATCCCGCTTGCCCAGTTGCAACGCGCGGTTCATTTCATCGAGCCTGGCGGCGAAATCTCGTTCGGCGCGCGCGCTTTTTTGAAGCCGATGCGAAAGGACGCTGGTTTCGGTTGGCTATGGCTGCTTTATTCCGCTGTCCCCGGTCTGGCGAGCGTTACGGAGCGAGCGTATTTTCTCATCGCCGAACACAGGCCGTTTTTTGACCGCGTGATGCGTTGGCTGTGGGGGCGGAGCGATGAACCTTCCAGTTTTCTGATCACACGGTCGATATTTTTACGCGCGCTGGCGCTGGTCTACCTCGCCGCCTTTCTCTCGTTGTGGCCTCAGGTCACCGCGCTGGTGGGTGAAGACGGCATCTTGCCCGCGCGAGGCTACCTCCGCGCCGCGCACGATCAACTCGGCGCTTCAGCGTACCTCATGCTGCCCACGTTGACATGGCTGAATGCGAGCGACGCCGCGCTGCATGGTCTCTGCGCGGCGGGCGTTTTATGCTCGGCCGCGCTGTTGGTTGGCGTCGCGCCGGGTGTGATGCTTGCGTGTTTATGGGCGCTCTATCTTTCTCTCTGCGTCGCGGGTCAATTGTTCCTGCGCTTTCAGTGGGATGTGCTGCTGCTTGAAACCGGCCTGTTAGCGATCTTCTTTGCGCCGTGGGTCTGGCGATGGCGGCGTGGAACGGAGGCGCCGCCTTCCCGTGGAATCCGGCTGCTGCTGTGGTTTCTGTTGTTCCGGCTGATGTTTTCATCGGGCATGGTGAAGCTGCTCAGCGGCGATCCCGCGTGGCGTAACCTGACCGCGCTGCACTTTCACTATGAAACCCAGCCCCTGACCAATCCTGTGGCGTGGTGGTTTTTTCAGGCGCCGATGTGGTTTCACGAAGGGACGTGTCTAATGGTATTCGCGATCGAGTTGATCGTCCCGTTTCTGATTTTCACGCCGCGCCGAATGCGCATGATGGGGGCGCTTGTACTGATCGCGTTGCAGGGAATGATTATCCTCACTGGCAACTACGGGTTCTTTAATTTCCTCACCATGGCGCTATGCCTGCTGCTGATCGACGACGTTTACTGGCGGCGTATATCGCCCACGCGCTGGATTCGGCCCTTCCAGCGTTTGGACGCCCCCGTGCGGGAGGGGCGCGTCAAGCGCATGGCGGTTCGTGTCGCGTTTTGGATTCTGTTTCCATTGGCGCTGGTGCAGCAGGTTTCGCTTTTCGCGCCTTCGCTCGAAGATCTGCCCGTCTTCGATCGCGCCATGCGAACCGCGAGTTACTTCAGCGCGGTAAACGGATATGGCCTTTTCGCGGTAATGACCACCGAACGGCTCGAAATCATTCTGGAGGGCAGCGCCGACGGTCAGACATGGCGCGCTTACGACTTCCGCTGGAAGGTGGATAACGTGGATGAAACGCCCTGGTACGTGGCGCCGGACATGCCGCGCGTCGACTGGCAACTGTGGTTCGCCGCGTTGGGCGATTATCGCCGCAATGAATGGCTGCTGCGGCTGGAAGAAAAACTACTGCGCGGCGATCCGGCCGTATTGCGCTTCTTTACCGCCAATCCATTCCCCGATCGTCCACCGCGTTACATGCGCGCCCGGCTGGTTGACTTCCGCTTCACCGGTTGGAGCGAGGGCTGGAAGACGGGGCGATATTGGAAGTCGAGTGAGAAAGGCCTCTATCACCCCGTGCTTGCCTTGCCGGATCGGTCTGATAACGATGTATGATTCATCCGGTGGCATCAGGCTCAGCCAGATTGACAGACAAATGAAATCAAATAGCCAACGCAGCCGCTAGATGCGCAGGAATATCTTCTTGCGGTACATCCAGAACAGAATGATCCAGAAGGTCAGGATCACGCAGGTCCCGCTGACCAGCGTCTGGTAGGCTTCGCCGAACATCAGGTAAAAGCCCGGGCCGAAGTGACGCGCGTAGGCTTCCACCACAAAACTCTCCATCAGCCAGCTCATGCAATAGATGGCGATGGAGTTCATGCCGATCACGACGAAGAAGAACGTCCACGCCTTGTATCCCCACGCGTCGATGATGAGATAAAGCGCGGCAAGAATGAAGAAACACAAGCCGCCGCTGAACAGCGTCCATGCGGGCGTCCAGATGCGCTTCACGATGGGGCAGAGTCCGGTGAACTGTAACACGAGGCCGCCGATCAGGCAGGCCGCGCCGATGATCGCGAGACGCTTCAATTTGCCGGCGTGCGATCCCTCTCCACGTACGGTTCGCCCTGCGATCAGGCCGAGAATCATCGTACCCAGCGTAGGAATGAAACTCAGCGTCAGATAACCGCCGCCGTTGTAGACGAACGGCTCTTCCCGGGGAAACAGGTTCAGAAACCACTGATCGAACGCGGCGGCGAAGTTGGTGTTTTTATTCCAGTGCGCGGCGAAGCCGGTTAACAGGTGCGGCCAGTCGTTGGGTACGCCCACGCTGGTATAGTCGAATCCCTCCGGTGGAAGCGGATACAGCGCAAACGCCAGCCAGTAACCGAACAGAATGCAGCCCAGCGCCGTCCAGACCACGCGGGTTGAAGCGAATCCCAGCAGAAAAAGAAAGAAATACCCCATGCCGATCTGGGAGAGGGTATCTTCAAAGGTGAAATACGTCTGGCTGTGATGCAGCGACCGAAGAAAAACCCCCAGAAAAATCAGCAGGATCGCGCGCCATGCGGCGTGCGCGGTCATCAGGGGAAACGCCTGGCCTTTTTTCTGGCGGCTGGCGATGGAGAAGGGCAACGCCACGCCAACCATGAACGAGAACGATGGCTGAATCATATCGTGCAGCGAACAGCCGATCCATTCCACGTGCGATTGATTGTAGGAGAGAAACCACCAGAACGCGCTGTGAGGGAAATGGTCCGCGATCCGGCTCAAGTGTAATGCTTCGGCCACCATGAGAAACATGACGAACCCGCGGTATACGTCGAGCGAGGTCAGGCGTTGCGGCAATGAAGGCGGATTCGATTCGTTCATGAGACGGTTCCTCCCCAGTGGCTTCAAAAATCAGGATCTACGAATTGCCGAAAGCATGGATGAGTTATTGATTATGTACTGGCCGTAACAAACGGACGATTATCTCATGTAGAAACGATCCGGCGCAAGGCGGCGGAATGACAAACACTCGTCAAATCCGTGTGGAAGAGGGAAACGAAAAAGCCCGGTGAGATACCCGGGCCTGGGATGTGAAAAAATGCTGGGTGGTAGCGTCAGAGAATTTCAACGCCTTGTTTCATCAGATTCAGCACGGGGTGTGCTTGACTGGTGCGCCCTCTGTCTGGCAACGGACTACCCATTACGAAAATTTGGGCATGCGGGCGAACCAGGAGAGCATCGCCTCGGCCGACGCTTTAATTTTCGAGTCGGATTGAAAACTGTACCCCGTGTCGTCATCGGCGGCGGGGAGTTCTTCGTTCTCCATGCCATCCATATAGAGCGATTCCGCTTTTGAAAAGAGATCGCCGCCGGCGTCTTCTTCTTCATCGTCGAAATAGGCGCGATGGTCGTACCGCAAAAAGCAGCTGGGGCAGATGATGGCGTCGGATGGCGCGCCGCAATGTTTGCAACAGGTATTGGTCATGATCGGCAACCTCGTCCTCTTTCGAGCGGTCGTCAGTGTGTGGGCCGATGATCGTATACAGGCCGTCGCCCTGTACGTTCTTCCGCCCTGCGCATGAGATCGGATGTGGAGGGGATGCCCCCGCCTGTCCCTCAACCAATACCAGAAATGAATAAAAGAAAAAATCAGTCGATCCAACAGACAACGTCCGGCATGTTGAGACAAATCGCCGTACTGACTACTATCGGAAATTCATGCTTGAACTTTAAGCGTTTTTTGAGTGAATTCAGTTTAACTGGAAAAAACCAAGCATGTTAGTGGTTTTCAATAATTTTTCAAATTGAGAGCCGTCTCCAATTGAAAACCGAGCGATCGCATCAGTCATCAATCGATCGAAATCTAACTTCGGCGCGCCGAAATAAAAACGGGCCGGTTGCCCGGCCCGTTGGTTCCGCTAAAGTTGCGGCGTGTTTTTATAAATCATACGGTTCCCGCTCAGGGCGGTTCAGCCAGCCGTTGGCTTCCGTATCGTTGACGAACAGTTCCTTTTCGTAATCCCATTCCAGCTTGCGTCCGATGCGTCCGCAGATGTTCGCCAGGTGGGAGACCGTCGCCGAGCGGTGACCGATCTCGGGAGGGCAGATCGGCTGTTGGCGTGACTTCACGCAGTCGATGAAGTTGCGGATATGCGCGCCGGTTTCATTGTCTTCAAGCTGAGGCAGCTTCCAGTCGCCCTGCTTAAGCGGTTCGTTGAGTAGGTCGGCGGGGTCCGATCGGATCTCGCTGCGATTGACGAAGATGGAGCCTTTTTCTCCCTCGATGTGCATATCGAAGCCGGGGCCGCTCTCGAATGATAAAACCGATCCATTCTCATAGGTGCACTTCAGGTTGAATTCGTTGAAGGTCTCATACGCGCCCGGCTTGGTTTCAGTCGTCCCTTCAATCGTCTTCGGTCCCTTGCCGTCCATATCGAGCATCCACTGCGCGATGTCGCCGTGGTGGACGCCGAGGTCGGTGACCTGTCCACCCGAGTAATCCCAGAACCAGCGGAACGTGACGTGACTTCGGCGCACGTTGTAGGGAACCAGCGGGGCGGGGCCTAACCAGCGCTCCCAGTTCAGGCCGGGGGGCGCCGGCTCGTCGGGAACGGGATCGACGACCTTCGTCCCGCTGATGACGATACGAATCTGGTTGATTTTCCCCAAGCGTCCATTGCGTACGTATTCAGTCGCCTTGCGAAACAGGTCCCATGATCGCTGTTGCATGCCGGTTTGAAAGATCTGGCCTGTTTCGGCTTGAGACCTGACGATCTTGCGGCCCTGGTCGATGGTCAATGAGATGGGTTTTTCTCCATAGACGTCTTTACCCGCCTGCATGGCGTCGATGTAGAGTTTGGCGTGCCAGTGATCGGGCACGGCGATTACCACCGCGTCGATATCCTTGCGGTCCAGCACCTTGCGATAATCGAGATATGGATCGACGCCGCCTTCGGGAGTGGGCTGATAGACGGTGTCCCATCCTTCGCCTTTAAGCCACTGCCGGTCTATGCCGTATTGATCGTCGAAAAACTGCATCCGTTTCATCAGAAAATTCAGATCGAGGTCGCACAGCGCGGCGATTTTGACGTCATTCTGACGGATGGTCTGCATCATCAACTCGCGTCCGCGCCAGCCGCAGCCGATGTGGGCGATGGTGACGCTGTCGCTGGGCGGCGTGGCCCCCAGAACGCGGGAGGGCACGATCGCGGGCATGGCCAGGCTCGCTCCCAGCATGGCGGAGGTCTGTAAAAACGAGCGCCGGGTAGAGCCGTTGTTCTTGCTCATAATTTCAATCCCCTTTCAAACAGGCGTCTTTTTCGTGGTCTTCATCAAACTGTTTCGACTTGCGAGCGTCATTCATGAGTTTCGTTTTCTGTAAAACACGGCCACTCGCCAACTCTTCATACTACATGATCGCCTCACCAGGTGTATAGCCGCGACCCTGTGGATCGTGGATGAATGCGTCCCAGTGGAACTCTGGTCTGTCTCGTTCAGCACGGGATAAGAACAATGCGGAAGTAGAATGCAACAGGAGTGATGTTAGTTGTTATGCTGTATTGGTAATGCAGTTTTTGTGAGTATGATGAATAAGATATGTAAGTTTTGTTCGGAAGAAATCGCCATGAAAGAATGATGAAAATTCCCAATATATAAATTAAAATATAAATAAACTTTATAAGGTTCGTTCTAAGAATCTGTGCGTTGGGTAGACATGGAAACACGCGCTAACTCGTGTAATCTCAGTTTGCTGAGAACATAAGAAGCACGAGGGGAAGCGCGTGTTATTAAAGAGTATCATCAAAAAGACCT
>WGLV01000016.1 GCA_016125385.1 bacterium
AGGAATGAACAATAAGGCCAAAGTCATCAGTCATCGTTGCTATGGATTCAGGACGGCGAAAACTTACATCCTGGCTCTATACCATGGACTCGGAAACCTTCCCGAACCAAAACTCGTGCACAAATTCTTGTGAGGAGCCCCATAATTTAATGGGTGTTGTTTGCTTCGTTTGATTTTGCTGTCCTGCTTGTTCAGATCACCGAATTCAATAGCCTGGGCGGGACAAACTTGTTGACACGCGGTTACAATTTCGCCATCGCGTATAGCGCGGTTGTCAATTTGTGCGTTTATTTGCGTCCGCCTGATCCTTTGCACACAATATGTGCACTTTTCCATTACGCCTCTTCCTCGAACGGTTACATCGGAATTTCGTTGTAACTTTAATATCTCCGCCAAGTCCGTGTAATTGTAAAAATTAAAACGGCGGACTTTGTAAGGGCAGTTGTTGGAGCAATACCGTGTACCAATACAGCGATTATAGATCATCTCATTCAGGCCATCGGTACTGTGCTGAGTTGCGCCGACAGGGCAGACGATTTCACAAGGCGCCTTTTCACATTGCATACATGGAACGGGCTGTGTATGAATTTCTGGCTTGTTCGCAGGACCTCGATAATAATGATCCACACGAATCCAGTGCATCTCCCGGCTGTTAAGCACTTCTTCCTTGCCAACCACCGGAATATTATTTTCCGCCTGGCAGGCGATCGTACATGCTCCACAACCAATACATGCCGTCAGGTCGATGGTCATCCCCCATTGCTCGCCTTTACGATAATCATATTCTGGATAAAGAGAGGGCATCTCTTTCTCTTTAGAAATGATGGCTTTCGGGTTTTTCTTGTATTCTTCATTCGTTGCCGTTTCAATAAACCGATCACCCTCCATCACATGATGATTTTGTGTTCGCGCCAAGGGATATCTTTCAGAAGTTGCTTCCAACTCAACGGAAGGGATATGCCACGGCATCTCTGATGTGCGCAAGGGATACACATTAACTCCGATCCCATTGCCTACATGCCCTGCGGCGGTTCTTCCATAACCGAGATGAAGCGTAACAGTATTCTGCGCCTGACCAGGCAACAACATAACCGGTACTTTGATTTCCTGATCCTCATGCTTTAACTTTACTACATGGTCCTGAACCAGATTCAATCGTGAAGCTGTTTCAGGATTTATCAATAACGCGTTGTCCCAGGTGAGTTGATAGATATGACGAGGCATCTCCTGTAACCAACTGTTGTTACTATAGGAGCCGTCACCAATGCGGGAATCTGGTTTGATCAACAGTTCTATGTTTGTGCGTGACTTATTTTGTTTAGAGTTGCCTTTGACGTTTGCTTGAATGACTTCCTGCAATCGCGCGGGTTGGACTGAAACCTGGCGCTTTTCTTCTCCTTCATAAGCGCTTGGCATGACTCCGGATTCAATTTTATCCTTCCACCACTCTTCAAATTCAGATATTTCTGACCGATCGTCGGCTGCAAATTGCCGCCGCCAGAAACTTCGAACGATATCATAATCAGTCTGAATAAAGCCACCCATCAGCAGTTGTATCAATTCATACGGTGAATGACTACTATAAAGAGGGGCGATCAGCGGTTGAATAATCGAACGGGTTCCATCAAAGGCGATGCCGTCGCTCCAACTTTCGAGGTCATGGTGTAATGGAAAATGCCATTGGCATTGTTGAGCGGTCTCATCAGTGTAGAGTCCAAAATGGATCTTTCGTTTAATTTGTTTGAGCGAGTCGACGAAGTTGAAATCAGAAGGGGCATTATAAACCGGGTTACAACCCACAATAATAAGAGTTTCTGCATTCTGATTATGGATGTCATGAACCAGTTCCGATATAGTTCCTGGATTTAGCCCCATACGCTTGACTGGATCATCGGCAAAATCAAGCGTTTTGGATATATTCCCCAGTTTATGGTTGATAAAAAATACAAGAGCCTGTATCCATGCTGGCTGAAAAATTCCGGCGATCACCAGAGACCGGCCTTGATGAGCAAGCAGGTCTTTCGCCATCACCTTGATCCCTTTTTCAACATCATCTTCCAACTGAGATGTGAACTCAGGAATTGGAAACGGTAAATCCATATCACGATTTAATTCGCTGAGCAATAACAGTACAACATCCTGCATTTCCGATGAATTCACGGGATAACGATGATCCGCATTGGAACCCGTCATGGATGGAGTTGGCTCGAAGGCGTAGAAACGATTCATCTTTTCAGGGTTCGGCTCACGCAATACATTACGCAACTGTGAAAATTCCTTGGCATAGCGCACACATCCCGGCAATTCTGAAAAGAAATCTGAATCCAGTGAAACAACAACATCGGCTTTGTCGAAGTGATAAATCGGGTTTAAATCTTCTCCAAATGCGATCCGGGCACTTTCTTCTACGGCTTCCCAGCCAATGGGACTATATTGATGCCATTTCGCATTGGGCATGGCTTTTTTCCACTGCTCGATTTGTTTTAACAAAGAGGGTGAAGTAATCGGCGATGTGAGTAACCGCAATCCTTTTCCGCCATTATTGCGGTATGATTGCAGCCATCCTCTTGATTCACTCAGAAAATAGTCCCATGAGCTATGTTTTCCATTATGCAAAGCCGACTGAGAACGATCGGGATCGTAAAGGTTAAGTATGGACGCCTGAGTCAGGACGTCGGTTGCTCCGAGGCTGGAGGGATGTTGAGGATTCCCTTCAATTTTGGTCGGTCGTCCTTCATGACTTTCGACTAAAACTCCCTGCACAAATCCTTGATGATGGCGGATGCCTGATGCGTAAAATTCAGGAATGCCGGGAGCTTCATTTTGAGGCTCATGGGAAAAAGGTACAATGTCTTCAGGGGGTTGAGTGCAGGATTGTAATCCTGTCATCGCCAGTGTGGAGGCCATGATCTGCAAAAAACGTCGACGCCTCAATTCATTAGATTTCTGAAAGATTCCGCTGGGGAACTCGTTTTCAACCCATCTCTGAAACTCGGGCGTTTGCGAGTATTCCTCTAAACTGCGCCAGAATTCCGGCATATCTTGTTGCTCGTTATCATTCTTCGTGTGTATGTAATTATTTTTTTTCATAAATCTCCCAGCTAACGATGACATACTGTACAGTTGGTTAAACCTTTGTCAGGTATGTTATAATATTCCTTTAAAGCCTGAGCTTGTTGTGGATTCGGCTGAAGATTATTGGACACGCTGAACACCGTGCCTTCTGGTTGCAGGTGTTTTTCTGGCGAGCGGTGACAATCAAGACACCACTTCATGAATACGGGTTCATTCTTTTTCATCAGTGGCATCTGGTCAACGCGGCCATGGCAGTAATAACAGGAAATGCCTTTATTGACATGAATCGAGTGATTGAAATAGACGAAGTCGGGAAGATCATACACACGGTTCCAATGAATCGGCGTGTTGTTTTTATAACTCTGTCGAACTGGCTCAAGCAGTTTGGCGTTCGTCCAGAGCTGGCTGTGACAATTCATGCAGGTATCGCTGCCTGGCATTCCCGCGAAATTGGATTTCTCGACGGTGGTATGGCAATAACGGCAATCGATCCCCAAGCCGCCCACATGATGCGCGTGGCTGAAAGGGACGGGTTGAGACAAAGCTACGTTTTCATCTGTCAGAAGAGAAGATCGCGAAAGTGTATAAATTACGATGGTTGCAATGATGAGGAAAGAGAAGGCTGAGATGGCTACAATCGCGAAGATCAAGTTTGCTCTGGGCGAGTACAACTGCTCCATATAAACTTATCCTGCTGTAGTTTCGGCGGGTATGTACGATTATTAGATATGATTTTTTCTCAAATTGTGTATACCCTCATGTAATTGTTTTTTAACCATTACTAATATCAAACCGGTTATATGCCTTTTTGTCTACCCTCATATTTTTATTTGCCCAGATAGAAAGGATTTGTTTGGAGAGTCGTAGGAATCTAAGACAAACGAATTCCATTTCGCGCATCGAGAATTAACTGCGCTTATTCCTTTGCTTTAACCCGTGTTAGGAGAGGACTAATAGCGCCGTATCATGCTACTGCAAATCATACGTGTGTTCATTCAACACTGACAACAAAAGCACTTGGGCACTTCGAATGAGAAAATTTTTTGTAAAAATGTGCAACAAGACTCAATTCATTCATTTCACATGTCGCGCCGGAAGCGTTATCACACAGAGTTTTCTTTGTTTAGGCGTTTTTTTGGACAGACATTCCACAAGAAAGAAAACCTTGGTGTGCTCTTCCCCCCATTTTAACGAACAGTATTTAAGGGAGGATAGTCCGTGAAAGCGAAGGATTGATACGACGGATATTTGATGGAAATACAACTGTGTATTGGAAAAGAAAGCGGCGCATCTAGTGACCGACTGAGGCTTTTGGGTTCGTCAGACGACGCTAAATCTGGAGATTCGCGGGAACGTTTTGTGGCGCTGCGAGAAGGAGACGCGGGCGATGCGGCGGTCCGGCCCGGCGAGAGGGCCGAAGCGGAGTTACGCCATTTGCGGAAAGAGAACCGCCGTCTGCGTTTGAAGCGCGACATCATAAGAAAAGCGGTGGCATTATTCGCGAAGAAAACCCTATGAGATACGCCTTAAAGCGCATCGGGATCGTTTACCCATCACCGTGATGTGCCGGGTTCTGCGCGTGTCGCGCGGCGGGTATTATGCCTTGCGGGGAAGGCCGGCCAGCGAGCGCTTCCAGCGGGATCGAACCTTGATCGAATCGATCAGGCGCATTCATCAGTAGAGCCGTCGCACCTATGGAAGCCCGCGCATTCACCAAGGGCTGCATGGGAGAGACCTGCGGTATACACCTTAAAATTTCGCCGCATACTACTTTCGGCGCTTCCATCAGAAAGACTGATTCGACATCTCAACACAAATACTCCCTGATGCATATTCAGGTATTTTTCATATTTGTAAGCAATTGATCTGAATGGAGTTAGCAAGAATCAAGAGCGGGGCGTGCGTTTTTCGTGCAATCTAAACAATTGCATAAGCACAACATATTGGGCCACTTAACAATGCGAGATAATATTGATAAGTTTTCCTGTTTAGAGAGTGCAATAACTTCAGTAAATTCAGCGCTGGGGCGGTAGGGCTCGAACCTACAACTTCCTGATCCAGAGTCAGGCGTCTTACCAATTCGACCACGCCCCATCACTGATTTATGAGAGAATTTATAGCAGAACTTCACGCCTTTTCAAGGCATTCTCCATCATTTCGCACGACGCGGATTCAATCGCCCCCCACACCGCTTCAATCAGCAGATTCATACAACCACCTGTCACCAAAGCAATCCCGGCCCCTTATGCCAGAAGCCAAAACCTTCTGGCACGGAGCAAACCTCACAAACGCACTCGGTCAGCGAGCAACAAAACACATACAAAAATTTTATCTATTTGATTATTATATCGTTACGCCAGAAGTCGGCGTGATAGGTTTCGCCGTCTTTGTTCCATATCTTGCTCACGATGTCCACATCACCGTCCCCATCCACGTCGCCTACCTGGATGTCGTGCCACCCCGGGTTATCAATATGGATCACAACCGGATTGAAAGCAGGCTTAGCCGCCTCACCTATGTTTTCCCAAACGACGCCCCGCTCTTTCAACCCCTTGGGCTTCATCGCGACCTTTCCACCGCTAACCATATAATCGTCAGGGTCTTCCTGCTCACCCGCGAATATATCGAGATCGCCGTCGAGGTCGAAATCAGCGACGCCCAGCGAATGGAACGAACCGGTTCCGGGAACGTCTCCCGGCGCGGTGGGAGGATCGTCAAGCTGATGCCGCTCCCACTTATCCCCTTTGGCGAGGTTCTCAACCCAATAGACGTGAGAGCCTCCGGTGTCGCAATCGCTATAGACAATATCGTTTCGTCCATCCGCATTGAGATCGACGATCCAGCTACGAAAGCTGGGGCCATACGACGCATTCGGCACACCCTTATGAGGCCATTCATGACGCGCCCAAACACCGGAACCCTTGCCTGGATTCTCAAACCAGAAGCCCGGCGCCAATACGTCCATCGCACCATCCCCATTCAGGTCGCCAACGCCTTTCGGAGCAATCGCGCCGTGAAACTCCAATCCTGTGTAGATTTCAACGGGTTTCAGGTCCTCGGCGGCGTCAAACCAGCTCCGCCCGAGATCTGCCACGAGGTCTTCGGCGCCGTCTCCGTTGATATCCGCCGCGACGATATCGTGCCCACCGCCTTCGTAGAGCATTGGAGTCCATGGAGAATCAGGATTCTTATCGAGATCACCGGGATTTTTAAACCATACCTTGTTCAGAGCGACATCCAGATGACCATCCCGGTCGACGTCGATCACCGTCGCGCCCAAGGCTTCGATCAATGATTCAGCCTTCCCCATCTCATGGCGAACCCAATTTGAGTCGGAGCGGCGTTCATACCAGTAGGCCGTCTGTACGGTTCGGCGTGAGATAACCAGATCGAGGTCGCCGTCGCCGTCATAATCGCCCAGCGCGGGGCCACCGGTTCCCCATGCTTCACCGGGCAGGTTGATATCGATGGTGAAATGAGTCCATTGTGAAACATCCGTGGAACCGAATGAGGGGAATATGAGCAAACTCGCCGAGATCAAAATCGTATAAACTTGCAACCGTTTCATAGCCGTGCATCCGATCCATGGGTGAATGATATTGAATCCGGTTCGATTAACGCCAAGTCTTGAAGCAATATAAGCCATGATGTCCACAACCTCAACGGCTCATCCAAACCGCCGTTGAATCCGATCACCTTCTTTCTGCATGCTCTTAAAGATGAATTCCCCCAAGTTCTTTTTTTATTTTGATCCGTTCAAGGGAAATTGCTACAATCGGTCAGCGCTCTTGCCTGCTCTCAATCTGATGCTTTTTCGATGCAATCCATAGCGATCAAATGTTACTCGATTCTGTTTCGTCTGTTGGTTCTGTATCCTGATCATGTGTTGAAGGTACCCGAATGAAGCCGATCGTTCCATTGACACTCCGTTTTTTCTTCATCCTGGTTTTACTGCTTGCATGGTGCGTCACTCCGATATTTTGCCAACCTCAATCTCAGCAAAACTCTGAATGGACGACGATATCAAACGCGGAAATCGATCATTGGCGTCATTGGGATCAAACCGATGGTTTGGGAGAAGATTGGGTCAGTTACATCAATATGGACAGCAATGGAGAACTCTGGATCACGCAACCCAATCACGCGTTTCATTTTGATGGATATCAACTGGACGAGATTACTACTCCGAGCGGATACGTCAGTATCAATCGAAACGCCGATCAGCAGATATGGGCTGATGATCCACACGGTCTGCAAATATTAAACGACGATCAATGGATCGTTCATGAGATCGCCAGCGATTCTGCTTTTCCCGAGCAGATTCCTTACATTGTTTCATTTCATCGCGACGTATTTTACCTTCTGACCGCCACGGAGATCATTCAATATAATGCGTCGGACCATACGAGATCGACCGTCAAGCGCGCAGAAGATACGCCTCTGGGGCCTTTTGAAATCATGCAAACCGGTCCGGACGGAACGATCTGGGTCGGCGGAGACAAAGGCCTCGCGAACATCGGCGTTTCGAATTCCATATTCGACAGGAACAGCGAATGGAAATACTATCCGTTCCCCGAGTATGACGCGGAGATGGAACTGAGGAGTTTTTATATTTATCCGGGTGAGGAACTATGCGCCACGCTTGCTCGAAAAGGATCAAAAACCAGAACGCTGCTTCATTATCGAGATGGGCATTGGAACACTCTGTATACCGGCGAATATTCGATGGGGTGGTTAGGTCATGACGGCGGCTTCTGGCTCACGTTTCTCAGCCAGGATCAATCGAGTTTTTCACTCTTTTTTTATATCAACCATCAGCGTCTTCATATCAAACCGGACAAATACAACCGCACGATTTACCGGCTCATTTCTACATCAAAAGATACATTCTGGATTTGTAACGCCAACGGCCTGACCCGGTACAGCGCTCCCATCTGGAGAATCGATTATTCATTTCCCTCGCCTGATGATGTGTTCGCATACGGATTCATCGATGAATCCAATCAACAATGGATCACCACACGCAACAGTTTGTATTTAAAAACAGATAAAACATGGAAGCAGTATCCCTTCCCCACCAGCGTCGATGGGCGTTCGACCAAGTTAAGGTATAACAGTTTATGCGATGCACCCGGCGATTCCATCTATGTTATCGGCTCTGATCAGTTCTTTGAATTCAACCCGGAGAGTGAAACGTTTCGGGAAATTCCCAACCCGGAGGGTTACAAGATCCGTGAACCGGCCGCGGTCATGCCGGATAAACGCCTGCTGCTGAAAGTTCCCGACGCCAGCGACGACCAAAAACTGCTCACTTACGACCAGCACGAATTTGTTCCTTACTTTGATTTTAAGGGGACGAAAGTCAATGCGCCGATCGATCGCCTCATGGTTGAACAAAACGGAACAATCTGGCTTCTTCTCCGGCACGATCTGTATTGGCTCAAAGATGGAGAGTTAATCAAATCCAAATTTCAAAAAAATCATAAAGAAGTCGGATTCGTTCGCTTCGCCGAACTCGGCGCCGATAACATCTGGCTCGTTTCAGAGGAAGGGGAGGTTTATCAATTCAAAAGAGGGAATTTCAGCATCGTCAAAGGCGGGGGCCTTCAGTTCACATACCAAATCAAACAGAGGCAAAACGGCGAGGTATGGATCGGTTCGAATAACGGGATTCACCGTTATCTGAACGGCTCGTGGATTACGAATAATTATCATGATGGTTTATTCGACGCCGGTGCGCAGTTCATCATCTTTCCCGATCAGGACAGCGCCCTGGCGGGAGGCGTCATGGGAATCAACCGGTATTTTGAGCATGCCGACGACGACCCGCCCGACACGGTGATTCCATCCGATCGAAACAACAATGAATTTTTATATAAACAAACCGTACGATTTATGTTGCAAGGAGCAGACCGATGGAAATATACCGATAGCGATCGTCTTTTATATTCCTACAAGATCGATGAGGGAGAGTGGTCTCCTTTCAGCGAAGGCGCTGATATAACAATGCAAAACATGGCGCGGGGATATCATACCTTGAACGCCAGAGCGATGGACCGGGATTTTAATATTGACCCAACGCCCGCCATTTATCACTTTCACGTAAATCCGCCGTGGATGCTGCAACCCGCCTTTCTGATCTGGTCAATTTTCGCCTGCCTGATCACGCTGTTATTCGGCTATCTCGCCGTCAATCGCCACCTCCAGTTAAACCGGAGCCTGGTCGAGTTAAAAGCGGCCAATATCAAGGCGGAAAACGCCACGCAAGCGAAAAGTTATTTTCTCGCCAAAATGAGTCATGAAATGCGGACGCCGTTGAATGGAATCGTGGGTAATCTCGAACTGCTCACTCTCGTTCAAACCGATGAACAGAAAAACGATCTGATTCGATTGTGTAATTTATCCGCGCACACTTTACAGGAGATCATCGGCGACGTGCTGGATTTCGCCAAAATCGAAGCGGACCAGCTGCAACTCGATCATTTCGACGCCTCGCTGCCACGCCTGTTTGAAGAAGTTTTTTCGATGTTTTGCGTAAGAGCGAATCAAAAACAGATCACCATGATCGCCGATTGGGACGTCACGATTCCCGCAAAAGTGAAAACCGATCCGATCCGGCTGCGCCAGGTCTTAATGAACCTGATCAATAATTCTATCAAGTTCACGGAGCATGGAGGCGTCTTCGCACGGATGCATCGTCTTTCAACACGCAACGGCAAGGCTGAAATCCGGTTTGAAGTAATGGACACGGGTTGCGGATTTAAAAACCAGATCAAAGACGATCTGTTCATGGAATTCGTGCAGGACCAGACCTCTAATAAAATGTCGCAAGGGACGGGACTCGGGCTCCCCATCTGCAAGCGTATCGTCGAAATGATGGGCGGTTCGATCGGCTGTGAAGGGTTTCCTCAACATGGCGCGCGGTTCTGGTTCACGATTCCATTCGAGATCGTCGAGAAAGCGAAAACGCCCGAGTCAATCACTCATTCTCCCAAAATACTATTTATTCAACTCGAAGAAACCCAACTCGGCGGCGGCGTCATCAATACCATGCGGGATTTAAAACTGACATGGGATACCATCAGCGCGTTCAAGCAGATTAAAAGCGAAATCGACTACAATTTCATTTTGCTTTCAACGAATTCACGAATTTACGATTCCATCGCCGCCCTGAACGATCGCGCGCCCAAACACGCCAAACTGATTGTCATCACCGACGCCGACGATCCGCAGCTTATCTACCGGGCTCGAAGAGAAGGCATGCACTACGTATTTCAGCACGAGGTCGATCTGGACCATTTAGTCAGCCTGCTTTCACTCGAAGGGCAGTGTTCACAAATGGCCAATGAGGAAGTAGAAAAGAAGGTCAAAGTCGATGAAGTTGAGGAGTTCATCTCCATCAACAAACAGACGCATCCGATTCTGATTATCGACGACGTCAGGACGAATCAGATTCTCGCACGAAATCAATTAAAACAACTGCATATTGAATGCGACGTCGCAAATAATGGACTGGAAGGTCTTGAAAAGATCGCGAAAAAACAATATTCCATGATTCTGGTCGATTGTTCGATGCCTGAAATGGATGGATTTGAGTTTACCCACCGGTTCCGTGAAATCGAAAAATTCAATTCAGTCCGGGTTCCCGTCATCGCGATGACCGCGCACGTGGTGACAGGCATCCGGGAACGGTGTCTGGAAGTTGGAATGGACGACTACATATCCAAACCGGTTAAACTGCACGTTCTGATATCCATACTGCGGAAATGGCTGCTGCACATCGACGATTGATTCGACTCAGCGACGCCGCATCCGGTTCCAGTTCTTCCATACTCGAGTCCAACCGGGGATTGCGCGCATGGGAATGGGGCTTCATGATTGGCGTATCCCGATCGATGATGGTTTGAAATGAAACTTGATTCTCATCCATTACGCTGGGCGTTGCTAATCGCGCTGGCCTCCATTTTGTTATTCGCTCCGTCGGTTTCCATCGGTTTTCTGGGCGACGATTACCAGTTTCTGCTGGCCTCGCGCACGGCAGGCCAGATGTGGGGTTCGTTCACCGGCGACTGGTTCTGGGGCCGGCTCGACATTGAAGGGCCGCGTTTTTACCGTCCGATCCAGATCGCGCTGGTATATCTCGAACAAAACGTGTTCTTCGGCCATGCGGCGTGGGGCTATCACCTCATCAATCTCCTCGTGCATGCCGGTTGCTCGGTTCTCGTTGGAGCGCTGGCGCTTCAATTGATCCCATCCAATCGTCCGGGGCGGGGATTGGCTGCCTGGACGGCGGCGGCGGTTTTCGCCCTGCATCCGCGCCATTGCGAAGCGGTGTGCATGATCAACGGGCGCACCGACAGCGTATGCGCGCTTTTTTACCTGACGTCGCTGACGGCGTATATACACGGGCGTGAGACGCGGCGCGGGCGCTGGCTGGCGGTCTCGGCGGCGGCGCTGATCGCGGCGCTGTTATCGAAAGAAATGGCGATCACGTTGCCCGCGATCATGACGGCGTATGAGTTCACCGCATGGCGGCGCGCCCGCAGGAATCGCGAAAACGGCTCAATCCGGCCCCGAGCCGTTGCGCTGGCGGTTCCCGTCATTTTGACCGCCGCGATCTTCGGCGGTTTACGAACCTGGGCGCTGGGGGGATATATTTTTGGACGAAGCGGATATATCACGCCCCACACCCACCTGAGCGTCTATCTGGTTTCGATGACCAAAATCATCACCGTACTCGCCGCGCCATTCGACGTTATTACAGTCCCCCTGTCAAACACGCTGAACGGAATTCTCTTTTCTAATCATTCAGCGGCTGTGCTGATGTTGACGCCGGTTGCGGCGATCGTACTTTTCACGATGGTCTGGGGGCTCTGGCGCGGCGGAACCATTACCGGGGTAGCGTTGACGCTCTGGTTCATCGCGCCGCTGCCGATTCTCTCTCAGTTTCCCGAACTGCATTCAAACATCGGCGACCGGTATCTGTATATTCCATCGGCGGGAGTCGCTTTACTGGCGGGCCTTTTGCTGCAACGGGCTTCAACGATGAAGCGGCCGGCGCGCCTCGCTCTCGGGGCGGCGCTGGCGGTGTGGATGGTCTGCGCGGCGGCGCAAACGCTTCAATACGAGCGCTACTGGCGAGCGGCCGGCGATATTGGAGCGCGCGTAGCTCGCGATCTGGATGAACTAGACCGCACACGCCGGCAGGATGAGACGTTTTTCATCCTTGCCATCCCCGCGTATTATCACGGCGCAACCATTCATAACAGCGCGCTGGCGGTCTACCTGGAACAAAATCACCTGTTGCGAGGCGAACCTCGCCGGATCATGCCTTCCATGCTCTCGTTGATGTTCAGCGATCACCCCATGAACGTTACAACGGAAACCGTCATCGAGGACGGACGTTTGATTCATTCAGTCACAGGCGGGGGCTTCGCCTACCCCACCCTGCTGGGTGGAGACGCGCTGAAACTCGACGAAGAGTCTTTCAGGTTTCTCACACCGAAAGCGGAATTCATCATCGGCAACGTGGATTTTCCTCTTACCCTGCTGGCGTATGAACGAGGCCATTTGACCATCGCTCATGAAGACCGATATGAAATTCTCGCGGCGCAGGGCCCTGGCGGCGGCACGAAAGTTGAACGGATCCGTCTATTGCTGGGGAGCCAGGTCATACGTCAGACGTTTTCAGCCCAATACGAACAATTGAGGACCGACTTCAAGCATGAGGACTGGCGTGGAGTTCATCTCTCGACAGGCGATCTCGACCTCGATGGATGCGGCGACGCCGCCGTGAGTTACACAGTAACCGAGAAGGCCGAAACGGAGTATCCAGGTATCGTGGTTCCCATCAGCGGGCTGAACAACACCGTGATGGATCATCCATTCGTCCCCTTCGAAGAAAAGACCGGCGATATCGCGGAGAATCCACTCGGGTCGGTGAAGACCGCCATCGGCGCTTTCATTCCCGGCGAGGCGACGCCGCAGATCGCGGCCGCGCAGGGGGAAGGCGCGTATCAACTGGTTCGCATCTATAGACGGACCAATATGCCGGCGCCAAACGGATATTACGTCTCGGCGCAATGCGACGCCTTTGATGATGAGTATTTCGATCAAAATGAAGGTCATGGCGTCGAAATCGCTGGAGGAGACCTCGACGGCGACGGGATTACGGAAATCGTCACAGGACAAACGCCGGGCGGGTCGGTTCGAGCGGCGATCGGGGTATTGGAATTCGGCGAACTGGGTGAAAACGGGCTGGCGCCACTGATTCACCGCTCGGAAACGCTGGCGCTGGCGGACGCGCTTGGCCTGCCGGACGGCGTGGGCGCGACGCTCACCACCGGTGATTTCGACGGCGATGGGGAGTTGGAGATCGCCGCGGGCGTCTCGTCATACCAGAGCGACGATGGATACCATCCGCCGCGTCTGGCCGTGCTGGAAGTGGAACATGCGGAGGGCTTCGTAACCCGTTTGCGGCTCATCAGTGGCGGGTTGCCCATCGAGTCAGCGGAAGCGGTTCCAGGCGGAGTAAGGACGCTCTCACTCACCAGCGGCGACGTGGACGGCGACGGGATCGATGAAATTATCGTAGCGCCGGGCGAGGCGGATACGCGAGAAACGTATCGGCGCGTGTTGAATTCGCCTCCTGGCGGCGAAACGCCGAAGCTGATGATTCAGGCGTATGACGTTGTGTATGACGCGAGCGGATTAGTCGAACGGATTGAACCACGATTTGACGGCGGCGGCATTGATGCGTTTCCAACTCCGTCTGACGACGACCGGGGATTCCAATCGATCGACGTTTCTTTTTTAAAGCGGTATTGAGGGCCCCCCTCGATTCAGATACCGATGAATGGGGATTCTGACTGGATAATTCAGGGGGGTATGCGAATGAGCAAAAAAAAAGGCCTGCTAGGTTTTGGGGAGGAAGCAGGCCCGCGAAATGGGGAGAATGGGATGTAGGATGTGCCTATACTAATATGCATGGATCGTGCCAACTGCGTCTTAAAAGTGGCATCCAATCTTTTTTTTACCCCAAAAATCGACTATCTTACTGTATTTTAACAACTTAATATATTCCCTCTTCCATTCTCCCAGTGAAAACCAGCCAATCATCGATACCGATCGTCACCTCTATTGGCCCAGATTTGCATCCCACTCTTGAGACAGACCGTCTCAATTACGGATTTCGAGATTGAGACGAGTTCGATTTGAGTTATGAGCGTATCGAAAGTGAAACAGTTTTACCTTGAGTTTCCTTCATAGAGGTATCTTTCAGGGAAGATTTGATTAAATTTGATACGCCGCCACTTTTTCATAGCAATTTGATAAAGCGGATTGTATATATAGATGTCGGGACATACGGCTTTTTGCATCGCCGCGATGACAATCGAGGGAAGTCAGGTTACATGAACGCGAATATTCAACCGCCGCTTTTTCACGAAGTGAACGAAGACGTGATTCTGTCAGCTATCGGAGAAGGTTCGGCTGACGCCATCACCTGCGTGGACGCCGACGGCATCGTGTTGTCGTGGACGCCCGGCGCGGAACGGATGCTGGGATATTCCAAGGACGAGGTGGTGGGGCAATCAATCGACGTCATGCTCCCCAAGGATATCCGTGAGTCGGCCCATCAAACCATCAAGGATCAGATGTCGGGTAAGACCGGGGTCATTCATGAAGAATCGGTCCGGCTACATAAAGACGGCAGGCGTATTCCCGTTTTGTTAACCCGGGTACCGCTCAAAAAGCGCGACGGGCGGGTCGTCTCATTGCTGGCGATTTTGAAGGACGTTTCCGAAGAAAAAAAACTGCAGAAGCAGTTGGAGCGTCTCGACGCGATGGCGAAGGTCGCCGCGAAAGTCGCCCACGAGATCCGCACGCCGCTGGGGGTTCTGTTTCTGAAGTCGGACCTGCTAGTGGAACGGCTGGAGCTGACCTTTGAAGAATGGGGCAAGGGCGACCCCGGCGTTTATAAACAGAAAGTGGAGAAGTGCGTTTACGATATCCAGAAACAGATCAACCGGCTGGAGGAAATCGCCAATAATTATCTTCACCTCTCCAAAAGCCGGACGCTGGATCGTCAAACGGTTCATTTACAAAAGTTTTTCAAAGAACTCGTCAAAGAGCTGCAAGAGCACTATCCTGCCCATGTGGTGCGTTTCGATCTCGAACTCGATGAAAACGCCAAAACCATGGACGCCGATCCGCAGCAGATGCAGCGAGTCATCGTCAACCTGGTACGGAACTCGATAGAGGCGATGCAGATCGCCAAAATCAAAGACGGCGTGATCCGGTTGTGTTCTCACCAGTTAAAAGACGCGGTTCAGCTGGAAGTGATTGACACGGGCCCCGGAATGCCAAAAGAAATCCGCGACAACATCTTTGACCCGTTCATCACCACCAAAAGCATCGGCACAGGATTGGGACTGTATCTGGTTCGGGAAATCATACAGAATCACAAAGGCGAAATCAGCATCGAAACCGAGGAAGGCAAGGGTACCGCGATCCGCATCGTTTTGCCCAACCCGGCCTGATCGACCTTCCGTCCGGCCACGTAACGATCACTTTTTGTACGAGTTAACAGGGACAGACCCGCGGCGCGGCCGAAGTACGCCCCCGCGAACCGATATCCACGGAGAAAAATGGCCAGAACGATTCTCATCATCGACGACGACAATGAATCACGCGAGGTCGTGCGCGAGGCGCTCGACGGGCGAGGATTTCAATTTCTGGAAGCGGAAAACGGCGACGCGGCCATCGAGTTGATATCCACCCATGATATCGACGTCGCCACGGTCGACGTCATGCTGCCCGGCACGGATGGCATCGAAGTATTGCGCCGCATGAAAGAACTCAAGCCGGACACCCAGGTGGTCATGCTGACCGGGTTGAACGCGGTCGACACGGCGGTGGAAGCCATGCGGCTGGGCGCGCTCGATTACCTGACCAAGCCCATCCGCCTCAAGGAATTACGCGTGGTGATCGACCGCGCCATCGAACAAAAGAAACTGTCGGAAGAACGCGATGAATGGCGGCGCCAGGCCGCGCGGCTCTCAGGCCGCCTGCTGGGCCGCTCTCCCGCCATGCAGCGCATTTTTCACATGATCGAACAGGTCGCGCCTACCTCAAGCACGGTGTTGATCACCGGCGAAACCGGCACCGGCAAAGATCAGGTCGCGCGAGAGATTCACGAACAGAGCCGCCGCAATAATAAACCGCTGATCAAGGTCGATTGCGCCTCGCTGCCCGAATCGCTGCTTGAATCGGAATTGTTCGGCCATATCAAGGGGTCGTTCACCGGCGCCATCAAAGATCGTAAAGGACGCTTTGAAATGGCGGACGGCGGGACGATATTTCTCGATGAAATCGGTGAAATGTCGGCCAGCGCCCAGCAACGCCTGCTGCGCATCCTGCAGGACTCGGAGCTGGAACGGGTGGGGAGCAGCACGACGATCCATGTCGATGTTCGCGTGATCGCGGCTACCAACCGCGATCTGGCGCAGCGGATTATTGAAAAAAAGTTCAGGGAAGACTTGTATTACCGGTTGCGGGTGGTTCAGATTCAAATCCCGCCTTTGAGAGAGCGCCGCGAGGATATCCCATTATTGGCACAGGCGTTTCTGAAGCGATACACCGAAGAGACGCAGAAACAGGCCGATGAATTCTCGGATGACGTGATGGAGATCTTCTACTCGTATCCCTGGCCGGGGAACGTCAGAGAACTTCAGCATGCGGTCGAGCACGCCGTCATCTTCGCTCGAAACCGCCAAATCGAGCCACGCGATCTGCCGCCGGAAATCTCGGCGGGACAGACTCCGCTGTTTGTTTCCAAAGAGGAACCGGTGCATCAGGATGGGAAAAACATCCTGATTCCATTAGGGATGCCGCTGGAAGAAGCCGAACTGGAGATCATCAGGCAAACCCTGACCAGCGTGGGGGGCAACAAAGAAGAAGCCGCCCGCGTACTGGGACTCTCGCGGAGTTCGCTATACCGCCGATTGCCGAAACTTCGCGAGGGTGAAGAGACCGCCTGACCCCCTCCCCTTTTCAGAAATCGGGCTAAACTATAAAGTTGGCATGTTTGATGCAACGTTACAGTACAACGATCTACGCAGGAGATTGACCATGACGCTCTCGGTCAATAACGATTCAGAGAATAAGGAGGTCATTCGAGAATTGCTCCGCGGAAAAAACATACTCATAGTCGATGACGATAACGATTACGCCGAAGCGTTGGATGAAGTATTCAGCCTTCAGGGATGTCAGGTCACCCGGTCGTCGGACCCCGTATCAGCGATGGGATGCGCCCTCACCAGCGATTTTGACCTGATGATCGTCGACAAAAACATGCCGGGCATTGACGGCATCGAGTTCGCGGAAAAAATTCACGAAGTCAACCCGTCCTCCAAGATCGTCATGATTACCGCTTATCCCAACGAAGACACCCGGAAAAAAAGCCTCGAAGTCGGTATCCGGTATTTTCTCTCCAAACCGTTCCGTAAAAACGATATTCTCGAAGTCGCATCCTTCCTCTTCTTACAAAACCCCACAAACGAAAAAGCCGCCGCAATTTAACCAGTCAGTGACTGGGGCCAAGTCTTTGGGTTGTGCGTATTTAACGCTCCCGTCGGTCGCTGGACACGTGCGATTGAGGGAGAGTTGTACGGACACAGTTCAAATGAGGCTGGCAGCGCCAGGGGCAAGTCATTGGGCTGTGCGTACCTATCGCTCCCGTCGGTCGCTGGACACGTGCGATTGAGGGCGGACTACATGCGGTTTCCCCTAGCGCCTCACATAAAACAAAGCCTAAGCCATATCTACCGATATATTAAGCGATAGATTTTCGTTTCTCGAAGCGCTATGCTTGACATCAAGACAAAAATACATGCCGTAGTTAATGGAGGAAGAAAAATGCGTGTTCACAAATTAATTATACACAATTTCAGGTCTATTTGTGACGCCGAAATATTGCTGGAAGACTATACACTCATCGTCGGCGAGAACAACTCAGGAAAATCGAACATAATTACAGCGATTCGAGCTTTTTATGAAGACGAAGGAATAAAATATAAGGAGAGCACGGATTTCCCCAAAATCTCATCGCCTGATAACAATGAAAGCTACGTTGAGATGCACTACATCACGGGAAATGAAGAACAAGAGAATTTGAAAGATGAATACAAATCAAAAGACAAGATATTAAAGGTCCGCAGATACTTTAAAAGTGATGAAAAAGGGCTTGTATCCACCAATCAAAGCAACATATACGGATACGAAAATGGAAAATTATCCAATAATCTATTTTATGGGGCCAAGAATATAAGCAGCGCAAAGCTAGGCAATGTTATTTATATGGCTCCTCACAAGAATTTGTGCACGAGTTTTGGTTCGGGAAGGTTTCCGAGTCCATGGTATAGAGCCAGGATGTAAGTTTTCGCCGTCCTGAATCCATAGCAACGATGACTGATGACTTTGGCCTTATTGTTCATTC
>WGLV01000060.1 GCA_016125385.1 bacterium
AAGGAATGAACAATAAGGCCAAAGTCATCAGTCATCGTTGCTATGGATTCAGGACGGCGAAAACTTACATCCTGGCTCTATACCATGGACTCGGAAACCTTCCCGAACCAAAACTCGTGCACAAATTCTTGTGAGGAGCCCAAAAATTGAAGGCGGCGTATAGCTTAATTCCGTTTCAAGTTGTTTGGCGATGCTGTTCAGGCACGCGCCAACCAATATGTTTGTAACATCAATCAAGAGTTCTTGCTGATTAAGCTGGTTGTTTTTTTCGTGATATCCCATGATCTGAGCCAATTCATCGCAGCCATCTCTTCCATAAATAACGAACGCTTCCCCATCCATTTCATCATAAAACGCTTGCCGGGTTATCGTCACTTCCTTTAAATTACCGATCATGGAAGGGACGATGTTAGAAACGTCTTCAATTTCAACCAAAACAACATTTGGAACGGAAAGACGAACGAATGTATCGAGAATTTTAGCCAGTGCTGAACCGGCCTGTCCCATCGCGATATTGGTGATCTCTTGCAGTATATCAAAACAATCGTTTGTAAATCGCTCCGTCATGATAACACTCCATTTTCTTCCAGCAGGCGGCGAATCTTGCTGACATCCACTTGTTTTTCCAAAAAGGCGTGGGCGCCAAGCGAAAAAACCCTCTCTTTCGCTTTGGGTTGAATATCGGCGGATACTACGACAATAAACATGGAATTCTCTTTTTTCGCCAAAACTTCCAGCACTTGATATCCATCTAATTCCGGCATGGTTAAGTCAAGAAACATCACTTCCACGGGATGGGTATCTACATATTCCAATGCTTCACGCCCATTCGTGACTTCAGCCACTTCCAATTCATCAATCAGGGCCAGCTCATCCTTCAATAATTTGCGGGCAAGACGTGAATCATCTACAATTAGCGTCGGCACAGGCATTCCATAAAACTCCTTTTTTTCTATATCTTCACCAAGAACAAAGCAAAAAAAACACCAACACACAAAAATGAAGCATACAGAATCGAAAAGATGCAAATAATATCATTATTTACAGAAAAAAACGTTATTATTACGCAAATCCATTTCAAAAGGATGGCTCGGCTTTATTTTTTTACATATTAAAAATTCATTTCGCGCATTACAAAAGAAAGAAAAGTAATCGCATCTGCATCAGCAGTATCACATGAAAATGGCTATCGGGAGTTCGCTACAGATTTAAATGAGCGTAAAAAAAAATCGTCGCGGACGCATCGACTGGTCTGATGTCCACTCATTCTGGAGGGTTGAGCGCCCCATTCGCAAATCGTTTCGACCGGCTCATACAACTCCATTTCCCGGCGGCGCCGCGTCACTTGCGTGACGGGTCTATTTTGGTGATCCTGTCAGAATCGGATTTCGCCTTTGTGACGTCTCATCCATCAATACACCATTCATCCATCACACCAGCGGAGAAAGCATGGCGATCGTCGGCGTAGGCATGGACATGATTCGCATATCCCGCATCGCGGCCGCGGTGGAACGGCACGGCGAGCGCTTTTTGCGTCGGCTGTTTCACCCGCGCGAAGTCGAAGTCGCGTATTCGCGGCGGCTCAGCGCCGAATACCTTGCGGGATGTTTCGCGGTGAAAGAAGCCACGCTGAAAGCGATGGGCGATTTTCCCGGAAGGGCCATCGACTGGGCCGACATCTATATCACGCACGAATGGTCGGGCAAACCGGTCCTCCATCTGGAAGGCGAAGCGAAAAAACTCAGCGACGAAAAAGGCGCGCGCCGCCACCATGTATCCATCACCCACGACGGCGACCTCGCGGCGGCTTACGTGATATTGGAAACCGAATAAAACGGGTGAACGCATGAATCAGAAAAACAGTCTGTCGGAATTCGGATTGCTGTTCGGCATCATCGCCGGCGTGGTGCTGGGCGTGATCTGCGGTTTCGTGTTCGGCGAACAGATGGCGCAGATCAAGTGGATCGGCGACATGTTCATGAACGCGCTGAAGGCGGTTGTGGTTCCGTTGATCATGGCGTCGATCATTGTGGGCGTCGCCAGTCTGGGCGACGTGCGCAAATTAGGCCCAATGGGCGGCTACACGCTTGGTTTTTACGCGCTGACCACCGCCATCGCGGTCGGTCTGGGGCTCTTTTTCACCACGCTGTTTCATCCGGGAACCGGTCTGAGTTATGAAGGGCTGGCGGCGCCGGAAGTCATCCGCGACCGGGAGTTCAGCTTCATCGATCTCATCACCGGCTTCGTGCCGAGCAACATCTTTCAAAGCATGGCCAATACCGACGTGCTGCCGCTGATCATCGCGTCGCTGCTGTTCGGCGGCGTGTTGACCACGCTGGGCGAAAAGGGCAAACCGGTACAGGCGTTTTTCGAGGGTTTTGACGCGGCGATGATGAAGATCGTCCAGATCATCATGTGGTTCGCGCCCATCGGCGTCTTCGCCCTGGTGGCTGGCATTCTGGGCCATTACGGCGGCGGGATGGCGGTTTTGAACACCGTATTGCAGATCAGCCGGTTCGTCCTCACCGTCATCGTGGGGCTTTCAGTTCACGCCTTCGTCGTGATTCCGCTGCTGCTCTACCTGCTGGCGAAGACCAATCCGATGCAGTATTTCTACAATATGCTGCCCGCGCTGACTACGGCGTTCTCCACCGCGTCGAGCGCGGCCACCCTGCCCCTCACCATCCGCTGCGTGGAAGAAAACAACGGCATCTCCCGGCGGACGGCCTCGTTCGTCTTGCCCATCGGCGCCACCGTTAACATGGACGGAACCGCCTTCTACGAGGCGGCCGCCGCTCTGTTCATCGCCGAAGTTTACGGTATCGACCTGCATTTCGGGCAGCAGCTGACCATTTTCATCACGGCGGTGCTCGCTTCGGTGGGCGCGGCGGCCATTCCCCACGCGGGGCTGATCACGATGGTTCTGGTGTTTAAATCGGTCGATCTGCCGGTTGAAGGCATCGGGCTGATCTTTACCGTCGACTGGTTTCTCGACCGGTTCCGCACGGCGGTCAACGTGTGGGGCGATTCAGCGGGAGCGGCGGTGGTTGAACACATGCTGCCTGAGACCGTGTTGAACGACGCTCCCAAGCAACCGTGACAACTTTTTACATCATTTTTCCGGAAGAGACGGTATTCTTTTCTGATAGTAATTCGTATTTATGGATGCTGGACTGAATGAGAATGGGTTTCGCGGTAACTTCAATTTTCAGCGAATGTCACCATAATGTCATCCTGTCCGGTTTTTCGCCGGTATCAGCACTTTCGACCGGTAAAGACCTTCATTTTAAAGAATTGAGAACCAAGTCATGAACAAGCAACTCCGCCTCGCACACTGGATGTTCCTCACCGCCGCCATTCTGGCGATATTCGCCGGGTGCGCTCAAAACACGCCGGATGCGGTGTTTAACCGCGGCATGAAAGCCTATCAGGAGAACGACCTGATCGCGGCGTCGATATATTTCGACGATTTCATCACCAAGTTTCCCGATAACGAGCGTTCGTGGGACGCATACAACCTGCTGGCGTTGTGTTATTACCGCATGCGCGATTTCGGCAGCGCGCGCGGGGTGTACGAGGAGTTACAGAACAAAGGCTCTCTGCCCGCCAACATGGTGCTGGAATGCAGCCAGGCGATCGGCCGGCTGTACGCCGAAGAAGGCAACCTGGAAAAAGCGCAGGCCGTGTTTGAAGACGTAATCGAAAAAGCCACCGGCCCCGAGCCGAAAATCAACTCCTACTGGATGCTGGCGTCGATGTACGGCAAGCAGAAACAGGCGGAAAAAGCGCACGAATATCTGGAAACGATTCTGAAAGTCGCTGACAGCGACCTTGAAGACGTAACCACGAAAGTCACCACCAAACTGCAGGCGCTCGAAGCCTCAGCCGACATCTACAAAGCCAGCGACGAGTTCAGCAAGGCGCGCGACGAATACGCCCGCAGCCTCGACGTGGCGAAATCGGCCACGGGCGTGGTGTGGGCCACCGACGCGCGGCAGAACGCCGTGATCAACTGGGCGAACACCTACGTCAGCGCGGGCGATTACGTCTCGGCGGCGACGATTTACGACCACTTGCAGAATAACCCCTACATTCAGGACGCGGTTAAACCGCAGTTGATCGTTTACAAGATTCAGAGTCTGGAACGGCTGTTCAGCGGAGACGACGGGAAATATACCCCGGAAGAAACGGCGGTGCTGGTGCATGAACATCACCGCATGATCGATAACTACGACAACACAGACTACGGAACCAACGCTCGAGTGGAGATCGCCAGCCTGATCAAAGACACCACGCCCGACGAAGCGAAAAAATTGCTTGATGAAGCCATCGCGCGCTATGAGAAGGTAATCGCCGAGCCGCCGTCTCCCGACAAACCGGTGCTCGCCATGTTTCAGATCGCCAACGCCTACATCAAAATGGAGATGTGGGATCAGGCCGAACAGGCGCTGGAGCGAATCAAACTGACGTACTCCGACGTGCCTGAAGCGATGAAACAGGCTCAGGCGATGGTAGACTATATTCAGAAGCAGAAAGCCGCCGCGGCGGAGACGGCCGCTCCTCTTCCGGACGAAGCCGGGGGAGACGCCGCCACCGGCGCCGAGCAGGGTGGATAATGAAACGCGTGCTGTTGTTCAACCCGCCGTCGGGGCTGTACCGGCGGGACAATCGATGTCAGAACAAGGTGGAAGATCAGACCGTCAACGTCGTCTTTCCGCCGATGGAGTTGCTCTACAACGCCGCGATTCTCGAACGGGCGGGGCATGAGGTGCGGGTGCGCGATTACCCCGCCATGAACGCCCAGTGGATGGAACTGATTCATGACGTGCGCGAGTTTAAACCCGATCTCGCCGTCTTCACCGCCACCATCGCGACGCTGGAAACCGACCTGCAGGCCGCCGCGCTGATCAAGGAACACGCCGCAGGGGCGGTCACCGCCGCCAAGGGCGAGCCGCTTCATTACATGGATGAGGAGATCATCCGGCGCAATCCCTCGCTGGACCTGATTTTGCGCGGCGAAGTGGAAGCCTATATCGCGCGCCTCGCGGCGGGTGACGACTGGGCCTCACTGCCGGGCGCGACCTTTCTGCGCGGCGGAGAAATCGTCAAAACCGAGTCGCACAACGCCGCCGTCACGCTCGACGACCTTCCCCTGCCGGCGCGTCACCTGATCGACGTGGATCGCTACCGCAGCCCTGAATCGGGCAACCGGCTGACCACCGTAGTGACCTCGCTGGGCTGCCCCTACAAGTGCATTTTCTGCTCGGTTCCGGCGCTGACCGGAACCAGCGTCCGATACCGGTCGCCGGAGAGCGTCGCCGCCGAGCTGGAGCATTGCATTGAGCAACACGGTATACGCGAGTTTCTCTTTCACGCCGACACCTTCACGCTGAACAAAAACTGGGTGATCCGGCTGTGTCAGCTGATCGTACAGAAAAGTCTCGATATCCGCTGGGGATGCAACAGCCGGGTCGACTCGATCGACGAAGAACGGTTGATCTGGATGAAGCGGGCGGGATGCTGGGTAATCGGCTTCGGCGTCGAAACCGGCAATGACGAACACCTGCGCATGATGCAGAAACGCGCCACCGCTCAACAGGCCTTTGACGCAGTGAAACTCTGCCGCAAACACGGCGTACGTTCACACGCGTTTCTGACGTTCGGATATCCATGGGACACGGAGGAGACGATTCAGGCGCTGATTCGATTCGCCGCCGAACTCGATCCCGATTTCTTTGACTTCAACGTCGTGTTTCCCCTGCCCGGCACCGAGCTCGACCGTCTGGTCGGCGAAAAAGGCCTGGTCATCCGCGAACGGCTCAGCAACGGCGGCTACGCGGTGGGTGCGGTCTCGACCGAGACGCTTCCTCCCGAGGCGCTGGAACGCTGGCGGCGCAAAGCGCTGTGGACGATGTACCTGCGTCCGCATTACGTGGCCCGCACGTTGTGGAACGCGGGTTCGCCCGGCAAGGCGATGAACTACCTGAAAGCGGCGATCAACCGAGCGGGCAACCTGATCGCGGCGTCGTGGCGTCCTCCCGGAGGAGACGGCGCGTCGCCCCGCGGCGAAGAAGCCGTCAACGCCGCCGGATGACGCGTAACGGCCAGCCGCCATTTTCAACGAGATCCAAACCGATATAATTTCTGGTTGTTTCCAATAACCCCGCCCTGTCGGCGATCGATCCGGCCGGGTGGACTCCCGGCTCAATCCGCCGGAAACCAAGGTGAGATATCCATGCCGCTTTTTTCCGTCAATCTGAAAGTCGCCGCTGAAGATGAACGCGCTTCGCGCATGAAAGTTGAAGTATCGCCCACGCTGTGCGACGGGTACGAACCCCTGCCCGGGGCGCTGTCATTACCGATCGATGAGCTTCGCGTGGCCACGTTCGACGACGTGTTCCGCCTGATGGGTTCAGAAGAAGAGCTCGGCGCGAGGCGGTTATTTCTCGATCTGCGCGGCTTCACCGAGCAGGAACTCTCACGGCTGATCGTCTATCTCGCGCCGGTGCTGTACCGCTGGACGGGCGAGGATTTCGTCGTGGTGTTGCCCGATCAGGTAGACGCCAAAGACTACCTGCCTCCATTCGCCGACCTGCTGCGTTCGCTGGAATTGCGGTCACGCGGAATCCGCATCATCTCGTGCCCGACCTGCGCTCGCTGCCGCACCGACTTTCCTGAAATGGTGCGTTCAATCGAAGACCGGCTCGAACAGATGGAGACCCCGCTCGACGTCGCCGTCATGGGATGCGAGGTGAACGGCCCCGGTGAAGCGCGCGCCGCCGACATCGGCATCGCGTTCGGCGATCAGAAAGGGATGTTGTTCAAAAAGGGTGAGAAGGTACGCGTAGTGACGATTGAGGAAGCGGCCGATGTGCTGCTGGCCGAGATCGACGTCATGGCGAAAGAAGCGGCGCAGGCCGCTCAGGAAGCCGCGTCCGAAGCGTAATCGCCGCACCCGCTCAAGGTTTCAACCACTTCCTGCCCAAACGAAAATTCGACTCCGTTCCCGTCCGGATCGCGGATGATACAGAGGTATCCCGCGACCGGACCGTGATCGGACGGTTCCATCCGCAAGATTCCCTCATCCCGCGCCAGCCCGGCGAGCCGGTCGACCTCGGCGGCAGTGTCAACCTGCATGCCGATGTGGTGAAAACTGGGCGCTTCCGACGCCTGAAAAGGCATTTCCAGCAAGACGATGATCAGACGGTCGTTCACCCGGGGGTTGCCCAGCCATGCGACGCGGGTGTTGTGCTCCTTACGTTGAGAGACGACGTCCAACCCAGCGTATTTTTTGTAGAACGCCGCCGTGTCTTCGATGTTTTTTACGCAGAATGCAATATGAGTGAGAGTCGCCTTGACCGTCATGCCGTCTCCTTTAGGGGGTACGGGGTCATGCTAGCATGGCGCGCGCGGGGGTGAAACGGACGCGCGCTAACGGCTGGAATGAGGAGGGACCTGGGATTCGCGCAGCCATCCACGGGCGCCGATATCCTGTGCGACGCGCTCGCCGGCCCAATCGCTTCCCGCGGCGGTCAGGTGACAATTGTCATAGAAATAATCCCACGTTGTTTCATCACGGTCCCGCATGCGCCGAGCCATGGGCGGCAAAAGGTCAAGCGATTCCACATCAAGACGCCGAGCGATATCGAGTAATTCGCGCTGGGGGGCGTTCTGGTTCTCCGGGTCTTCCAATTGAAAGCGATGAGGCAGAATCAGCAACAGAAAGCGAGCGCCGCGTTCCCGGCAGGCGCCGGCGATCTGTTTTATAAACCCTTCAGTCACGCGCCAGGCGGCCTGTATCTCCTCTTTTTCTGGTTTGTTTACCAGTGTTTTCACATCCATCAGTTCGGCGTACACCGCGCTCTCACGTAATGTCCTGCCAAAGCGAAGTTGAAAGTACGCCTTGCGCACGAAGTACGCGACGGCGCTGTTGTTTTCAATGAAGCCAAGCAGAGTACGGCGGATGTACGGAATCGGATTATCCTTACCAAAATCGCCGAAGCGCGTCGCCGTGTACGCGGGCAGCACGTCATTCAACACAAACCCCCATACAACGACGTCCGGATTCAATTCGACGCCCCGATTGACGAAGTAACGGGCGACCTGAATCGAACTGTACCCGGGAACGCCCGCGTTGACGCATTCAGCCGGAACCCCGCCTGATTCGAACTCGCGCGAGGCGGCGGCGGGGATGCTGTCTTCATACGGGAGACGAAGACCGAACACCACAGAGTCGCCGATGAACAGGATGCGCGGCTTATCGGGTTGAGGCTCGAACTCTGGACCACGCAGGCCGAGTGAGTTGGTTGAAACGGCGACGCCGCCATACTTGCCGTTGTAATTCCTGCGCAAGGCCCATTGGAGACTGTCGTCTTGTTGAAACACTCTCACGTCCCGATAGGTAAATCGCGCGAAAGGACGCAGGCTCAATTCGAGCACCGTGACGGGAAGCACGACCGCGCTGACCGCCACCATCACGTTTAACGCCGCACCGCTCGTCAGCGCCCGGCGCAAGATCACGTTGCGCGGCAAGAAAAAATCAATCGAAACGGAAAGTACAAAGACGAAAACCGCGATCCATTGAACGGGTCTCACCGAAGAAATCGACAAGGCGGCGGCGGGATCGAACAAGTCGGCCAGGAAGGGGAAATACGTCAGCGCGGCGGCGAGCGAAACAAGGGCGTATATCCGCAGGAACAAACGGAGGACGCGTACGTTTCTGGTTTGAACGTCAGATTCCATGCGTCAATCAGTCGAACGGGGGCGAGCGGTTCGATCGGATCGTTCGTCACCCGGCGGCGCGCCGGGCGCCCATTCTTACTCCAGAGGAATTTGTTTGTAGTCGAGCGCCCAGTCGTTAATCATGCGCACCTCAACCGGTTCAATCACCAGCAGGCGATAGTCGGGGTCTTCGAGCATGGGCAGTTTTTCACGCTGGATGGGAACGCGAGCCGCCTCCGCCTCATCGGTAATCAGTGAGGCGCGGCCCAGAACCCGCACCTGCCGGTTGGAATCGTCGAGAAAACAGGCTTCAACCAGTTGGTGTGAGGCGATCTGGCGCACCTTTCCCGTATCCTGATGCGAACAGGTCCAGATGCGAAAACCGTCGTGATGAATACGAGTCATGGGGCGGACGCGAGGCTTGTCGTCTTCCAGCGTCGCCAGAAAAAACAAGCGGCAACGGTCGAGAATCTCCAGTGCCTGTACACGGATGTCTTTAACGTTCATCGGATGCTTCTCCACCTTCATTTTGTTTTTACTATTAAGACGAACTGTCGTTCCCGATCCGTTTAAAAAAGCAAGAAAAAAATCAAATTCTCTATGTCAATCCGTTCAAGGATGCCGAATTTAAACCATTTCATGCGAACTTGACGATAGATTCTAACATTGACAACCATCGCTATAAAGATCGGGCTCCGAGTATTTCGCCGTAGTTTATAAAACGAGTTATAATTTTATAGTAGAGAAGGGTTTCACAGGATAGAGGAGGGACAATCATGAGCGAATTGCACCAGATCGTCAGCCGCCAAGTCATGAAATGGAACCTGGATCGCCAGACCTACATAGGCAGCCGCCTGGCTGAAACCGCCGATCAGGCCGAACGCCCCGCCGCGATGAAGCCCATCGTGACTATATCGCGTCAACGAGGCTGCCGGGGCAACGAAACCGCCAAACTTCTCGCCCACGAGTTGAAATACGGCTTTTTTAACCGGCAGATCATCGATTATATCGCCAACCATGTCGGCGTACGAAGCGAATTGGTTGAATCACTCGATGAACGCGACCGGTCCGAACTGGAATTATGGGTCAAAAACCTGATGTCGGAACGCGTTTTCGATCACGACGCGTACATTCACTCGCTGAGCGAGTTGTTTCACGCGGTTACGTTGCAAGGCGGCGTGGTAATCGTAGGGCGAGGCGCCAACTATCTCATGGCGGGCAATAATGCGTTTCACGTCCGGCTGATCGCGCCTCTGGATACGCGGGTGAGAAACCTGCGCCAGGCGGAAGGGATGTCGGAAAAGCAGGCGCTGGACCAGATTCACGAAGTGGATGAAAGCCGAAAAAAGTTCATCCGGCGATATTTTCAGCGAGAGATCAACGATCCACTGGGATACGACCTGATCATCAATATCGAAAAGCTGCCCCTGCACGCAATCATCAAGATCATCGTTTCCGCGATGAAGGCAAGAGGCTGGGCTCTGGATATGACCGGCGGCGATAAACGAAAACAGCATGCGTCGGCGACTTCGTAAACGCCGCGTGCGTATTGAAGGCATCAGTAAAGACGGCTCACTCCAGCGTGGAGGAGCCGTCTTCCAGATCGTCCACGTATTCAGGGTATAGTTTGCGGGCGCATTCAGGACAGATTCCATGACTGAATTGCGCATCGGAATGCTCCATGAAATAAGTCTCCAGCATTCCCCAATACCCTTTGTCATTACGAATTTTCTTACATTCCGCGCATATGGGAATCAGGCCTCCCAGCGTCTTGATTTCGCTGGCCGCTTTCTTCAGTTCTTCGATTAACTCATCCCGTTCATGCAGCCGCGCCACCAGCTCGACGCGGGCGCGCTGCAGGGCGATCTCTTTGTCTTTCAGGTCACGGAACAGAAACTGGTAGGGACGCCGCAGGCCGCTCTCGATCAGCGCTTTATAGATCATGATAAACGAGAGAGTTCCGATAAAATGCCCCAGCTTGTTGATGAAGCCAAAAGGAGTTGTATACAGCGTGAAACTCAACTCCGCGAGGATGCTTAACACCAGCGCCAGCGTCAGAAGGGTAAAGATTCCCGGTTCAAACAGGCGGCGCTGAAAAGCCATCGCGGCGATCGTCAGGGCGAAAGTCAGACAGATCAGGTACTCGCTAATAATTTTGAATGATGTCAGGCCGGATTGTTCGTTAAAACAGGATGGAAAGCGCCGAGTAAAAATCAAGAATAGCAAGATCGCGCATAGCGCCAGATAGCCCCCCATCACCAGCGGCGGATTGATCTTGCGGCGGAGAAAATACACCGATCCAAGCAGAGAGAGACTTTCGAGATAGCGGGCGGCGATCCAGAGTTGAGTGGGCAGATCGGCGTCGTACTCAGGGAAGACGCCCATCCCCCGATACGTCAGGGCATGCAGTAATGTAAACGCCGCAACAAACAGGTAGGCGATACCAAGGAACAGAAGGAAGTGCGATTCCAGAAAATCGCGCGAGTTCCACGCCAGCATGAAGACCGAGCAGGCGATGACCACGCTGAAGATTTCGACAAGCGAATGAAAGAGGAGATAACTGTACAGGCTCGACGCATACAGCAGCGCGAGAAGAACTCCCACAAACACACCATTAAATATGCGGTCTTTCCAAGGTGATGAAAACAATGTTGGACCCATTTCTATCAGAAAATTATGACGCCAATTCACCCCATCCGGTAATCATACCTGTATGAAATCACCGATCAAACCATTATTCATGAAATTGTATTTCTTCGCCCTCTTTCGTCACGAAGGTCCATTCACCGTCCGGGCTTCGGCGCGCGGCTTCGATCCAATCCTCTTCCCGGTAATAAGGCGTATTGATTTTTGGAGCGCCGTCGAGCGAATGAATCGCGCCCCGGCAGTCAACCACGTAGCCGCCGCTGGCTGATACCACCAGCGCCCGGGCGGCGTCGGAGCCGAAATCGGGACCGGTTTCAAAACGGCGGGCTGATCCCGCCGACGCGACGAATCCGTTTCCAAACAGGACATGAGCGCCGTCGGAATACACGATCAGCTGCCGGACGGGCATGGGGCGGGTTTCAATCGGAAACACCTGAACGCGCCCCCGGGCCTGATGGTGATATACCACGCCATCGTTGGCGACGAAGGCGTCCGCGGCGCCGTCGCTCGACGCGGCGTATTTCACGATCGGCGCGGATTGGCTCCACGGCGCAGCCCATTGCAGCGCGCTGGAGGCGTCAAACACCCGGCCCTGGGCGTCCACCACTCGCAGACCGAGATCGGGGTCGTTCAACACAGCGGCCGCGCCTTCCAGCAACGGACCGACCCGGAAACGGTACGTCCCGCTCGCATCGGTCACCACTCCCGATTGCAGCACGGCGCGGGTTGAATCGCCGATGGCGTACTCCGCCGCGACGGGCGTTCGCTTCCATTCAATGGAATCGCGCCGCAATTGATCGATGCGAATCGTGTCGAGCATGATTTCAGTATGGGGATACAACCAGCCGCGCGTTTCGACGATATACGTTTCCGGGATATCCGCTTCGACGTTCAGGTTGGTATAGCGGTCAGACAGCAGCGGAGTGTACATATTGGTCACCGCCTGCCAGACGAGATTGTTTTCGTGAAACCCGACCACCACATCGCCCTCGCTCCATTCGCGGGCCGAGCGCAAACGGAAGGTTCCTCTGTAATGACCATCGGGCAGCTGGAAGAAAGGACCGTGGCAGAAAAAGCGGCCTTCTTCCGTCGACCAGGCCCACAAGGCGCTCTCACGCTCGGCGTCTGGATCGTAAACCGGTTTGGCCCGATCGAGCAGGAGACTTTCGGCCTGATACCGCGCGCCGGGCTGAATGCACTGCACATCGGGCGCGCAAACGGCTGAGCGAAGCGGAATCGCTTCTCCGTTCGCATCGGCTCCAACGATAATGGTGGCGGGCGTGAGCAGGCGCAGGAACAGCGTGGGCCGCTCGCCATGTTCGATCAGCGCGAGATGCGAGGCTTCCAGTTCGCGCGAGGAACGCACCTCGCCATCGGGCGTCATCGCATACAGGCGAACCGGGGCGTCCGGCGTGCGGTCAAATCGGACGCTGATTCGATAACGCCCCGCGTCGAGCATTCCGAATGAATATCGCGTGAAGGGCGATGCGTCGCCAAGCCATTCGCTGCTCACCGCGAAGTCGAGCGCGTGAGTGGCCGAACCTACATCATCGCTCTTTTGCAGATACCAGCGGCCGCCATCCTGGCGGACGACGGCGAAGCCATCGCTGACCGCGTCATCGTACACTCGTTGTATCTCTTCTTTTTCTTGCGGCTGGGCCTGATGAAGATCAAGCAGAATCGCATCGGCGCGAGACCAGTCTTGCAGCGCGAGGCGATGGAGCCAGGCGCGTTCCATCGCGGCGGAATCGGGCATAGCGACGGATTTTTCACGAAATGATTCAGCGAGGTAATCGCCGAAAACAGGCCGGTCGAGACGAGCGGCGAAGTGACGGAAGCCAAGCTGGAATAAATCGTAATGGCTCCAGATGTACTGACCGGTGGGGTGAGTCTCCAGGTACTTGATGGGGTGATTGGCGAACGATTCGTTCAACCCAACATACGCCGCCGCGCCCAGCTGACGGACCTCTTCGACCCAGGCGGAGTCGTCAATCCAGTCGTTCGCGTTGCGCATGCGATGCCAGCCGTCACGCCGGGCGAAGTAAAAGAACTCGGGCGTATGGAGCAGCTCGTCCATCACCGCGATCGGTCCGTCGGGCAGTTCATCGCGCAGTTCAACCGCGTCGTGGTAGTACAGATACAACGGGCTGTACCACCCCTGTTGAATCGTCATCCACAGGCCGTACCCGCCCATCGCGAGAGGAACCACGATCAGCAACGCGGACGATTTGCGAAACAGAAAGCGGCCGATCGCGGCAAGCCCCACTCCAGCGAACATCGCCAGCGGCGGAACCGCCGGCAGCGAGTAATACTGATGACCCAGATGATGACCCGGCACCCCCAGGTATAACGCGACGACGCCCAGCATCCACAACATCGAGAAGCAACGGTTGCCTCTGGCGCGCAGCGAAACCGTCACGCCCAACAGCGCCAGGGGAACGCCCGCGTAGACCAGAATTTCGATGCAAACGCGGCGCGTCACGGTCGGCCAGAAAGCCGGATCGCGCAGATACTGCAGAAAGTTGTGTTCGAGCGAAAAGCCGATGTAATGGCGGATGAAGGTCGCGCCGGTTTCTTCATAAAATCCATGAGCGCGCCAATACCACAACGCGGCGGGGAGAAACGTGAGAACGGCATAGCCCAACAACACCGGAGAGAGAAGGATACGCCAGCCTCGCTTCTCAAAAAACACCGCCGTTATGGGCAGCGCCACAATCAGACCGGTGGGTTTAAGCGCGATACAGAGCGTCAGACTCAACGCGGAAAAAACCCACCGCGGATCGGCGAGTGCGCCGTTCCATTGAATCAGCCACGCCAGCGCCCAGAGCGAGGCGCAAACCATCATCATATCGGGTTGAAAAGTGCGTCCAAAAAACACCGCCACCGGCGCGGCGGCGAAGCATGCGGCGGCGAACAGGGCGCTCCATTCATCAAACCGGCGGCGCACGATGGCATACAGAGCGGCCAACGCGCCCAGCGAACAGAGAATCGATAACACGCGCCCGTAACCATCCCACGGCATGGATGCGCGGTATGCCAGCGAAACCAGCCAGGGAAACAGAGGCAGCTCCATCTCGGCGCGGCCATGAGGCCCCATCCAGTCGATTTCGGGGGAGAGAAACGGCAAGCCGTCGTGGTAGTAGTTCCAGGCGATCGCGGCGGTTTCGGTCTGGCGCCAGTAATTGAGGTCATACAACGGAGAAGTCAGCCCATACAAGCGCAGCCCCAGGGCGAAAGCCGCGATGAGCCAGATCCAGACGCGAGACGGGCGCGAACGCGGCGGCGCGTGATCCGCCCCATTCTTCAGGTCATATTCATTCATTTGGTTCTATTCGCGTTTCTATTGGCGTGGCGGGCTCAACCATCAATTCATTTCATTTATGAGTCAACCGGCTTGCGAGCGTGCATGCCGCTCCTCTTTTTGCCCGCATCCATCGGCGCGATCAAGGGGGGCGGCGCGGCGGAATTCATCGCGTGATACAGCGAAATTTTTTCATCCTTACGGCACTCCACGCAGAGATCGGATCCAATCGGCGTTTCGGCGCCGCAGTTTTTACAGGCAATCTTGGGCCGGTCGATCTCAAGCAGTTTGCGTTCCTCCAGCGATAGAATCATCTGGTAGATCACGCCGCGCGGTTCCAGATTGGCGGCGGGTATGCGAAACACGCCGTCCAGTAAATCCGCCGCGTCTCCATCCAGCTCGGGTCCATCGTATTTCAACAGGTGAAACACCTGATCGCGCACGATTTGATATGTTGGCGTTGAAAGCATGTCATACGCCATTTTACCCGGCGCCCAATGCAGATAGCGCGCGTTGCAGTAAGCGCAGAGGTGAGCGAACCAGACGCCCGGTTTTTTGAGCAACGGGGGGAATTTGCGAATATGCCCGGCGAGTTCGATGGGAAATCGATCGAGAACCGCGGTGACCAGCATTTCGCGGACTTTGACCGGGCCCTCTTCGGGTTCCTGTTCTTCTTTCTGATTCGCCTGAGCCTGCCCCTCGATCAATAACAGACGCCGGACCAGAGCCAGCACGACGCCGAGTTCCTGTTGCTGGCACATCTCGCATGAACCGAGCGCTCCCTTGGACGCCTGGCCGCAATAGATGCACTCAAGCGCCTCGCTGGAAGGGTTCATGTCGATAACATGAAAATATGTTTTACCGTTGGCTTCCATGATTGATCTCAAGACGATCCTGACTAAAAAACAAAGCAATAGAAGACGAATGCACCCATGATTTCGGCAACCGCTTCTCCATCTCAAAATTGTACTGACTTCAGGCCGGGAATCCATCATGAAGATACGCCTTTGATTATTAATATTCAATCGAAGGATTCCGCATGTTTAAACAACCCGAATCAGCAAAGGAAAAAACCGATTCGATTATTCGCAATAAAAGCCGTTTTTATGGGTAAAACGGCGGGGTTTAACCTCTGATGGGAGGTTCTGTCAGGAGTGAATGACAAGCATTTTACAACTTTTTACAAAACGGGAGCGGCGGCGAAGGCCTTTCTCCGTACACTATACGCAGAGAGAGGATAAAGCGATGATTGAACCCGTTAACCACGATCCCCAGACCAACTCATTCGACGAAGCCGAAACGCTGTTTTACGCGGAGAGGATTCTCGAACTCGCCAACTCGGACTACAAACTGCTGGCGCGGCGGCTTTTTCAACAGCACGCCGTTCATGCCCAGCGGCTTCTCAAGCAGGAACACTTCAACCACCTTCGCGACCGCGCCGATCAGCCCGACGACTGGTCGGATCAAAAAGAGCAGATGTTGTTCAGGCGGCTGAAAGACGCGGCCGCGTTCAACGAATGCAAAGAGATCCACGATTGCGCGCACGAGATTCTGCTGCATCACGATCATCGCGCCGATCGTTGCCCCACGCACCACATTTGCGACGAAGTGAACGAGATTCTGGCGAACAACAATGTGCATTACGTCGAACCGGGCGAAATTCAGATCAACGCCAATATTAACGCCACGGTCGACTTCGTGGTTGAAAGCCGCCGTTCAAACGGCGGCGGGTCGCCGCAGGGCAACCCCGGTTTTTACTGGACGGACGTGTTGGGACGCCGGTATCGCGGGTTTATCAAACAGGTCGACAACGCCCAGATCGGCGACACGCTGAAACTGAAAATCACCAACATCCCCGGGCTGACCATCAGTTCAAAAAACCACGTCGATCACATTCTCTATCTCGAACCCCGGGTATCGCCGGGCGACGTGATCGAAGTCGAGCTCTCAAGCCTCTCTCACACGCACAACAGTTTCACCTTCCGTCATCATTCCTACGACGGTTTTCTGTGGTTCAAACGGCGCGGCGTCAACAAGGAAATTTTCAACGAACGGACTTTACACGCGCACGACCGGTTGATGGTGAAAATACTGTACATCACCGATGAAGTGCGCCGATCGTCGCGAGGAACCATCACCCGGCTGGGCGTCATCAAGGCGATTCCGGTCAAACGGATCGAGGAGACACGGAGCCCGGAGGCGCATCCAGAAATTGGCGTTGCCACCGTTCAAGGCTGAGTAGAATCCACAACTGATTGTTGTAATCCCGGCGGCCGGCGAAATGATCGCCGGCCAGTCTTTTTATGGCGGCGGGCTCAAACAACCCGCGCCGCCTGACCGTCTCATCCGAACAGACGTCTTCAATCACATCCCGCAGTTCATGTTTGAACCACTCGCCCACCGGCACGTCGAAGCCGTGTTTGCGCCGGTGAAGAATCGACGCTGGCAAGCGGTCGGCGAAAGCCTTCTTCAGAATCCACTTGGTGGTCTTCCCGCGCAGTTTTACCGAACCCGGCAGGCGGAACGCGAATTCTACCAGCTCATGATCGAGAAACGGCACGCGGGATTCCAGCGAATGGAGCATCGACATGCGGTCGACCTTGGTCAGCATGTCGTCGGGTAGATTCTGCCGAAGGTCGACCCACAACATGCGGTTGAGATCGTCGCCCGGGGGCAAGGCGTCAAACAGACGGCGGCGATGCTGCGTCACAGCGGAAAGGTCGATCTGTTTCCGCACGGCGGGATGAAGCGTCTGGGCGCGCAGCGCGTCTTCAAAATGAATAGCCCATTGCAAATGGCGTTGAAACGGATCGGGACTGAAGCCGCGGAAAAACTTTTTCACCTGCCGCAACAGATCCATCACGCCGCCCGAACGCGATTCAGGCAGTCGCATGGCCGCGTTGGCGAGAACCGACTGCATCGCTCCCGGCATCCACGAAACGTAACGGCGGAAATATTCGCCCTGATACTTGCGATACCCCGCCAGGATCTCGTCGCCGCCGTCGCCGGACAACACCACTTTGACGTGTTCAGCGGCGAGCTGAGAAACGAAGTAGACCGGCAGGCACGACGAATCGGCCAGCGGTTCGTCGAGCTGCCAGGTGATGTCATCCAGCGCGGTAAGCAGATCGGCCGGTTTGAGACGCCGCTCATAATGATCGGTCTGATACTGTTGCGCGACCGCGCGGGCGTGTTCGGTTTCGTCGAACAGCGAGTGGCCTTCGAATCCGATGGAAAACGTTTTGAATCCCGGCCCGATTTCGCCGTGCATCAACGCGACCAGCACGCTGGAATCGACGCCGCCAGAGAGAAACGCCCCCAGCGGAACATCGGCCATCAGGTGATCGCGCACGGCGCCGCGCAGGCGTTCGCGCAACTCATCGACCATCTCGCCAGTGCGTTCCTGACGCGGCGCGAACGTGATTTCAGGAGTCCAGTACACGCGGGTTGATACTTCTCCGCCGCGCCAGATCAGCATTTCGCCCGGTTGCAGTTTGTGGATTCCCTTGAAGAGGGTATACGGCGGCGGCGCGGCGAGATACGCCATGAAAAAGTTCAAGCCGTCAAGATCGATTTCACGCGGGACCTCGGGATCGCACAGGATCGACTTGATCTCGGAGCCGAAACGCAACGCGGCGCCGTCACGTTGAACGTACAGTGGTTTGATGCCAAGCCGGTCGCGCGCGAGGATCAATTTGCGCTGGTTGCGATCCCATAACGCGATGGCGAACATGCCCCGCAGGCGTTCAACGAAGGCGTCGCCGTATTCGCGGTACGCATGCAGGATGCTTTCGGTGTCGGCGCCGGTCCGGTAGCGATAGCCTCGCGCCTCAAGATGACGCCTCAGTTCAGGGTGATTATAGATTTCGCCGTTATAAACCACCCAGAGCGATTCGTCTTCCGTGCAGAGCGGCATGTGGCCGTCACCCAACCCTACAATGGAAAGGCGGCGCGAACCCAACCCGGCGGGGCCGTCGATATACCAGCCTTCATCATCCGGGCCGCGATGGGCGATGACGTCCGTCATCCGCTTGAGCAGAGCAGGTTCGGGCGAGCGTTGGGGGTCGGCGTAAATGAGTCCCGCGATTCCACACATAAGAATTTCGTGTTCCTTTCCAGACCAGCCTATCATGACCCGCCCGGGCGGCGAATCAAGCAGGGGCGAAAGAGTAAGGCGGACAGGGCTTCAAGCCGCATGGCGGCGCAGGAACGTTTTTGAAAAATCATTGAATTCACGCTTTCAGAAATGGCGGGCCGTGATAAACTCTGAAGTTGGTTCGAAAGATAAAACGAATACGAAAAGAGAAAGAGAACGATCGACGAGGAATGGGAACACGAAAAGCGAAAATCACCGACGTCCGCCGGCTTAAGCAGCTGATCGACAACCACATGCAGGAAGGCTTCATGCTGCCCCGCCCGCTGAATGAACTGTACGAAAACGTACGGGAATTCTGGGTATGGGATGAAGACGGCGAAGTACGCGGCTGCGCGGGCCTGCACATCTATTGGGCCGACCTCGCCGAGATCAAATCTCTGGCGGTGGATCACGCGGGCCGCGGGCGGGGCTGGGGCCGCGCCCTGATTGAGGCCTGCCTTGAAGAAGCGCGCCAGTTGCAGATCGCGCGGGTTTTCGCATTGACCCAGATTCCCGAATTTTTCCGCAAGATCGGTTTCAGTTATATGGACAAGGCCCAGTTCCCTCACAAGGTGTGGGCCGAGTGTATGCGTTGCCCTAAATTTCAGGATTGCGACGAAGTCGCGGTCGGCATCACCGTCTGCGAGCCGCTTGACAGCGAACCGGCCTTCGCCCAGTATGGACCGCGTTCACTGCCGATTATTCATCCGCCCGCGAAGGAGTCATCATGATTCTGGCGAAAGTCGTCGGAACCGTTGTCAGCACCCAGAAAGATCCCAAACTGGCGGGATTAAAACTGATGTTGCTGCAGACGCTTGACATGAACATGAAACTGACCGGCAATTACGTAGTCGCGGCCGACTCGGTGGGCGCCGGGCACGATGAAGTGGTATGCGCGGCGGCGGGCTCGTCCGCTCGTCTGACCGATAACACCGACGGGCTACCCGTCGATCTCGCCATCATCGCCATCGTCGATTCGCTTGAAGTAGACGGAAAATATATCTACCAGAAAAGCGAAGAACCCGCGGCGGCCGGCGTGTAGGAAACTCCCCCATGAACCTCGGCACCGTCATCGGCTCAATGTGGGCGACGCAGAAAGTATCCAGCATGGAAGGCATGGCGTTTCTGGTCGTGCAACCGCTGGATCAATACCGTCAGCCGATGGGCAAGCCGCTGATCGCGGTCGATCCGGATAACCGCGCGGGCAAAGGCGAGACCGTCATCCTCGTCGAAAGCGGCGACGCCATGCAGGTTCGCAAAGGGCACAAAATGCCATCCGACGCCACGATCGTGGCGATCGTCGACTCTCTCTCCACGGATGGCCAGCCATGAGACTCGCGCGTGTGGTCGGCAACGTCGTCTCCACCCTCAAGCACGAGACCTACGAAGGCAAACCCCTGCTGCTGGTCGAACCCGTCAACCCCGATGGGACTCCCAAAGGCCCCGCCACGGTGGCGATCGACTACGTCGGCGCCGGCGAAGGCGAATACGTCATCATGGGCGGCGCGCCCGGTCAGGCCAAAGATGTTTTCAAAATCGAGGTGGCGCCCATCCGCGAAATGGTCATGGGCATCATCGACGAAGTCGAACTGAACGGCGAAGTCGTGCTGCGCGCCTCCGATTCAGACAAACCCCGCGCTCCAAAATCCTGAATCAGCGTTATTCATTCTGAATCCTGTTATCGCCTAGGCGCTGTTGAACCTGATGGGGATTTCCTGTTGGCTCAGGCCTTCAGGTATAACTATTCCCGATCAGGCAACGGCCTTATCGTATGTGTGAATCACGAGCGGACTTCGTCGTTGGGGATGAGGAGATCGGCGTGGGGATGGCCCTCCTGCTGAGCCATGGGGATATTGGAAACCTGAGAATCGTTCTGAACGCCCAGCGCGGAAAGCGAAGCCAATGACCGCAGGGCCTCCTGTTCGTCACGCACCCGGATCGCGTCGCGCGCGCGGCCGATCTGCGCCTGAGCGAGTCGCTTGCGGGCGTGATCGCCCTCGATTCTCATCAGGCCTTCCGCGTAATGATTTTCAAGCTGGTTAATGATTTTTTCATACGAGCGCCAGTTAACCGACAATCGCTTTCGCCTGAACAGCGACCCCACCGAACGGTCGAAGTAAAAAAGCACGACCGAAAATATCAGCAGCACTACCAGCGGCCAGGCGACCGCCGCGAAGAACTCGGCATACGCGCGAATCAACTCAATGATGAACTCGGAACCGGCCATGCGCCCCTCGGATCGGGTATTTCATACGTTTTATCTTAGCACGCTTCCCAACGCGATTTGATGCTCATGAATGAATACGAAACGCTTGCCGAGTTTCATTCAAAATCATGAAATTGATTTCATTTCGGGCCAGCGCCGGTCTAATCACCCATGCGGCTGGCCGTGATCCGCCAGCGGCTTGATTCCTTCGATAATTCCAGCGACATCACGTAAATTGAGTCTTCGTTTCCACGCAGACCGGGCAGAGGGACTTCGGCGCCGTTCGATTCCGCGTGAGCAGTGAATTCAATTGTGGCTCGAGCACGGGCGCCCTCTATTTCGACGCGGGACGAAATCAGGCGGACCTGACGATCGGTGGTTCGGGAGAAGAAATCCTGCATGGCGCCCAGCACCGTGCGTCGATCGACGCCGCCCGCGTGGAGGTATTCTGGCGCGAGGACGCCGCTCAACGTCAGTATGGAGCCGCTCTCAACCGCGCGGCGGCCTCGTTCAATGAGACGATCGACCCGGTCTTTATCGGAGAGCAGGACGAAATTCATGAGGAACCACGCCAACAGAACGCAGGCGACGATCAGCCCGATGAAGTAAAAGAAACCGCGCATGATAAATTCCCCCTCCCCCACACACAAAACAAAAGGGCGCTCGCGGCGCCCTTTTGAGTCGGTACTGGTATGGGTTTGGAAACGGCCGGCGGTCAGGCGCCCAACGCGGGCACGTTGCCGATGACGTCTTCCAGATGGTATCCACGGCATTCGAGCAGGCGTTCGATCACTTCGCTGACCACTTTGTCGGGCGTGGAAGCGCCCGCCGTGACGCCGATGGTGACCTCGCCGCGCGGCATCCAGCCCTGTTTGACGATTTCTTCCTTCTCGCCGAATGGTTTGTGGCGCAACTCGGCTTCGGACACGATGCAATCGACGTCGCTGATGTGATAGGTCGGCGCGTATCGAAGAGCGATTTCACATAAGTGATTGGTGTTGCTGCTGTTGTAGCCGCCCACCACGAGGATCAGTTCGGGGTCTTTCGCGCCCAGTTCGATGATGGCGTCCTGCCGCTCCTGGGTGGCGCTGCAGATGGTGTCGAACGAGCGGAAATGGTCTTTGATGTGTTCGGCGCCGTAGCGGTCTTCCATCGCTTCCTGAATCATTTTGGCGATATGGAGCGACTCGCTGCTGAGCATGGTCGTCTGGTTGGCCACGCCGATACGGACCAGATCGGTATCCGGATTGAAGTTGGAACTCATGGCGTTGGCGAATTTTTCGAGGAATTCAACTCGATCGCCGCCGCGGCGAATGAAGCCGCAGACGTATTCCGCCTCCTGTTCGTCGCGCACGATGATGTAGCGCCCTTCACCGAAGCGCATGGCGTGGGAGGCGGTGGCGATGGTCTCTTCGTGAAAATATTTGCCGTGGATGAGCGAGGTAAAGTTTTCTTTGGCGTAGCGCTCGACCCGCTTCCAGACGTGCATCACCGAGCCGCATGTGGTGTCAACCATGGTGCAGCCGACTTTTTTCAGCTCTTCCATCTTGTCCATACTGGCGCCAAAGGCGGGCAGAATGACAACATCGTCAGGGGTGACGTCATCAAGACTGTACCGATCGCCTTCTTCGCCGCCGGAAAGAAACCGGACGCCCATTTCGCGCAGTTTTGAATTGACGCGCGGGTTGTGGATGATCTGGTAGGTGATGTACAGCGTTTTTTCAGGAAACATGCGGCGGGTTTCATAAGCGTAATCGATGGCGCGATCGACTCCATAACAGAAACCGAACTCCTTCGCCAACAGAATACGCAGGCCTTCCACTTGCAGCGAAAAGCCGTTTTCGCGGAGATACTGGATCACCGCGCTGCGGTATTCTTTCTGCAGTTCTTCAGTGACTTCGTCTTTCAGGCCGAACCCCTTGCGGTAGATCGGCATATCAGGGTCATTACGCATGCGCCGCTCCTGTAAAAGCTCTTCAAGTTCAAGATTCATCATAGTGTAAACCCCACATGGCTTCTTCACAATGGCGTATTCTCCGCCCTCATTTTTACGATTCAGGCCGAGAATGGAAACGCGGGATTATATGAAGAAAAACAGCGGGGCGATTCGTCCGCCGGGGCGGAAGATCGCTTTAAACGAAAACAAACCCAATTCTAATCCTGAAAGGATTGGAGGGCTTCATCGCGGGTGGAATAGATATCCATCATGCTCTGGATGTGGACCAGTTCAAACATGGCTTTCACGCCGGAGTTAAGAGAACTGAGTTTCAGTTCGCCGCCCGCGTCGCGCTGGCGGCGCATGGCCGCGAGAATCGCGCCCAGCCCGGAGCTGTCGATGAAGTGAACGTGAGCCAGATCGAGCACGGCGAAGGGGTTGAGCGAGAGCGCGTTCATCACTTTGTCGCGAAAGCCCTGCACGTTGCCCGCGTCGAAATTCTCTTCGTCCAGCATTACAACCAGAACGCCGTCGCTGGTGGTTTGGGTTGAAAATTCCATGACTCGCCTCTCCGCCTGTTCCCGGATCACCATCGTTGGAAATTGACTATAGCCTGATTTTTATGAGGAGAGAACAAGAATCCCGGCATGGGGGAATGAATCGAAAACGAACCGGCGTCCATTTTTCGATATGAAAAGCGCCTCCCGGAAGACCGGGAGGCGCTCGATCGCCATCATTTTCGGGAGGGTTTACCGAGCCATGACGGGCCGGTTGCGCCGGTAACTGGGCGCCAGTCGTGAACGGCCGCGCATGTTCACCATGTTGGTATGATCGATGGCCGCCATGCGTTGAGGGCCTGGAATCACGTTTCGCAGGAACGTGAAGAAATGGAGCGTGTCGCCCGTGGTTGAAATCACGTTGAGTTCAACGCGCGATTTCGGCTCAATGGGAACATGAAACATTTTTCCATTGGGGAACTGCGCGACGACGCCTTTTTCCATCCCCTGAGATACCCATTCGGCTCGCTGGCCGTCTTTGTAGACGGTATCAAACGCGACCACCATGCCGTCTTCACTCACGCCAGCCACTTCGCCCTCAAGCGCAACGCCGGGCTGACCACCGATTTTCATGTGGACTTTCGATCCCGCGTCGAGCGCATTGGTCGAGTTGACGATGGAGGCGAGTTCCTGTTCGTCGCCAAACAGTTTGCTGCGCAGGGCGTCGATCATCGCCCGGTCGGCGCCGCCATGTTTCAGCGCGTAATCGCGAATCACGCGATCGAAGCTGGAGGGGCTGCGGAGGATGCGCGACGGATCGTTCTCGGCGCCTTCATACGCGGCCTGCAGCAGGTAATGCCGCTCGGAGTTTGAAAGCGCCATGCGGTCGATGACCTGATCGAATCGAGTCCATTTGTGAGAACGCGATTTGTAGTATTGGACGATCTCAAAAACGCACCAAGTCAGCAGTACGCTCAATACAATCATGCCAATGCCAGCCAGCAGGGGAATGAAGGGCCCAAAATCCTGGGTGGGTTTGAAGATATTTTCAAGAATCTCTCGAGCAGACATCATCTTAATCCTTTTTTATCGGCTCCCATACAAAAACCATATCGCAACGTTTGAGCCAAGTCTCAGGTATTTTTTCACTTCCACGCTTAACATGGGGCATATCTCGATGCTGATACAGTTTTCGGCCCTGAAAAACCTAAATTGAGGGGATTCAGTCAAGTTTCTCGAATTGAGAGGGGGAATTTCCATAAAAAACGCAAAACGCGGGGAAACAGGCGTTTATTCGAAGCAGGGACGGTAATTCCGCGCCACTTTGACATATTTGGGGGCAAAAACCGCCTGATTGGCGCGCTCATCAGCGGTTAATTCACGGATAACCTTTGCGGGAGAGCCCAGAACAAGGCTGTATGGCGGTATTTTCGTCCCCTGAGTCACCAGCGCCCCGGCGCCGATCAGGGATCCCCGTCCCACCACCGCCTGATTGAGCACGATGGCGCCCATACCGATCAGGCAGTCATCCTCCACCACACAACCATGTAGAATCGCCTGGTGTCCGACGACCACGTTCGCGCCCACGATACAGGGATCGTCGTCACCGACATGAAGCACGGCGTTATCCTGAATGTTCGTATCATCGCCGACCCGCACGGCGGCGATATCGCCTCTCGCCACCGCGCTGAACCAGACGCTGGACCGGTCGCCCAGTACGACATCGCCAATCACCGACGCGTTCGGCGCGATGAAAACATCCGCACCGATATGAGGGACGGCATCCTGATACGGCAACACCAGCCCGCCGCCATAGAGCGACTCGGGCAGTGTCAGATTCATCGGATTCTGAATAAGCAAGGTCATTTTTTATAGAAATCGGGCGGCGAAATCGCCGCCCGGCATGATCGATTAAACCGCTGCGGCGGATTCTTCATGAAACTGCTCGAATGAAGGCGCGGTGTAGTTGCGCGTCCGCCCCCACCAGTCGCTGAAAAGTTCACCTTCCTCACGCGAGGCGACGTATTCATCGAGATAAGCCCGCACCAGCGCGGGGATGTCGTCCAGCCCGACCATTTTGCGCTCCAACCGGCCCAACCGCTCGCCGCGATGCGACCCGCCGACGAACACGGCGTACTTGCCCGGCGATTTGCCCACGAAGGCGAAGTCGGCGTTGTAGGGCCGAGCGCATCCATTGGGGCAGCCGGTCATGCGGAACAGCAACGGCTCGCCGTCGAGATTAAGCTCGCGGAGGTGGACGTCGATCTCGTCGAGCAGTTCCTGAAAGACGCGTTCGCTATCGGCCAGCGCAAGCCCGCATGTGGGTAACGCGACGCAGGCCATGCCCAGCAAACGGGCTTCGGACATGGTTTCGTGACTCGGAATGCCGTGCTTCTTGAGAAGCGCGTCGACTTCATCTTTTTGTCCGGGTTCGATGTCCGTGAACAGGATGTTGCAATTGGGCGTAAAGCGGATCGGGAAGCCAAACGTCTCGGCGATCTCGCGAAGGCCGGTGCGGTATTTCGCCTCTTCGAGATCCTTGATACGGCCTTCGGGGATCCATAAGCCGAGAAAGAGTTTGCCGTCGCCCTGTTCGTTCCAGCCCAGCGGATCGCCCGTCGTGCTCCAGGCGATGGGTTTGGGGTCGGACACAGCCGCTTCTTTGGGCATGCGGGCGATGGTTTCCTTACGCATCCACTCAATGCCCTGCTTTTCAATCAGATACTTCATGCGAGCCTGTTTGCGATCTTCACGGTTGCCATGGTCGCGCTGTACGCCAACCACAGCCACGCAGGCGTCGACGACGTGAGCGCGATCGACGTAGAACAGGGGTTTGCCCAAGGAAGGGTGAGTGTTGCTCTTGCCGTGGCTCATCCCCATGCCGCCGCCGGCGATAAGGGTATACCCCGCCACGGCGCCGTCTTCAACATGAGGAACGAGGCCGAGGTCCTGCGTGTAGACGTCGACATCGTTGCGGGGCGGAACCGCGATGCCGAACTTGAACTTGCGCGGCAGATAGACGTCTTTGTAGATGGGTTCTTCTTCGGATTCATAGGTCGGGCCGAGGCCGAGTTTCTCCCCATTCAGCCAGATGTCGCTATAGGCGTGGCTGTGGGCGGTGAACACATCGGCCAGCTCGCGCGACAGCGCCCACATGTCTTCATGGGCGGGCGTTTTAAGGGGGACGGGGGACGCCATCACGTTACGAACCACGTCGCCGCACGCGCCCCACGTAGTGAGACCGCACTCGTTAATGGTTTTGATGCAGTCCTTTAATTTTCCCTTCAGAACGAAATGGGTCTGCAAGCCCTGACGCGACGTAATGCGTAAAGTGCCGTTGCCGAAGCGGTCGGCCATTTCATCATGCACGATATATTGGCGCGCCGTCACCATGCCGCCGGGAATCTTGCTGCGCACCATGAACATGTGATAGCGGTCCTTGCCCTCTTTGCGGAGTTGAACGCGCTGGTCGCGGTCATCCTGCTGGTAGGTTCCGTGAAACTTCAGCAGCTGAAATTCGTTTTCTTCAAACAGGGGCGCGTCCGACGCCAGAGTTTCGGCGATTTTTCCACGCAATCCCTGACTGTTTCGCTTGATATCTTCGACGGACATTACGATAGACTCCCATATCAGATTGGCGACATTTCGGCCCATACGGGGTGCGAAATAGTAGCACAAACGATTGTGTTTCGGGATGGATCGATACGACGCATCCTTTATCTACCTATTTTATAGACAATAAAACCTCCATGCAATGGCATACACAATTTCCAACTAAATTATTATGAATTAGACCGGTATTATAAGAAAATAATCTCTTTTAAACGCTGATTGATTGAATTTGACGGATGGGGCGTTTACACTAAACGGGTAATGACTCAACTCAATTCCGGTCTGACTGGCTCACGTTCTGAAGAACAGCGCCGACGAATTGAATATTACACCACAGTTTGTAATAATGAGTTACGAAATCGGCGGGAGACGCTCAGGATCGCGCCGAATCGGTCGAATATGATGAATGCACCACGTCGCCCATCATGACAACCTGAACCGCGGCGTTTGTATGTTGAATTTGATTGAAACACTTACACATCCATCGGACCAAGCCCAATCCGGGGTCAAGGCGCCGGACGAATGGGAAGCCCCCTGTCCCGAAAGCCTTTCACGTCCCGGTATTTTTCAACCCAGTTCGTTAATCAGGAGAGGTTGCAGGCAGCCTCTCTTTTTTTCCGTCCGCTCATCGAAACCATTCATCCCGATTCAGACAGCGCAAGGCGGAATTGATTGAGACGCTTTCACCACGCGGCGTCACGCGGCGCGGCGAACCGATCACAAAACAAGCGAAGACGAAGAGAAAACAATGGTCGATTCTCTGGATTTCGTAACAAGAGCCAACTCCGACTACATTGAAACGATGTACCAGCAATATCAGAAAGACCCGCGCTCGCTCGACGAGCACTGGCGGGCCTTTTTCGCTGGCATCGAGCTGGCCTCCGACGGGCCCACCGGGGTGCTCACCGGTTCGAACAACCGCGCCTCCACCCTGCCGCTGGACGTAGTTCAGCAGGCGGAGGCGGAAAACGACGAGACGCCCTCGGTGGCGAAGGGCGTTTACGCGCTGGTGCATATGTACCGCGAACTGGGCCATTTCGTCGCCAATCTCGATCCGCTGGGCCACAACCGGACCTCGCATCCGCTGTTGAAACTGTCGGAATTCGGCCTGTCGCCCGACGACCTCGACCTGTACGTCAACACCGGCGGATTTATCGGCGAAACCGACGGCACGCTGCGCGACCTGCTCGAAAAACTTCAACGCACTTACTGCGGAACCTTCGCGGTGCAGTACACCGACATCCCCGACCTGGTACAGCGCATCTGGCTCGAACAACGCATGGAGCCGATATATAACCGGCCCGCGTTTTCAGCCGAAGAATGCCGCGCCATTCTCAACCGGCTGGTGGAAGCCGAGGAGTTTGAAAACTTTCTGCAGACCCGCTTTCTGGGCAAGAAGCGTTTTTCAGTTGAAGGCGGTGAATCGATGTTGCCGTTGCTCGATACGCTGATCGACGTCGCGGGCGACAAGGGCGCGGATGAAATCGTCATGGGGATGGCGCACCGCGGGCGGCTGAACGTATTAACCCATACGCTGGGCAAGCCCTACGAGATGGTGTTAAGCGAATTTGAAGAATCGAAATTCGCCAAGCCGACCGAAGGCGACGGCGACGTAAAATACCATCAGGGGTATTACAGCGAAAAACTGACCGCCTCGAAAAAACGCATCCGGATCACGCTGAGCCCCAATCCCAGCCATCTCGAACTGGTCAATCCGGTGATCGAAGGCATCGTGCGCTCGAAACAACAATTTCGCGACGATCACGATCACGCCAAAGTCATCCCCATCCTGATTCACGGCGACGCCGCCTTCACCGGGCAGGGCGTCGTAACCGAAACGCTGAACCTGTCAGAACTCTCCGGATACAAAACCGGCGGAACCATTCACGTCATTCTCAACAACCAGCTGGGTTACACCGCCACGCCGCGCCAGACTCGCTTTACTCCCTACCCCAGCGACGTGGCCAAAACAATCCAGGCGCCGGTTTTTCACGTCAACGCCGACGACCCGCAGGCGGTGGTTCACGCCGCCCGGCTGGCGATGGCGTTCCGTCAGCAGTTCAAGGTCGACGTCATCATTCACTTGCTCTGCTACCGCCGCTACGGCCACAACGAAACCGACGACCCGACATACACGCAGCCGGTGATGTACCGGGAAATCGAAAAACACCCCACCGTGTCGAAGATTTACGCGGAGCGGCTGGTTAAGGAAGGCAAGATCACGCCCGCCGAACTGGAACGGATGCGCGACGCCGTGCGCAAGCGGCTCGACGCCGCCCTGCAGGACGCGCGCGAGGCGCGGCCGCTCGATCACTACTCGGCGTTTGAGAGCCGATGGAAAGAACTGGAAAAACCCAACGGGCATAACTGGTTCATCGATACGCCCGCCGACCGCGACCTGTTGCTCAACGTGACGCGCAAGGCGACCCGCGTGCCGCCCGGGTTCACCATTCATCCCAAACTGGAGCGCTTGCAGAAACTGCGCCAGAAGATGGTGGAAGGCGAATCGCCGCTCGACTGGGGCTGCGCGGAGATGCTGGCGTTCGGCAGCCTGCTGATGGAAGGCATCACCATCCGAATCTCGGGTCAGGACAGCGAGCGCGGCACTTTCAGCCACCGCCACGCGGTGTGGTACGACTACGAGACCGGCGAACCTTACATTCCGCTGAAGCACATCGATAAGGAGCAATGCGAATTCACCGTGCTCAACTCGATGCTCTCGGAAATGGCGGTATTGGGATTCGAGTACGGCGTCAGCACCGCCGATCCGTATCAACTGGTGATCTGGGAGGCGCAGTTCGGCGACTTCGTCAACGGCGCCCAGGCGATCATCGACGAATTTCTGGTGAGTTCCGAATCGAAATGGCAACTCAAGAGCGGGCTGGTTCTGCTGTTGCCGCATGGCTACGAAGGCCAGGGGCCGGATCACTCCAGCGCCCGGCTGGAGCGCTTTCTGCAGCTCTGCGCCGAAGACAACATCCAGGTATGTTACCCCACCACGCCCGCGCAGATATTTCACCTGCTGCGGTTACAGGTAAAGCGCCCGTTCCGCAAGCCGCTGGTGGTGATGAGCCCCAAGAGTCTGCTTCGCCACAAAAACGCGGTGTCGCCGATTGAAGAATTCACGCGCGGCGGATTTCAGCCGATTCTCCCCGACAAGGAGGAACTGGACGCGGGCGAAGTAAAACGCATCCTCTTCTGCACCGGGAAGATTTTTTACGATCTGTGGAACGAACGCGAAGAGAAAAACCGGAACGACGTCGCCATCGTCCGCGTGGAACAACTGTATCCCTTCGCGGAACAACGGATTCAGGACATCATTAAACAGTATCCCAACGTCAAGCAGCTGTTCTGGGTTCAGGAAGAACCCAGCAATATGGGCGCATGGTGGTTCATGCGCCCCCGGTTGCGCAGCCTTCTGCCCAAGGGCGGCAAGCTGCGTTATGTGGGCCGCGACGCCGCCGCCAGCCCGGCGCACGGTTACCTGACGATTCACCAGGCCGAACAGAAAGAGATCATCGAAAGCGCGTTCAGCGCCTGAAGCGGGCTTTTTCCGGCGCGACGCGCCGCCGCCCCGAACCATTAAGGAGCATCACGATGGCCACTGAGGTTAAGATTCCCGCCGTGGGAGAATCGGTCACGGAAGTGACGCTGGTCGAATGGTTGAAAGCCAACGGAGACAGCGTGGAGAAAGACGAATCGCTCTGTCTGATGGAGACCGACAAAGCCGATTTTGAACTGCCTTCGCCAGCGGCGGGCGTCGTCAAACACCTGCATAAAGAAGGCGAGACCATCGCGGTGGGAGAAATCGTGGCCGAGATCGATGAATCGGGCGCGGCCGAGCCCGCCGCCGGCCAGACGCAAACGGCGGAGCCAGCCAAAGACGCCGGCGAAACGCAGGAGTTAAGCCCCGCCGTGCGGCGGTTGATTGAAGAACACAACCTCGATCCATCCAAGATTTACGGCAGCGGGCGCGGCGGACGCCTCACCAAGGAAGACGTACTGGCCTATCTGGAAACCAAACAGGCCAAACATGATAAACAACCGGAACCGGAAGTCACGCGCGACGACTCAGAGCCGCCCGCCGAACACGGCCTGGAAGAATCGGCGCATGCTCCGGCGCCACGCACCCAGCCGCCCGAACCCAAGTCGATCACCTCGGCGCAACAGATGATTCAGTACCCCGAAGACGGGGTCAAGCGCGTGCCGATGAGCAAGATCAGACGGCGCATCGCCGAACGGCTGGTCAAAGCGCAGCGCACCACCGCCTCGCTGACGACCTTCAATGAAATCGATATGTCAGCCGTGCTCGCTTTGCGCGAAAAATACAAAGAACGCTTCGATGAAGTGCATGGCGTTTCGCTGGGGTTGATGTCGTTCTTCGTACGCGCCTGCACGCTGGCGCTGAAGGAATTTCCCCGCGTTAACGCCGGAATCGAAGGTGATGACATCATCTATCATCAGCACGTCCACCTCGGCATCGCGGTAAGCACTGAACGCGGGCTGGTGGTTCCGGTGTTGCGCGACGCGGAGACGCTTTCATTCGCCGACATCGAGTTCGAAATCAAGCGCATGGCCAAGGCGGCGCGCGCCGGCAAACTGAATATTCAGGAGCTCTCGGGCGGCACCTTCACCATCACCAACGGCGGGATCTACGGCTCGATGCTCTCGACGCCGATTCTCAACCCGCCGCAATCGGCCATACTCGGCATGCATGCCATCGAAAAGCGCCCGGTGGCGCGTGGCGAGCAGGTCGCCATCAGCCCGATGATGTACGTCGCGCTGACCTACGACCACCGGCTGGTCGACGGGAAGGAATCGGTCTCGTTTCTGGTGAAGATCAAACAACTGATCGAAGACCCGTCGCGCATGATGCTGGAAATATAAACGGTCAGCGCCCCGGGCGGCGTCTGAGGCTGATCTATGAATTCTAAGCGCCTTGCGCTCATTGGTATCTGACGCGGCCTGATTGAGATAGTTCGATCGAAGTTTGCCTGGATCATAACCATGGATCCTGTAGTAAAAGGATTTATCTGCTCTACCCACGAAATCCATTGCCGCATTGACGCGCGAATCGCTTGAAGGAGGCGGAATTGAGCGACCCTACGTTCGACCTGATCGTGATCGGCTCGGGACCTGGAGGCTATGTGGCGGCGATCCGCGCCGCGCAACTGGGCATGAAGACCGCCTGCGTGGAGAAAGTAAAGGAAGGCTGGGGAGGTACCTGCCTCAACGTCGGCTGCATTCCCAGCAAAGCGCTGCTCGATTCGAGCCACCTGTATTATGAAGCACAGCACGGCTTCGCCACACACGGCATCAAAACCGGCAAACTCCAGTTCGACGTCGCCGCCATGCTGGAACGCAAGAACGCCATCGTCAAAGGCCTTACCACCGGCGTCAGCGGCCTCTTCAAAAAGAACAAGATCGAAAAATATCAGGGAACCGCACGGCTGGCGGGCGGAGGCGCGGTCGAGATCGTCAACGGCGACTCGGTGGAGCGCATCGCCGCGAAACGCATTCTGCTCGCCAGCGGCAGCGTCCCCATCGAACTGCCTAACCTCCCCTTCGACGGTGAAACCATCGTCTCATCGACCGAAGCGCTGTGTTTCAATACGGTCCCGAAACGGCTTGCGGTGATCGGCGCGGGCGCGATCGGGCTGGAGCTGGGCTCAGTCTGGAGCCGGCTGGGCGCCGAGGTCACCGTGATCGAGTTTCTGCCTCACATCGCCCCCACCATGGATCGCGGCATGACGCGCGAGCTGAAAAAACTGCTCGAAAAGCAGGGGCTGACCTTCATGATGGAGACCAAGGCAAAATCGGCCGACATCAAAAAAGGAAAAGTCACGTTGACGCTGGAGACGCCGCAGGGCGAAAGCGCGCTGGAATGCGATAAGGTGCTGGTCGCGGTGGGCCGCAAGCCCTGCACCGAAGGCCTTAACCTGGATGCGGCGGGCGTGAAACTGAACGAAAGGGGCCGCATCATCGTCAACGAAAAGTTCGAAACGTCCGCGCAGGGCGTTTACGCCATCGGCGACGTGATCGGCGGCGCCATGCTTGCCCACAAAGCCGAAGAAGAAGGCACGGCGGCGGTCGAGATGATGGCGGGACACGCCGCCCACGTCAATTACGACGCCGTGCCCGCCGTGGTCTACACTCACCCAGAACTGGCATCGGTGGGGATGTCGGAAGAGACCGCCAAAGAAAAAGGCATCGACTATCGCGTCGGCAAGTTTCCCTTCAAGGCGAACGGCCGGGCGCGCTGCATGGATGAAGACGCCGGGCTGGTCAAGATTCTCGCTGACGCCAAAACCGATCGCATGCTGGGTATGCACATCCTCTCGGCGCGCGCGTCGGACATCATCGCCGAGGGAGCCATCGCGATGGAGTTTCACGCCAGCGCGGAAGACGTCGCGCGCTCGGTGCATGCTCACCCCACCCTGCCCGAAGCGATCAAGGAGGCCGCTCTGGCGGTCGACAAACGGCCAATCCACATCTGACCGGCGCACAGTGTCCGCAGCCAAGTGTTTGGGTTTTATGAACCAAGCGCTCCCGTTGGTCACGGACATGAGTTGATTGAGACGAGTTGAGTTCTTTTAGCCTGAAATGGGATGGGAGAGATTTGTTTCAAGCAGGGATATCCACTCAGCTAATAGAATCTGAGCGCTACTTTGGCATCAAATATACTCCAAAACAAAATCAGGCGGCCGATTGGCCGCCTGATTCTTTAGTTTGGCTATCCGTGGGCATAGAAAACAGCGTGATGCAATGAGTTTTTGATTTTTTGCATGGTTTGCTTTTGGGACGCGGGGTCCACGAAGCGGGAGAAATTCTTGGGTTGAATCGCGAGTCCCCAAAGGTGCAT
>WGLV01000069.1 GCA_016125385.1 bacterium
CATTGAATAGACTCTTGCTCATGACCCACCCTCCGTTGCGTTGGTTAATCTGAACCTGATTCGACCGAATAAGAAACATGAAACGATCATTTCGTCGATCGATACACAAAATACAACGTAAATTATTAGCAAGAAAAAAAACAAACGTCAACAAAAAAATCAAGAAAATTTCATTAGCGATTTATATCGAATGAAATATTCATCGTATAACCATAGCGCTATGGGGTGATTTCATTAAAAAGATCCGCCGCGCGATCGGACGCCGGTTCGTGTTAATTCTTCATGCGGATTGTCAAACCGAGGGGGCGTTCCGTTATAATGAAGAAAGACGCGCATCCACGAAACGGCCCCCGCGTGAGCGCCGAACCCCGCCTCACGGGTTTTCGCGCGCCCGCCTGAACGATCGAACGATTTTGCCCGAGAGGGGAGAATGAATCATGCGTAAACCGATCCCCACCGCGCCGGCGTTCGCCCTGCCGCGGCGGCGTTTTCTGCAAACGGCGGCTTCAGCCGCGGCGACGGCCGCTCTGCCGGGCTGGACCGCGCCCGCCAGCGTCCCGCGTACGCCCACCGCGATCCGCATCTGCAAGCGATACGATTACGCCCTGGTGAGAAAGACGCTGGGCGAGATGTTCGACCTGATCGGCGGAGTGCGCCCGCTGGTCAAAAACAAGTTCGTTACGGTCAAGGTCAACCTGGTCAACTCGCCGACCCAGACCTGGGGCGGGCTGCCCATCTGGCTGACCACGGTGGTTCACCCGGTTGTGGCGATGGCGGCCGGTTCGCTGCTGGCTGAGTACGGCGCAAAACAAATCGTCTTCTGCGACCAGCTGCCCTTCAACGAACCTCATGAAAAAACCTTCGCGCGCTACAACTACATTCTCAGCGACTTCAACCAGGCGATGGACGGCAAGGCGGTATTTGAAAACACCCGCAACAAGGGCCGCCACGGCGCCTACGATCTCGCCAGAGTCCCCTACGGCGGCCTGCTGACCACGGCGTGGGAGGTCAACCAGTCATACACGAAAACCGACGTGCTGGTTTCGCTGGGCAAGATGAAAAACCACATCTCGGGCGGCGTCACGCTCTCGATGAAAAACCTGTTCGGCGTTCCACCCAGCAGCCTGTACGGCGACGACGCCGTCGGCGAACCCAACGAAGAGGCGATCGGCTACCGCGGCCCCACCATGCACGACTGCACGCGCAAACCCGTCACCACGGTGGAGACCTTCAACGGCAAGACGATCGAAGGCGAACACGGCTTCAACGTGCCGCGCTTTATCGTCGACCTCAACGCCGCCATGCCGGTGCATCTCTGCGTCGCGGACGCCATCAGCACCATCTCGACGGCGGAAGGCGCGTGGATGGGCGCGATGGTCGACCTCTGCCGCCCCAACCTGCTGCTGGCCGGGCTTAACCCGGTCTGCACCGACGCGGTGGGCGCGGCGGTGATGGGCTTCGACCCGGCCACGCCCGACAAGACGCAGCCCTTCATCAACGGAACCAACTACCTGAACCTGTCGCGCGAACTGGGCCTGGGCGAGAACCGGCTGTCGATGCTCGACATCGTGGGCGAGACGCTGGAGACCGCGCGTTTCTGTTATCAACCCACCTATCAGCGATAAGAGGCCGACATGCCGGAAAAAACGATTGAACCAACCCGAGTTTGGAGAATGGCGGGCGGTTGCGCCTCGCGCGGGTCGCTTTCCAGCGCGGCGTTCGCCCAATCGCCCGTGATGTTGAACGCGCTCTCCGCGCAGGCGGCGGCCACTACGGCGCCGGTCTTCGCCGAAGACGGGCGCGTTTTCATCGCCGACCGGTCGGGCGCGGTACAGGCGTTCGATCCGGATGGAACGCTGATCTGGCGCACCGACCTGCCGGGCCGGATCGAGGCCTCCCCCGCGCTGTCCACCGACGACGCGCTGCTGTTCACTGGGACGCTGGACGGCCGGGTCGACGCGCTGAACGCGAAGACGGGCAAGATCGCGTGGGAGACCTACCTGCCCAGCGAGCGCGACCCCCGCATTTTGTCGGACGTGCTGTTTTCCACCGATCCGCGCTGCGTGGCGGTCAGCAGCTGGGGCGGCAAGTTCAGCGCCCTGCACCCCGAAAGCGGCGAGATCGTGAGCCAGTGGGACGCGGGCGTGGTGCCCTACGCCGCCATGACGGCGGCGGGCGGCGCGCTCTACGCGATCCGCGCGGAATGGACCGGCCAGTCGCAGGGTCTGCGCGCCTTCAAAACGCAGCCCGGCGAAGCGGAAACCAGCCTGATCTTTCAACCCGCCGAGGAGGGGTACGACCCGCGCAAGTACACCGCGCTAGCCGCGCCGGTCAGCGAAGGCGTGCGAGTGTATTTCATCGTCAACCGGATGAAAACCAGCCGGCTGATCGCCTTTGGCGTGAAGGACGACGAACAGAAGTGGTCACTCGACCTGCCGTGCAACGTTCACGCCGACCCCGCGCTGGGGCCGGACGGGACGCTGACGCTGGCCTGCATGGACGGGCGCGTGAAACAGGTGAACGCGGAGAAAGGCTCGATCGAGTGGGAGTACGACGCAAAGACGGAATACCTGCTGTCGGCGCCGGCGCGCGACGCCAAAGGGCGCGCGGCGCTGGGCGATCCGGCGGGGTGCGTCCACCTGATCGAGCCGGGCGGCGAGGGCAAGACGATTTTCGAGACGGACCGGGCGTTTCAGGGCCGCGCCGCCGTCGCGCCCGACGGGCGCTTTTTCGCGCCCTGCACCGACGGGAAGGTGTACGTCTTCGGCTGCGACTGCTGAGACATACCTTTCTTGCAGTATAAAAAAAGCGGCTCCGTAAGCCGCTTTTTTTCATAGTACCAATCGTCGTTTACCCATGCGGGGGATTTTGATAGAGTGGCGTCAACTTTCATTGTGGAGGACGTCATGAACCGTCTTGCTCTTTTGATTCTCTGGATCGCCATCGTTCCCCTCGCCGCGTTCGCCGTCATCGGCGATCCCGGATCGCGCGGCGTCGACTGGGAGGCGGTGAAGCGGAAAGCCGCGCAATACGACTGGGCGAAGCGCGCCGTCGAAGACATGAAGCGCGGCGTGGCGCGCACCCAACGCCAGTTCGACCATCCTCCACTGGGCGAGACGGGCTGGCTGCATGAATATTTCTGCGGCAAAGACGCCACCCATCTGACCTTTGACCCCGACAAGCCGCACGAACACGTCTGCCCCAAGTGCAAAACCGTCTACTCGGGTCCGCCCTATGACGACTGCTGGCGCTCGACGGTCCACAGCCTGTTCGCGGGCGCGGCTGAAAACGCGGCGGCGCTGTACCGCGTCACCGGCGAACGCGAATACCTCGATTTCACCGCGAAGACGCTGCTCTGGTACGCGAACAACCTCGATCGCTTCAGCCCGCACGGCGACCACGCCGGCAAGGGGTGGGTGCGCGAGCAGTCGCTCGACGAGGCGACGCAACTGGTGCGCCTGGCCTGCGCGTACTGGGACGTCTGCAAGGACCTGGACGCCGTTCAGCGAGAAACCATCGCAACGAAGTTTCTGATTCCCGACGCGGAGTTCATCCACAAGCAGACCAGCACGATTCACAACATCCACAGCTGGCACAACGCGGCGTCGGGGCTGGTGGGGCTGGCGGTGGGCGACGAACAACTGGCGCGTGAAGCCATCGATGGAAAATTCGGCCTGAACGCGCAGATCGAGCGCGGCGTCAACGACGACGGATTCTGGTTCGAGGGCTCGATCGGCTATCACTTTTACACGGTCTCATCCATGCAGGAGCTTTTCGCCGCCGCCCGCGCGCAAGGCTATCCGCTGAAAGACCCGGCGCGCTTCAAAAGCATGTACACCGCGCCGATCGACTTCGCTTTTCCCAACGGCCAGCTGCCCGCGCTGAACGACTGCTGGTACGATCAGCATCTCGATCGACACGCGGCCTATTATGAATTCGCGGCGTCGCGGTTCGACGGCGAAAAGATCGCGCGCGCCCTCGCGTCGATGTACAAAGACCAGCCGCGCGATTCATTCGAGGCGTTGTTATTCGGCCCTGAAACGCTTCCCGCGCCAAAACCGCAACAGGATGACAGCGTGCTGTTCGAGGCGTCGGGCGTGGCGATTCTGCGCGACGGCGGCGTCAACGCGCTGCTCAAATACGGCCCCTACGGCGGCGGTCACGACCACCTCGACCGGCTCAACATGCTGTTTTTCGCGAAGAATCAGCTCATCATGCCCGATCTGGGCACCTCGGGGTACGGCATCTCGCTGAACCAGTGGTATCGCTCGTCCGCCGCGCACAACATGATCGTGGTTGACGGCCAGCGCCAACACCCCACCGGCGGAAACCTGATCTCATTCGAAGACGGCGAGATCAAAGCCAACGCGGGCAAGGTCTACCCCGGCGTCAGCCTGCGGCGCGGGCTGCACGTGCGGGACGATGGGTTTGATGACGTCGCGGCGGCCGAAAGCGATGACGAACATCAATACGACCTGATCTATCACGTTCGCGGCGAACAGGCGGACGCGGGCGGCGAATGGGAGGATTTCGTTTTTAAGGAAACCAGCAATGGATATCCGTTTTTGAAGAACGCCAGAATTCTACGCAATCAGAACTCCATCTCATTGAAGTACACACTTCGCGAAGGCGGCGAACTCACGCTCGAATGTCAGACGCCCGGCGGCGCCGACGTCATCGTGGGCGACTGCCCCGATAACCCCGCCGACCTGACGATGCGTTTCGTGATTTTCAGAACGCATGGAAAAACCGCCGGCTGGAAGGTCCAGGCGGCGGTTCGGTAGATCGTATTGACAGACTCAATCAGGGCAGTTCGCGGATGCGGATGTTTTTAAACTCGATGGGCGAGCCTTCCGACTCCAGGCACAGATGACCGGAGCGCGGGTCGGCGTTGTTTCCGCCCGACACCTCTTCGCCGTTCACCCAGAGGCGGATTTCACCGTTAATGGCGCGGACGTAATAGTGGTTCCACTCGCCGGCGCCCTTGCTGAGATTTTTGCTGGGGAAGCTGCGCGAGCCATCCGGCGACACCGGCGGAAACGGCGTCAGTTTTGATTTGCCTACCGCGAATACGTCGCCGTTAGTGGTGAACCAGTCGCCCTTCTTACCGTTTTTCTCTTCGTATTGCCGGGCGAAGTCGTGATCGAGAATCTGCACTTCGATCCCCATCTGGGGCAAGCGGCCGCGCCAGAGGCCGTCCAGCGCCGACATGGGCGACCAGACGAACACGCCTGAATTTCCACCCGGTTTGAGATGACGCCACTCGATCACCAGTTCAAAGTTGGTATAAACCTTCTGCGTCCGCATGACGCCGTGCGGGGTTCCCGTACAGGTCAGCAGACCGTCTTTCCACGTCCAGGTTTCGGGGTCGCAATTCACCCGGGCGAAATCGCCAGGCCCCAGCGTCACCCATCCGGGTCCGCCGCCATCGATGCGGGCGCAGGGCGCCTGATCGGCGGCATACGCCACGGCGGCCAGCGTCATACATGTAAACAGAGCCAACGACAGGCGAGACATCGTGATTCGCTTCATCCTGTTCTCCTTCAACTCAATTCATTGTTACGATCATGACGTATTGTAATTCAATCCCCCAAAACGCACAAAACGATCGATCTCGAACGGATGCGTCTCAGTCAACCACCTTCATCTCGTCGAACGAGGCTGTCTGGTCGCCGATTTTGATTTCGTCATAATAAACCACGCGCGGGCTCTGGTTGCCTGGTTCATTTTTCCAGGGCCACTTATAGATCCCCCACTTAAAGTAAACGCCTCGTTCATCGTTATACCCGATCGGCCCTTTATAATCGATCACGGCCTCATAGCCGCCGCCGTCAACCTGTCGCCACCCCTTGACGAAACCGCCGCCTCCCTGCTCCGTTTCGCGGTAATCCCAACTGACGTGGAATATCCAATCGGTCCAGACTCCCCGGGCGGCTTCGCCCAGGTCTTCAGAAAACCCCTTCTTGCGATCGCGGTTGCTGTTCACCTCCTGCGGCGCGTAATGCCCCGACACGTCCCAGCGGCCGTCTTTCATCGCGACGGCCATGGGCGGAGAGCGCCAGTCTTCGCCCTTGTCGAAATCGGGCGAGGCGTGCCATTGGCCCAGAATTTCGGGGATATCGGGCTTCATCTCAACGGGAACAAAAATGCTCCAGGCGTACCATTCTTCCACGATGGGGCTGGTCTTTTTTACTTTCAACTCGGCCCGCCCGGGGCTGCCCGCCACCAGCGGATCGTCGCGGCGCGATTCAAAGCGCACCGATTTGTCTCCTTTGCGGGCCCGCTCATCCACAACGGTGACGGAGTGATCGCAGCATCGTTCAACTCCGGCGCCATAATCGCCTTCACTGAGAATCTTGCCGTTTTCAAAATCCACATGAAAAAGCAACGCCGCGTTCACCACGGGAGCGGCGAGACAAAGCAACGCGCACAATAGAATCAAGCGGGCGGTCTGGTTATTCATCGAACAGGTTTTTCTCATCATTCAAATCCTCCCATTCAACCAATCAGCGGGTGAACAGCAATGTGCCGAAACCGGGGTGGTCGGCTTGAAAAGCCGCGCCTTCGGGCCGAATCGATTCGGCGGCGCGGCGTGTATACGGCGCGTTCAGGCCCCGGCGAACCGCATAATGATTCAACGCCATCTCATAAATCGGGCGCAAACGTCCCCGGCCCTTCTCTGAAATACGCTCGTGGACGTACTTGCCCGTGGTATCCGTATACGAAACAAAGGGGACGTCATAGCCCAGGTTGTATTTCGCGGTGTATTCAAACCCCTTCAACAGGCGATTCTCATTCGCCCCGTACAGATCCAGCCCCTGGTTCCACCCCATCTCACACGTTTCGGCCAGCAGAGCGAGTCCGAGTTGGGTGTGTTGTTGATCGCGTCCGCTTTCCTGACATTGCCCGGCTTCGTTGATGACGTAATGCGTCAAACGTCCATTGCCCTCGCCGTGATTCAAATAATCCACCGCACGATCGAAGATCTCCCGATCGTCGCAAAACACCCCGGTCGCCATCATCATTTTCAGGCAGGCGCCATCCCAGTTTCCATTGGCGAAGGTGGCGAAGTTGCGAATCACCGGATAAAAAACATCCATCAGCATCGCGCGAAACCGCCCGGCGTCCGCGTCCGTCCAGCCTGAATCGGTGTGGAGCATAATTTCAGCGGCGTTCGCCAGTTTAAAGCCATAAAGCCCCGCCGCCAGTTGTTTGTCATGGCCCTCGATGGTTTTCAGTTCACTCGCCCAGGCGTTCAGTATTTCGATGGCTTTTCGCGCGTGCGCCTGTTCGCCGGTGATGGCCCACATCAACGCGTTCTGATAGGCGGCGTTGGCGTCCTGCCACAAATCAGCGTTGTGTGTATTATCGTTCCGGTCGCGGGAGACGCGTTCAAAACCGCCGCGCGTTTTCCATTCCGCGCTCGATTGAGGATGATCTTTCAGCAGCAGGAACCCGGCGTACCAGGGTTCGGCTTTCGCGGCGGCTTTCACGCGCATGCGTTCGAGATCGGCTCGCGTATGCAGCAGGCCGGGGTGTGCGAAAGCGGCGCCCACCGGCGCGGGATTCGCGGCGTTTTCCTCATCGCAATACGGCGCCGCATGACAGGCGGCGAGCATTAACAACGCACTCAACAGAATTCGAGTCTTGCGGATACGATACCCCATGTCTTCTCCCGAAGAATCAAGATTCAGGCCGTCTCAAACAACGAGCTTCCGCCTACTCCTCCGACTTCGCCGATGTCAACCGCTGCACGATTCCGGCATCGGCGTATTCCGCGTCCCGCGAATCATAAAACGCATCGAACACGATGGGCGCGTCCGGCGCCAGCGCGAGAATCGCGCGCAGGCGATCCATATCATCGCAATCGGCCACGGGTGCGTTGATGCTCCAAAGGCGCCCGCTTATATCGCGGCGCGCCGAGCCCGCCAGCCACAGGCCGATCCGATCGCGAAGTTTTGTGATGGCTTCATCGTCCGCGTTATGAGCCATGAGCCACGCCGTCGGCAACGCGAGGCGAAGATTCGACGCACCGGTGCGTTGGATATACTCCTCGGCTTCCTTCAGGCTCCAGGGCGGTTTGCCCTCGGTCATGCGCAGATAAACGGCGATTCCGCGTTTCGCCGCGGCGCCGCAAATCCGGCGAAGCGTCTCTTCGAATGAATCCCGGGTCTGTTCAGCGGTATAATTATTTTCGGGGACGCGATGCAGCGTCAGCAAAAGATCGTTCGCATGAAGTATCTCCATCTTTTCGATCACGTCATCAATCGCGGCCATGCTTGCGGCGTATTCGTCGTCATCGTTTTTCGTCAGCCGCAAGTCCGGGTAGAGATTGATCCCTGAAGACAGGTCCACCATCACGCGCGGACTTTGATTCGCGAGCCAGCCCGCTTCGCTGACAAGCGCCCTTCGATCTCTCCGGTTCAGATACCGCCAATCGATCGTGACGCCGTCATAATGGTCGAAAAACGTGGGCCGCGCGAGAATGGCTTCCTGAATCGAATCGATATCCCGCAAGGGTAAAATGCGCCCGGCCGGCGCGGCCGGCGGCTTGACGTGAGGAATAATCGCCACGTTTTCTTCACGAACGGTGACTTCAAAGATGCGGACGTCTCCACCCGCGATCGTTCGATCGCCGCTCGATCCCAATTCGCTCCCGTTCACGCTTTCAGGGAGGTAACCCACCGCGTCTTTTTCTGATTGATCGAGCGGCGTTTCATGAATCGAAACCATGGGCCCGCAGCGGGAGGTGATACGCATCGGTTTTTCCTCCCAGCCGTTATTGCCGATCCCCAGCACATATCGTCCGGAGCCTTTTCTGCACACGATCATCGACAGGTCGCTCCCCGCGTCGAACAGCATCTGCTTTTGAAAGGCCCGAGCCAACACGGCCCGCACGTGGTTCAGCAATGGATACGGGTTGGGTAATGACCGGTCTTCATGACTGGCGATCGCCTCGCTGGGCGCTTGCGCTTCAGAGACTCCGAACGGGCTGGCGAAAACGGTCAGGCCGCCGCCGCCCCGGTCGACCCTCAACACGGCGGGCCGGCCGCCACACCGGGCGATCACGCGAGCGTTTTCGGGGAACGTCAGTGGATACAGCGAGAACGGATATTTCTCAGTAATATTCCGATCGCCCGCCGTCACGCTGCGTTCGGAGATCGCGGCGGGGGTTCCGTTGACCTCGACGCCCGCGAGGCCTCCCGGCAACTTCGCCAGACTCCCCGCCGTGATGTACAACTCGCCGCCCGACTGGATGTACTCGCTCAGTTTGTCTTTGAGTTCGAGCCCTCCGCTCAACTCACCCGCGATGACAAGCGCCGGATAACGCTTGAGCAACCAGAGCGGCGCGTCGCTGAGCAGACAATCGGCCGCGTCGCCGTATGGCGTGGGCGTTAAAAAGCCTTTTTCATCATGAAAATACGATGAATCCTGATAGCCGGGGTAGAGCATGTCCAGCACGCCATCCGTCAGATAATCGCCGGGCTGATAGGGCAGGTTTCCCCAAACGCGGTATATGTCGCCTGAATACAGATGGCGCGGAAACGACCAGCCCGAATAAAAATCAACCATCAGGGCGATCGGCGTCATCATGACGCCGGGCGGCTCCTGTTCACGCGTCCATTTTCGCGCGGACGCCTGAATGCGCCCGATCGGCGAGAGCGCTCCACCGGCGTCGAACCAGCCGTTTTCGAATCCCGCGAACACGCAGTTATACAGAATGTGGCTATACATCAACCGCTTCATCAGGCTCAGGCTTGAGCCTTTCGTGGGGCCGTGATCGCCGCCCTCGCCGCCGTACGATTTATATCCCCACCGGTTATAGATCGACGCATTGCCGAACCACGGAACTCCATACTGTTTGCCCGCGCCGCGAATAAACGAATAGTAGACCTGCCCGTTGGGCAGCCCCTGCGCGGTCTCGGCCCCGATCAGCGTGTACACGCCTTCTTTCAGAAAATAGTGACCGAAATTGAGCGAGACCAGCGTTGACATCCGGTTGCCCAGGTCGTCGCACATGCGCTGGAAATGGCGCTGAAAGTTAAGATACTGGTGAAAACGATCGGATGAACCAGGCGTCATCTGTGACGCGTAACCACCGATATACCGCCCATCCTGCTCGCCGACGTCCATCCCCAGCCATCGCTCGCCCAGCCGGGTTTCAAGCAAATCGAACACTCCCGCGGGCGGTTTATATTGTTGCCAGTAACCGCCGGGGCCCGATCCGGGGACGTACCCCCAGATGTCGAAAAGAAACAGATCGCGCTTGTTGATCTCGTCCGCCAGATCGCCCAGGTTTTCCGCGAAAAGAACGGGATACGAGGGCCAGATGACGTCGCCCAGCTGATATTGAAGCGTGTATTTGTCCAGTTCATCGGAGTAATCGACGATTCGCCCGTCACTCACGTTGAATCCTCGCAGGCTGGTGAAGCGGGTTTTGCCGCCGAATACATCCAGCCCGGGCGGCTGAACGTGGCGCCGCGCGTAATCGGGATGTTCGCGAGGATCGAGCCGCTCTGTATAGATGCGGTGAACGCCTCCGGTTTCATCCGCTCCTGGCGCGGGCGAAAACCCCACGATCAGAATCGCGGCGATTAACAGAAAACGAAAGCTGCAGTCGGATATTCGAAAACGATTCATCCTGTTCTCCCGGCGCGGCGCCGTTTGCCATAAGAAAAAAAGAACGCCAGACCACGCTCGCTTCACCACGGCGTCTCTGGCGTTCCGCGTTTTACGTATTCACGCAATGCGAGGTTTGTATCAGTCAACGATCGCCTGATAGACCAGATTGGTATAGCGCTGCCACCATTGATGCGCGTTGGCCGGAACGAATTGCGCCATGAAAAGCGCGGCGACCTCTTTTTCGGGGTCGATGAAGAAATACGTGCTGGCGTAGCCGCTCCAGCCCCACGTCCCCACCGATGACAGCGAGTCGAGATAGGCGGGGTCTTTGACCACGCTGACGCCCAGCCCGAACCCCTGCGCGCGGTCGTTAAACCAGGGCGTGTTGTTTTTTTCATCGCGGATCAGATTGGTCGACATCCGCTCGACCGACTGCGGCGACAGGATGCGGACGCCGTCGAGTTCACCGCCGTTGGCGAGCATCTGCATGAAACGGGCGTAGTCCATCGCGCCCGATACCAGCCCGCTCCCGCCGCCGTGCAGAGTTCCGTACTTGTAATAATCTTCCTCATCCATATTCCGCTTCAGTTCGCCGTCAACCTCTGAATACAACCGCGCGACGCGGTCCCAGTCTTTCTCCGCAGCCGAAAATCCGCTGTCGGTCATACCGAGCGGTTCGAAGATGCGTTCTTTGAGAAAGCCGCCGTACGGTTGGCCTGAAACCACTTCAACCAGACGCGCCAGTACGTCGATCGACGCGCCGTATTCCCACGTCGTCCCGGGCTGATGCAGCAATGGAAACGAGGCGATGGTTTCAATCGCGTTCTTGATCGTGTTGCGTGGGTCGAAAACGTTGGCTTCGTCGAATTTCTTTGACAGCGTGGGGCTCAGGCTCGCCGGGATTCCATACCCGAGGCCGGAGGTGTGCATCGCCAGTTCCTGAATGGTGATGGGCGACTGAGCCGGTTCGGTGATGATCTCGCCGTCTTTCTCTTTGATCAATACTTTCATGTCTTTGAATTCAGGCAGATACTTCGACACCGGGTCGGTCAGCAGAATCTTGCCTTCTTCAACCAGCATCAGCACCGCCGTGCAGGTGATCGGCTTGGTCATGGAAAACATGCGGAACAGGCAGTCTTTTTCCATCGGCGCCCTGGTTTCGAGATCGCGATACCCATACGCCTTGAACTGGGTGATCTTTCCGCGCCGCGTAATCAGCGTGATAACGCCCGACAGCTCATGGTTATCGATAAAACTCCGCATGACGCCATCAATGCGTTCCAGCCGCTCGGACGACATGCCGGCGCGTTCCGGCTTGATTTCCTTCAGCGATTGCGCGAAGCCGGCGGCGGCGAACAGAACGATAAACGTAACGAGAATGGCGAAGCGTTTGTTCATGGCGTTGTCCTTCAAAATGACAGAGTGTGTTCATTCAGCAATATCGCCGATTATTTCACCTTCTCCCGGCCGATGTGAAGTCCAGCCCCAAAAGCAGGATCGATCTAAAAAAAATTCACCCTAGAAAATCAGAATCGCCGTGTTAAGCTTTTGAAATACGCAAAACGAATTGATGGATGTTGTTTTTCCGGTTAGATAAATCCGCAACATTTTGGATTACCCCGCATTCGGCGCCGCACGATTCACGTTTCGCCGCAGCCTGGCTTTGGTTTTTCCGGTAATTTCCAGCGATTGAAATCACACAGTCATACATCCATTTCTTGTCACCTCGCACGAACCGGCGGTTGCACGCCGGCGAATCGTCGCGCGAATTTTTCACGAAAAGGAGAAGTTATGAAGCGATGCAAAACCATGCTTTCGATTGGAACGATCTGCCTGATGGTTGCACTGTTCAGTGCGCCGGCGCATTCCGTCGTGCTCGATAGCGTACTCAACCGCAACATGGCGAAAGACGCTCAATTGATTTTCGTCGGCAAGGTAACCGACCGCGTTTATCAGAACTCCGAACCGGTCGATAACCCCGAAGACGACGGGGAGATGAAGGGGATACCCCACACGTTCGTCACTTTTTCGGTTGAAACCATACTGAAAGGCAAAATCGCGGGCGAACAGCAGGACCGGTTTACTCTGCGTTTTATCGGCGGAATGGATTCCGTCGGCCAGGAGGAATTTCTCGCGCTGGGCGGTTCACCGTTGCTCGACATCGGAGACCGGGGCGTGTTTTTTGTCGCGGGTAATCAGGAACAAGCCTGTCCGCTGATCGGCTGGGAACAGGGATTCATCTATATCAACGAAAATAATGAAATCTTTAATGGACTGGGCAAAGAAATCCGTTTAAGTTACGACCCCATGTTCGCGGCGCGATTTCATCCGGCCGACATTCACGTCCTGCCACTCACCGACCCGCTGATCGGCCAGCCTCGCGAAATCGATTCATCCATCTATAAACGCCTCTCACCCGCCACCCAGCAGCTATTGTCCGATCCTGAGAACATCAAGGGCATCGATCCAACGCAATTCAGCTTCGCGGTGAATCAGTTGCCTGCGGTGCTGCCCTATCCCCCCAATGAACAAGTGGATGGGGATTTCCTGCGCCAGTTAATGCCGATGCGATACCGCCAGGCCGCCAAGACGCCCCTGCACATGCTGCTTTATCGCGACTTGAACCTGTTGTTGACGGTACGCAACGCCTTTTCACTCGGCCAGATGGGGTCCGTTGACCTCCGCGAGCAGAGCAAAGCGTTTCTGGCCGCCGATCAAACCGAAATGCCTCTCGATCAACTCGCGCTGGGCAACCGCCGCGTGCTTGAAGACATTTACCCCACCCAGCTGACCCGTTCACGCGATATGAGCCTTATCACCTCGTCGTACCATCGCGTCCCGGCGCTGTTGAACCACAAGCCGCCCATGGGCGACATCGACGTCATTCTTGAAGACGCCGAAGGCGAAGGCGCCCAGGTGGATGAAACCATTTCTCCGGAACGGGAAAATTCAGAACGTCTGGCTTTTCCGGGCTATATGGAACAACTGACCGCGCTGATCGCCGCCATTCATACGGATGCGGAACTGAAAAACCTGCCCGCCGTGCAGAGCGCCGATCCAACCAAACCATTTTCCATTCCGCTGCTCGGCGCCGGACCGATTCGGATCGACATGCCGGGCGTTCAGACGGAACTCAGCGACGCCGACGCGGCCGAGTTGAAGATGCTCGAAGAAAACGGCGGAAACCCCGTCCTGCCCCAGTAAGCCAAACGACGCCTGAACCATTCAATATCTCTATCTGATCGTGGGACGAAAAAGGAGTTTTTCTTGTATGAATCGTCTAATCAAGTTTTATCTATGTCTGATTCTGACGGGTTTAATCGGCATCCCGTTTTTTGCGTACTCATACGCCTATCACACCTATAACGGAAACAAACGGACATGGAACACCAACAATCCGAGGTTACGCGCATCCAATGTAACCTTCTCATCCGGAGATCCCGCTCGCACTGTTCTGGATGACGCCATCTCCGGTCTCAATGACAACCCGAGTCACTTCAGCATTAATCTGACGCATGGTGAAAACGGCGTTGGTCTCCATAACCTGCAAAACGAGATATGGGCGTCGGACAGCGGCGTGCTCGACGGCGCCCCGGCGGCGGCGTTTTCAAAATATCTGTTCTCACGCATCGTCGCGGTCGACGTGGTTATCGACCCTCATCGCACATGGACCATGAGCACCAACAAAAACACCATGAGCGAGTATGGCGGAAGCGGACGCCCGCTGCGCAACGTGATCTACCACGAAGTGGGCCACCTCTTCGGGCTCGCGCATGAAAACGATGAATACAACGTGATGGGCGAAGACTGGAGCCACATCATCACCAACGGAGATCAGACGACGTCTTACTTCGGCGAAGACGCCGCGGACGGCGCGATCTATTTATACGGCAAAGGCTCCGGTGAAGACGTCAGCGTGACGCATTGGCGCTGGACGGGGCGTAACGGCGAGTACAGTACGCATGGACGCACTCGCGTGTTTGACACCAGCGGCTCCCGCCTCAGCCGCAACTGGATCAATTCCGAACCCCATTACCGGGTCGGCAACGGCCAGACCATTCAGGTCGAGTTTTCGTATGAAAACAACGGGGCGAATAAACAGAACTCGATCCAGGTGGGTTATTATCTTTCAACCAATTCTCTCATCACCACGCACGACACCCGGCTGGGCGGAGCCAGCATTAACCTGGCTCGCAACAACGTCTGGACGACCAAACACACCATCACGTTGCCCAGCAATCTGCCGCCAAACCACAATTACTGGATCGGCGCCGTGATTGATGAAAACGATTCGATCGGCGAATTCGACGAATCGAATAACGCGACGTACATCGGCCTGAGGACGAAAAACTACACCCTCCCGACGCCCACGCCACGGCCCACGGATACGCCGACCCCGACGCCGCAGCCGAGCCCCACGCCGATCGATATTAATCCGACTCTCGTCCGGCCGACTCCAACGTTTGGCGGAATCCCAACGTTCCGCCCGACGGCGTTTCCGACGATCCCCGGCTTCAAAACGCCGCTTCCCAATCCGACGATTCCGAATTTCCCAACCATTTATCCGACGCTGCCGCCCAACGCGGGGATTCACCTCCCGCCGGATCTGATCGAGTTGACGTTGCCGTCACGATTTGAACACAAGTCGATGGCGCTGGAGAAAGCCTCGACCTTGATCAGCATCGACCCCGAAAATCCGTTCGTGCACGCGCCGGAGTTCATCCTGAACGGGCTGAATCCGTTGCCATCGTCGCACTCGCTGACCCTGCCCAACGGCGCGGTGCTGTCCACGGCGATCCGGTCGGAAGATTCGTCGAACGTGCTGGTGTTGATCACGCCGGATGGAGACATCCGTGAATTCGCCAACCTGAATTTGAAATCGTTCGAAATCAACGGAACCAACTTCGAGGTCAGCCGGTCGAGCATATTTGGAATGTCGTTCGACGGCGACCGGAAACTCGTCCTGTTCATTCAGGCCAACGGTTCCATGAACGGTGATGAATCAGGCAGCCAGAATGAACTCATCATCAAGACCGAACTCACCGGCCCGTTTGAAAACGCGGCGGTGGATGATTTTCCAATGTACTGATGAATTGAATTATGAGGTGGCATCGCCCCATCGAATGAAATGTTGACATGAATTATTCGCGCCCGGAGACCGTGTTTTACCCACGGCTCTCCGGGCGTTTTTTATGACTGAGGCCGAGCGCCGTGAATCATTCTGAAGAGAAATCATGACGGGCGATTCGAATATCCCGATCCGGTTTTGAGTGTGATAAATAACATAGATGTTCTCCGTCAATTGATATTTCTTGGGTATGCCAGTACACATCATCCAGCCAGACGCCGCGTTCTTCGGCCTTCGCTGTGGTCCACGGCGCCGACATGCCGCGCCCATCCGCCTTGATCGCGCTTTCAACCGTCGTCCACCATCGAAAAAATTCACGCCGCCGGTCGTCCGCCGCCTGAATCCGTTCCCAGACCTCGTCCCGCATATAACGCCTGAAATCGTCCATTTCAATCGGACGCATCGCTTCAACATCGATTCCAACCGATCCGTTTGCACATAACGCCAGCGTCACCCACGCGCCTGAGTGCGACCAGTTGATTTCAGGCCCGCCATTCAGAAACGGCTTGCCCGATTCGGCGTATTGGATTTCGGGGATCGCGCCGGCGCCCAGCGCCTTCCATAACAGCCAGCGGGAGAGAAAACGAGCCTGGCGATCGCGCTCATGCCGATAGCGCATGATGCGCTCGCGTTCATGCTCGGGCCAACACGAGATAAACGCCTCCCACGCTTGCGGCGGTATGGTAGCCCGGTTCTCCGCGATCGAGACGTCAATCATGATGATCCGTTTCAAAATGCGTGATATGAGTTGCACACCCCTCGCCCGGCATTATATATTCATTGCCACAGGTTCGTTTGCGTCGAGACTGCCGAGGAGCCCTCCCATCATGCTGGTCACCCAATTCTATCAAAACAAGATCGCCCCGTTCGTCGCGGTTCTGTTCCTGTTTCTGGCTTCAACCGCTCCATTCTCTTTCAGCGCCGATCTCAAAGCCGATTTTATCGACCCGCCTCTACGCTACGCGCCCCGGCCCCTCTGGTTCTGGAACAACACGGCCGTTAACGCGGAGACCGCCGCCGAACAGATGCGGCTTGCCCGTGACCGGTGCGGGTATGGCGGGTTTGGCATCTTGCCCTTCGGCGAAGACTTCAAGCCCGAATATCTGAGCGAAGACTATTTTCAGGTATACGGCGCCGCGTTGAAACAAGCCAGAGCCCTGGGCATGACTATGTGCCTTTACGACGAATATGGCTTTCCCAGCGGCAGCGCCGGCGCGATCAATGGAGACGGCATCCCTCGATTCGCCAACCGCTTCCCCAGCGACACGATCAAGCGTCTCGACAAGCATGAATGGAGCGTTCGCGGGCCGGATGTAATTTCATTCGAGATTCCCGATGGGGCGTTGATGAGCGTGGTCGCCATGGAAACAAACACCAGGCAACGCATCAACCTGACTCCGCCGGAAAAACTTAAAACAATGGAATGGTCCGCGCCCTCGGGCGATTGGAAGATCATGGCGTTCGTCTGCGTCAAAGACGGCGACCCCAACGTCGATTATCTGAATCCCGTATCAGTCGCCCATTTTATCGAGATGACCCATCAGGCCTATTACGACCGCTTCAAAGACTATTTCGGCACGACGATCGACGGAACGTTTTTTGACGAGACAACCCTTTATCGCGCTCAGGGCCGCGTGTGGACTGAGAATTTTAATGAAAAATTCCGCGATCGTTACGGCTTCGATCCCGCCCCATTCTACCCCGCACTGTGGTACGACATCGGCCTTGAGACGCAGGCGGCGCGCAATTACCTGTTCGGCTTCAGGACCGAGCTCTATGCCAGCGGATTCGCCAAAACAGTCGATGACTGGTGCGCCGCGCATGGTATTACCGTTACCGGACATCAGGATCAGGAAGAAGTGATCAACCCGGTCAGCGTTTCCGGCGACCTGATGAAATGCTTCAAGTATCAGGCGATTCCGGGTATCGACAAAATCGGAGGCGACCGCCCGGCTGAACGCTTTTATAAAATCGTCAGTTCATCCGCGTATAATTGGGATAAATCGCTCGTCATGTCTGAAACCTATGGCGCAATGGGCGACATGGACTGGGACGAGATTTATTCCGTCGCCATGGAGCAATATACAAAAGGAATCAACATGCTGATTCCCCACGCGGTCTGGTATGACGACAAAAACGTCACCTTCAAACCCGAACTCTCCTGGCGTCATCTTCTCTACGCCGGCGAACTGCCCGAGTTCACGCAATATCTGAGCCGGTTGAACGTGTTACTGCAGAACAAGAGCCGCCATGTCGCTGACGTCGCCATTCTGTACCCGATCGCCACGTTGCAGGCTGGACATTACCTCGATGGTCCGCTGGGATATTACAAGGGCGGCGTTGAAATTCCCGAAGCCGATTACGTTGAAATTGGCGAAATGTTAGCGACCCGGCTCTGCGTGGATTACACTTTCATCCACCCTGAAATACTGGACGAAAAATGCCGCATTGAATCGAATACCCTCATATTGGATAACCCCACCAATTACGAAACCTATAAAGTTCTCATCATTCCCGCGCACAAAACGATCGGCTGGAGCAACCTCGAAAAAATCAGGGATTTTTATAACAAGGGCGGCCAGGTCATCGCCACTGGAGTCTTGCCGGATGAATCCGCGGAGTTTGGATGCGGCCAGCAGGTACGCGATACGATTCAGGCCATGTTTTCAAGCGATTCGGTCATCAGGACGAATCAAAACGGCGGACGCGCCGTATTCATTCAAAATCCAACTCCCGAAGTCTTGAGAAACAGGCTGGATCGCATGTTGAACGATTACGACGCCGCTTTTCAACCCGGTCATGAACTCCGGTATATACACAAGGTGTATCAGGATCGTGACATCTATTTTTTCGCCAACCTGCACAAACAACCTGTCGCGTCGTGGGTGCTGTTACGCGGCGGCGTCACGCCTGAAATCTGGAATCCGCATACGGGCGAAATAACCGCTCCACAATTCAAAGTCATCTCTGAAAATGGAATTACTCAGACCCGGGTCTGGATCGACCTGCCGCCCATGCGGTCAACGTTTATTGTTTCAAACCACTGATTGGAGTTATCATGCGAAGCGTTTCCAGAACAAAAACAAGCGCACATCAGGGACAGGGCTTGAATGCGAGGGGTTCAGATAACGGATAAGCAACGGAAATACGGCGCATCGTTCAACGGTACATCTGGCGACCGTGCGGAGACAGGATGAGCAATCGGCGAAAGACCGGACAGCCGCGAACCGCGCTTCGATTCTTGCCGCCAGGATGGATAATAGCGAAAACCAGAATGAATAAAGGACGCACATGAGCGACGAACCGCAATATGGAATCGGAAAACTCTCGGACGGAGGAACCATCGCCGCGCCCGAGCTGCCTTACCTGCCACGCGACCCGAAGCGCTACAACCCCGGCATCGGCCTGATCGGCTGCGGCGGCATCTCTGAATATCACCTGCGTGAGTACCAGAAGGCGGGGTATCGCGTACTGGCGCTGTGTGACGCGGTGCGCGAGCGCGCTGAAAAACGCCGCACCGAGTTTTTCCCCGGCGCCGAGGTGACCACCGATTACCGCCGCGTTCTCGAACGTGACGACATCGAGGTGATCGACGCCGCCACCCACCCCCGCGAACGCGCCGCCATCATCGAAGAAGCCATCGCCTGCCAGAAACACGTGCTCAGCCAGAAGCCCTTCGTGCTCGATCTCGACGACGGCGAGCGCCTCATCCGCGAGGCCGATCAGGCGGGCGTACAACTGGCGGTCAACCAGAACGGACGCTGGGCGCCTCACTTCAGTTACATCCGCGAGGCCATTCACCAGGGCCTGTTGGGCGACGTCTCCAGCGTATTCTTTACTCTGGGCTGGGATCACGGCTGGACGGCGGACACCGATTTCAACAAGATCAAACACCTGCTGCTGTATGATTTCGCCATTCACTGGTTCGATATCATTCACTGTTTTTTACCGGGCCGGATCGCGAAATCGGTCTTCGCGTCGATCGAACGGACCGCGACCCAGCGGCCCGACCCGCCCATGCTGGCGCAGGCGACGATCCAGTTCGACGGCGCCCAGGCCAGCGTCGTGCTGAACGGCGACGTGCGCTTCGGTCAGCAGGACCGCACCTATGTGGCGGGAACGCGCGGAACGGCGATCAGCATCGGCCAAGACCTGATGCAGCAGGAAGTGATGCTCGAACTGGAATCGGGGCGTTGCGCCCCCGCTTTACAGGGCAGCTGGTTCACCAACGGCTTTCGCGGAACGATGGGCGAGTTGCTCTGCTCGATTGAAGAGGGGCGCGCGCCGAATAACCACGCCCGTGACAATCTTGTCAGCCTGGCGCTTTGTTTCGCCGCCGTAGCCAGCGCCGAGAGCGGAAAACCCGTGGTTCCCGGCGAGGTCCGGCGTCTGCCAGGCGGCTGAAACGCCTCCGATTGACGCCTTGGCAAGTGGATTGATCCCGGCTATAGTATATCGCTTCGGTAGACGATCGTTCGGCCCGCATCTTCACGCCGGCGAAAGCGGTGGGACGCTCTCGCGCGGCGTACAGTTTCCACACTTGTTTCTTCCATCTCGATGATGCGTTGCAACGCCGGAGTCCGTTTCTGACGCGACAAACCAATCCGAATAATTATCGAAAAGAAGGAGAGTCAGGCATGTCCGACCAAACTCTGCGGTTCGAATCGGCCGCGCTGCACGGCGGCCAGGTTCCCGACCCGGCTACCAACTCCCGGGCGGTGCCCATTTACCAGACCACCTCGTACGTCTTCAACAGCCCCGAACACGCCGCCAACCTGTTCGGTTTGAAAGAATTCGGCAACATCTACACCCGAATCATGAACCCCACCACCGACGTGCTCGAAAAGCGTCTCGCGGCGCTGGAGGGCGGCGTCGCGGCGCTGGCGACGGCGTCGGGGCAGGCGGCCTGTACGCTGTGCATCCTCAATCTGGCGCACGCCGGCGACGAGATCGTCGCGTCGGCCAGCCTCTATGGCGGAACCTATAACCTGTTCCATTACACCATGCCCAAGATGGGGATCAACGTGAAATTCGTCGATCCCAAAGACATCAACAACTTCAAAAACGCCATCACGCCCAAGACCAAGGCGATCTTCGCCGAAACCATCGGCAACCCCAAACTCGACACGCTCGACTTTCAGGCGGTCGCCGACCTGGCGCATGAAAACGGCGTCCCGCTGGTCATCGATAACACCGCCGCTTCGCCCTATCTGGTGCGTCCATTCGACCACGGCGCCGATATCATCATGCACTCGGCCACCAAGTTCATCGGCGGTCATGGCACCTCCATCGGCGGCATCCTGATCGACTCGGGCAAGTTCAACTGGGGCAACGGCAAGTTCCCCATGTTCTCCGAGCCAGACCCCAGCTACCACGGCCTCAACATCTGGGAGACCTTCGGCGATTTCCCCGGCATGGGCAACATCGCTTTCGCCATCAAGGCGCGCGTTCAGTTGCTGCGCGACCTCGGCCCCGCCATGTCGCCGTTTAACGCGTTTCTCTTCCTGCAGGGGCTTGAAACGCTTCACCTGCGCATGGAACGCCACAGCCAGAACGCGATGAAGGTCGCCGAGTTTCTCAAGGGTCACGCCAAAGTTTCGTGGGTCAACTACCCCGGCCTGTCCGATCATCCCTCATACGAAATCGCGAAAAAATACCACTATCGCGGCCTGTTCGGCGCGTTGATGGGCTTCGGCGTCAAGGGCGGTCTGGAAGCGGGCAAAAAGCTGATCGCCAACGTAAAGCTGTTCTCGCATCTCGCCAACATCGGCGACGCCAAGTCGCTGATCATTCATCCCGCCAGCACCACGCACCAGCAGTTGACCGAGGCGGAACAGCTCGCGACCGGCGTCACGCCCGATTACGTCCGGCTGTCGATCGGCATTGAGAGCGCCGACGACATCATCGCGGATCTGGATCAGGCGCTCGCCGCGATCTGACGTTTCAGGCTTGCGTCCGGACGTTTGGCGCCGCGCCGGCAAAGGAAGTTTTTTCCGCCGCGCGGCCTCAGTCCGGATACAATATTTCACAGGGGTTCGGGGATCGGTGAGGATGGATGTACTCTATCTGTTACCGATCCCCATTATCTTGTAACAGCAAAGAATCCAACAAAAAAATGAACTCGGTTAAAACGGAAGAAGATATCGGCTCGATTGGACTGGTGAAAGAACAGTTCGCCACCATCTGCGAGCCTCCCGATGAGTTGATCCTCGATTCCGGCCGCAAGCTGGGGCCGATCACCATCGCGTATGAAACCTACGGCGAACTCAACGAAGCGCGCGACAACGTCATCCTTCTGCTTCATCCGCTCTCGATGGACCATCACGCCGCCGGGCGTTATGCGCCTGACGACCGCAAACCCGGCTGGTGGGATAACTTCGTCGGGCCCGGCAAGGCGTTTGACACGTCGCGCTTTTTCGTAATCTGCAGCAACTGCATCGGCGGCTGCCGGGGTTCGACGGGGCCGTCATCCATCAACCCCGCCACCGGCAAACCGTGGGGCGCGACCTTCCCCGTGATCACCATCCGCGACATGGTCAACGCGCAGAAACGCCTGCTCGAAAAGCTGGGCATCGACAAGCTGTTTTGTGTGGCGGGCGGCTCGATGGGCGGCATGCAGGCCCTGCAATGGACCGTCTCGTATCCCGACAAGGTCGTCGCGGCCATCGCGCTGGCGACCACGTGGGTGCATTCGGCCCAGAATATCGCCCTGAACGAAGTCGGCCGCCAGGCGATCGTCGCCGACCCGAACTGGAACCAGGGCGACTATTACGGCGGCGAGTCGCCCCGGCGCGGCCTCGCTCTGGCGCGCATGGTCGGCCACATCAGCTACCTCAGCGACAAGTCGATGCACGAAAAATTCGGCCGCAAGCTGCAGGATCGCGACGAGATCAGTTTTGACCTGCTGACCGATTTTCAGGTGGAAAGTTACCTGCAATACCAGGGGCTTTCATTCACCCAGCGTTTCGACGCCAACAGTTATCTGTATATCTCCAAGGCGCTCGATTACTTCGACCTCTCGCGCGGCCACAACTCGCTGGCCTCCGCCCTGCGCGACGTTCAGGCCCGTTTTCTGGTGCTTTCGTTCAGCAGCGACTGGCTCTATCCGCCCTACCAGTCGCGCGAGGTGGTCAGCGCGCAGAAGCGCGGCGGCAAACAGGTCAGTTACTGCGAGATTCAGTCAGACTACGGCCACGACGCGTTTCTGCTGGAAGGCGAGCAGGAAACGCCGCTCATCCGCGATTTTCTGCGGCACGTTCGAGAGGAGACGCACGCGTGATGAACTCATCCGCAGAGACTCCCGTCGAAGCGCGCCGGCGCGACCACGAACTGATCTGTGAACTGGTGGATGAAAACGCGAAAGTGCTCGACCTGGGCTGCGGCGACGGTTCGCTGCTTCAACGCCTGAAAGACGAAAAAAAAGCGCAGGGAACCGGCGTCGAAGTTTCGCAGGATCAGGTTTACAAGTGCATCCGCCGCGGGCTGACCGTGTTTCACGGAGACGTCGACGAAGGACTCGCAGATTTTCCCGACAAGTCGTTCGATTACGTCCTGCTCACCGATACGCTTCAGGAAGTGCATAACCCGCGCCTGGTGATCGGCGAAATGCTGCGCGTGGGCAAGAAGGCGATCGTCAGTTTTCCCAACTTCGGCCACTGGTCGGTCAGGGTTCAACTGTTCATCCGGGGACGAACGCCCATCTCGGCGGCGCTGCCCTACGACTGGTGGGAAACGCCGAACATTCACTTTTTCACGGTGAAGGATTTTTACCGGTTTTGCGGCCAGGTCGGGTTCCGTGTGACGCGCTCGGTGTTTGTGGCTCAGGGGACGCGCATCACAGTCTGGCCCAATCTGCTGGCCGAACGCGCGATCTGCGTATTGGAATAGCGTAAACAAGCCGCATGAAAACCACTCGCGTTGGGGCGTCTCTTTCTTGAGCGGCGCCGCGCAACGAGGTATGATTCCGATTCGAAAATCGATCACGCTGGCGTAGCTCAGCTGGTAGAGCAGCTGATTTGTAATCAGCCGGTCGGGGGTTCGAGTCCCTTCGCCAGCTTGTTGATTTCGCCTTCCCTGAGTCGCGCAATCATCCAACCGAATCAAATCTCTTCATTCAGTCCGTGCGGAAGAAACCAGCGCGGGGCGATCCCCCTGTCACTTACTTTCTACTATGCTGACTGATCACGGATTTTCTCGATCCTCATGCCAGTTAAATGGGTTGGCATCAATGTATCGGCGTATTCGATTTAATTCAATTTCATCCCGAATGACATGTTCATAATAATTACGCTGCCATACGGGTGCGCCCATTTTCCCACGCAAAATGTTTATCCTCCTGGTGGAAGACGCCTTGAATAATCGAACAATAGTTGGAATCGAATTGCAGGTCGATCTTCCAAATCTTTCCGTAGATGGCAATCGGTTCGTCGTAGGGGCACATTGCAATGTGCCCCTACCCTGTAACGCATTCTCTCTCTCAATCGCCAGTGGCTCATTAGATTCATGAATCAGCAATATCCGATGAAGATGATTTGGCATAATGACGAATGAATCCAGACTGACATTGCTCCGAATTACTGCCGTCTTATTCCATTCTTCCTGTACAATACGGCCAAGCGCATTCAAAAACATTTCACAATGGTTAATTTCTCCAAGTGTACATTGCCTTTTATACGTACAAACCGTAATAAAATAAACGCCAGGTTGCGCGTAGTCGAATTCTTGGATCCGAATTGAACGCCTCTTATTCGTTTTGAATTCATTTGGATTCGGCATGACCCGAATTCTCTCAACAGAGCACATTATTAATCACGGCGCTATCTTCACCGTCCTCTTTTCGTGCGCGCTCTGGTACGCCGCGTCGACGATGACCTGTCCCACGCGGCTCATCTCGACGCTCAGCGGCCCTTTGATAGGCAGGCCTCTCTCCAGCCGGTCGATCACGAACTCCACCGGGTTGCGCTCGGGCGGCTGCAACACGTCGACAGGCAGGTCGGCGCCGCCGGGATGCTCGGAGTTCTGCAGGCGCACGGTCGGCTCGAAGTCGTAGCTGCTGACGTTCCCCGCCGTCCCCACGATGACGAAGCCGCACTTGGGCTGCGGCTGGCGCGTCCACGGGTCGCTGAAGGTTCCCCAGCGCGTCTCGAACTTCGAAAGCCCCGCGTCATACCGCGCGATGGTGATGCTGTGTTCGTCGACCTCCAGCCCGGCGGGTTCGTCGGTCACGGCGGTGACTTCAAGCGGCGCCTTGCCGCCGTGATACCACGTCGCCAGCGTCGAGCCGTAACCCAGATAATCGAGCAGCGAGCCGCCGCCGTTCGCTTTTTTATAAAACCAGCTGTTGGGCTTCTCGCGCGCCACGCTTTCGGCGTCGATCTCTTCCTTGTCGGCGGTATGCCACAGCGGGCCGCGGTTGCCGTCGTAAAAGTGGACCTCGATCACCTCGCCGACGCGCCCCTCATCGATGAGGCGTTTGGCGGTTCGGTGGGGCGGATACCACGCCAGCGGCCAGTTGATGGCGAGTTGCACGCCGGCGGCGCGAACCGCCGTGATCATGCGGTCCGCTTCGGCGAGGGTCGCGGCGAAGGGCTTCTCCATCAGAATAGGCGCGCCGAAGGGCGCCACTTTTTCGGTCCACTCGCCGTGTTGAGCGGTGGCGGGGCAAAGAATCACCAGGTCGGGACGCGCGGTTTCAAGGCATTGGCGGTAATCGGTGAAGCGGCGCTCAGGCGGGATATTGAACTTGCGCGCGGCGTCGTCCATGCGTTCGGGGCGTTCGTCGCAGATTCCCGCGATTTCGCAATCGGGATGCTCGAACGCCATGCGCAGGTTGTCGCCCATGTGCATGTGATCGAAGTTGATTCCCGCGATTTTCCATTTCGCCATGACAATCCCTCCCTGATAGGACCAGTATTATAACTCTAAGATTATCAGATATTCATCAAACACTCTATACATAGAGTATTTCAATGTTGTCCGCGTCACTAAGCGACGTTCTATTTACACCACCCAAAGAATCGGTAGAATTCAGAGATAGTTTCCAGTTACATATCAAAAGGATAATCAGTCATGTCAAATTGCCCATTATGCAATGCTTCGTGCAGTATCATCAGCGACCCATTGATAGATGGGAAAAAGTATAGTTGTGATAATGATGGAGAGTTTTCGATATCCGGGTCAGCAGAGCCAAAAGTGGATAAACTAACACAAATTCAGAAAAACTATCTACGGCATATTATCTTCAAGAGAAAATCCAGCAATAACCCCACCTCACTTACCACAACTCAGATCGACTCGATAATTGGTCACATGAATTTCCCCACTCCTATTGAGCAATGCGAAAATCTTATTTTGTGGTTAGGCCAGCAATCACAGCGACCAGGCGAAGATATCCCTATGAGTAGTATACAATACCTCCCAGCAGCTGGCTCTCAATGTGATAAAAGCCTTGGGTATATCATAGAATATTTAACAAACACTAAAAAACTACTGATTAAGCGTAGCGAGGCTTATAGGCTTAGCATGAAAGGTTGGGGAAAATATCAGGAGCTTCTTAAAAGTCACACTAGCAGCAAGCGCGTCTTTATGGCTTATGAATTCAAAAACACAGATTTAAAATCGCTGATTAACAATCACTTAAGAAAAGCAATTTTAGAGACCGGGTTTGAATTATTTGTTTTGGATGATGAACCAAAAGCCGGGCACATCATCAATCGAATGACAGTTGAAATTCGCAATTCCAAGTTCCTAATTGCAGATCAATCAGATTCCAATCTCAACGTTTATTGGGAAGCGGGACTTGCCGAAGGGCTTAACAAACCAGTGATATACATATGCGATGAATCAAAAAAAGACAAACGCCCGTTTGATACAAATCAGTTACAAACCGTGTTTTGGAATAAAGATAATCCAGAACTATTTGTACAAGAAATAAAAATATCAATCAGAGCAACATTTCCAGATTCAGCAAAAATGGAAGACTAACCTTCAGACATCTTCACCCCAGTTCGGAGCTGGACCAGCGCTGGCCGGGGCGCAACAGGCGGTAAGGTTGGCCGGTGAGTTGCGCTTCGTTCACGAAAGCGCCGGGCGAGGCGCAATTGAACTCGAACATCTCGTAATGACAGGGAATCGCCAGACTCGCGCCGATGGCGTAAGCCAGACGCGCCGCCTCGGGGCCGTCGAGATTTCCCGGCACGCCGCGCGACGGATCGCGGCCGTTGATGGGCAACAGCGCGAGGTCGACCGAAAAGGGCCGCAGGCGTTCGATCATGCCCTCGTATCGCACCGTGTCGCCGGAGTGATAGACGCTCCAGTGACCAAAGCGCACCACGTACCCCAGATACCGGCACCGCCCCTCGTCGTCGGCGTCGAGGCTTTCATGCGCGGCGGGCACGGCGTGAAAACTGAATTCCCCCACCGTTTCGCGTTCGCCGTCATTCAGCGGGATGAACCAGTCCGCCTCACAAAGCAGGCGCTCTTTCGCGAACTCGACGTTGGCGGCGGGCATGACGAGTTTCAGATCGGGATTAGCCGCCTTGAGCGGCAGCAGGGTTTCGGCGTCGAGATGGTCGGTGTGGTTGTGGGTGCTGGTGACCACGTCGATAAAATCGAGACGCTCGGGCGCGATCACCCGCTCGGTCATGCGCACGTGGGGCTTTTCGGTTCCATGATACTTTTTCGTGAGCGAGTCGGAGAGGTAGGGATCGAGCAGGCAATGACGCCCGCGCCATTGAATGAGAAAACCGCTCTGCCCCAGCCGCCACAGATGAAACGCGTCGCGGTCGGCGCGCGCCGCTTCCACGTCGGCCAGAAAGGCGTCGTCTTTCAGCGCCGCTTCGATCATAGCCCCATCTTTCTCCGCACGGCGTGAACGCCCTCCACCATGTGGTTCAGCTTGCGCCGCGCCGCCCAGCGCGCCGTCTGGCTCAGGCCGCAGTCGGGGGCGAACGAGAGACGATCGGCGGGCGCGAATTGCAGGCAGCGCTCGACACGCTCGATCACGTCATCCACGGTTTCGATGTAATAACTTTTCACGTCGATGATACCCACCGCCACGTCGAACTTCTCGGCGATAGGCCCGATCGCCTCCAGCTCGGCGAACTCGCGATTGGCCATTTCGAGGTGCATCTCGTCGACGTTCAGCCCCATAAACGCGGGAAACATGGGCGCGTAGCGGCGATAGCCCACCGCATGGCCCTTGAAGTTACCAAAGCACAGATGCGTCGACAGGCGGCATTTCCCCACCGCCGGCGCCACCGTGCGGTTGAAGATTTCAACGAACCGGGCGGGGTCTTCCCGGTAGGCGTAACAACTCATCGAGGGTTCATCGACGGTGATTTCGGCGCAGCCCGCCTGCAACAACGCCTCCAATTCGGCGCGCACGATGGGGACCAGCGCCTCGGTGATCGCGTATCGGTCGGGGTATCGCTCGTTCGGCAGCAGACGCCCGCTGAGCGTATAAGGGCCGGGTACGCTCGCCTTCAACACGGGGCCGGCGGGCGCGAGACGCTTGAGGCGTTCGAATTCCTCCACCGCGCCCAGACCGCGCGGCGCGCACAGCTCGCCGGTGATCGCGTGTTTGCCGCGCTGATCGTGCGCGGGCGGGCCAAAGCGGCGCGGCGAGGCGCTCTCCAGCTCGATGCCCTCCAGATAGCCATAAAACGAGAGGTTGAAATCGATGCGCGTCTGCTCGCCGTCGGTGATGACGTCGAGCCCCGCTGAAACCTGATCGTGAATCGCCGCGATGACGGCGTCTTCGCGCATCTCGCGGATATCCTCCTCGCCGAACTGACCGAGGTGCGCCGAGGCGAATTCAAGCCAGGCGGGAAACGGATAACTGCCGATGACGGTGGTGCGCAAGGGGCGTTCTTTCATGAGTTCTCCCCGGCGGGCTCGCCGATTCGTTCGTACAGCCTGGCGAGCCGCCGTGCGTGTTCATCGTAAGCGTCTTCAAACAACTGGGCCGCGCGCGGCGCGCCCACCACGGCCGCGCCGGACAACACGCGGGGTGGATGCCCCGCCTGAGTGAGATGAGCGGCGACCTCGGCCTTGATGCAGTTGATCAGCATGCAACCGCCCACCGTCGAGCCCGGCGCCACCGGCGTATCGAGCCCCTCGACATGAACCATCGCGTCGCCGGCCGGCGCACCGGTGTCGAGCACGATGTCGGCGCAGTCCTGAAGTTTGACCCCGGCGGGATGCTTGCTGGGCGTGACGTCGGCGTGCTTCTGACTCACGATCGCCGCAACTTTGATCCCGCGGCGTTGAAAACCCTGCGCCATCTCGATGGGAACCACGTTGCATCCGCTCGACGAAACCACTAGCGCCGAGTCTTCAGTGGAAAAATCGAAATTGCGCAGGATGCGTTCCGCCAGACCCGACACGTTTTCCAGAAACATCGCCTGCCGCTGGCCGTTAGGCCCCACCACCGGATGATGAAAGGTCAGCGACAACTCCACGATGGGGTTAAAGCCGGGGAACGAACCGTAACGCGGCCACATCTCTTCAACCAGAATACGGCTGTGGCCCGAACCGAACAGATGAACCATGCGCCCGGCGAGGATGCTTTTCGTGAACAGTTCGGCGGTCTGGTGAATCAGTTCGCGCTGCGCTTCAACGCGGTCCGCGATGGCGCGGCAGGCGTCAATATAAGCCGTGATAGGCGATAGAGTCATGTCGGCGTTTGTTCCAGGTTGGAATCACAGAGCTGCGGAAATCATTCGATGCGTGGATTCGAGTATTCCGTCTTCAGACGCGGCCGCCGTCGCAAACCGACCATCCCCCATCGGCCGCGATGACCTGACCGGTCACGTACGCGGAAGCGTCTGAAAGCAAGTAAACCACAATCCCGTCCAGGTCGGAAGACCGCCCCAGACGCCCCCCCTGCAGCGGCTGGCGCGAGGCGGAAAACGAGGTGATTTCTTCATCGCCGAAGGCGCGTTGCGACATGGGGGTCTCGGTCAGCCCCGGCGCCAGCGCGTTAAAACGGATGTTGTGAGTCGCGTAATACGCCGCCGCCGAGCGCGTCAGGCCAATAACCGCCGCCTTGGCCGCCGCGTAAGCGTGAGTCGAAAAAAAACGCGGCGAGGGTGAATACGCCAGCGGAGACGTGACGTTCACCACCGAGCCGCCGTTTTGTTGATGCAGAAAGCGCTTGACCGCCGCGCGGTTTGAATACGCCAGCGAAGAGGCGTTCAGATCGAGCGTATACCGCCACCCTTCGGCGGTCATCTCGTGCAGCGGCCCGTCGCCCATACGGCGGCCGCTGCCGCCCGCCACGTGATACAGCCCGTGCAGATCGCCGAAACGCTCGACGGCCGCTTCGACCGCCCGTTCGGCGGTTTCGGGGTCCATGGCGTCGCCCGCCATTACCAGCGCTTCTTCGCCCAGCGCGGCGCGGGCGGCTTCCAGATGTTCGTCATCCCGGCCCACGGCGGCGATGCGCGCTCCGGCGCGTTGACACGCCCGGGCGCCCGAAAGCCCCAGCCCGCTGGTTCCGCCCATGATGAGAATCGTCTTGTTCCGTAAGGAATTATCGCTCATCGCCGCTCGTCCACTTCAGTCGGATTCCGGGAAAGGTTCCCGGCGAAGTCTCGTACTATACCCGATGGAGATTGATTCGCCGGAGCCCGGCCTCCATAGTAGTCGAATTTTCAATCACACGGCGAGAGAAACGGGTACGTCCATGTACGATTTTACGCTGATTCTGCTGGGAACGGGTTTGCTGTATTTCGGCGGAGAACTGCTGGTCACTCATTCGGCGCGGCTGGCGCGCATCTGGGGGCTGAGTTCGCTCACCATCGGCCTGACGGTGGTCGCTTTCGGCACGTCGAGCCCCGAACTGGCGGCTTCGATCACCGCCGCGCTGAAAGGGCAGCCAGCCCTCGCGATCGGCAACGTCGTCGGTTCGAATATCGCCAACATCGGGCTGATTCTCGGACTATGCGCGTTACTGAGGCCGCTGACGGTGGAATGGTCGCTGGTGAAGCGTGAAACGCCCATCCTGATCGCATCCGCTATATTACTGGCGCCGCTTTTATGGGACGGCGTTCTCACCCGGTTCGAAGGGCTGGTTCTGATCGTTCTGATCGTCGCCTACACCGTTTACATTCTTCGCCTGAGCCGGAAAGAACCCCTGGAGCCGTCTCTTTCCCGCGAAGCCGCTCCGTCCGGCGGCGGATCGGCCTGGTTCGCGCTGGCCGGCGCGGGGGTGGGCGTCGTCGTGCTGGCGGGCGGCGCGAATCTGCTGGTTGAAGGCGGGGCGAACATCGCGCGCGCGTTCGGCGTCTCGGAAAAAGTCATCGGCCTGACGCTGGTCGCGGTCGGTACCAGCCTGCCCGAGCTCGCCAGTTCCATCATCGCGGCGTTGAAGAAAGAAAGCGACATCGTATTGGGAAACATCGTGGGCTCGAACATCTTCAACTCGCTCTGCATCCTCGGCGCGGCGGCGCTGGCCTCGCCTCTGGAGATGCAGTGGGCGGCGATTCAGTACGATTGTTTCGTGATGCTCGCCTTCAGCCTGGCGTTATGGCCCTGCCTGTACACCGGCCAGCGGCTTTCCCGTCTGGAGGGCTCATTGTTTCTGATCGCGTACGCGACATACGTGGGCTATCTCTACGCCGGATGACGGCGCGCGGCTCGATCCGATTGATCTTTCACGGTTTCGCGCCATAGTACCCCGACGGGAGACGACAGAGATCCCAAATCGATTGTAGATGAATTCATGAGTATTGTTCTGATCATTCTCGGCGGCGTCCTGCTGTATTTCGGCGGAGAACTGCTGGTCACTCATTCGGCGCGGCTGGCGCGCATCTGGGGGCTGAGCCCGCTCACCATCGGCCTGACGGTGGTGGCTTTCGGCACGTCGAGCCCCGAACTGGCGGCGTCCGTCACCGCCGCGTTCCGCGGCGCTCCGTCGATCGCCATCGGCAACGTCATCGGCTCGAACATCTCCAACATCGCGTTCATCCTGGGCGTTTCGGCGATGATTTACCCCATCGCCGTGCAAAAGCGATTCAACCGGCGCGAGATGCCGTTCATGATCGCGGCCAGCGCGCTGATCTGGCCGTTGTTTTTCAATGGCTTGCTGGGCCGGATCGAAGGCCTGATCCTCATCGCGCTGCTGGCGGGGTATACCTTCGTCGTGCTGCGTTTCAGTACGCAGGCGGCCGCCGAGATCATCCCCGAGCTGGATGCGATCCCCGACGAACCCGAGGGACCCGCGTGGAAATCTCTGCTGGGCGCGGCGCTGGGAATCGGCCTGCTGGTGGGCGGCGCGCAGAGCCTGATTGAGGGCGCGGTCCGGATCGCGACGCAGTTGGGAGTCCCCGATAAGGTGATCGGTCTGACGCTGGTCGCGTTCGGCACCAGCCTGCCCGAGTTCGCCAGCTGCGCCGTCGCTTCCATGCGCAAACACAGCGAGATCGTGCTGGGCAACATCGTCGGTTCTAACATCTTCAATGTGCTCTGTATTCTGGGCTTCACCGCCGTCATCAAACCGCTCGCGATCCCCTGGAGCGAGATCCTGATCGACTTTGGAGTGATGATGGCGTTCAGCGTCATCCTCTGGCCCATGTTGATCACCGGCAAATCCCTCGGCCGGCTGGAAGGCGCATGCCTGTTCGCCGGATACGTGGCGTACATCGTGTATCTGTTCGCGGGCGTGAACTCGCCCGCTCCGGCGATGTAAGGGGTATGGAAAAGAAAAAATGGCGGGTTTCAAACCAGCCCCTGCAACTCACCGATTCCCATGTATCAATCGGTCATGTGCTTCCAGCGTCCCTGATAAATCAAAAATTCGAAACCATTTCTCCATCAGATCGCGCCAGCGACCAACGGGAGCGCTTAATGCGTATAGCCCAAATACTGGGCCCCGGACACTGTCCGGCGACCAACGGGAGCGCTTAATGCGTAAAGCCCAAAGACTCGGCCCCGGACACTGTCCGGCGACCAACGGGAGCGCTATGTTCGCACAACCCCAAAGACGGGCGGCCGACACTGTCGGCCACTTGAATTTTGAGATCATTTGGCTCACAAATAGGCGTGGCAATCACATGCGCGATCCCGCGATGAATCCATATTCCAACCCCATCATGAAGGAGCCAGTTCGATGACACGAATGGGACGCATTTTTACGCTTTGTTTCGCCGCCTGCGCGCTGCTCGCCGCGGGCATGACCCACGCGGGGGGCGCTCCCCGGCCTGAACACCCCCGCCCCGATCAATACCGCGATCGATGGATCAACCTCAACGGCGAATGGAACTTTCAGTTCGACCCCGCCGGCGCGGGGGAATCCGAGGGCTGGTACAAAACCGATTACAACAAGTGGGAGATGAAGATCAACGTGCCTTTCCCCTGGGAAAGCGCGCTCTCCGGCGTGACGCGCCCCGATTACCAGGGCGCGGGCTGGTATCAACGCACCTTCACCCTGCCCGATGACTGGAGCGGCAAAACCGTTCTGCTTCACTTCGGCGCGGTCGACTGGTCGTTCAAAGTCTGGCTGAACGGACAGCCGGTTGAACCGCAGCTGGGCGACGCGCCGATGGCCACCGGCTACACGCCCGTCACCTTCATCCTCAACCCGGCGCTTACCGAAGGCGAAAACGTTCTGACCGTGCGCGCCTTCGACGACACCGACCCCCACCAGCCCACCGGCAAGCAGATCGGCTGGTATACCCGCACCAGCGGCATCTGGCAGACGGTGTATCTCGAAGCGCTCGGCGCCGAGAGCGGCGCGTTCATTCAGAACGTGGCGCCGTTCACCAAGAACGACGGCTCCGTCACCCTGAAAGTGTTGCTCAACCGCCCGGCGGAAAACCTCTCGGTACGCGTCGTCAAAGACAACCCGGTCGACGCCGAAGGCCCCTCGCGCACGCTGGATGACGACGTCAAGGCGAAGAACTCCGGCGAAGCGGTGAAAGAGATTTCGTTCAAAATCAAAAAACCCTGGCTCTGGTCGCCCGAGACGCCCACCCTCTATTTCGCCAAAGTCGAACTGCTTGACGGCGGCAAGGTGGTCGACGGCGTCCACACCTATTTCGGTTTCCGCGAAGTCGAGCGCAAAAAGTGGAAAGGGCAGGATTACGAATCGATCCACCTCAACGGCAAGCCCTTTTATATCGTGGGCGCGCTCAATCAGGCGTTTCATCCCGAAGGCGTCTACACCTACCCCAGCGACGAGCGTATCCGTCAGGACGTGGCCGACGCCAAGCGCTTCGGCTTCAACAACCTGCGCCTGCACATCAAGATCGATGAGCCGCGCTTTTATTACTGGTGCGACCGGCTGGGCCTGACCCTGTTATACGACATCCCCTCCTTCTGGGAATACAGCGGCGAAGCAAAACAAAACTTCACCGCCGTCGCCCAGCAGGCGGTCGAGCGCGATTTCAATCACCCCTCCATCCTGTCATGGGTCATCTTTAACGAGACATGGGGGCTGCGCGGGCTGAAGCAGGACAAGGAAAAACAGCAGTGGGTCAAACAGATGGTCGATACCTTCCACAAGTGGGACCCGACCCGCCTTGTCGAAGACAACTCGCCCTGCAACTACGATCACGTCGTCACCGACGTCGACTCGTGGCATTTTTATATCTATGAACACCCCAACGCCCGCAAACACGTGGAAGAAGTGGTGGAGAAATCGTTCCCCGGCTCCGACTTCAACTACGCCAACGGCTGGACGAAAGGAACCGAACCGCTCATCAACAGCGAATACGGCGGCGTCAGCGCCGGCATGGGCGACCGCGACGTCTCATGGTGCTTCCATTACCTGACGAATGAGATCCGGCGTCACGGCGAGATCGGCGGGTACATCTATACCGAACTGCAAGACATCGAGTGGGAACACAACGGCTTCATGAACTATGACCGCGGCGGCAAGGTATTCGGATACGAAACCTTCGTCCCCCAGGTGTACGGTCATCCACCGGTCACGTACCGCGACCTCAACACCGAAGATTACCTCGTACTCGACGCCATCGCCGGCGAAACCATCGAACCGGGCGAAGTTCATGAAGTCCCCGCCGCGCTCTGCCTCTACTCGGGCCGCCCCAGCGGCAAGTACACCCTGCGCTGGCGCGTCTTCAGCCAGAACCGCTTCATGCGGGACTGGTTCTCCGATCACGCCGGTACGCAGTCCATCAACGCGACCGCTTATCAGCCTTCCTACGGCGACCCGATCCGCTTCCACGCCGAACCTGACCGCCTCTACCTGCTGTACGCGTTCGTGGAAGATGAAGCGGGCGATCTGGTGGCGCGCAATTTCTGGGTGTTTAACACGCTGGAGGGCGATTACGCCGGCGTCGAACGCCTTCAGCAAATGGCGCGGAACATGAAAACCGGTAAGACGGAAGAAGTCGCCGCGCCCGAGTGGTACATCCGCTGGAACCCCGGCGGCCTGGCCGGTCATACCGGCGAAATTGAAACCGCGCCTGAACGCATCGTCCCCAAAGACAAACTCGACAGCGTTTCGATTCCGGGCAAGGCCGAAGTGAAATACCGCGTCTCATTGCCCGAAGACGTCGACCTCGGCAAGATCAAAAAAGCCAAACTGCAATTCGAGCTGGCCGCCTGCGCGGGCGGCGCCCGGCTTGAGCCGCTTGAACAGCAGGGCGCGTTCACCAAGCCCGACTGGCGCAAGCGGTCCGACGTGACCGTCAATCCACAGACCGATGTGGGTAACGAATATCCATCCACCGTTCAGGTGGTGGTGAACGGCGAAGTCGTCAGCGAGATCGATCTGCCCAACGATCCCGCCGATTACAACGGCGTGTTGAGCAATATCTTCGAGAGCGCTCCACCCAGCAGCTACGGCTACCTGCACCGCATTTACGTGCCGGTCGAGCTGCTCAAGAAGGACGCGCCCAACGAAATCGCCATCCGCACCAAACCCGGCGTCGATCACGGCTTGCGGGTATTCGGAGCCCACAGCGGCCGGCATCCCTTCCCGCCCACGCTGATCCTGTTTGAATCGGGCGAGGAATAGAGCCGTTCAGCGATCGCTGCGTAAACGTATCGATAAAAAAGGGGCTTCGGCCCCTTTTTTTTGTATCTTTCCCCCCGCGCATTCGTATTTCTTTTAGATGGCGATTCATTTTCAGGATACGCACACCATCTCCCGTCGCATTTTGGAACGGTTTGAACGCCGCGAATGACCAGTTGTTAACCCCTGTTACGAACTTAAGGCTTGATGCATCAAGAGTTGTAATTCTGGTTTGCAAATTGCTTCTTTTGGGTAGGTGAAATATATCGTTGTTTACCCAGTTGATCGCTCGCGCGATGCGATGATCCAAGACGGGTCCTGATCTTTCCCGCTCAGGCGGCGAGACGATCGGATCGCGGCATACTTCGCGGCGCGGCAAGGAGCAAGAAACCATGTACCCCAAAGAGACGTCGCCGGTTCTGGAACCCAGCCCTTCGGTTACGCGGACGCGCCCAGCGGTCAGCGCCGCCCCCGTATGTGAAGACCGGCCCTACCGCCTGGCGGCCCGGCCCGGAGACGCCCAGCAGGCTTACCCCAAGTTCAGCATTTTTGAAGAATCCACCGCGTATTTCGTCGAAGCGCTGGCGGCGGGTCTCGATCCGGCGCATATCTCCATCTCGATCGATGGGCGCAACCTGCGTCTCCGGGGCGTCCGCAAACCGATCCGGGGCGTCATCGAAGGAGAAAAACTTCATTTCGAGCGCGTGGTGCGTCTGCCGTGGAACGTCGATACGACCGCCTTTCAGGTGGAATACTACGACCCGGTATTGCTGATCCGATTCACCAAACCGGAATACCGTTATCTGGAAACCGCGATCTCGATCTTCAACTGACCTTGGCGCGGTTCGAAAAACGAACGCAAAAAGGGCGGCCAAGCGGCCGCCCTTTCTCATACCCGGATGGTTCAGGTTTTCTGTTTCAGCCGACGATGTCTTCGCCGCCGTCGCAGAAAACGGTGCCGCCGCGAATCCAGTCCGCTTCCGGCAGCGATAACAGCGATACGACTTTCGCCACGTCTTCCACCGTGGTCATGCGGCCCGATGGATTGCGCCTTTTCGCCTCATAAATCAGGGTTTCGTGGCCGGGGATCTTCAACAGAGCGGGGGTCTCGACCACGCCCGCCTGAATCGCGTTGGCGACCACGCCATCCTTGCCCAGTTCAAAGGTGATCTGGCGGATGTACGACTCGATGGCCGCCTTGGCCGCCGAGACCGCGCCGTAATTGGGCCACGCGGTGTGTCCGCCCGCGCTGGTCAGGGCGAAGATGCGCGAACCGGCGCCGATCAGCCCCGCGCGCCGCAGGTCCTGCACCCAGTAGATCAGGCTGTTGGCCATCACGTCGAGCGTCATCTCCACCTGTTTCTGTTCGATTTCGTTTTCAGGCGCGTCGTCAAAAAAGCGGCGCAGCGTTCCAAAGGCAAGGCTGTGCAGCGTGGTGCGCAACACCGTGCCGCCGATCTTTTCCTTGATGGCCGCGACGGCTTCCGCCCGTTTGTCCGCGTCGGCGGCGTTCATGTTGAAATACTCCACCTGAACGCCCTGCGCGCGCATCCATTCCAGCTCGGGCTCCAGCGCTTTCAATCCGGCGCGGCGATCGAAATGCACGCCGAAAAGATTCATACCCCGCTCGGCCAGCGCCTTCGCCGAGGCAAGTCCCATTCCGCTCGATGAGCCCAGAATCAAACTCCACTCGTCTTGAAACCACTTGTTCAAAATCAATTCCTCCTCGGCCGCCGCCGTCTGTTTTTATATGCAAAAATGATTGTGCGTCGTTACCGGGCGCCGGGCCGGCGTCGACCCCATTGAATATCAAGCCGGTCCACCTTGGCGGACGGCGTCTTTCTTTTCGTCGCGTTCCGCTTCAAGGCGTCTCACGTCTTCGCGGGCGCGCGCTTCGATCTCTTCCAGCTCGGAGTGCGAAGCCGCCTGTTTGCGTTCGTTCTCCGCCAGAATGCGGCGTTCCGCGATTTTCGCCTGATACCGGTTATCGATCTCGGCCAGCTCTTTCTTCTGTTCGTCGCCGAGTTTGGGTCCGGAAGGGTTTTCTTTTTCCAACCGCTCCATCGCCAGTTCATACGCGCTTTTCATGGTTCGTTCTCCCGCCTTCACCGGTTTTTCAGCCGCTGAAGACTTCTTTGACTTTTTCAAAAAAACTCTTGGTGTGCGGGTTGGTTTCCTCTCCACTGACCTTGGCGAATTCCTCCAGCAGCTCGCGCTGGCGGGCGCTGAGCTTGGTGGGCGTCTCCACCATCACGCGGACCTGAAGATCTCCGTGACCGTACCCCCTGACGTTGGGCATCCCCTTGCCGGACAGGGTGAAGACCTTGCCGGTCTGGGTCCCCGCCGGAACCTTCAGCGGGACGGAACCCGACAGGCTGGGGACCTTTAACTCGGCGCCCAGCGCGGCTTGAGGAAACGAGATCGGCACCTCGCAGATCAGGTCGTCGTTCTCCCGGTTGAAGATGGGGTGAGGCGCGACGTGCAGTACGATGTACAGATCGCCCGAAGGCCCACCGTGAAAGCCCGCCTCCCCTTCGCCCGTTACTTTCAACTTGAGGCCCGTCATCGACCCGGCGGGAATCCTGACGCGAACCTTGTTGCGCTTCATCACCCGGCCCGAGCCGTGACATTGCACGCAGGGTTTGGTGATGATGCGCCCGGCGCCGCCGCAGCGATTGCAGGTGCGCGAAATGCTGAAAAAGCCCTGCGTCAGGTGAATCTGACCCGATCCCTGGCACTGGGGGCAGGTTTCGGGCTGATAGCCTTTCGCGCAACCCGAGCCGTCGCACACGTCGCACGTGTCCTGCCGGGGAACGTCGATCTGTTTTTCGACGCCGGTATACGCCTCGACCAGCGTGATTTCCATGTCGTAGCGCAGGTCGTCGCCGCGCCGCACCCGCGACCGCGACCGGGAGCGCCGCCCGCCGCCGAAAATTTCTTCAAAAATATCGCTGAACCCGCCGAAGATATCCTGAAAATCATGAAAGGCGTGGCTCTCGTTAAACCCGCCCATCGAACCGCCCACGCCCGCGTGACCGAACTGGTTATAGCGCTGGCGCTTGGCGTCGTCGCTCAACACCTCGTATGCTTCCGTCGCTTCCTTGAAGCGTTCTTCCGCTTCATGATCGCCCGGATTGCGATCGGGGTGATATTTGAGCGCCTGTTTGCGGTAGGCTTTTTTGATTTCGTCCTTGGACGCTTCTTTGTTGACGCCCAGAACTTCGTAATAATCGCGTTTATTGGCCATCGTGGTCATGTCCTGACACCTCGTCTCCGCCACGTGGACGAGTACGAAGCTGAAAAGATTCAGCCGCGCGCCGTGTCGAGCGCGCAACGGCCGTCCCGCCGCGGCGAATTGATTTGCGCCGCCGTCGATTGCTGAAGCCGTCCGTGAAGATTTTACGGCAGACGAGAAGACGCGCCTTCGCGCGTCCCGGCAAACAAGATATAGTATTTCCCTTCCCCAACGGTGTGAAGCTCTAGCGGGAAAAGCATCCAAACCCAAGCGTTTTTTGACGTAAAAGACAAGGAATCAACATGAAACGGACGCATTATTGCGGCGATTTACGCGACTCGCACGTCGGCCAGACCGTCCAGCTGTGCGGCTGGGTGTGGCACTGGCGCGATCATGGCGGCGTGGTGTTCATCGATCTGCGCGACCGGACGGGCCACAGCCAGCTGGTGTTCGACCCCACCGCCGACGCCGAACTGCATCGGCGCGCCTCCGCGTTGCGCAGCGAGTTCTGCATCGGGATCACCGGCACGGTCAGGCCCCGGCCCGAAGGAACCGTCAACCCCAAGCTGCCCACCGGTCAGGTTGAAGTCGTCGTCACCGAATTGCACGTGTACAGCGAATCCGAGACGCCTCCCTTCCCCATCGACGAACACCTCGACGTGGGCGAAGACGTCCGGCTCAAATACCGCTATCTCGACATGCGCCGCCCGGCCTTGCGCGACGCGCTGCTGTTCCGCAGCCGCTGCGCGAACACGGTGCGCAATTATTTTAACCAGAACGGCTTCGTCGAAGTCGAAACGCCCATCCTGAGCAAGTCGACGCCGGAGGGCGCGCGCGATTTTCTGGTGCCGAGCCGCATTTCGCCGGGCGAGTTTTTCGCCCTGCCCCAGTCGCCCCAGCTCTACAAACAGCTGTGCATGATCGGCGGGCTCGACCGCTATTTCCAGATCGTCAAATGTTTCCGCGACGAAGACCAGCGCGCCGACCGCCAGCCCGAGTTCACCCAGATCGACGTCGAGATGGCCTTCATCGAACCGGAAGACATCTACCAGATCATGGAAGGGCTGATGACAACGCTATGGAAAGACCTGCTCGGCGTTGAACTGAAAACGCCCTTCCCCCGCATGCCCTACTGGGACGCGATGGAGCGCTACGGCTGCGACCGCCCCGACGTGCGTTTCGGGATGGAACTGCGCGACGTGGGCGACATCGGCGCCGAGAGCGAATTTCAGGTCTTCCGTTCGATCGTACAGAACGAAGGCAAGATCTCGGGCATCTGCGTCAAAGGCGGCGCCTCGTTCAGCCGTAAGGAAATCGACGACCTGACTAAAGAAGCCTCGATCTACGGCGCCAAGGGCCTCGCCTGGATGAAACACGGCGAGAGCGGCCTTGAGTCGAACATCGTCAAATTCTTCTCCGAGGGGCTTCAACAAAAACTGATCGAGCGTTTCGGCTCCGAACAGGGCGACCTGCTGCTGTTCGTCGCTGACGAGCCTTCGGTGGTATACGCCGCGCTGGCTCACCTGCGGCTTCATATCGCCGAACAGAAACAACTCTTCGATCCAAATGAAGACAAGTTCCTCTGGGTGGTCGATTTCCCGCTCTATGAAAAAGACGACGAAGGCAACCCGACTCCTTCTCACCACCCGTTCACTCATCCCCATCCGGAAGACCTCGACCTGTTCGAGACCGCGCCGCTGAAGATTCGCGCGCTGGCTTACGACCTGGTGTTGAACGGTCTCGAACTGGGCGGCGGCAGCATTCGTATTCACCGCCGCGACTTGCAGTACCGCATGTTCAAGACGCTGGGCATCGACGAGCAGCAGGCGCAGGAGAAGTTCGGCTTTCTGCTCGACGCGTTCCGTTTCGGCCCTCCGCCCCACGGCGGCATCGCCTTCGGCTTCGACCGCATGGTGATGCTGATGATGCGCCTGCGAAACATCCGCGAGGTGATCGCCTTCCCCAAAAACCAGCGGGCGCAGGCGGTGATGGAAGGCGCGCCTTCGGGCGTTGAAGCCTCTCAGTTGAAAGAGTTGGGGCTGCGCGTCAAAGCCTGACCCGGCGACGCAACGGATCATGAAAAACGCTGGAGACTCATTCTCCGGCGTTTTTTTTTGAAAAACGGGTATAATAGCCGGAGAGTTATTCCATTTTTGAATTGTTCTGATTGGGAGACTTCCGCCCGTTCACGGTCCTGGAAACGCAAACATTACCTTTCTCGAATTGAATCCTGCTCTTATTATTGAAGTGAGATGCCTCGCCGCGAGGCGGCGAAATCTTATTGGATCCTGATCCTGTTTTTATTTAAAAGCACGCTACGAATCAATCATTTCGCTTCAATTCATCAATTATGTCACCAGAAAAAGACACCAAACAAACCACCGCAAACAAAGACGCTTCATCCACCCCGAAGCGGCCCCGCGCCACGCGCGGCAAAACCAGCAACGCTTCGTCTACCAAAACCGCCGCCAAAACCAGTTCAAACCGGGGCGGCGTAAAACGAACGCGCGGCGGCTCACGCCGCAAAAAAAGCGCCGCGCCTGAAGACGCCGCCCGCGAAACTTCGTCGGCGATGACGACCCAGCCGGCTGAAAAGCCTCAACCCGCTGACGCCGAATCGCCCAAAAGCGAAACCACGGCGAAAAAACGCCCCTCGCGCCGCGTTCAACAGCGCCGCAACGCAAAACTGCGCGCTCAACAGGCGGCGGAACAAACAAAAACCGCTCCGCCGGAAGAAAAGAAGCCTGAACCCGTGAAAGACTCGGCGCCGGAGAAGAAGCCCGCCGCGGAGGCGAAATCAACTCAATCCGGCGATGGCGAAACCAAGCCGAAAAAAAGGCCTTCGCGCCGCGTTCAACAACGCCGCAACGCAAAAAAGCGAGCCGAAGCCGAAAAAGCCGCTCAACAACCGGACGCAAAGACCTCCGGCGGACCCGAACAAACGGAATCCGTCCCGCCGCCCGATCCCGAGAAAGAAGCCGCCATTGAAGTGAAATCCGCTTCATCCGGCGATGGTGAGACCAAATCCAGACGCCGCCCCTCCCGCCGGACGCAGCAACGGAGAAACGCGAAAAAACGCGCCGAAGCCGAAACCGCATCCAGCAAACCGGCCAAGCCCGAACCGGAAGAGAAATGGCCGCCCGTTCATCGCGAACCGCCCCGCCCCGCGCCCGAGCCGCAACCCACCCGTGGCGGCGCCTCCTCCCCGGAACGGCGCGAATCGCGCGACGATCACAAAACCGATCAGACCCGCCGCCGCTCGATCCGGGTCGAACGCGCGCAGAAGGCCGATCCCAAGCGGCCCTTGCGCCGCATGATCTTCTCTGAAGAATCGTCTTACGCCATCGCCGCCATCGTCGAAGGCAATTCGCTGACCGATTTCTGGATTCAGGAACAGAAAAACGTCGATCACGGCGGCGCGGGCAACATCTATCGCGGCGTCGTCTCGAAGGTGATCCCCGCGCTGCAGGCGGCCTTCGTCGATATCGGCCTCGAACGCGAGGGCTTTCTCAGTTTTCAGGAAATGGGCCCCGAGGTCTACAAACAGCGCCAGCAGGGCAAAAGCGGCAAGATCGACCGCATCGAAGACGCACTGCGCCCCGGCGACAAGGTATTGGTTCAGATCGCCAAAGAAGCCATCAGCGACAAAGGCCCGGCGCTGACCACCAAAATCTCCATGCCCGGCCGCTTTCTGATCTTCATGCCTTACACCAAAATCGTGCGTATGTCGCGCATGCTTGACGACAAAGACCGCAAAGCGCTCTACGACATGGCCGAGAAAGAACTCGGCCCCGACGGCGGGCTGATCTTCCGCACCGCGTCTCAGGGGCAGAGCCCGCGCGAAATTCAACGCGATCTGCAATACCTGACCCGGCAGTGGAAGAACATCGAAAGCGAGTTCGCGGAAGGGTCGCGCCCGCGCTGCCTCCACAAGGAAGCCGAGTTGTTTGAGCGCGTGCTGCGCGATCACTTCAGCCAGGACATCGACGAAATTCAGCTCTATCATCCGCGCCTGAAATACCGCATCATCGAATCGATGCGGCTGGTCTCGCCGCGGCGCGATCCGGAGGAATTCATCGCCTTTCACAACACCCCCGGCGAAACGATCTGGAAGACCAACCATCTTGAAAAAGAGATCGAGAGCCTGTTCAGCAACGTCGTCTATCTCGATTGCGGCGGATACATCATCATCGAAGAGATGGAGACCCTTACCGCCATCGACGTCAACACCGGGCGCAACACCTCCGGCAAGGATCTGGAAAAAACCATCTTCGAGACCAACCAGCAGGCGGGCATCGAGGTGGCGCGTCAACTGCGCCTGCGCCAGATCGGCGGCATCATCATCATCGACTTCATCGACATGCGGCTCAAAAGCAACCAGAACCGCATTTTCAAAATGATGGAACGCGAACTCTCCAAAGACCGCACGCCGACCGACGTCGAACAGTTCACCGATCTGGGCCTGATTCAGATCACGCGCCAGCGCCAGGGCCAGAGCCTCACCAAGCGCCTGACCTACACCTGCGCGCACTGCAAGGGTTCGGGCCGCCTGCCGCTGATCTCATTGACGAAGTAAGTTAGCGAATCGACGCATCGGCGGGAGCGTGGACGTCCACGCTCCCGTTTTTTTATGAGTATTGTGACGGGTTTATCGCCTCCGTCAGGCTTCTTGGGGATTCCACTCGCGCCCTTCTCTGACCCGCTGGCATTTTTCGCCGCCATCCAGTTTCAGCAGCAGTTCCCGCACGGTATGCCGGGTGGGCGGCGCGAGCCGGTGAGGGCATAACTCCGCCAGCGGAGCCAGCACGAAACGGCGCTGATACATGCGCGGGTGAGGAATCTGGAGGCGTTCGCAATCGACGATCACGTCGCCGTAAAAAAGAATATCGAGATCGAGGGTTCGCGAAACCACGGCGCCGCCGCCGGGCCGCACCCGCCCCATGGCGTTCTCCACATCACCGATCGAATCCAACAGACTTAGTGGAGAGAGAGCGGTTTCGGCTTCCAGAACGCAGTTGATAAATCGTTTCGCCCGGTCTACGAGGCCTTCCGGTTCGGTTTCAAATAGAGAAGAAAGGCGCAACGGACGAATATCTCCGCCGCGCGCGAGCCGCGCAATCGCCTGGTCGATGGTCTGGATGCGGTCGCCCAGATTCGAACCCAGCGCCAGATAAAAGAGCACCACCTGATCCGCCGCCTTTCCGCGTCTCGCGCGGGCCCTCCGCGATCAGATGTAATACATGATCACGTCTTCAGCCACTCCCGCTTCACGAATCTCGGCCAGATCGGCCAGCGTGACCGATTCGAGCCGCTGGCGCGCGAACGAACGGATTTCATCCATCACACGCATCAGGCGGGTCACCGGCTCGGCCAGATGGCCGGGCATTTCGTCCGCGTCGATCCGCTCCGTCGAAAGCAACTGTCCCTGCGAGGCTTGAAGTATGCGCCCAACTGAAATCAATGAAGGGTGTTCGACCAGCTCGTAGCCGCCCTTGGGGCCGGGAATGCTGCACAGCAGACCGGCTTCTTTCAGGCCGCGCACCACGTGTTCAAGAAACTTGCGTGGTATCTGTTCGCGCTGGGCCAGCGTTTGCAGGCTGAGACGGCGGTCTCCGGCCCGCGCCAGCGCCAGCATCACCCGTAATGCATAATCAGTCGTCTTGGAGAAGCGCATTGTTCCTCGCGGCATCAACGAATTCCTTTTCCCGATTCGCCCTGGCGGCGGATGGCGTTGTTGGTCCACGCCGAACCGCTCTCCGGCGGCGGCGGCATTTTGCGGCGGCGGCCCAACAGCCACCCGCTCAACACGCCTAATACAAACACGAGAGCCAACAGCCCGATGATGAAAAACAAGGCGATCAGAAGTCGTAGCATGATCGATTCACGTTTCAGATTGAAATGACGGCGCAAGACGCGCCGCGATGCGGGAACACGAGTGCTTTTCTACCTGACAGGTAGTATACGGCATTTTATAGCGAGACGCAAATTCACGAATAGTAGGCTCGGATGGCCACTATTTAGCAGAAAGTTTTTGCTGTAAATCACGGCGCAGCGAAGGGTTCATTATAAAACATGTATATTTTATAATGTTTTTTTTAATTGACAACCATTCGAGATGGCAATAAATTTAAAAAAAAAGAAAAAGGAGTCGCGGTCATGGATAGCAAGATTAACAACGTAGTTTTCTTCGCTGCTGGCATATGCGCTTTTTTCGGCGCACTCCTTCTAGCCAAAACAGTTTGCGCGAGTTGCCGAACCGTACAAGTTGGAGGGAATTACGTATATAGCTTTGATGTTGTCGCATCCCCAAAATGCAGTGAGATGGACATCGATAGTTTTGATTTATTGCCTAATGCAATTAGATCGGCTGGCGACATGCTGCACAACAGTCAACCAGAAATATCCAATCCCGATTATGATTGTACCGCACCAGTTTATTTTCGACTAGATGACTTCATTGTTCCTACCTATCCTGAAATGGTTAGTTACAACCTAACGGATTACGCTGATTCATGGGCAGACATCATGGCATGGGTTGTATATACATGCGAAAGAACAGACTATGCAAGAATGATAATGATACACGAAGATACCGTGTACGGCGGTGCTTATACTTTAGGATGGCCACCGAACAGCAATTGCCAAGGATATTGCAGTGACGGGCTGCCGTGGGGGATATTTTTCGAAGGAACGTTCTTTTGGGGCTGCAATGCTTATAGCAAAGCAATTATCATCGCTCACGAACAATGCCACACTCTTCAGATCGGCGATGCATATTACGACTGTCAATACAATGTAATGTCCGTCGACATCTGGAATGGATATCATGGCCTTCGAAGTTTACAGGCAAGTCGTCTAATTTCAAATGGCGGTTGTCCGACCTGCGCATTAAGAGATGCAGGTTTATTACCTAACATACATTGCGATTATTACGATGGAAATTGACAAATCAACTCGACTCTCCAACTAACGAAAGGCTAAGACAATGAAAACATCCATTATAATTTCGACAATTCTTGCATTGGTTTTCGCAACTTTTACGCTACCTCTAGTATGCAATGCCCAAGCAACTGTGATATCTGACAAAACAGAAAAAATTCGTATCATTAAAGAACTCTGCCAACATCCAATTCATCCTTCACATTTCAAGCGAGTCTCTGAAAAATTGGGAATTGATGCAATTGATCTGATTTCAGAAGAAATCCAACAAACACAATCAATTGAAGAAAAAACCAACCTCATAATCATGCTGCGCTATTATAATGAAAATGCGCAAAATCACGCGCCGCAAATCCGTGAAATAATTGAGGAAAGCATGGGAAAAGAATTATCTAATAATCAATTTCGATGTCTTCTAGTCTCCCTTGACACTCTTGCTCAAATTTCGAATGATCGAGAAGACTTATTTAATTTCGCAACCGAAATACTTTACGAAGATTATTGGAAAACGAGAAAACCACCCACAGTGAATGAGCCTTCTTACAAAGAAGACACATCACTTGTCAAAACTAGAATAAAGAAGAAAGCTTGCAATATCCTTGCATGGATTGGCGGCAATGATGCCAGCATGATTCTCAAGGATTTATCGAATCACGAAAAATCTTTGGGAAATAGTCAGTTGGCTTACGTACTTGCAAAAAGTGCTGAAATAATTGACGAGCATGGGTCATTAAAGGAATATTTGAAGGATATTATCGATTAGTACCGCACGGAACCTCATTACGCTAAAGGAGATGAAAACATGAAACTTCTACCATTTCCTTTTTATTTTCTATTTCTACTAGCATTTTGGGCAACTACGGCGTTCGCCGAGGCTGTTCTCATCCAATCGGAAACCGGTTTGAAATATACGTGGGGCGTGGTGGGGCCTATGCCGCCTCACACTATCGAAGGGCCTGAAATTCCTCTTCACATTTCACCCGCCGGCGCGATTCAAAACGCGACCGTAGCGATCGATGTCTGGCGCTTCCAGATCGAATCCATTCAAACCGATGACGCCGGTTTTTCGATTCAATTCGAACAGCATGAAAGCATCGTCACCATCCATTTGACGCGAACTCAACCGGCGAACGGCGGCGGGAGCCTTAACCTCACGCTGACGCCCACATGGACCGAACCGGCGTTCGATCCGGAAGCAAAGACGTTCGGACGCTTTGAAATCATCGACGCGGAGGTCGGGATTGAAGATAACGCGGACGCCGCAACGGTTCAGACGGTCGATGGCAGCTGGTACGTGAGGGATGACAGCCGCGCCACGCTCGTCACCGCGCGCGTCGTTTCGGACCATACCGGGGAGCCGATTGAAGGCGCGCGGGTTCAGTTGATCGGACTCGCCGATACGCCGAGCCTGTTCCCCGTCAACCCGGAAAACGCCATCCCCGTCGGCGCCGACGGGGATACTGGCCCGCTGGCGTTCCCGCTGTACGTGGACGTTCAGGCGCTGGCGAATGGAGGCGCGATTCCCGTTTGGCTGCGGATTGACTATCCGGAAGGCTCTTCATACGAATCGGGCATCGCGCGGATCGACCACCAGCCCGCTCCCACGGCGCGATCGCTGGATCTGACCGTGCGGGTTCAACCGCGCAGCCGCGCGGCCGGTTGGGTGGAATACCGCTGACCCGCCCGCTTGCCGCGCGTGACGTTCTCTGGCAGGATGGAAATACCATTCCTCCGGAGGCGCATCCATGTTGAAACGCATCGTTTTTCCACTCGCTTTTTCGTTGATCGGGTTGTTCGCCATAACCGCGCGAAGCGCGGAAAACACCGATTTATGGAGCCTGGCCCGACAGAATGAAGGCGTGTTCCGCTTTTCCACGCTCTTCACCGCACAGGACGTGCGCGACCGGCTTGGCACGGAAGCGGGCATCGGCGAGGCGATCGAGTTCTGCCGCGCGAACGCCATTACCCGTGCGTTCATGGAGGTCTACCGCGACGGATACACCGCCGATGAAAAGACCATCACCCACGCCCGCGACCGTTTTCGCGAGGCGGGTTTCACCGTATCGGGCTGCGTGACGCCCACCGGGCTCGGCGTGGCGTCAACCGGTTATAAGCCGGTTTCCAATTATGAGGCGCCCGAGACGTTGCGCGATTGCGAACGCGTATTCGCCTACGCCGCCTCGCTGTTCGATCTGATCATGATCGACGACTTTCTTTTCACCGATGATGAGAGCGAGCTCTCCACCCGGGCGCGCGGAAACCGGCCGTGGCCCGAATACCGTCTCGACCTGATGCTGCGCGTCAGCCGCGACCACATCATCGCGCCCGCCCGCGCGGTCAACCCCAGCGCCGAGATCATCATCAAGTTCCCTCAGTGGTACGACAATTTTCACAACCGGGGATACGACGTCGACAAACAAACCGCCCTGTTCGACTGGATCTGGGTGGGTACGGAGACGCGCGACCCCGACAATGAACGCTGGGGCCGAACGGCGCAATACGAGGCCAATTTCATCATGCGCTGGCTGACCGAACAGGGCGGGAAAAAATGCGGCGGCGGTTGGTTCGACACCTACGGAACCAGCCCGGAAACCTACGTCGAACAGGCGCGCCAGACCGTGCTGGGCGGCGCGCGCGAAGCCATGCTCTTTCACTACGGCGAAATCGTCAAACGCGCCGATGTGATGGCCGCCCTGCGCAACGAAATCCCCCAGCTGTTCGATCTCGCTCAAACCGTCGCCGGCGCGCGTCCGGCGGGAGCGCTCGCGCCCAAAATCCCCAACAGCGCCGCGGGCAAAGATCAATACATTTTCGATTTCATCGGCATGCTGGGCGTCCCGCTGGCTCCGATGCCCTCGCTCGATCCATCGTATCCCGCCGCCGTCTTCGCCGTGTCGAGCTGGAGCGATGATTTCCCCGCCGCCTTCAAGGCGTATCTCGACGCGAAGAAACCCGTCGCGATTACCTCAAACCTGGCGGCTTTGCTGAAAGAGAAAGGCGTCGAGGTTCCTGAAAGCGTGATCGTGATCGGCGTCCCAGGCGATCCACGCGGGTTATACAACGCCGATCCGGCCGCGTTGCGCAAAATCGGCGATGGGGTGGGCGTGCGCGTTTCGGCGCCAACCCGGGTCAGCATCTACAAATATGACAACGGCGCTCTCGCCATCGAAAATTTCAATAACGAAGCGGTTGAAGTCGATATTGAACTGACGCAGGGGGCATTGCCGGAAGAAAAATCATTGAAAACGATCGTCTTTCCCAGCAGCGGCTCGGTGGAACTGATCCGAGGTTCGGACAAGCAATTCACGCTCAAAATGAAGCCGCGCTCGCTGATTGTGCTGCACTGATTTTTGTAGGTAAACGGACCTTTGCGGCAAGTAAACTTTCGCTCTGATTTCCGGACACGTTTCAAAGCGCTGTTTATTACCGAAAAGCAGGCATGGAGCCCCACCGGGCGCTGTTGAATCAGGAAAGAACATCTCTTTCGAATCCATTTTCAAAATTTCACATGATGCTCAAGAGCGGCGAAAACGCCGCTCTTTTTTTCACCCCATTTTCAATTCTTTACTTAAACAATAATACTTGCCTGATTATTAACCACTTATACCTGATTAACGATCAGACTGGCAAGTAAAAAAATTATGCGAATCTATCTTGACTCCGGGTTAATAAATAGTTTAAAGTAATCATTCGAAACATCGCACCAAACATGATTCTAACTTTGCTATCGTCGCCAGCCTTGGCCTTATTGGGGAGTGTTTACGGGACTCAATTCAATTCGCCTGTCAATTGAAAATCCCCAAACACGTTCGAATTTGCGATTGTATAGATGTCTATATTCTCTGCTTGTCCGCACGGACAACCGGAGATTGATGATTCCATTTTCATTGGGAAAAGGAGAATTACAGATGCTGAAACGTGTGAGTTTTCTGGCTTTGATCGCTTGTGTGGCGTTTACCAGCGCCGCGTTCGCGGGCGGTCACTATCAACTGGGAAGCGCCTGGGTAACGGGAGAATTCGGCAGCTACGTCATCGTGGATGACGCTGGCAACCGTGTTCTCTGCGCCGCCGCGGTCGATGGCGGCGATCCGAAACACGCCTGGATCAATCAGGACTTCGGAAACGATTACACCATCCGTTGCGACGTGAACATGCTGACCTGGGCCGATGCGCAAGATCTCAGCCGCGCCGGTATCGCGGGCCGCATTCAGCCCGATGGAACCGCCGCCGACGGCGACCACGATCGTGGCGTCACCCTGCTGTTCCACGACAACCTCGGGAACGTGCAGGTTCTGAACGACCTGCGTGGTTGGGGTCCCAACACGGCGTTCTCTTGGAAAACCCGTACCTGGTACACCTTCGAAATGACCTTCAGCGGCAATTCCGTCTCGGCCAAGATCACCAACAAGAGCAATCCCACCGACATGGTTGAACTGCCGTCCTGGTCGTTCCCCGATCCCCAGAACCGCCAGAATGGTTTCGTGGGCGTCACCGCCTCGACCAAAGCGGGTCTGGTCGCGTATTACGACAACTTTGAAGTCGTGAAAGACGGCCAGGTGGTCTTCTCCGACGACTTTGAAGGCACCCCCGCCGCGCCCTCCGCGGTTGGAACCAGCCCGTTCTGGATCGCCGGTGAAGCCGGTTACTACGTGGTTTCAGGCGGCAAACTGTTCGCCATTGCCTCCAACGCGGCTGACCCGAAACACCTGTGGTACGCTGGCGAGCTGGTCGGCGGCGGCAGCATCTCGGCCGACGTCACCATGCTGTCATGGGACGACCCGACTCACGACCACAGCCGCGCCGGTATCGCGATGCACATTAAACCCAATGGTTCCGCTCCTGACGGCGCTCATGACCGCGGCATCAACCTGCTTCTCCACCAGGAACTTAATCAGGTTCAGTTCCTGAACGATCTGCGCGCCTGGGGCCCGGCTCAAACTCTGGAATGGGCTGTGGGCACGACCTATAAGTTCAGCATGTCATCGAACGGTACGACCGTTTCCGGTTCGATCGGCGACTTCACTCTGCCTGACTGGGTGTTCCCCGATCCGCAGAACCGCGCCAATGGATACGCCGGCGTCACCGCCTCGACTCGCGCGGGCCAGATCGCCTCTTATGACAACGTCGTGATCAAAAACGCGGCGGGCCAGATCGTGTACGAAGACGATTTCGAGACCTTCTACGAACCGACCTCTTCCGAAGCCTCGAACTGGTCGCTGTTCCGGTAAGAAACTCAGCTGACTTTACTCTTTCATTGACATGAAATCAGGGCGGCGGATCAAACGATCCACCGCCCTTCTTCTGCTAACGACAAAACCTGTTTTGTATATACAAAAACGTATATGCAGGTATAATGAATCAATACGAATGGGACGAAGATAAAAACCAATCGAATCGAAAAAAGCATGGGATCTCATTTGATGACGCCGTGGAATTATTTGAGAACCACCATCTTCGGGTTCCAACGTCCTACACCGCCGAACAGCGTGAACTGGCGATCGGAATTTTGAACGGCGTCGCGATCACCATCGTATTCACTATGCGGAGAGGCGTCATCCGCGTCATCTCGGCCCGCCGATCGAAAAAGATAGAACGAACTGTGCTGCAAGATTGGATTGAACGAAGCGAATCCGATGAAGGATAAAATGAAAAAAAATAACAATCCTATTGAAGAAATTCGAACCCGCCGAACTTCGCCCTCGACGGATTGGGAGCGTCTTCGCGCCATGACCGATGAAGAGGCCGAAGCCGCCGCGTCCACTGATCCCGAGTCAAACCCGCCTGTCAGCGAAGCCGACTGGCGGAACGCAAAACTCGTATCGCGCACGAAAGAAAACAAAGTCGCCATCAGCATCCGGGTCGATTCAGACGTGCTTGAATGGTTCAAAGAAGAAGGCGGCGGTTATCTGACCCGAATGAATAATGTGCTGCGAACCTATATGGAAGCTCATCGCCAGTCGTGACGTTGGCGCCGGGTGGTTGAAAAATATCAGGGCGGCGGATCAAACGATCCACCGCCCTTTTTCTTTGAATTCATAAGAACAAAAACCGGGTCAGCCCGCGTCTTCGATGCAATACAGGTTGTGTTTCGCCCGGATGAAAATCTGCTTGCCAACCAGCGCCAGCGATGAATCGACGTCTTCATCCAGCTTGTTCACCGCCAGCGTCTTGATCGAATCGCCCTGTTCGAGCACCAGCGTCTCGCCGGATCGCGACGTGATGTAAATTCGTCCTCCACCCGCCACCGGCGATGAATACAGCTCGCCGAGAAGTTCCTGCAACCGGGTGGCTTCGATGACATGCGAGCCGTCTGACGCCTTCACGCAGGTCAGAATGGGGCTGTTGCCTTTGGTGAAATAGATCTTGCCGTCCACCAGCAGCCCGGAGGGCACATACGGCGTATCGCGCTCGATCTTCCATGCGATCTTGTCCGTTCCGGTGAGGTCGCCGCGCGCGTCAAGCGGAATGGCGTACAGCGCCGCGCCGCGAAAACCGCTGAGACAGAAGGCGAGCGTTCCGTCGCTCATGCTGGATGGAATCGGGTTGGCGGTCTGCCCCCCGCATTCCCACAACAGAGAGCCGTCTTTCAGGTCGTAAGAGCGCGCCCGGTTCTGACCGTTGACGATCACCTGAGTGACGCCGCCGTGTTCGACGATCAAGGGCGTGTCCCAAGTGGTCTTTTCATCGCGGTCGACCTTCCAGCGCGGCTCGCCGGTTTTGGCGTCGAGGCAGGTAATAAACGAGGGGCCTTCGTGATCCCAGTTGATGACCAGCGAATCGCCGTGCAGCGCGGGCGAAGAGCCTTCGCCGAACGCATTGCGCGTCTGCATGTCGCCCAGGTCGCGTTTCCACACCAGATCGCCGTCGAGCGTATAGCAGTAATAGCCCCGCGAACCAAACGGAACGTACAGATGCTCTCCGTCCACGATGGGCGAACCCGATGCATACGAGCCATTGGCCTGATGGCCTTCATGCGGAACCTCTTCAACCGCCGTCTTGCGCCAGATCAAATCGCCGCTGTCACGGTTGAAACAAAACACATCGAATTTGAAATAATGGGTTGGCGCCCCGCCTCCGGCTTGAGCGTCTTCTTTGACGCGATCGGTTTCGATCGCCGACGTGACGAACACCTTGTCGCCCCACACGACGGGCGATGAAGAGCCTTCGCCGGGAACCTCGGCTTTCCATTTGACGTTGGTTTGCGCGTCCCACTTCAATGGCGGCTGCGCATTGGGCGCGGCGCCGGTGGCCAGCGGCCCCCGCCACTGCGGCCAGTTGTTCATCCAGGTTTCGTCCGCCGCGTATGCCGAGGTCTGCAACGCAAACACGGCGAAAGCGAAAATTAACCATTTCAGCCTGATCATAATTCTCTCCGTTCTCTGTTTTGCTTTGATTTATTTGCATTTCATGACGAATTGCACGTGACAGGTATTAGAACGATTAGTCTCCCCACGACCGGAACTTGTTCCATCGCGCGGCGTATTGACGCCCCCGCGCCGGCGCGATTCGCATGTACATCGCGGCCGGGGTTTGATATAGTGCCAATCGCCGCAATGGCGATATCTTGTTATCAATTCCTGCGAAAAGAATGGGTTCAGTCATGTCAAAACAACCGCTATCCAATTGGAACTCGACTCTCAACCGCCGCCGGTTTCTCACCCGGACCGCGCTGGCTTCCGCCTCACTGACCATCGTTTCACCTCGCGTATTGGGCCGCGGCGGCGCGGCGCCCAGCGACCGGCTCGACCTCGCCTTCATCGGCGCGGCGGGCCGCGCGGAAGAGAACTTGCGCAACATGGCGACGGAAAACATCGTGGCTCTGTGCGACGTCGACGACGCTCACGCCGCCCAGTCGTATGAGCGATACGACAAGGCCGAGCGATACCGCGATTTCCGGACCATGCTCGACAAACACGGCGACAATCTCGATGGCGTGGTGATCAGTACGCCCGACCACTCTCACGCCTTCATCGCGCTGGATGCGATCGGCCGCGGCAAAAACGTATACGTCGAAAAACCCCTGGCGCACAGCATCTATGAAGTCAGAACGCTGATGGCGGCGGCGAAGAAACAGAACGTCATCACTCAGCTCGGCAATCAGGGCCACTCCTACAACGACATCCGCACGGTGTGTGAATGGATAGGGAGCGGCGCCATCGGCGCGGTCAATGAAGTCCAGGTCTGGTACACCCGCCAATACGGCGACGGCAAACCGCGCCCGGTTGAGACGCCCGAGGTTCCACCCACTCTCGATTGGAACCTCTGGCTCGGCCCGGCGCCCGAACGCCCCTACAACCCCGTCTACCTGCCCGGCAAATGGCGTAGCTGGAACGACTTCGGCACCGGCAGCCTCGGCGACTGGGTGTGTCATATACTCGACCCCGCTTTCTGGGCGCTGAAACTCGACGCGCCTGAAACCATCCGCGCGAAAAACGGCGGCGGGGCCTATTCGCCCGAGCGCTTTCCGCTTGAGTCGGAGATCACTTACATCTTTCCGCCGCGCGGCGATCGCCCGCCGGTGAAGGTGGTCTGGACCTTCGGCCGCAAACCGGAGATTCCCCAGCTGAAAGGCGTCAAACTCGACGACTGGAACTCGCAGGCGGGCGCGATTCTGATCGGCGAAAAGGGTTGCATCGTCCACGGCTCGCACGGCGCCGGCAACGCGCGCATCATCCCCGAATCGCTGGCGAAAGCGGTGGGAAAGCCCGATCCGGTGATCCCGCGCGTGGAGGGCAACCATCAACAGGACTGGATACGCGCCTGCAAAAGCGGAGAGAAGGCGGGGTCCGATTTCACCTATGGCGGACCCTTGAGCGAGGTCGCGCTATTGGGCGTGATCGCGACCGCATTCGAGGGCGAGGAACTGAAGTGGAACGCCGAAAACGCCGCGTTTGATAACCACGCCGCGGCCACCGCGCGCGTCAAACCCGCCTTCCGCGACGGCTGGGCGGTGTAGACCTGTGAGGATAAGTTGATGTCGATTAAGTATGAGATGATCGTGTATTGGAGCGAAAAAGATCAGGCCTTCCTCGTCGAAGTTCCCGAGTTACCAGGCTGTATGGCCGATGGGGAGACCTACGAACAGGCGGTCGCCAACGCGCAAAAGGCAATCGAGATGTGGATCGAAACGGCACGCGATCATGGAAAGCCGATTCCAGAACCGCGCTACCGCCCGGCAATCAATCAGGCTGTTCGATTACACATAAATTAAAATGGCTGATTCACTCATTAATTTTTTCATAAAATACTGGCCTTGGATTTGCGCGGTTTGCGCCGCTGCATCCCCAACACTAATTTATCTGTTCAAACTATATGTCGACCACCAAATCGCAAAGAGTATTGAAAATCACAAAGCCGCATTAGAAGAAAAGACTAACATTCTTAAAACGGAATTATCAATCTATGCTCATGAACAAAACGTGGGATTAACCAGGATTGACGCCCAACGCTCCGAAGCCATACAACATATCTACAACAAAATAATTGACTGGTATGAGACATTTATAGAACTGACAAAACCCAATCAACCTAAACACCTTCCTCCTGAAGAGATCATAAAACAATACAGAAAACTTTCAACACAACTTGTTAAAGAAGCAGAGATTGTATCTATAATCACACTCCGAATGGCGCTTTTTCTCTCATGCGAACAAAACAGAACAATCGCTGAATATGGAGAATTCATGATGGACTGCAGCAATAAGTTTTATGATTCCACATTCGGAGAATTCAACAATACAGATACCGATCCGTCCCAGAAATTAAAAACAATAAGTGATATGTTAAAAAATCTCCAAAGCGACATCAAAAGCAAGGAATTTGAACGCATTAAAATGATCTTATTATCGGAATTCAGGAAGATTATGAAAGCAGAAAAGGAAGAAGGCATACCCTAATTCACCCATCACGTCAGATACTTCAAAATCTCCAGCGCGCTGGATTTTCCCCGCTCGCCGATCTCCAGCGACGGCCCCGCGCAGGAGGGGCAGCCGCTCTTGCAGATACACCCCTCGATCAGCTCGCGCGAGGCGGTGAACAGCCGCTCGTCCATATCGAAAATCTTGCGCGCGATGCCGATGCCGCCCGGGTAAACGTCATAGATGTAAATCGTCGGCAGTCCGGAAAACGGCGCCCGCACCATCGGCGCGGCGTGGATGTCTTTTGGATCGCATAACACGAAAACCGGCGCAACGTTGCCCAGCGCCGTCGCCAGCGCTCGCAGCCCGCCGCCCAGGTCGACGCCCAGCGATTGCAGGTGGTTCGCCAGCTCGGCGGATATCTCCATCCAGTACGATTCGGTCTGCTTGTCGAGCTGTGGCAGGTGAATGTCGCCGTAGCCCACGTTTTCATGCGTCTCGAAGCGAATTTTCTTGTACTTGGGTACGATGGTGCTGACCGAAACCTCGCCGAAATAGCGCGTCGCCGAGGCGACGCTCTCTCCCGAGCGCGTCTGGATGCGGTCGCTCATATCTTCGGCGATCACCTTGATGTCGCTTTCTTCGATGGCGTCGGTGTAATAATCGACCTCCACCTCGCGCGCATAGGCGGTCCGGCCTTCCCAGTCGAGCTGATCGATGACGAACTGGCGGCTCTGGTGCAGGTAGATCGCCTGCTCGTGAATCAGCATGGGCGCGCTGTGCAGATCGACCTCACCCAACACCTTGTTGTGGTCGGAGGTATTGATGATGACGAAGTTCTCCGCCGAAGCCGAACGCAGCGAAATCTCCTCGGCCGGGTAGGCCTGGCTCGACCAGTGCCATTTATCGCCGGCGTGGCGCAGAACGCGCTCCTCTTCCAGATAGCGCAACAGGCCGTCGACTTCATCCTCACCGAACGCCTCGCCGTCGGCGAAGGGCAGTTCAAACGCGCCGCACTTGAGATGGCTGGCGAGAATCGCCAGGTTCTGCGGATTGATCAGCCCGCTCTCGGGGCTGGCGCCGAAGAAAAAGCGTGGATGCTGAATGATAAACTGATCGAGCGGCGCCGAGCTCGCCACCAATACCACCGCCGAGGTCCCCTGCGAGCGCCCGGCGCGGCCGCCCTGCTGCCAGGTGGAGGCGATACTGCCCGGATACCCCGCCAGCACCGCCGCGTTGAGGCGGCCGATGTCGATGCCGAGTTCGAGCGCGTTGGTGCTGACCACGCCCAGGTAGCGGCCCGAGCGCGTGCCTTCTTCGATGTCGCGGCGTTCGTTGGGCAGGTAGCCGCCGCGATAGCCCCGGATGCGGTCGGGGTCTTTTTTGGCGCGCTGCATGGCGCGCTTGAGATAGGTGGTCAGAATCTCGACGCGCAACCGGCTGCGGCCAAAGACGATGGTCTGAACGTTGTTCTCCAGAAACGACGCGGCGATGCGGCTGGCCTCGCTGACCACCGACTTGCGGATGCCGAGTTCTTCGTTGATCACTGGCGGATTATAAAAAATAAAATGCTTTTCACCGCGCGGCGCGCCGTTGTCGTCGACCAGCGAAAAGCGGCGGCCAAACAGGCGTTCGGCGAGTTCTTTCGGGTTGGCGATGGTCGCCGAACAGCAGATGAAGCGCGGGTTCGATCCGTAAAACGCGCAGATGCGCCGCAGCCGCCGCATCAGGTTGGCGAGGTGGCTGCCGAACACGCCGCGATAGTGGTGAACCTCGTCGACCACCACGTATTGCAGGTTCTCGAACAGGCGGATCCACAGCGTGTGATGGGGCAGAATGCCGGTATGCAGCATATCGGGGTTGGTGACCACCACGTGACCCGAGTTACGGATGGCGCGGCGCGCGCTGGCGGGCGTATCGCCGTCGAAGGTATGAATCTTGAGCGGCCGGCCCAGCTCGCCCGCCGTCTCGCGCAGTTCCAGCACCTGATCCTGCGAAAGCGCCTTGGTAGGGAAGAGATACAGCGCGCGCGCTTCGGGGTTCACCCGCGTCAGGTGATCGAGCACGGGCAGGTTGTAACACAGCGTCTTGCCCGATGCGGTGGGCGTCACCACGATGACGTTGTCGCCGCGCAGCGCGAGCCGAACCGCTTCGGACTGGTGCGAATACAGATGCTCCACGCCGCGCCGCCGCATCGCCTCGATCAGCTCGGGCGCCATCGCCTCGGGCCACTCGCCGTAACGCGGCGGCTCGGCGGGCAGGGTATGCCAGAAGGTGATGTTTTTACTGAAGCGCGGGTCGCGCTGAAACTCGCTTAAAATCCGTTCGACGTCCGCCATCTCAACCCTGTTTTTTCAGCCAAAGTACCTTTCGGACCGCTTGTGGCGAAAATCACGTTGATATTGTGATTTTCACTGAGTGTACCAAGGCTCAAAACGAATGTATTTTTGACGATCGTTGCAGAAAAAATCCTTATTCACAGCACAAATGTTCACTCATCTTACGAGCGCCACCGCCCCCCGTCAAGCGGATTCCGGTTGGGTCAGGATGAAGAAGGAAGTTATTGCTCCTTCCAATCCCTCAATCCTCCGACTCAAACGCCGCCCGCGCTACAATGCGAAAAACAACGAATGAACCAACGGGAGGTCAATCATGAAAAAAATCGGCTTTGTCGGCATCGGGCTGATGGGCGAACCCATGTCGCGAAACCTGATGAAGGCGGGTTACGAACTCTTCATCTATAACCGCACCGCCAGCAAATGCGACGCGCTCAAAGGCGAAGGCGCGACGGTATGCGCCACGCCGAAGGAAGTCGGCGCGAATTGCGAACTGGTCTTCACCTGCGTGGGCGACGCGCCCGACGTGGAAGAAGTGATCCTCGGCGAAAACGGAGTCGCCCAGGGCATGCGATCCGGCGGAATCATCGTCGACTGCACCACCAGTTCGCCCGCCCTCGCCCGCGAGATGCACGCCAAACTGAAAGAAAAAGGCGTCGGCGTTCTCGACGCGCCGGTCAGCGGCGGCCCCGAAGGCGCCAAACTGGGCACGCTCTCCATCATGGTGGGCGGCGACGAAGACGTGTTCGCCAGGGCGAAGCCGGTGCTTGAAGCGGTCGGCAAAACCATCACCCACATCGGCCCCGCCGGCGCGGGACAGATCACCAAGTCGGTCAATCAGATCGTGCTGGCCATCAACATGATGGGCATCGCCGAAGGCATCATCCTCGCGCAAAAGAGCGGGCTCGATCCCGCCAAGGTGCTCGAAGCGGTGGGCGGCGGCGCCGCCGGATCGTGGATCATGCCCAAGCGCGGCCCGCTGATGATCGATGAAAAATTCGAGACGCCCTTCTTCAAACTGGGCCATCACACCAAAGACATGCGTATCGCCACCGACTGGGCGAAAGAGATCGGCGCCAATCTGGAGCTCGCCCAGCGCCTGCGCCAGATGATGGAGCCGCTGGTGGCCGAGGGCAAATTCAATTTCGACCACTCCGCCCTGTTTATCGCCGCCAAACGCGCCAACGAGTAACCACACCCCGGGCGGATAACCACATTCAGAACTTGCACGCACGATCCGGGGCGGCCTCGCGCCGCCCCGTTTATTTTTCGTCAACCAGGTAACCGATTGGAATTTGTATTAGCGAAGCGGACTCTCATTCGCCCACTGACTTGCCCAGCATGCGCATGACGCGGCGGAAGACGCGGAACGAAAAGCGCTTCTCCAACCGGTCGCGCCAGGCGTATGACTCGGTCAGTTCGCGCAACGCGTCCTGATAGGTCTCTTCCCACGCGCGCAGCCCCTGTTCAAGCCGGCGGATATACTCGGCCTGATCGCGCGCGGCGAGCGCCATGCCGCTCGGAACCGTCTCGGGCGGCGCGGGCGCTACGGGTTCCGCTTCGGGTTCCACATCAGGCGCTGTTTCAGCGCTGGCGTCAGGCGAAGCGGGTTGTTCCGCGCCCGGTTCATCCGCGGCTTCCGTTGGGGCGGGCTCCGGCTTGAGCGCGGCCTGCTCTTCTTCCCAGCGCAGCCGCGCTTCCTCTTCCTCGCGCTGGCGTTGCCGGTGCAGGCCGATCAGTCCTTCGGCGAGACGCGAGACCATGGCGATCTCGGCGGCGCTTTCATCCTCGCGCGGGGTCTGAATCAGGTCGACCGAGAGCGGCTCCTTCTCATCGAACAGACAGAGCACGATCTTGCGGTAAGCGGGCGTGCGGAAATCGTGACCGAAGAGTTCTTCCTGATAAAACGTATCCAGCGTCTGCGCCAGATCGACGCTATCCGGCGCCGTTTCAAGCAGCAGGTCGAGCATCTGCAGCCGCATCCAGCGTTCGACCGAGCCAACGTCGAACGCCTTCACCGCGCCGCCCGAAGCGCGCAGGTGATCGATCAGCGCCTCGGCGTCGGGCAGATCGAATTGCGCGTGTTCGTCGAGCCACGGGTGCGGCTCGCCGCGCAGCGAGACGTGCGCCGCGCGCACTGCGTCCTCCGCCGCCTTGACGTTGGGGTGAGCGTGAGGGAACGACAAAAGGAGCCCGCGCCGCGCCACCCGCCTCATCTCATCGATCGCGGTCAACCGCGACAGCGGCGGCAGGTGTTCGAACACGTCGAGCGAGACGGCGAACTCGAACGCCCCGTCGCGAAAGGGCAGCGCCATCGCGCTGCCGCGCAGCTGCATCCCCGGCGCGTCGACGCGCGGATCGCACAACACCCATTCAAACCGGGGCGCGAAGGTCCGCATGCGGCCGGGGTAGCCGCCCACGTCGAGCACGAGCGCGCCGTCATCGGGCATGGCCCAGTTGAGCAGATGCCGGGTGGTTTCACATCGCTGCCACGCGTCGAATTTCAACAAGGCTCCGCTCTCCTTCGGCGAATCGAATGGTCACGTTTACCAGTCACGCTCAGCTCAGACAATCGGTGGGCAGATCGAGCGACAACGGCCGGTCGGCGGCGAAGCCCTCGGCGAACGCGGCGCCGATCTGCATGCCCATCGCTCGATTGAAGGCCTCCACCTGCGTAAGGTAATCGCTGACGCCGATGTGCTGATAGTCGGGCGGCAGCTTGGGGTTGACGAACTGGCTGCGGTACGCCGCCATCGCCGCCCGCTTGGTTTCGATAAACTCCGACACGTCGACGGCGAACGCCGCCTCGCGCGCGTCGTGAATGAAATAATAAAACAACCGCGCCGGCGAAAAGGCGGGCGATTCGGTTTTGTATTTCGGAAGCCGCGCCAGAAAAAACGCGCTCTTGACCAGCTGCGCCGCCCCCTGGTGGTCGGGATGGCGATCGAACGGCGGGCAGACGAACAGATAGCGCGCCTTGTGACGGCGGATGGTCTCCACCACCACGCGGCGGTTTTCGTCCGAATCGCGCACCGCGCCGTCGCCCAGGCCGAGGTTCTCACGAACGTGCAGCCCGAGCACCCGCGTGGCTTCTTCCGCTTCGCGGCGGCGTTGTTCGGCGTCGCCCTTGGTTCCGAGTTCGCCGCGCGTCAGGTCGGCGACTCCCACGCGCTTGCCGCGCGCGATCGCCTTAGCCATCACGCCGCCCATCGCCAGTTCGGCGTCGTCGGGATGAGGCGCGAACACCAGCAGATCGAGACTGGTTTCACTCATGGATTTCGATTGTCCGGTTTCGTTCCGATTTATAACGGAGCCATCCATACGCGTCCCGCGCGGAATGGTCATCCTGACGCCAGTATAAAAGGATTTGAGGCGGTCGTCAGGGCGAGATCACGCCGAAGATTTCGCTTCATCCGGCGCCGTGCGGTTATTGGAGGCGGCGCGGGTTTCGCCGGATTGCTGAAAGGCGATTTTCATCAGAATCGGGCCGAAAATCTGGTTGAGCGCGATACAGGCCACCAGCAGCGTCGCCATCTTGTCGCCCCACCAGAACGCCTCGCGCCGCAACACCATCACCAGCCCCAGGCTGACCCCCGCCTGCGGCAGAAAACCCATCCAGTAGGTCCACGGCGAGCGGATCGGCGGCTTCGCGATGGCCACGCCCGCCCCGGTGGTCAACGCCAGCAGCGCCATACGGATCAGCGTCAATAACACCGCCAGCACGCTCATGGTCTGAAGCGCGTTGAGATCGAGCGCGGCGCCCGCCACGCAGAAAAAGATGACGTAGATCACCAGCGACCCTTTGCCGATAATCGACAGCAGTTTCTCCCCCTGCTCGGTCGTGTTGGTCACCCAGATCCCCGCCACCACGCAGATCAACACCGGATCGAGATGAATGGAATGAGAACCGACAGAGATCAGGTACGAAAACGCCAGCAGAAACAGCACCGGATCGCTGTTCACCCGGCTGAGAAAAAACGCGATTCCCCACCCCGTCGCCAGCCCGGTCAAAATAGAAAACAACAATTCGCCGCCCAGGCTGATGAACGGCTGCATGCTGATCGAAGCGCCTTCCAGCTCAAGCAGGTGATCGACGCTGAGCGTAATGGTAAAAAGAATAATCACCATCACGTCTTTCAACACGGCCGTGCCCAGCGTGATATCGGTGCAGACGCCCTTTGAGCGGGTTTCAGATATCAGCGCGATGGTGGTGGCGGGCGACTGCGCCACGGATATCGCGCCGAAGACCAGCCCCGCCGCGATGCGCGTCGTCCAGGGATCGTCGCGCATGAAGGGGAAAAACGCGGAAGTCAGCGCGAACGCCGCCGTCCCCAGCACGAATACGCCGATGGTCTGCGACAGCGTGATCGATACGATGCCCTTCCACTGCTTGCGCAGGGTATCGAGGCGCAACTCGCCGCCCGCCGAAAGCGCGATCAGCGACAGCGCGATCTGATCGATCAGGGTGAGATTCTTCACCGTCGCCTGCGAGAGCATTCCACCCAGGCAGGGCCCTGCCAGCATCCCCGCCAGCAGGTACCCGGTGATGCGCGGCAGGGTGAGGAGCGAGATCAACTCGCCCAGCAGATAGCCGCCCAGAATCACCAGCCCCAGCGAAAAAGCGGTCACGCCCTGCACGCCTGACAACTCGCCATACGGGTACGCCCTGACGATACAGGCGCAGGCGATAATGACGAAAAGCGAACTGATCCGGGTAATCAAGCCGGCGCCCCCTGAGGCGCGGGGCGGCCATCGCCTCCGGCCCGTTTTTTTTCTTCCGGCGTTTTCGCCCCGCTGGCGCGCAACACCCGCTCCATGAGAAACGGACCGATCAACTGGTTGATCAACACCGACAGAATAATCGTCCCGAGCAGAAAATTCGCCAGATACCCCGGGCGGATCAGGTGATAATCGACCGCCAGCGCGATCGAAAGCCCGCCCGACGGCAACATGGCGAGCCCCAGCCAGGGCGCGGGCTTTTCGCCGTGCGGCCACCCCGCCCGGCCCAGCCACGTCCCGGCGATCAGGGCGGCGGCGCGCGCGATGACGTAGGCCGCGGCCATCATCAGAACCGCCGGCGTAATCGGCGGCCATAGCGCGCCCACGAGAATCATGAAGATGACGAAAAACGGCTTTTCGGCCGTCAGCAGCGATTTGGTGATTCGGCCCAGGGCGAAGTTGGGCAGATTGGCAATCATCAGCCCCATCACCAGGTTGACGAACAACGGAGACAGCTGAAGGTACGACGATAACCCGCCTGAAAAGATCACCGACCCCGCCACGAGCAACAGCATCTCGTTTCCGCTCAGCCGCTCACTGGTGAGATAATGCAACAGCCAGCCCAGCGACACGCCCAGCAAAACCGACACGAGCAACCATCCGGTTCCGCTCATCACCGGATCAACCAGCGTGGTGACGCTGGCGCGCGTATCGATTTCGTTGTGCATGCGAGCCAGCGTCATGGCTTCCGTCGAAGCGTGGAAGAGCGCGTACCATGCGCCCATGCCCAACACCGCGAGCGGCGCGCGCAGATCGGTCAGCAACTGAAGCAGCTTCGACGCCTTGCCGCGCAGAGGCGAATCGCGCTGGATCAGCGCCATCGCCGAATAGGTCGAGACCGAACCCGCCCAGCCCAGCAGACACGCCGCGCCGAGGCGCGCCGCCGAATCGTTTTCCAGTTCGGCGATCCCCATCAGGCCCAGGTCGCCCGACCAGCGGAAACAGAGCGGGAGAAAGAAGTAAACGAACAGCGCCAAAAGCGCGAATGAGGTCAGCGATACCACAAAAGCCAGCGTCCAGATTCGTAAGGCGATCTGTTTGAGGATGCGGCGATCGAATTGCACGCCCACCAGCAGGCCGATCCACCCCAGCCCCAGGCTGAGCACCGGCGAGAGATCGTGCAGGGCCGCATCGGTCAGCAGGTTCGCCGCGCGCGGCCCCAGAATCAGCCCCACCAGCAGAAACTCCGTCCCGGCGGTGAACAGATAGCGCACGCCCAGCGAGAAACGCTGTTGAAACAGCGTCAGCCGCGATCCCGCGTATCCCAGCAATACAATCAAGACAAAACCCAATACGACGTTCATACCCAGGCGCCCCTCCGTCGGGATGAATGCAACATGATACGCGATTCGGGATGAAGAAAAAGAGTAAATGGAACGGGCCGCGCCGCCCGCCGTCTCTCAACGCAAGACAGACGCGATGAAAATAGAACCTAGAGTTCGGGCAGGGCGAAATCGACCGGCACGGTGAACAGCGCTCCCACCGAGGGATCGTTGAAGTCGATCTCCAGTTCGAGCAGTATCCTCACCAGCCGCCGCACGTCTTCCTTGCGCGGAATCAGGGCGAAGATGTTTTTGTTGTAGGCGCGCGAACCGCGCGTCGACTGCAACAGCCCCGCGAAAATCGGCACGTCTTTGGCCAGTACGCGCTCCATCGCCACCCCGTCGATCACGGTGGCGCCGACCGCTTCCAGTTCGACCAGTTCGGCCAGAATTTCATCAAGAAATTCTTCCTGATTGAGTACGATCACCAGAAGGTGCATATCGCCTGTTTCAGTTCTCTTCGCGGGCTTGAATCAACGCCAGCACGTCGTCGGGCGTTTTTGCGTTGCAGACTTCCTGCCGGAACGATTCTTTGCGGAAAAAACGGGAAATCTTGCTGAGGATGCTGAGAAAGGAGGTTTGGAGTCTGGGTTCGCCGGCGAGCAGAAATATCAAATGGACGGGCTGGTTATCGAGCGAGTCGTATTCCACGCCCTGCTTCGAAACCCCCATCGCCAGAACGATGCCTCGGATGCCGTCCGTGGTGGCGTGGGGAATGGCCATCCCGCTGCCGATTCCGGTGGTCTGAATTCGCTCCCGTTCCGAGATCGCCGCCACCAGCTTGTCCAGATTCGAAACGCGGCCTGAATTGGCGGCGAGGCTCGCCATTTCATGCACAACGCCGCTTTTGGTCTGGTGGCTCAGATCAAGCGAAATGCACTCTTTACAGAGAATGTCCGATAAATTCATTCCACCCGCCCGGCGCTCTCCGCCCGAATTGACCGGCGCCCTGAGCCCTTCCCGCGTACCTGCCGGGCGGCGCAAGGCGTCAATGCCTTTGTGACGGAGAGCGATTCTGTTAAAGATGACAGTATAGTGTTACTCCCCCCATCGGGCAAACCGTTTAATCCGATACGCGCGTTTTTAACGGGTGTTGCGATGGAGCTTTGAAAAATTAACTTGATTTTTTCCCGCAAGCCATGAAAATTACGGATAGAGGATCAAACAATGAGTTCACTGGGGAAATGGATAGCGGGTATTGTAATTCTCGTTGTATTCGTCGCCGTGGCGAATGGCGCGCGGACTTTCTGGAAAAAAGCGTCGAAAGATATGGTCTCGCCCGATGGCAAGCATACCGTTCTGGATGGATTCACGGGCAAGCTGGCCGTCGACAAATACCTTGAGATCAAAGACAAAGAGCCGACCTTCAATTTTCCAACCATCCGTACCGGCGTCATGATGTTTCAGACCTCCCACGGGCGCTTTCCCAACAGCCTCGACGAAGTCGTGAATGAAGGCGACCTGTCGCCCGACGTCATACGCGATCAGCACGGCGTTCCCTATCAGATGAGAATCGAACAGCGCGACATGATTCTCACCAGCGCGGGCGCCGATAAAGTGTTCAGCACGACCGACGACGTGGAGTATAAATTGAATCTGTAGCCGGCGCCGTTCGGCGCTTTTTTAATCGCACTGTTCATGGATGGCCTCGGGGAGGAGACGATCATGGATGTTTTTCTGATTGAGGAAGAAGAAATATCGCTCCTGGGGAAAATGCTGTACTATTCCGCCAGCCATCTCACCAAGCGCGAGCGTGAAGTCTACGACCATCTCATCGAAAACCTGCTGCGCAAAGTCTCACAGGTGCGCCAGCGCGAACGCGCCGCTCAGGCCGATATGGAGGCCCACGGCGACGCCCAGCTCACCGCCAAAAAGAACGCCATCCGCTCCCTCCGGCCCGAAGAAGTCTGCAAAACCTTCGTCGATTCATGGAACAAACAGGACTTTGAAACCGAGTACTTCTGTATGTCGCAGTCGTTCCCCATTCACAAGAAAAAAACCGACAACGTGCGTGAGTACGTCATCAACCGCATGAAGAAGTATCAGGACCGCCTCAACGTCGGGCCTATCACCAAGCGCGTCATGGAAGTCTCGTTCGCCGAAACGCACGGCAACAAGACCGCCGTCTATTGCATCGAAGTTCACAAAATGCCCGATAAAAATCTCACCATGCACCGCGAGTACGAACTGATCTATGAAGACGGCGCATGGCGCATCGCCGACTTTGAAACCGTCAAAAGTCATGAGTCGCCGATTACATCCAAACCATCCGCCTCCTGACGGAGCCTCTTGACGGGGGCGGTGGTCGTGTGATTTGCTGTTGAATCTGATGAACGGGAATGAGGGCGGTTCGGCGCTTTTTTACCCACCCTCAACTTTTCTCTAGGTCTTCCTGCTGGAATCGAGTAAAATATTGATTCGATAAACGTCTCTTTCTGAGACTCAGATTGTCATATTGCGTCAAAAAGTCAGGCAAAAACATCTTTCGATCAACTCATCCACTCTGAAGATCATCCCGCGGCGGGTTGAGGGCCGATAAACTTACACTCCTTAATTAAAAATATTTCCGTTCCAGTCTCGTAAAACATTTCAGAGGAAAACTCTGACAATTTCTTGACTTTTGGATATCGTTTCAAAGGCGGATGGACGCAAAATTGATTCGAATGAATTATTTTTGCGTGACCGCGAGAGTTTTGAGCCGTAGTATTCCGCTAATGACGCCGTAAATGGAACGCATATTGCATAATCAATAAAATCAAGCATTTTTCGTTTTTGAGATAAGAGCATCTCAAATCAGACACTGAAGTTCATGAGGGAAATGATGAACAGGACCGAGGGACAAGAACCGAGCGCCAGGCTCCCGAAAAAACATCGGGACGCATGGCTGGTCAGACTTCCCGCGCACCTGGTCATGCTTGGAATGGTTTTTCTTGCGGCTTACGTTGGCGGCTCCATGTATTGGCTGGTCAAAAAAGACAATGAAGTCGAGAAGTTCCGCCGGCTTGAGATTGAGCTGCAAAACCAGATCAAAGAGCGTGACCTCCAGATTCAGCAGTCCAAACAGAAGATCGAACAGCTGGGCCGCCGCGTCGAGATTCTCGACGCGATTCAGGAACTCTCCAGCGCCGATATCACTCCATCCGACCAGCGTAAAATCGCGTCGATGGTCTACGAGCAGAGCGAAAAATACGGGCACGATCCGTTTCTTCTGCTCGCCATCATGTCGGCGGAATCGTCGTTGAAGCCCGGCGCCCAGTCCGAAGCGGGAGCGCATGGCCTCATGCAGCTGATGCCCAGCACGGGCCGCTCGCTGGCGAAGATGGTCAAGGCCGACCCCAAACTGATCGGCGCGGAAGATCACGACGAGATCACATCGCTGAACATGCGCGACATCGAGGGCAACATTCAATTGGGTACGTTGTACTTCACTCAGCTCATGGTTCGTTACAAGAGCCTGGAAGAAGCCATCTACGCCTACAACCTGGGCCCCAATCTGTATGACAAGCGCAAAAAAGAGGGCGGTCCGCTTCCCCGCCAGTATTACCGCAAGATCGTGCGGACCTTCAACCGTCTTCAGCAGTTGCGCGACGACAAAAGCAACGCGCCCATCCCCATCGTCTTCGCTCAAACCGGTGACGGACCCATGCTGGCTCAGGCTGAGTAGACCGGCCGCCGCTCACACGCCGGTGCGCGACACTTTTCAAATCCACCTCGCCTCATAACAATAGAACATCGAATCCGATTTCGGTCGGACGGCTTTTGCATGATGGATCGAGGCGAAACGAGCGATGCTGCAAGCGTTGCGTATCTCCAACTTCATTCTGATCGACGACTGCCGCATGGAGTGGCGCCCCGGCTTCAACGTGTTGACCGGTGAAACCGGCGCGGGCAAGTCGGTGGTGATCTCCGCGCTGAACCTGCTGCTCGGCGAACGCGGGTCGTCGGAAGCGCTGCGCGACCCGGCGCGCGAGGCGATGGTCGAGGCGGAATTCGTTCTTCCGCCCGAAGGTCCGCTGACGGATGCGATCCGGTCCACGCTTGACGAGGCGGGCGTCCCCTTCGACGACGACGTGCTGATCGTCTCACGGCGCATGACCGCGAACGGACGCGGACGCGCCTGCGTCAACAACGCCTCGTGCCTGCTTAAGGTGTTGCAGGACGTCGGCGCGCATCTGGTCGATATGCACGGCCAGCACGAACATCAATCCCTTCTTCATAAAGCCGCCTACCTGCCGCTGATCGACCGCTACGGCGGACACGAAGCCCTGCTGCAAACCTGCAAACAGAACTGGCAGGCGTGGAAGGACGCGCGTCAGGCGCTGACCGCGCTCGAAGAAGGCGACCGCGAACGAAAACGTCGTGAAGACATGTTGCGCTTTCAATACGATGAGATCAGCAAAGCCGAATTGGAGCCGGGCGAAGATGAAGAGATCGAAAACCGCCTGCGCGTCATTCAATACGCCGAAAAACTCAACGAACGCTGCAAAGAGATGATCGCCTCGCTGATCGAGGGTGGAGACGAACGCGCTCCGCTGCTCGACGAACTCGACCGGCTCGAAGGCGCCCTCGGCGATATTCAGCGCATGGATAAAACCGTCTCGGCGGTCGCGGAAATGTGGCAATCGGCGTTGATCTCGCTGCGCGAGGCGTCGCGCGAGATCGAACGCTACGCCAGTGAACTGGAATTCGATCCCTCCGAACTCGACGCGCTGCAACAGCGTCATTACCTGATCAAAGAGCTGAAAAGCAAGTACGGCGACTCGATCGGCGAGGTGCTCGCCTACATGGAACAGATCGCCGCCGAGCTCAACCAGATCGAAAACTTCGACGCCGAACGCGAACGCCTGAGCCGCGAGGAAAGTCAACGCCGCGCCGAACTCATCGCGGTGGGCCTCAAACTCCACACAGAACGCGAAAAGACCGCCAAACGCGTCACGAAAGCGGTGCAGGCCGAGCTGGCCGCGCTGGGCATGAAAAACGCCCGCTTCGAGGCGCTGACCGAGTTCCGTTTTTCTGATGACGGGCTCGACGCCGGTCAGGCGAGGCCGGTGCAGTTCGGCCCCGGCGGCGGCGACGACGCCGACTTTCTGCTCACCACCATCCCCGGCAAGCCGTTGAAGCCATTGCGCGAGGTCGCCTCCGGCGGCGAGATTTCACGCATCATGCTGGCGCTGAAGTGCGCCTTCGGCGAGGCCGATCCGGTTCCGCTGATGATCTTCGACGAGATCGACGTGGGCGTGGGAGGCGAAACCGCCGAGGCGGTGGCGGAACGCATGCGCATGCTCGCGAAGACCAAGCAGGTGATCTGCATCACCCACCTGCCTCAGATCGCCTCGCGGGCCGAACACAACCTGAAGGTCGAAAAGAGCGAATCGGGCGGGACGCTGCGCAGCGAGGTCATCGAGCTGACCGGCAAGGACCGCGAGAAGGAACTCGCCCGCATGCTGGGCGCTCAGGATTCCGCCGGCGCCCAGCGCCTCGCCCGCGAAATGCTCCAACGGAAGTAGAATTATCCCATCAAGTTGATTCCGTCTTCACTCCCCGCCGTTGGCGAGGCCGAGGATGAAAGGCCCGCCTTTTTCTTTGAGAAAGTTATAGGTCGCGTCAAGATAGTTCTGCATGTCTTCATAATTGACCAGCGGGTCGAAAAACTGCGCCTGATTTTCGATATAAAACATCTTGAGATCGCGGAAATACGGCTCCAGCCGCAGGTGAAAGGTCGAGTGATTCTGCTGGGTGGGCGGAAAAACGAAACGCAGCCCCACTCCAGACAGCGCGCGCCCGAACGAATCAAAACGGGGCGCCGCCGATTGCAGCAGGTTTTTCTGAAAAAACTCGAACGCGTTCTCCGGCCCGGCGTGCGGCATCAACAGCCTCACCATCACCTTGCAGTGCAGCAGCACCGGCGTCTGAAACACCTCGCGCAGATGGCGCAGAATGACCCGCGCGTCTTCGCAGTAGGTCGAAAACAGCGCCTGGGTAAAGTCGTCCTGATGATAGACGACGCGGTCGGGGCTGAGCGTCAGGTGGCGGTTATTACCCTCCGCCAGCCGCGCGCCCTGCCCGCCGCCCAGCTGGCGGAACTCGGTAAACCGGCAGGGCTCGGCGACGCGGTTGTAATAATCGCGCAGCTGGGTCGATGAAAGCCCCATGGGCGGGTAGATCGCTTCAAAGCCGAATGCGAGCGGCACGTAATCAGTCATGGTTGAGTCTCCGTGATCGTTGATAGAGCGTGTCGGCGTAGGTTTCAGCCATCTTCGCGCAACGTTTGCCGATCTTGCGCCGCAGTTCGCGCGGTTGAAGCACCTCGGCGTGTTCGCCGTACTGCATGATCCACCAGCTGAATTCATCGAGCCCCGACACGATGGCCCGCAGGTAGACGAAACCCTGTTCTTTCCATACGCGGCCATGCGCGAGCCGTTTTTCGAGAATCAGCGGCCCGGCGGTTTTGTCAAACCGCGCCAACACCACGTTAGGTTCGCCGCTCAGAATATTCCAGCTGTACAACAGATAATCGTCGGGGTCGTATTCAGGGTCGGTGAAAAACGGCTCGTGAGAACGCGCCGCGCTCTGAACCCGCGAAACCTTGAACGTCCTCACGCTCTCGCGCTCGTGACACCAGGCGATGGCGTACCACGACTCGCGCCGGTGAACCAGCGTATACGGGCTGATTTCGCGCTCGGTGGTTTCGCCGCGCTCCAGTGACGCATAGACGATCCGCAGGCGGATCCGATCGAGCACCGCTTCACGCAAGGTTCGCATCACCCCGGTGTCGGCAGGGGTCTGCATGGCGGTCTCGGTGCGCACGCGCTCGCTGATGTCGACCAGGTTCGCGTCTCGTTGGGGCATGAGTTTATGGCGCAGGGCGGCGGCGGTCTCCGCATCGACCGCGCTTTTTTCTTCCAGCAGCGAAAGCCCCAGCGACAGAATCGCGGCTTCATGGCTGGAGAACGGTTGCCCGCGCTCGACGAAGGCTGACGGGACGCAGAGCCCGTTGGAGGTGACGTCGACCGGCACCCCGGCGCCGTTCAACTCATCCACATAGCGAAAAATCGTATTGGGCGCGGCGTCAAAGCGCTCGGCGAGTTCTTTGACCGAGACGCTGGGCCGCGACTGAATGGCGCGCAAAAATTCGATCAGGCGAATGAGGCGGGCGGGGGGCGATTTGGCGTTCATCCACGATCCTGACAGACAGAGATGAAAAAAGCGCCGGCGGCCGATTGGGCCGCCTTGCGGTTACGGGGTGGAGACGGACAGCGCGGCGGACGGTTCGATCTGAACCAGCGTCTCGTTCATGCTGCCCGAACGATAGCCTTTCAGGTCCATGGAAATATACGCGTAGCCGATCTCTTTCAGCCGGTCGTACACGGCGTCGCGCACTTCAAGCAAGCGGGGCATGTCTTCAGCCGGAATCTCGATTCGCGCCAGGTCTTTGTGATGACGCACGCGAAACTGGCGGAACCCGTTCGAGCGCAATACGTCCTCGGCCTGTTCGACCATCGCGAGCTTTTCACGCGTGATCTCTTCGCCGTAAGGAAAGCGCGACGACAGGCAGGCGAACGAAGGTTTATCCCACGTCGGGACGCCCAACCGCGCCGACAGCGCGCGGATGTCATCCTTGGTCAGTTCCGCCTCCGCCAGCGGCATGCGCACGCCGTCTTCGCGCGCGGCTTTCTGACCGGGGCGATGATCGCTGAGATCGTCGACGATCACGCCGATGGCGATGGTTTTGATCCCCGTTTCCTTCGACAGTTTCTTCAGATGGACGAACATCTCCTGCTTGCAGTAATAACAGCGGTCGGGCGCGTTTTTGAGGTATTCGGGGTTGTTCATCTCATCGGTAATGACCTCAACGTAATTCAGCCCGAGTTCTTCGGCGAATCGTCTCGCCTCGCCTCGCTCGTGTTGAGAAAAACTTTCACTGATGGCGGCGGCCGAGAGGGCGCGCTCGCCCAATACGTCCGTCGCGACCTTGGCGAGAAACGTACTGTCAACCCCGCCTGAATACCCGACGATCAGACCGTCCATTCCGGCGAGTATGGAGCGCAGTTTTTCGTATTTTTGTTCGAGCTCTGACATGGCGTCCGTCCCTTGAAACGTGTATTTCTCTTACTTACAGTCTACGAACGGCCCATCCGAACGTCAAGTTTGCGTACCCCGCGCTCGCCCATGAAACCAGCCTCCCAACCTTATAGCGCAACCGCTGCGAGTCATCGCGCGCGCCGCATGGCCGGCCGGGCGGCGCTGACCCTCATATTGACCGTTCTGCTCACCTGGCTGGGGCGATGGACTCCTTCCAGCGGCGACAGCCTGCACATGGCGTATCTCGCCGGGCACGGCTGGACCGTCACCATGCACTCCACGCTGACCTCGCTGATCCACCGCCTGGTTTACCTGACTCTGGCGCCGTTCGGCTTCGACGCATGGCATGCGATTTCAGTCAGCGGTTCGCTGGCGGGTGCGCTCGCCCTGCAACTGCTTTTCGCCCATCGGCGTCATCCTCTTTTTCTCATCGCGAACATCTGCGCCGGTTCGTTTCTGGTTTTTGTGGGCGAGGTTGAAAACTACGCCTGGGTCAACCTGTTTTTACTGGCCGCCTTCATCTGGATCGAACCCTTTCTACAAAAACGCGCGCCCGCATGGCCCGCGCTGACGTGTTTTTTTCTCGCGGTCAGCGCGCACATGCTGGCGCTGTTTTACCTGCCGCCCCTGCTCTGGCTGATCCGCCGCCGCACAGACGTCAAACCGTGGGAACTCGCGGCGCCGCTGTTCGTCTTTCTCGCCTTCTCCACGCTGGGCAACGCCCTCCTGCCGCACGAGGGCATCGAATTATCGCTGACCCGGCTGGTCCCCCTCTTTCATATTGAACGGAAAGACCAGTGGTTCACTTTTTTTTCGCGGGCGCATCTTGAAATCAAGACGTATTACCTGTTTAAAGCGGGAATCTTTTTTCTGCCTCTGGGCTGGCCCATCGTGCTGATATTGCGGCGTAAAATCGATTCCCCCTTCAAGCGTTTTCTTCTGCATTGCGCCGTCATAGGCTTCATCTGGAATACCCTCTGGCATCCCGACATGGGCTGGCGCGATTGGGACCTTTTCAGCCAGGCGGCGATTCCCCTCCACTTCCTCGTGGGAGAACTGCTGGCGGACCAATTTCCGCTCAAGAGCGGTCATCCGGGCGGCGAGGCGCCTCCCGCGTCCAGTTCTCAATAAAAAACGCCCCGGCGATGCGGGGCGTTTTGACTTTCTTCGAGAATCTGGCCGATCAGTGTTTCTTTTTGCCTTTGCCGTGTTCACGCGCTTCGAGCACGTTGCGCAACTGACCCGATTTCTGGTTGATTGAAATGGTCACTTCGTGCCACATGCTTTTGAACGCGGAAATGCGGATGGGCACTTCCTTCTTCAAAATAGCCAGCGAAGGCGTTTCGCCGATCAGCTTTCGAACGTCTTTCCACAGATCGAAAATGCCTTCCGGCATGGCGATCCGCAGAAACTGGGCGCGCTGAGTCAGTTCGACGCAAAGCTTGCGGAACTCTTTTTCCGTTTCAGGGTCGATCGTTTCCGATTCCAAACCCTGGTTGAACATCTCCATGTATTTCTGCCAGAGTTTGATGTACTCATTCAGACGCTGAACTAAAATTTCACCAGGAACTTCTTTAACCATCAGAAAGCCGCCTATGCTGAAAAAGTCGTAATTACGTCATGGGATGCGGGCGCCCGCGCCCGGTGGTCAGTCTTTGTTGAACAGCCCCGTGGTCATGACGAAAAACACCACATACGCGACCACCGCGCCGCCACAAATCAATTCCACGTATTGAATCAAGTCCATTACCGGCTCACTCCCATCCTGACATCAGGGCTCGTCGTGTCTCTTTCGATCGCCCGCCGATCGGCCGTCGCGGGCGGAGGAATCAACGGACGTCGTAATTATAATAGAAGTCCGCGAAATCCTTCTGGGCCATATCAATGTTCCGCATCAGTTTTTCAACCTTGGTCAGCTTGCGGGCCGACTGGATCGAAAACGCCAGCTTCGCGTTGATGTCGCGGGTTTTCTTGAGATGACGGAACGCCTCATACACCTGCGATTCACGGTATTTCAACTCGTACGCTTCGCTGTCGCCGAAATACTCGAAACCTTCGGCGGCGCGCAGAAAATGGGTGAACGATTCGATGGCTTTTTTATGGATGCCGGTCAGCGTCTCGGGCGGATCCATATCTTTCACGCGCTCGAGCAGAATCTCGGCGTTGATGCGCAACGACTTGGAGGTCATTTTCGACTGAAGCTTCTTGTACATATCCTGCGAGGCTTTGTCGAGTTTGTATTCGGTCGATTTCGACCAGACCAGCAGGTCGGGGCCCATGTCGGTGACGGGCTGGAAGTCGAGCAGCATATTGTTCATCTGACCGAGCAGATCGTCGAGCGATTTCAGATAGTTGTCTTCATCGACGGCCAGCATGGTCGCCTGCAACATCTTGGGAGCGTCTTTTTCAAGACGGGTCAGACGAGTCGACATTTCACGGTAATCTTCGCCTTCCTTCGAATTCCGCAGCCACTGAAGATCGGAGGCCAGATCGCGGAAATCGTCGGGGAAGTACTTGCGGGCGCCGGCGTCTTCCGCCTCGCGAAGAATGGAAGCGATTTCTTCCGTGCGCTGTTCGGCCTGCTTGCGGATCTCATCCGGCATGCTGGCGTTCAGGTCTTTCGCCTGTTCGTATTGTTTAACCAGGTCGTCATACGACTGACCTTTTTCAGGATTTTTCAGCGATTCGATCGCGCCTTCAATCGTGTCTTTCTGGTCGGGGGTGATCGCAAGCGCGTTCTGCCGGGTAAGCGGTTTATAGGTTTCGGTCAGTTCGGCCGCGTAGACCTTCCGATTGATGGTCTGCGCTTTGGCGATGGCGCGATCGGCTTCCGCGGCCGTTTTATCGGCGGCGGCGAAGGCCTTGCTCCAGTTTTCCAGTTTGATCAGCCGGTCGAGTTCGGCGATCTCATCCATCAGGTCCATCTTCAATTCCCGGGCGTCATCCACCTGGGTATTCTGACCGATCCATTCCGCTTTCTTTTCAGCGTCGGTTTTCACTGAGACCAGATCGGAATGCATGGTTTCATACGCCTGATCCATGGCGGAACGGGCGGCGTCGGCATGCTGGTACGAAGCCGCGAAGTCTTCGTCGATCTGATCGACTTTCGCCTGCGTCAGGTTATCGAGCACGCTCCGGTACAGATCGGGAGTCTTCTGCGGGGCCATGTCGGCGGACAGCTTCGCGTCGACGCCTTCGAGGCGCGCCAGCAGTTTCGCCGAACGTTCCTGCCAGGTGAGGTGTTCGGCCTGGCGGGCGATATCGATGGCTTCACGCGATTTCTGATTGGCCAGCGGATACTGGCGGGCGTTCTGGGCGGCCTGCGCGTCGTTGAGAAGCGCGGCGGCTTTTTTGGTTTGTTCTTCCTGATAGGTCATGCCCTGCGCGTCAACCAGCGAATCGACGGATTCCTTCGCGGTCATCACCATGTTGTTCAGCGCCCGGTCGGCTTTGGCGACCGCTTCGACCGAAGAGTTATAGGCTTTTTCGTATGCGCCTTCCTTCAACTGATCGTTGGCGCCGTCAACCGTGTACTGCGCGGTGCGGTAGGCGTTGGGGCTGAGATCGTCCTGACTGGCGCGGCCGGCCTCTGAGATCAACTCGCGGGCCTTACGCAGGTTCTGATCGGCCTGCAACTGGTACGCCATGTTTTCTGCCTGCTGGGCGGCCTGAATCGCCTGCTCCGACTTCTGAATGCTGCCGAGGTAGCGTTCCTGTTCGAGTTCGTTCTGAGCCGATTTCTTCAGGTTCTGCGCATTGGCGTACTGGGAGGCGGTCCACTGGGGCGCGCCCGACTTTTCCGCCGAAGCCAGCGCTTCGCCGGCGGCGTCGATCTTCTTCTGCGTGGCGTTGGCCAACGCGTTAAGCGCGGTCTGAACCACTTCAACCGCGGCGGGTGAGTTGTCTTCGACGTCTTTATACTGACCGGCTTCCATCTTGGCGCGCAGCCCCTGCACGGTCTGCAGAGCCTGATCGTACGCGTCGCCGGCGTACTTGTCGCCGCCCTGATTCTTCAACACGGTGAACGGCCCTTCAACCTGGCGGAAGGCCTTCATCGCCTTGCCGCGTTTGGCGGCTTCAGGCGCGTCGGCGCTGACCTGTGCGGCTTTCTGAGCCGAGGTATACGCTTCCGCGAAGCGCTGAGCGTCTTTCAACTCACGGGCGCGGGCGACCGCGTCGCGAACCTGCGAGACGATGGCGGGAGCGTACGTTTCCGCGTCGAGCTGAAGCGCCTGGTTCAGGTTGTCCTCAGCCGAAGCGATCAGTTTGTCCGCTTCCTGGCCCAGCGTCTGGTACGCCTGCTGAACGAGGTTTTTCGCCTCGTCGGCGGCGGCGATGGCGCCGGAGTAGTTCTGTTGATCGAGCAGCTGACGCCCGGTTTCGAGCGCGGTGCGCGCCTGGTCGAGCGATTCTTTATATCCAGCCACGCCCTGAATATTCAGTTGCGAGGCTTCGGTGATGCTTCGTTCGGTATCGCGCAGAATATCGCCGGCGGCCGCGCTCTGAGCGGCGGTGATGGCGTCTTGAAGCGGCGTTTCAATCTGACCGGCGAGGTCGATGACCTGCTGCCATTGCATGTTGCGCTGGGCGGCCTGAATCTGGTTGTACAGATCGTTCACCTGCGTCCATTTGTCGGGCGCGTGGGTGGCGGCGTTGAGTTCCTGCGCTTCCTGCATCAAGTCGGCGACATGCTGGCTGGCTTCATCGGCCTGCGGCTTGAGGTGCGCTTTGGCCAGGGCCTCGGTCTGAGGCAGCACGGCGGTAATCTCGTCATGGAACGACTGCAGAGCGTCTTCGGCGATTTCGTTGGCGATTTCGCCGTCGCGGCGCGAGCGAAGATCTTCAACCTTGCTGGCGACTTTATTGATCTCTTCCGCCGTCAGCGCGCCCTGGCTTCGAGCCTCTTCAACGTTGGCCTCCGCCTTGGCGAGATCGTCGTCGATCTCCTGCAGTTTGGCGTCGACGCGTTCTTTCACCGCGGGCACGGCGTTCTGCGCCGCGAGAAAGCGCTGTTGCGCCTGTTGGGCCGACTCAACCGATTGCTTGTAATCGCCGCCGTCGAACTGAGACTGGGCCGTGGAAAGCAGCCGGTTGGCGTCCTGATATTGATCCGGCGTATAGCGAGGCGCGAGCGCGGACTGCGCGGCGTTTTTCGATTCCTGCGCCATGTCGAGCGCTTTTTGCGCGTCGCGCTTGGCGCACCCCACGAAAAGGAAAAGCGGGATCAATGTGATGCATGCCAGTTTAAGCCAGTTCGAGGTACGCGGATTCATCAAATTCACTCCTTAGCGGTCTTCGCGTCTCGCGATGGGTGGACGAGATCATCCCAAACGTCGAATACGTTGGTCCAACAACCCAACTGCAACGCCGTAGCGTCAATCCAGGGCTAATTCAATTTCGAGGTGCGTGCGCAGAATGCCCAGCGCCTCGTTCAATTTCAGAAATGCGTGATGCCATTGCAGGGACAGTTTTTTATAGAAATCAAAGTGGATTCCCACCAGGGTCTGAAGCGTAACCGTATCCGACAGATAGTTGGTGATCTGTTCAGCCCCTTTGTATTCAGCCCCCATGTATTCAATGATGTATTGATGACGCCGGGCGCACTGACTCTTCAGTTTCAGAAACTCTTCTTCCTGCTGAGCCGTGACTTCCGCCCCATGATAGGCGCTCTGAAAAAACTCATCATATCGAACCCAGAGTTCAAGAAACTGCTTGATGCACTTGATCCGGTATTCGATTTCTTCCTGCTCTTTCGGATTCCACGCCGACATCTACAGACTCCACTCGGCGGGCTCGCCGCCGCGAACGTTCATCAGAACCGCATGCCGGTTCCGTCATCATCCAATATCCAATACCAATTTCAAGCCGGCTCCCGGTCAGGGGAGCTGATTGGCGGCTTCCTGAACCTGAACGGCCTGTTGAGCGCGTCCGATCGGGTCGAAACGGCCGCTTTCCTGAGGCTGACCGGAATCAGCCGGGGGCGGCGCCGCGCCGCCTTCATCCGGGTTCAGACGATCGCCCGGTTTAGGCAGCCCGGGAGGCGGAGGCAGATCGGGCAGAATGCCGCCCGGTCCAATCCCGGCGCCCACGCCGCCGAAGCCTTCCTGCGATTCAAGCAGGGTGGGGTCGACGGCTTTGATATACTTGGTATCGTCATAGCCTTCAAACTGGGCCAGCGTCGCGCGCACGTCCAACAGATGGTTCTGCAGCGACTGGCGCCAGTCGGAGAGCTGGGTCACTTTCGATTCGGGGTCATCCGTGACGACGCCCAGGTTATAGAAATCGAGCGCGCCCATGTCTTCGGCTTTTTCAACCGCTTTGCTCAGCCATTTTTTGTACTTGATCGAAAACGGTCCGAGGTAGGAGTCGCGGTTAATAATGATATAGCTGGGCATTCCGTCATACGCGACTTCGTCGCCGTTGGTTCCATCGTCAAAATAATGAACGCCAACGGTGTCCGCCGGAACCTGGATGTAATAGACCTTGTAATCAACCAGATCGCCGAAGACGGCGTCGTAGACTTTTTCACCATATTTGACGGTGACGACGCCGGGGCCCTGTTCGCCGCCGAAGCCGCCGCCATACCCAAATCCACCGCCGCCAAACCCGCCGCCCCCATAACCAAATCCACCCCCGCCAAACCCGCCGCCGCCATAAAACTGGGCGTGGGAGGCGAGAGGCGCGAGCCCGAGCGCGAGTATCGCTATCAGCAGCGTTCGTTTCATCATGAGACTGAACCTCTTATCTCGTTCTTTTTTCGTTACGAAGATGCGCCATGCGCCGTTTTTGACGCCAAAGCGGCGCATGATCAGACCACACGCCGTATATTCACCGGTTATAGACGATATAACTCGTTGAATTGTTCAGAATTCTGACGCGCCGTCTCCACAGGGGACGGCCCGACGTGGGAAAGTATCATGAGACCCGTGGCATGTCAACTTGCACGAAGAAGACTTTCCCCACTCGCATCAGGATTCTTATCCACAAAGATCATAATCGCGAATCATCCGCGATTCAATTCACGCGACCGGTCCGCCGCCCGGCGAACCGTCTCATTCAAGAGGGCGGGCAGACCGCCCTCTTTCAACGCCGATAAACCGGCTTCGGTGGTTCCGCCCGGGGTGGCGACCTTTTTCACCAGACCGGCGGGTTCGTCGCCGCCGCGTTTGAGCACTTCGGCCGCGCCAATGAAGGTATGCAGCGCCAGTTTGCGCGCCACATCGGGCGCAAGCCCTTCATTTTGGGCCGCTTCTATCATGAGTTGGACGATATAAAAGAGATAGCCCGGTCCGCTGCCCGACACCGCCGTGACGGCGTCCTGCAACGATTCATCAACCTCGACGATGGCGCCCACCGACCGCAGCACGGTTCGTACCCACTCGCGATCCGCCTCAGGCATCGCCGGGGGAAACGAGATGGCGCTGATTCCGGCGCCAGCCAGCGCGGGCAGGTTCGGCATGACGCGCACGCTGCGATCTTCGATCCCCAGCGCCTCGCCCAGCCGGGCGCGGCTTACGCCGGCGAGAATGGAAATAACGATCTGTTCGGATCGCAGGCTGGCGCGGATTTCATCTTTTACATCGTTCAGTTTGAATGGCTTAACCGCCAGTAGCAGGGTCCGCGCTCGCGAAGCGGCGGCGGCGTTTGAGTCAACCGTTTCGATTTTATAGACTTCGGAGAGTTCCTGACGCCGCTCGGGCAGGGGTTCGGCGGCGATGATTTCAGCAGGGGTCAGCGCCTGATCGCGCAGCAAACCGGCGAGAATGGCTTCTCCCATGTTGCCGCAGCCGATAAATCCGATTTTCTTATCCAACGCGGCCATGATGGGTCTCCTCGGCGGCTCAGGCGGATGCGGTCTGAAAGTAATCTTGCAGCGCCTTGACCTGAAGGTTGTTTTTCAGATCGGACTGAATCGCGGCCAGAGCGGCCTGGGCGCCGGCGCGGGTCGTGACGTAGGGCACGTTCTGCTCGACCGCGCAACGCCGCAACGCCAATTCGTCATACGCCGACTCGCGATCGAGCGGCGTGTTGATCACCAGAGCGATGCGCCCGTTCTTCATCAGATCGACGATGTTGGGGCGATCTTCTTTCACCTTGAACACGCGTTGACATTCTACGCCGTTTTCTTTCAGGTAATCAAACGTGCCGCCGGTGGCGAAAAGCTCAAAATTCAAGCGCGCCAGTTCAGCCGCTATGGGCAGAAATTCAGGCTTGTCGTGATCGTTCACGCTGATGATGATCTGCGATTTTTCTTTCGGCGGATTGGGTCCGGGCAGGATCATCCCGGCGCCCGCCTGCGCCTTGGCGTAAGCGCGGCCAAAATCGGTATCGATGCCCATCACTTCGCCGGTGGAACGCATTTCAGGGCCGAGAATGGTATCGACGCCGGGGAACTTCACGAACGGCAACACCGCTTCTTTGACGGCGACGTGTTTGACCTCGATGCGCTCGGGAAGGTTGAATTCCTTCAGCGGCTTGCCCGCCATCACCTGCGCGGCGATCTTGGCCAGCGGAACGCCCTTCGCCTTGCTGACGTAGGGCACGGTTCGCGAGGCGCGCGGGTTGACCTCAAGCACGGAGACGACTTCTTCGCCGCCGCGCCGCGACACCGCGTATTGAATATTCATCAGGCCGCACACCTTCAACGCGCGGGCCAGCATCTTGGTCTGTTCGACGATATCGTCGATGGTCGAAGGCTTCAGAGTGCGCGGCGGAATCACGCAGGCGCTGTCGCCGGAGTGAACGCCCGCGAACTCGATGTGTTCCATGATGCCGCCGATGTACACCGACTCGCCATCGGAGATGGCGTCGACGTCGACCTCGACCGCGTCTTCAAGAAACTTGTCGACCAGCACCGGCCGCTCGGGCGACGCCTCGACCGCGCGTTCCATGTAGTTGGCGAGACTGGTCTCGTCGTAGACGATCTCCATCGCGCGGCCGCCGAGCACGTATGAGGGCCTCACCAATACCGGGTAGGTGATCTTGTTGGCGATGGCGATCGCTTCTTCAACCGATACCGCCGTGCCATTGGGGGGCTGTTTGATGCCGAGCTGATCGATCAGCGCGCCGAAGCGTTTGCGGTCTTCGGCGAGGTCGATGCTGTCGGGCGAGGTGCCCAGAATCGTCACGCCCGCGTTTTCAAGCGGAACCGCCAGCTTGAGCGGCGTCTGGCCGCCGAACTGAACGATCACGCCTTTGGGCTTTTCAGTCTCGATGATATTCATCACGTCTTCGAACGTCAGCGGCTCGAAGTAGAGGCGGTCGGCGGTGTCGTAATCGGTCGAAACCGTTTCGGGGTTGGAGTTGACCATGATGGTTTCATAACCCATCTCCGACAGGGCGAACACGGCGTGAACGCAGCAATAGTCGAACTCGATGCCCTGCCCGATGCGGTTGGGTCCGCCGCCCAGGATGATGATTTTTTCGCGTTCGCAGGGGCTGACTTCGCTCTCGCTCTCGTAGGTCGAGTAATGATACGGCGTGTAAGCCTCAAACTCGGCGGCGCAGGTATCGACCGTCTTATACACCGGCTCCACGCCCAGCCTCTGGCGCAGGGCGCGGATCTTTTCTTCCGTCGAACCCCACAAATGGGCGAGCTGGCGGTCGGAAAAACCGAATTCCTTGGCGTCCTGCAACCGGCGTTTGAGTTCCGCTTCGTTCATCATTCAATCAAGGCCCGTTTCGTTTCCGCGCCGTTTCCCGCGCGGTGTTTTGACTGCGATTTGAAAATGATTCCGGCTCGTTACGATCATCCAGCCCATTTCTCGCCCCGAAGACCGGAGAGAGAGAACGATCACGATGAAATCAGCGGCTGGACATCATCTTTGATCGCGCGCAGTTCATCTTCCATCATGATGATTTCCTGCACGTTCGCCAGAAACCACGGATCGACTTTGCACAGGTCGAACACCTGCTCAAGGCTGTAACCGGCCTGGAAGGCGTAACGGATATAGAAAATCCGATCCGGGTTGGGAATTTTCAATTTCTTTTCGATTTCCTCACGCACCACCGGGTCGCTGGCTTTGCGGTATCGGGGATGAGCGGGGTCATGGAACACGAACTTGTCTTTTCCGTCGCAGCCCAGCCCGTAGCGGTCGATTTCAAGCGAGCGCAACCCCTTCTGCAACGATTCTTTGAAGGTACGGCCGATCGACATCGCCTCGCCCACCGATTTCATCTGGGTGCCGAGGGTGGCGTTAGCGCCGGGCAGTTTTTCAAACGCCCAGCGGGGGATCTTGGTGACCACGTAATCAATGGTCGGCTCAAACGAAGCGGGCGTTTCGCGGGTGATGTCGTTGCGGATCTCGTCGAGGGTGTACCCGACCGCGAGTTTCGCCGCGATCTTGGCGATGGGGAAGCCGGTGGCCTTCGACGCCAGCGCCGAACTGCGAGAGACGCGCGGATTCATCTCGATGACCACCATCCGGCCGTCTTCGGGATTCACCGCGAACTGAATGTTGGAACCGCCGGTTTCGACGCCGATCTCACGGATGATATCGATGGCGGCGTCGCGCATCAGCTGATATTCTTTGTCGGTCAGCGTCTGGGCGGGCGCGACGGTGATGCTGTCGCCGGTGTGGACGCCCATCGGATCGAAGTTTTCGATCGAGCAGATGATGACCACATTGTCCGCCAGGTCGCGCATGACCTCCAGCTCGTATTCCTTCCAGCCGAGGACGGATTCTTCGACGAGAATGGTATGCACCGGGCTGCACTCAAGCCCCCAGCGCACCGTCTCTTCATATTCTTCACGATTGTACGCCGTGCCCGCGCCCGAACCGCCCAGCGTGAACGAGGGGCGGATGATGACGGGAAACCCGATCTCGTCGATGGCGTCAAGCGCCTCCTGCATGTTACGCACGTAAGCGCTCTGGGGGATCTCCTGCCCGATCGAAGCCATCGCCGCCTTGAACAATTCGCGGTCTTCGGCTTTCTGAATGGCGGGCATCTTGGCGCCGATCAGTTCGACGTTGTACTTTTCGAGAATCCCCAGATCGGCGAGAGACACTGCCGCGTTAAGCGCGGTCTGGCCGCCCAGAGTGGGCAGCAGGCAATCGGGCCGCTCGGCCTCGATGATTCGCTCCAGCGCTTCGGGGATGATGGGTTCGATGTAGGTGCGGTCGCCGGTTTCGGGGTCGGTCATGATGGTGGCGGGATTGCTGTTGACCAGCACCACCTCATAGCCCTCTTCTTTCAGGGCCTTGCAGCCCTGCGTGCCCGAATAGTCGAATTCGCAGGCTTGACCGATAACGATGGGACCCGAACCGATGACCAGTATTTTATGAATGTCATTCCGTCTCGGCATCGGTCGATCAGCCCCCTTGTTTTTTCATCAGATCGATAAATTTGTCGAAATGGTGGGTCGCGTCATGCGGACCGGGCGAGGCTTCGGGGTGATATTGCACCGAGAAACACATTTTCGCCTGATCTTCCAACCCTTCGACGGTGTTGTCATTGAGGTTGAGATGAGTCACGCGGACCCCGTCGCCGGGCATGCTGTCCGCGTCGACGCAGAATCCATGATTCTGCGAGGTGATATCGATTTTGCCGGTGTCGAGGTCTTTGACCGGCTGGTTGGCGCCGCGATGGCCGAATTTCAGTTTGTAGGTCTTGCCGCCCAGCGCCAGTCCGAGAATCTGGTGGCCCAGGCAGATTCCGAAAACGGGAACCTTGCCCAACAGGCCGCGCACCGAATTGATGGCGTAGTCGACCGGCTCGGGATCGCCGGGGCCGTTCGACAAAAACACGCCGTCGGGCTTCATCGCCAACACGTCCTCGGCGGACGCGGTGGCGGGCACGACGTGCAGTTCGCTCACGCGCTCGGCCAGGTTGCGCAGAATATTCTGTTTGATGCCGAAATCATACGCCACCACGCGAAACGGCGCGCGTTCGATCCCGTCCGGCAGGGTCTGCTTGTGCAGGGCGTGCAGCGACTGGTTCCAGTCATAGGGTTCGCCGGTCGTAACCGCCTTGACCAGATCGAGCCCCGCCATCGAAGGGACGGCCCGCGCCTTGCCGACGGCGTCGTCTCCACCCTCGCCGGGCAGAATCACGCCGCGCATCACGCCGACATTGCGCAATTTACGCACCAGCGCTCGCGTATCGATGCCGCACAAACCGGCCACATTCTGCGACATCATCCACTCTTCGAGCGAGACGCCGCCGCGCCAGTTGCTGTACAGCCGGGATGGTTCTTTGATAATAAAGCCCGCGACCTGAATCCGTTTTGACTCGACGTCTTCTTCATTCACGCCGTAATTGCCGATCAGCGGATAGGTCATGGTTACGATCTGGCCGTAATAGGAGGGGTCGGTCAACACTTCCTGATATCCGGTCATGGAAGTATTGAAAACCACTTCGCCGCCGCTCTCGGTCAGAGCGCCAAAAGCGCGGCCGCGGAAGATCGTTCCATCTTCAAGGGCGAGAACCGCGGGGGGACGATGAATGCTGGAGAATTCGTGACTTACCATGTTGATAGAGTATTATGCTGCTCCCTGGGCCATGACGCAAGCAAAGGAACTCTGATTGCGCGGTATTTTTGGATTTTCCCTGAGGCCCGGCGGAGTATGACCGCCCTCCCGGCGCTTGTCAATCCAGCAGCAGCCGCAAAAGCGTCACGTGGTCTCACGAACGGGCTCGCAGGGATCCGTGATATAAAAAACCTGCTGATATACAACAACTTACACGATTGAAACCGAGACAAAGCCGCTGTCATCGGTTTTGACGTAACAGCGGACGCAGGGTTCGGCGTCCCGCAGCGACACGATGAAATAAAACAGGCCCGGATGAGCGTTTTCTTCTTCATCGCGAGGCGAGGGTTCGGGCGCCGAGGCGGGGTGAGAGTGAAAGATGCCGATCATATCTTCATGATTCGCCCGCATTTTGCGCACCGCGCAGAACATTTCTTTCGGGTTTCCGAAAAAGCCTTCGGGCGAGCAGAGATCGTTACGAACGGGGTAAACCGATGTCACCACCCGGCCCCGGCCGCCCAGCAGGCCACAACATTCATTGGGCAGGGCCTCTTGAGCGTAATCGATCATCTTCTGTAAAAACGACGGTGGAACCACCACCGATTCAGGTACATTGACCGCTTGAATCTGCATACAGGCGTCCTCATCAGATAACGAAATTCACACAAACGCGCGGAAACGCCCGCTTTCCAGATCGGATCGCGGATGAATGCCGCGCGGCGTGAATCAACGTGTTGGAACCCACACTTTCGAACATGCGCATCCGGCTCGCGGAGGCGCTCCAAATCGGCGATGGCGCGTTTTCAGCCTCGCCCTTCATATAGACACTTTACTTTCAGCCTCCCATCGAGGGAAGACTTGTTTTTTTATCACGGTGGAACAGTGAATAACCGAGAACGAATGCTGATAAAGGCGCAAAAAAGCGGGGCGCGTTACGCGCCCCGCTCTCGACTTTGGCCTTTGACTAGATAAAAAGAGATAAAAATTGCTGGGAGTGTAATTTTCGCTGGAAATTCGCTCCTTTTTCTTTTATTATAGAGTCTAGTTATGTGACTAGACCGCAAAGGAGAGTCTCCATGGGATTC
>WGLV01000077.1 GCA_016125385.1 bacterium
ATATTCGAAATGGCGGCGAATCGTTTCCCATTCCCGATCCGTCAGATCGCTTTCGTACCGCATTCCGTTTGCCTCAACCGAAAAAATCAAAACAGATGAGTCAGCATAGCTCAAGATGAATATTCATGCAAACGGGCTCTCAGACGGACTCAACTCACCATTAGCCGCTGGCCGTTCTCCCCATCGGGGGCTAGACAAGATGCCTTTGCTTGACTTCCATTTATTTGTTATGCAAATATATCATGTGATATATAAATAAAATAAAGGCGGTTTTCTTTGAAGATACGCTTCTTCCTTGCCATTTGCTTGGCGTTCATCGGATGCGCTTCTCTTGGCCACGCCGGTGACCGTTGCTCGTTCTGGCTCGATCTCTATCGCGGCGAGCCGGTCGCCTGGGAAGACATGCTTGATGATCTGGCGTCGTCGAAAATCGTGTTCCTCGGCGAGGTTCACACCCTTCAGCGTCATCACGATCTCCAGACCCAAATCATTACCGCACTGTCGGATCGCGGTAAAAAGGTGTTGCTCGGCGTCGAGCAGATGGAAGCGCGTTTCGACGATTGGATGCAACGATATAACCGTGGCGAAATCACGTTTGACGAACTGGCGTCGTCTACTGAATGGCGGACGCGCTGGGAGAATTGCGCCGACTATCGGCCTATTCTTGAAGCGGCGATCCATAGCGGCGGCCGCGTCGTTTCGTTGAACGCCCGCGCCGAAACCATCCGCGCCATTGGACGCGGCGGGCTCGATTCACTCTCCGAATCCGATCGCGGCGAGCTGCCTCAAGAGATGGTGTTCGATGAGCCGCTCTATGAAACGCTGCTGAACAAGCTGATGCTGATCCACATGGCGTTTACCGAAGAGATGCTGCGCAACGTATACCGCGCGCAAGTCGCCCGTGACGAGACCATGGCCGAAAACATGGCGAACGCCTGGAAGGCGCTGGATGATCCGGATGAATGGGTGGGCGTGGTGATCTGCGGAGCCGGGCATTGCTCCTACGGCCTGGGGACGGCGTCACGCCTGAGCCGCAGGCTTCCCGATCTGCCGCAACGCGTCGTGCTGATGAGCGAAAGCGGAGACGTGGTGCTCAGCAAGGCTGAAAAAGCCATGACGCGCGAGATTGAGATCACTCACGAGGATTTGCGCTTTCTGAATCAGCCGATCGCCGACTACCTGCACGCCATGGAACAAAATCCGGACGCTGAGGAATAAACGGGAAATATTAGAGTGATGACGGTGGAGCCGGTTCCGTTTAAATTATGGGCAAACGGCTGCTGGCTCGGGCCCGGCTTGATTCCAATCCATCAATTAAGCGGTCCGTCCCGCCGGCGGATAAAACAGCGCGATGCTGGCCGTGTGACCGTGGATGAAATTCTTTCCGCCCACCGGGCCGAGTTCGCCCGCGCAGAAAAATCCCGCCACCGGCGGTCGTCCCAGCGTCGATTGAATCACGCCAAGGTCGTGATCGGCGTCGGGGTACATCCGCGACCCGCGTCCGTTGCATGAAAACGCCAGCGCGCCGCACGGCGTCCTCCCCTGATGGGGCGCCAGCATGAGGCGGATATCTTCATCGGCGGTGTCGGCGTCGCGCAGGTGAAACTGTATGGTGGCGCCGGGCTGCACGTTATCCATCACCGCGATCGCGCCGCTTTCCTGATCGGCCCCGATGATGTTGCGGATCAAAAAATCGCCCCGCTGAAATCGGTCTTTATATTCATCGATCACCCGGCCCACGAAAAGACCGTTGCTTACCAGCCGCCGGTCTTCGTCAGGCAGCGAGTTAATGGTCTCTTGCGCCACTTCCATCGGGTTGCGGCCGCCCAGGCCATGAATCACGTTGCGCTCGCCCTGTGTGATGAGATACGGCTGTCCTACCGGCTTACATCCCTGTGAGATCACCGTCTCGACGCGAACCGCTCCGCTCAAAGAAAACCCGGCCGCGCCCTGTTCGTAGAGTTCTCCGTTCAACATCAATACGCTTTCACCCGGCGCCATCGCGCCGCTCGCCATCCCGCCGAGAATGCGTAAGCCCGGCATGCGCTGATTGACGCCGTCCAAAAACCGCCGTGCGTCCAGCGAAAACGGATCGCCCAGCAGAATCGACGTGTTGCATTCCTCATTCGCGTTAAGAAGAGCGCGCCAGTCCGCCTCATTTTCCGCCCGTTCCAGCGATTCCTGGCCGAAGTGAAATGGAACCGCCTCGCATCCCGGCAGGCTTGCCAGCCAGACCGCCAGCGCGGGTTCGCGTTCATATTCGCGCTCGGGGCCGATGACGCTCTCCGCGTTGCAACCCAGTGAAACGCCCGCGCCGGTCGCCTCACTGAATCGCTTCGCCAGCCTGGGGAGGTTGTCGTTGTAGTCCGATGTGGTGAACAGCACGGCGGCGTCAGGAGCCGAGTCCATCGATCGCATGGCGAGATCGAGCGCCTGTTCGAGCGCGTCGTTTGCGTTGGAATGAGCCGCTCCAGCGGCGGAAATTTGAATCATATTTTCCCTCGGTTTCAAAAAAATCGGGCGGATCGGCTCCGCCCGGATTTGGATTCTCTATTCATCTTACCACGTTTTATCAATAGGTCAGCCAATCATCCACCCGTGTGCGAACCTGCCGCGTCGAAACGATCCGCCGTTCACCCTCCAATCCGCGCTCGATCCAGGCGGCGTGCAGCAGCTTCTCCGATGGATTTCTCGCGAGCACGGGAAACCGGGCGTCTTCGAGTGGATCGCTCAACTCGGCCCGCGCCGTGATCTCCATCGTTTTCGTGTCAATAACCGCAAGTTGAATGAGATCTAATCCGCCCCAATCTTCCTGCCAGGCTGCGTACGCAAGCCCGCCCTCGCCGATGACCAGCGCGGGCTGTGAAGCGTTCACCATCCCTTCATCCAGCGTCAGCGCATCGCTCCACTCTCCGCTTGCGCTTCTCATTCTGACGAACACCCGTGATAGGCCATCCATTCGCAGGCTGTACGCCGCTCCCAGTGTTCCGTCCGGGCTCGCGGCAAGTCTAACCGGGTCGAAAAAATTGCCGCCCGCTGGCGCGATTTCTTCAATGGGCCCCATTTCGCCGGAAGCGCCGATCTCGCGTCCCTGCAATTCAAACACGCCGCTGAATCCTTCCACTCGGCCCCATGCCGCGTAAAACGCGCCATCGTTCAGCGCGGCGATGTCAGGCATCCAGGTTCCTGAACCGTCTTGCGGCGTGATCCGAAACGCGTCGATTCCGTTAACGTCGTCATACGCGCCGCCGGCGCTCCGCCTGACGTACACGCCTGGCGCTCCTCCGTCCGCGTTGAAATCGTACCATGCGACCGCAATCGTCCCGTCGGCGCTCGACGCGATCTGGGGCGCGTAACCATTGTCACCGTTGTGGCTCGCCTTCGTGTGTGTAAGCCTCGCGTCTGGTCCGGTAAACCGGTCGTCCATTGAGCGGTGAAAATAAATCTCCAGATTATCGATCCAGTTGTATAACGCGGACGAATCGCGGTAATCCTGCCATGCGAGATTGAGCGCGCCGTCCGATCCGAGCGCGATCGCGGGATGCCGTCCACCGCCCGCCTCGCCGTGATCGGCCCGGACCGGCGTGGAGACCGCCCCGCTTTCTTCATGAAGGTACATCACCCGGTTTATAGGGGGATCGCCCGCCTCGTCCGCGATGAAATACACCACATGTTCGCCGCCAGAGGCGTCTACCGCCATCGCGTCGCTTGGGTTCCGGGCGAACTCAATCGCCTCGCCGGTTTCGAGCAGTACTTGCGCGGGCTCGAACGAAATCGATTGCGAAAAGGCGTTCGGCGCGGGCCATAAGGCCAGCGCCGCCGCGATGGTCAACGCGTGAATTGCATGGCGCCGCCTCATCGCAGCGAATCCCACGCCGATACGTCCGAGGTCTCGCCGAATACCGCGTCCAGCGTAACCGGCGGCTGCGCGTCGTCATAGTGCGCGAAGTACCAGCCCTGCACCGTCCCGCCATAAACGAGCGTGTCGCCCACGCCCACCGGCGCTGTTTTCCATTCATCCCGCTCGTTTAATACGCTGAGTCCCCAGCTTGGATCGTTCGCGGTATAGTCGCCGAAACAGTTGTCTTCAGGATGCCCCTCGCCGTCGATGGCGCACACCGCCGCGCCGAATGAATACTGATGCGAAACCACGTCGAGCCCGCTTTTCAACAACAGTTGATACCCGGTCAGCGTTTCTCCATAAAAATCGACCACGCGAATCACGCGCGTCCCGTCGCCGTGATCGATGACCAGTCCCGCCTGATTCAGCGTCCCGCAAACTTGATCGAAGTCCGTTTCCGGAAGTTCAACCTCCTGCCATCCGCCGAAGCCGAATCCAAACAGCGAACCATCCTCCGCCGTTACCGACGAGATGCCCGCGTTTGCGGCCGTCCAGCCCGCGCCGTCGTGAACGAAGAAGTTCCAGAACCACCCTTTGGGATGATTCGAACAATCCGCCACGCCGTCGTCATGCAGGTAGCAGACATAGGCCCCAAATGACGACTCTTGCGTAACCAGTTTGAAGCCCGACCGTTTCAGAAGTTCCTCCACCGTGATCGAATTTTCCGTGAACTCCACACATCGGCTGATGGTTTCTCCGGTCGAGTTCTGAATCAGAAGCCCCGCCCGGTTCTGCCCCCAGCTCGCTCCACAAACCGCCAGCGCCAACACCGCCCATACGAACATCGCTCGTGTTCTCATGAGGTAATCCTTTCCGTTGAATGATGCGGGGGGAGACGAGCGTTACGGAGTGGGTTGAACCTGAATCGGCGCCGGCTCGAGACTGTAGCGTTTTACGAATTGCGCGCCGGCGTGATTGGCGGCCTGAACGCAAAACGCCCCGGTCTCTTCTGAAACCGAGGCGTCAATGGGCGTATCCATCTGGGCGCGCCGCTCTCTCTGTCCCCGAAGAGGCGGCATATCCATTCAGGCCGGTCTCCTGGCTTCCGAGCCGCCTACTCCCTCGCCTTCTCGTTTCACTCTGAAACAATGGCGGTGAGGTTTCGTTCTCGGTTACAGTGGCGGGACCGCGCCGGAGGCTCACCGGCTTCCCGTTTCAGCCGCCTGCGGCGGCCACCCGAAGGGCTATGCTCGAACGCCATTGTAGAGAACTTTCCCTGTTTCGCAAGTGGATATTGAAATAACCGCTGAATCCTGGTCATCCTGCTCATCCAGATTCATCTTGAACGAACGGAATTTTGGCGTTCTTCGTGTAATTCAAATTTTTCGTGTTTTCGTGATTCAAAAAATGGTTCGGATAATCCCTAAACGCTTTTTTGTTTCTCGATCTCGCTCGTGTCAGCGGCCAGCGGGAGCGCTAGGTTCGCACCACCCAAATACTCGCTCCGGCTGCTAGCCGCGCCAACGAGCGCGCTGATTTCGCACTGCCCAAATACTTGCCCCAGATGCTGACTGCGTGTTCCCATGATTCAAATTGGAGACCGAAACCTGCCAGCCTTTATCCTGTTCATCCTTCTTTTCCCGCCCATCCCGATTCAGACAAAAAGACATCAATCCATCTCAATCAGATAACTTCAGCGCCAACGAGCGCGCTGAGTTCGCACAGCCCACATACTCGCCACTGGCTGCTAGTCACTCTGCCGCTGAAACGCGGAGTCGATGATTTCGGCGATCGATTCGCTGAGTTCCTCAAGACCCGTCCTTGATTGCGCCGAAGTCACAACCCAGCGCTCGTGGTCGCCGAACAGCAACAGTTTCTTCGATTTCGCCAGCTGTTGATTGAGCTGATTGCGGCTCAGTTTGTCGGCTTTGGTGAAGACGGTTACCGGAGGCAGCCCCGATTGCAGAATCCATTCGCGCATCTGCACGTCCTGTACGGATGGGTCGTGTCGGATATCGATCAGGTGAATGATGGCTTCGATGGCGGCGCGCCGCGCCAGAAACTCATGCATCGACCGGCCCCATTCCTTCTGCTCGGCTTTTGATACTTTCGCATAACCGTAGCCAGGCAGGTCGACCAGGTAAAATCGAAGTTCGCCCGGCTCCATGCGGATATCGAAATAATTGATTGCCCGCGTCTTGCCCGGAGTGGAAGAGGTCTTCGCCAGCCCGCGCCGGTTGCACAGCGTGTTGATCAGGCTCGATTTCCCCACGTTCGAGCGCCCCGCGATTGCGATCTCCGGACGGTCGATTTCGGGGCAGTGTTCGAGCGTTGGCGCTGACAGCACGAATGAGGCTTCAACAATGCGGCGGCTCATATAATCCCCCGGCTTTCATGGTTGCGGTGCTGATTTCGTTGATGTTTTTTATGAAATTCATGTTTTTCGTGTTTTCTTGATTCACAAATCGGGTGAACGCAGGGGCTGGTTTCAAGCTCGTCCTGATGTGGATATTTCAAAGTTTGGAGGCTCCGCCCTGTTAGCAGAGATACAACACCTCGCGTTCGAGTTCGATTCCGAATCGTTCGCGCACGGCGTCCGCCATCTGGTTGGCTAAAGCGTTTACGTCCGCTGCGGTGGCTCCACCCGCGTTAATGATGATATTGGCGTGTTTATGAAAGACCCTCGCGCCGCCCGCGGACATGCCCTTGGCGCCGGCCTCATCGAGATATTTCCCGGCGGGGATGCGCCGCCCGCCTTCTTCTTCGGGAGGCAGGTTCTTGAAAAATGATCCTGCGGAAGGCTCACTGGGGCCGGGGTGCTTTTCTTCGCGCTGGGCTTTGATGGCTCGGATGCTTTCAAACAGCGCGTCCCGGTCGCCTTGGTGAAAACCACCCATCAACGCTTCGAGAATAATGTCGCCGCGTTTGCGCGCCTGACTATTGCGGTATTCGATGCCAAGTTCGGCGGGCGTCATCGTCACCACTTCACCGTTGCGTCTCAACACTCGCGCTTCGATGACGAACTCATGCACCAGGTTTCCAAATGCGCCCGCTCCACCGGCGATGGCGCCGCCAACCGAGCCGGGAATTCCTGCGGCGAAGCTTAAATCGGCCCATCCCCGCCGCGATACGTCTTCGACGAAGCGGTCAAGGTTATACCCTCCATCGACGGCGACGCAAAAATCGCCGCGCCACTGAATGGCGTCGGTTTTATTGATCGCGACCAGGCCTTTCAGCCCGGCGTCGCTGATCAGGACATTTGAACATCCCGCGAGAAAGGTGAAGGCGATGTTGAGTTCGATGGCGGCTCGACGCGCGGCGATCAAATCCTCCTGCGTTCGCGCTTCCAGCAAAAATTCCGCCGGCCCGCCGATGCGCAGAGTGGTATACGGCGCCAGCTCGGCTTCACGCAAAAGCCGGTCGCCGAAGCGTTGTTGGAGTAGAACGTCCGCGGCGGTCACGATTATTCCAGGCTGAGTTTCAGATAAGAGTTATCGTACTGGTCGTAGTGAGAATAGATCATGCCGGTGGGCATTTTTCGCAACTCTTCGATAAGCGTCGTCAACTCGGCGCCTTTGTCCTTGAAATCCTTGAAGAGGTATTGAATCGAACCCACCGCCAGGCTGGTTACCGAGAGCGGTACGGGAACCCGGATCTTATCGGTTTGCACGATCAGATAACCGGGTGATGAGACGCCCGCGTCAGGCGCGGGCGTCTTGACGATATTCATTTCATAACGGCTGCTGGCTTCGTGAATGCGATCGCCCGCTTTCAACGCCTGTGATCGCGCCGCCAGCTGTTCGAGATCGAAGCCGTCTTCTTTCGCGTCTTCCCGCTGTTTATCGGGAACGGCGGCAACGATCGCGTTCGCCAGCGATGCGGGTAACGTAGCGTTCGCCACGATGGGCGACGCCGTGTTAACCTCGCGGAACGAGACCGACAGCCAACCGTCTTCACACCAGGCGGCGGAAGCCGTCAGCGTAACGATCGCCAGACAAAGCGGTATAAACCGTGAAAGAAATTTCTTCATCATCGAATGACCGCGTTTGATTACGCCAGTTGGCCCTGCTCCACGATGACGGGTTTCAGCCGGCCGAACACCTCGTCCGGCGAACCGACGCCGTCGAGCGAGAACAACTGTTTGTGCGCTTCGTAATATTCTTCCAGCGGATACGTTTTTTCTTTCCAGACGCGCATACGTTCGCGGATGACGTCTTCATTGTCGTCGGGCCGCTTTTCCGCTCCCTGACCGCGCTTGAGCAGGCGCTCGATCAACAATGCTTCCGGAACCTGCAGGTTTAACATGCCGACGAAATGCAATCCCAGATCCGAGAGCAGGTCGTCCATCATCTCAGCCTGACCCACCGTGCGCGGAAAACCGTCCAGCAGCACGCCTTTCGCGTTCTCGCTGGCTTTCAGAATCCGCTGCAGCTCGTCATGCACCATTTTTTTGATGACTTCATCGGGAACCAGTTCGCCGCGCTGCATCAGGTCCTGCGCGGCCAGGGCGTTTTCATCGCCGCGCGCCAGCGCGCCGCGAAAAATGTCGCCTGAACTTACGTGCAGAAAACCGAGCTGCGATTTGATGAATTCCGCCTGCGTGCCCTTGCCGCAGCCGGGAGGCCCAAGGATGGAAAAGGTTGGGATCGAATGAGAAGCGTTTGCCATGTTGAGTAAAATCCTTTCGTTACGCGGATGCGGAATTCAATGCGTGGGGCGGGGTTCCCGGCCTGAAAACCGGATATAATTGCGCCCCAAAACTATGATATTGTAGGCCCGCACCCGTATTTTCAAAGGGACGGCGGCGAAGCGTACCTTCACCGTCATTCGCTCAAAATCCGCTTGGGATCGCCGCCGCGACGCGATATAGTTTGCTTCAGGAGTGAAAAGCGCCTCACGCTCGCCGCTCTGAAATTACAGCCAGAGGCATGTAAAAGCATGAAGTCCAGCCACGTCTCGTTTTCTTATTTGGGCTCCGCCGAGGGCCGCGCCATGCTGCTCTCGATCTCGATGGCGGCGGCGATTATCTTGATCAAAGGCGCCGCCTATTTTCTCTCCGGCTCAATGGCGATCTTTTCCGATTTCGTTGAGTCCGGCGTCCAGTTTCCTGTGATCGCCTTCGCCGTCTATTGCCTCTATCTGCGTCATCTCCCGCCGGATGAAAACCATCTTTACGGGCATGGTAAAATCCAGTTCGTCTCCGCCGCGCTGGAGGGTGGGCTGGTGATCGGCGCTTCGCTATTGATCGTGTATCAAACAACCCTGAGCATCATCACGGGCTATCAACTCGACGACGTCACATCCGCCGCAGGGCTTGCTTTAATCGCGGGCGTACTCAACGGCGTTGTCGGTTGGTACCTCATCCGCACGGGCCGCCGCGTCAATTCGATCATCCTGGTCGCCGATGGAAAACACATCCTGTCCGATTTCGTTACCACCGCCGCGACCCTCACCGGCGCGGTTTCCGCCATGCTGACCGGCTGGCTCGTTCTCGATATGCTGGCGGCGTATGCGGCGGGCGTGTACATATTGTTCGTCGGGCTGAAACTGGTGCGAGAAGCGATGGGCGGCCTGATGGACGAAGTCGACCGCGACGTCGATCGCATCGTGCGTGATGTTCTTCAATCCGAAGCCAACGAACACGCGTGGGATTACCACGCTCTGCGCCATCGTTCAGAGGGCGACCGTCATTGGGTCGAAGTTCATTTAGTTTTTCAAAAAAACGCGACGCTTGAAGAGGCGCACGACGAAGCCGAACATCTTGAAGACGAATTACGCAGCGCGCTCAACCAACCGGTGATCCTGACCACTCATCTTGAACCCGAAGGCCGTGAAGCCGACGTCGACCCCGTTACCGGCGAAAAACCGGCCTGACATTTCCCGAAAGCCTGAATAAGAACAAGGAGATAAACGATCGTGACCACTGAAACCAGAAAGTACTTCGTCCGCTACGAGGATGAAATCGAGCCGGAAAAAAGCACCTGTGGAACCCGCCGCCGTCTTGTTTCAACCGGCGATGAAACCCCGGCGTATCTGCATACCGTCAACATCACCGGTTCGCGCGCTCATTACCACAAGCGCGCCACCGAGTTTTATTACGTTCTGTCGGGGCGGGGAACCATGACGCTCGACGGCGAAACCTTCCCCTTGCGTAAGGGCATGATGGTCAAGATCGACCCGGGCTGCGTCCATTCCTCCGAGGGCGATCACGAGGTGCTGGTGATTGGCGTACCCGACATCGTCGAAGACGACGTCTTCTTCCCGGATGAGGCGTAATCGCGGCGGATTGCCTCTCCGTTTTCTGAACTGCCCTGGTCTTTTTTCGAGTATTTCGTCTTTTTCGTGTTTTCGGGATTCAAAAACGAAACCAATATTGCCTTGTCCCCGATAGAAAATCCTGATTATCCTTTTCATCCTGCCTATCCTGATTCTGACGAAAAATAAAGAAAACGGGCCGCGTCATAAAAACGCGGCCCGCGTGGCTTGATCTGCGTATTTATTAATAATATTACCTGCAAGGACCAACAGTAGTTTCATTTTGGCTTGTGCAGGTAGCGTGCCAGCCGTCGTGTTCATCTATAATCGTACAATGATCGTCATAATCACAGGTTGTAAGAATATAATGCCCCCAAACATCATTTCCCATGGATTGACAGTAGTATACTGTTTCTCCTGTTCCTTTCCATTCAAAATGACAAAACTCTTCTTTGCTTTCAACTACAAATTTAGATACGCAATAATAACAATCAACGAATGGTGTATTATATGTGCATAAATCGATCACTGCATGCTCTGTTTCTTTGCATCGTGAGCTTAGGCATTGATTTGGACAAACCTCGTAAGTATCCGCTGATTGAGTAAAAACCAAGAAAAACGCAATGCTTAGAGCCCGTTTGCATGAATATTCATCTTGAGCTATGCTGACTCATCTGTTTTGATTTTTTCGGTTGAGGCAAACGGAATGCGGTACGAAAGCGATCTGACGGATCGGGAATGGGAAACGATTCGCCGCCATTTCGAAT